>NZ_JBIWAJ010000010.1:15655-100474 GCF_044759975.1 Streptomyces sp. NPDC098789
CGACCTGGGTCTGGCGTCGGCCGATCTGTTGGCGTTGGTTGCGCAGTTGGAGGATCGGCTGGGTGTTTCGTTGTCGCCGACGGTGATGTTCGAGTATCGGACGATCACCGAGTTGGCGGCCTGGCTGGAGGAGGAGCACCCGGACCGGGCGCTCTCGCCCGAGCCCAAGCCCGAGCCGGTGTCCGAGCCCGAGCCGGTGTCCGTATCCGTCCCTGTGGTCGTCGCCGATGCCGTTCGTGTGGGTGGCGGTGGTGATTTCGTGTCGGTGTTGCGGGAGTTGGTGGCAGTTCCGTTGGGGCGTGCGGCGGCTGATGTGGAGGTGGATCTGGGGTATTACGACCTGGGTCTGGCGTCGGCCGATCTGTTGGCGTTGGTTGCGCAGTTGGAGGATCGGCTGGGTGTTTCGTTGTCGCCGACGGTGATGTTCGAGTACCGGACGATCACCGAGTTGGCGGCCTGGCTGGAGGAGGAGCACCCCGACACGGTGGCGGCAGCCGAAGCCCCCGCGGTCGTCGAGGCGCTGGTCCCGCTCGACGTCGCCGCAGGCCCGCTGGCCGTCGTCACGGAGGAAGTGGCCGCGCTGCTGAGCGTGACCGCCGTCGAGGTCGACCCCGACGCCGAGCTCGCCGAGTTCGGGCTCGACTGGACCGGCCTCGCCCAGCTCGCGGGAAGGCTGACGGCGCGGTACGGCCGTACCGTCGAGCCCACCGTGTTCTCGCGGCACCGGACGGTACGGGCCGTGGCGGCCCACCTCGACTCCGCCGTCCCCGCGGCCGTCCCCGCGCCCGTGCACCCGATGCTGCACCGGTCCGTCCCGGACACCGCCGGCGCGGGCGAGGGCGCCGGCCGCGTCAGCTCGTACGAGACGCACTTCACGGGCGAGGAGCCCTACCTGAAGGACCACCAGGTGCGCGGCGTCCGCGTGCTGCCCGGCGTGGCCCACCTGGAGATGGCCCGCGCGGCCGTGGCCCGCACCCTGGGCGAAGAGCACGCCGACCGGGTGCACCTGGAAGACGTCGTGTGGGTGTCCCCCGCCATCAGCGGAACGGACGGGCTCGACCTGAGCGTGACCGTACGGGCCCTGCCCGGCGGCGCCGTCCACGCGTACGAGATCCACGCCCTCGGCGCCGACGGCGGACCCACCCTGTGCAGCACGGGCCGGGCGAGCCTGCGCGAGGCCGGCCGGAACCGGACCCTGCCCTCCCTCGCCGAGGTGCGCGCCGCCTGCACGGGCACCCCCCTCTCCGCCGCGGACGTCTACGGCCACTTCGCGGCCATGGGCCTGGAGTACGGCCCCACGCAGCGCACCCTGGTCGCGCTGGCCACGGGTACCGACCCCGCCGGACGCCGCCAGGTCCTGGCCGAACTCCGGCTGGCGCCCACGGCGGACCCGCTGCACGGCGTCCGGCTGCACCCGGCGATCGCCGACGGCGCCCTCCAGGCCACCATGGGCCTGTGGCTGACCGGCGGCCCCGCCGGCGAGGGACGGGCCGCGCTCGCGCTGCCGTTCGCCCTCCAGCAGGCGGCCACCCCCGCCGCCACCCCCGAGCGGGCCTGGGCCTGGGTCCGCCACCAGCCCGACAGCACGGCCGAGGCCGCCGACGGCTCCGTGCGGCTCGACGTCACCCTCTACGACGAGCACGGCCGGGTCTGCGCGGACCTGACCGGCCTGAGCTCGCGCCGCATCCCCGCCGAGTCCGTGACGGCGGCGGCGCCCGCCCCGGCCGCCGAGCCCGCGCGGGTCGAGGCTCCGGTTGCCGCCGAGGCCGCCTCGCCGGCGCCCGCCGCCCAGGCACCCGCCGTCACCGACATCGCGATCGTCGGCGTCAGCGGCCGCTACCCGGAGGCTCCCGACCTCGACGCCTTCTGGGACAACCTCCGCGCCGGCCGCGACAGCGTCCGCGAGGTCCCGGCGGACCGCTGGGACCACCGCCGCTACACCGAGGCGTCCGGACGGACCGCCGGCACGTGGGGCGGCTTCCTGGACGGCATCGACGAGTTCGACCCGCTGTTCTTCCAGATCTCGATGCTGGAGGCCGACTACCTCGACCCGCAGGAGCGCCTGTTCCTCCAGTGCGCCCACCACGCCCTGGAGGACGCCGGATACACCGGCCGGGGCCTGTCCGGCTCGGGCCGGGTCGGGGTCTTCGTCGGGGTGATGTACCAGGAGTACCAGCTCTTCGGCGCGCAGGCGCAGGAGCGCGGCAAGCGGACCGCCCTGTGGGGCAGCGCCTCCACCATCGCCAACCGGGTCTCCTACTTCCACGACTTCCGCGGCCCCAGCCTGGCCGTGGACACCATGTGCTCGTCCTCCCTCACCTCGCTCCACCTGGCCTGCGAGGCCATCAGGTCGGGCCAGTGCGAGGCGGCGATCGCGGGCGGCGTGAACCTCAGCCCCCACCCCAACAAGTTCATGGTGCTCGCCGAGCGCCACTTCCTCTCCAGCGACGGCCGCTGCCGCTCCTTCGGCGAGGGCGGCGACGGCTACGTGCCCGGCGAGGGCGTGGGCGCCGTCGTGCTCAAGCCGCTGGACCGGGCCGTGGCCGACGGTGACCAGATCTACGGCGTGATCAAGGGCACCGCCGTCAACCACGGCGGCCGGACCGGCGGTTACTCCGTACCGACCCCGGTGGCCCAGGGGGAGGTCATCGCCGAGGCGATCGCCGCGTCGGGTGTGGACCCGCGGGCCCTCAGCTACCTGGAGGCGCACGGCACCGGCACCTCCCTCGGCGACCCGATCGAGATCGCCGGACTCCAGAAGGCCCTTCGCCAGGCCGGCGGCGGCCCCGAGCACCTCGCCATCGGTTCGGTGAAGTCGAACATCGGGCACTGCGAGAGCGCGGCCGGCATCGCCGCGGTCACCAAGGTGTTGCTCCAGCTCAAGCACGGGGAGCTGGTGCCGAGCCTGCACTCCCGCGAGCTCAACCCGCACATCGACTTCGACCGCACCCCGCTGCACGTGCAGCAGGAGGTCGAGCCGTGGCGCCGCCCGGTCCTGGAGGTCGACGGGGAGCAGGTCACCTTCCCGCGGATCGCCGGCGTGTCCAGCTTCGGGGGCGGCGGTTCCAACGCCCACGTGGTCATCGCCGAACACCTGCCCACCACCCCCCGACCGGCACGGGCCGCGGCCGACGGCCGGCCGTCCCTGCTGGTGCTCTCGGCCATGAGCGAGGCCCAACTGGTCGAACAGGCCCGGCGGCTGAGCGCCCGCCTGGGCGAGCTGACCGACGCCGACCTGGACGACGTCGCGCGGACCCTGCAGAGCGGTCGGACCGCCCTGGACGAGCGGCTGGCCTTCGCCGCCGCGTCGAGGGCCGAGGCCGTGGCCCTGCTGGAGTCCTTCGCCGACGACCCGGGGCGCCCCGACGCGCCCTGGACGCGCGGCACCGTCCGCGCCGACCGCGACCGTGACGGCCGGGCGCTGGCCGAGGCCGTCGCGCAGTGGTCCGAGTCGGGCACCTACGAGCGGCTGCTGGGCCTGTGGGCCGACGGGGCGGCCGTGGACTGGGAGGCGGCCCACGCCTTCCTGCCGCCCGCCCGCCGGATCAGCCTCCCCGGCTACCCCTTCGCCCGGGACCTGTGCCGACTGGGCGAGGAGATCCTCGGCGTACCGCTGCACCAGCAGCAGCAGCCGCAGCAGCTCGCGCAGCAGTCCGCCGAGCGGCCGCGGCCGCCCGTGGGGACGGCGCGACCCGAGGCGGACGACACGGACGAGGTGCTGCTCCTGCGCCCGGTCTGGACCGACCGCGCCCTCGACCGTACGCCGTCCGGGACCCCGCGGGGGAACCCGGATCCCGCGGTGTTCGCGGCGCGCCACGTCGTGGTGATCGGGCGGCTCGACGCCGCCGACCGCGAGGCGTTCGAGGCCGCCCTGCCGGCGGAGACCGGGTGCCGCTTCCTGGAGCCGGTCGAGGGTTCGCCCGCCCAGCAGTACACCGACCTGGCCGGGCGCCTGTTCGGGGTCGTCCGCGAGCTGCTGGAGCGCGGGGTGCGCAGGCCCGAACTGCTCCAGGTCGTGCTCGTCGGCGACGCCGGTCAGGACGCCGACGGTGACCCGCGGGCCTGCTTCGGCGGGCTCGGCGGGCTGCTGCGGACCGCGCGGCTGGAGAACCCGCGGCTGCGCACCCAGTTCGTGGAGTGCCTCGACGGCGCGGCGCCGGCCGCGGTCGCCGCCCGGCTGATCGCCGAGGCCGTGTCCGACCCCGAGCCCGAGGTGCGCCACCGCGGCGGACGCCGGCTCGTCGCGGAGCTGGCGGAGCTCACCGGGCCCCGGGCCGCCGCCCGGCCGTGGCGCTCGGACGGGGTGTATCTGATCACCGGCGGCGCCGGCGGCCTCGGCCTGATCGTGGCCCGCGAGATCGCCGCGTCCGCCGCCGGCGCCACCGTGGTGCTCACCGGTCGTTCCCCGCTGGACGCGGACCGACGGGAGGCCCTGCGGACCCTGCGCGAGGCCGGACTGACGGTGGACTACCAGCGCGCCGACGTCGCCGACCGCGAAGCGGTGGCCCGCCTGCTCGCCCACGTCGCCGACAACCACGGCCCCCTGACGGGCATCGTGCACAGCGCCGGAGTGGTCGCGGACAACTTCGTGGTCCGCAAGAGCCCCGAGGAGCTGGAGCGCGTCCTGGCGCCCAAGGTCGCCGGACTCGTCCACCTGGACGAGTCGACCCGGGACCAGCCGCTGGAGGCGTTCCTCTGCTTCTCGTCGATCAGCGGCACCTTCGGCAACCCCGGCCAGGCCGACTACGCCGCCGCCAACGGGTTCATGGACGCCTACGCCGCCCACCGCAACCACCTGGTCGGGGCCGGCCTGCGGCGCGGGCACACCGTGTCCGTCGCCTGGCCGCTCTGGGACGAGGGGGGCATGGGGGCCGACGCCGCCGTGCGCGACCACCTGGCCGGTACGGGCCTGACCCCGCTGGACACCCCCCGCGGCCTGGCGGCCCTCCGGGTCGCCCAGGCTCCGGAGGAGAACGGCCTCGACACCGGCCGCCTGCTGGTGGTCTCGGGCCGTCGCGAGCAGCTGCCGGCCGGACTCATCGGCCGTACGGCCCCGACCGCGCCGGCGCCCGCCGCGAGCACGCCCGGTGCGACGGCTCCCGCCGAGGGCGCCCCGGCGCCCGGGACGGACGGCTCCCTGGCGGAGCGGGCGGTCGGGCACCTGCGACGACAGCTCGCCACGGCCCTGGGGCTCCGCCCGGAGCGGCTCGCCGTCGACAAGCCGCTGGAGCGGTACGGGATGGACTCCGTCCTCGCGGTGAACTTCGTCTCCGGCCTGGAGGACTCCTTCGGCCCGCTGCCCCGGACCCTGCTGTTCGAGGTGCAGACGGTCCGCGGACTCGCCCGCCACCTCCTCGGCGAGCACCCGGCGGAGCTGCGCGCGCTGCTGGGCGAGCCCCCGGCCCGGTCCGGCGCGCAGCAGCCGACCCCGGCGGCCGCCCCCGAGCCCGCACCCGCCCCGGCGCCGGTCCCGCAGCAGCAGCAGCAGCAGCCGCAGCAGCCGCACGCCGCGGAGCCCCGTACGACCGAGGCCTGCACCGAGGGCACCCGCACCGGGGCCCGTACCGCGGAGGCCGACCGTGACCTCGGCGGCGACCGTGACCGTGACCGTGACGCCATCGCGATCATCGGCATCACCGGGCGCTACCCGGACGCCCCCGACCTGGACACCTTCTGGGCCAACCTGCGCTCGGGCCGGGACTCCGTCACCGAGGTGCCGGCCGACCGTTGGGACCACGAGCAGTACTCCGGAGCCCCCGACACCCCCGGCACCAGCCGCGGCAAGTGGGGCGGCTTCCTCGACGGGATCGACCGCTTCGACCCCCTGCACTTCGGCATCTCGCCGCGCGAGGCCGCGGTGATGGACCCGCAGCAGCGGCTCTTCCTGGAGACCGTCTGGCACCTGTTCGAGCAGAGCGGAGTGACCCAGGAGGTCATCGAGCGGCGGCACGGACGCCGGGTCGGCGTGTACGTCGGATCCGCCTACCAGATGTACCGGGCCGAGGACACGGAGCCCGCGCTCGCGGCCCTGACCGCCTCGTCCTCGTACAACATGATCGCCAACCGGGTCTCGCACTTCTTCGGCCTCGAAGGCCCGAGCCTGGCCGTCGACAGCATGTGCACGTCCTCGGCGATGGCCGTCCACCTGGCCTGCGCCGACCTGCTGCGCGGGGAGAGCGAACTGGCCGTCGCGGGCGGGGTGAACCTCACGGTCCACCCGGACAAGTACGTCGCCCTGTCCGAGATGCAGTTCCTCGGCAGCCACCCGGGCAGCCGCAGTTTCCGCGACGGGGACGGCTACCTGCCCGCCGAGGGCGTCGGCGCCGTCCTGCTCAAGCCGCTGGCCGCCGCGCGGCGCGACGGGGACACGGTCCTCGCCGTCATCCGCGGCACGGCCTCCCTGCACAGCGGCCGGTCCAACGGCTTCATGACGCCGAGCCACCGCAGCATGGTGAAGGTCATGCGGCAGGCGCTGGACCGCGCCGGAGTCGCCCCCGGCTCCATCGGTTACGTGGAGGCCGCCGCCAACGGCACCACCTTCTCCGACGAGGTCGAGGTGGGCGCCCTGCGCGAGGTGTTCGCCGCGGCCGACGCCCCGGTCGCCGTGGGCACCGTCAAGTCCAACCTCGGGCACCCGGAGGCGGCTTCCGGCATCGCCCAGCTGACCAAGGTCGTCCTGCAGCTGCGCCACCGGGAGCTCGCGCCGCTGGTCGAGGCGGGGGAGCCCAACGCGAACCTGGACCTCGCCGCCGGCCCGCTCGTCCTGTGCGACGCGCTGACCGCCTGGGAGCCCCGGGGCACGGCGGGTGCGCCGGGTACGGCCTCCGGCCGCCCGGAGCCCCTGCTCGCCCTGGTCAACTCGGTCGCCGCGGGCGGCAGTCACGTGAGCCTGGTCGTCGAGGAAGCGCCGCGGCGCGCGTCCGTCGCGTCCCACGCGGGGGACGCGGGGGACGCGCGGGAGGCCGGACCGCAGCTCGTGGTGGTCTCCGCCCGTCACCCCGAGGGGCTGCGCACCGCCGCCCAGCGGCTGCACGACCACCTCGGGACCGGACCGCTGGACCTCGCCGACCTCGCCTGGACCACCCAGGTCGGGCGGGAGGCGCTGCCCGAACGGCTCGCCGTGGTCGCGGGCTCCGCGCAGGAACTCCGGGACGCCCTCGCCCACCACCTGGCCGCCGAAGCCGACGCCGAAGCCGAAGCCGACGCCGAAGCCGACGCCGAAGCCGACGCTCCCGTCGCCCCCGCCGATCTCGCCACGGTCCACCGCGGCAACGCGGACGAGGACGGCGGCCCCTTCGCCGCGGTGATCTCCGGCCCCCGCGGCGAGGCCCTCCTCGCGGGGTTGGCCGCCGACGGGGACCTGGAGCACCTCGCCCAGCTGTGGGTGCACGGCGCCACCGTCGCGTGGCCCGCACTGCACCGCGGCCCCCGCCGACTGGTGCAACTGCCCGCGACCGCCTTCGAGACGGGCCGCTACTGGGTGGGCCGCACGCCCGCCGGAGCGCCGGCACAGGCACCCGCACCCGCATCCGCACCCGCATCGGGTGCGGTACCGGCAGCGGACCAGGGTCGGGCCGACGCCGAGTCCCTGATGGCCTCCGCGTGGGCCGAGCTGCTCCAGATCGAGCCCTCCCGGCTCGGCGGTGCGAGCAACTTCTTCTCCCTCGGCGGCAATTCGCTGCTGGCGACCCGCCTGATCAACCTGATCAAGCAGCGCACCGGGGTCGAACTGCCCGTACAGGCCGTCTTCGACGCGCCGAAGCTGACCGTGATGGCCGCCGAGCTCCGCCGCCGCCTGCCGGCCGCCCGGCCCGCTGCCGCCGCCATCGGCGCCGCGGACGTGCACACGATCCTCGAAGGCCTCAGCCGCATCGAGAACATGACGGACGACGAGCTGGACGCCCTGGGCGTCGGTAACTAGGGCGAGGGGACCACGATGAGCACCACCACGCACTCCACCACGCACTCCACCACGCACTCCACCACGTACTCCACCGCACCGGACCTGCTCCGGACGATCAACTCACTGCCCGCCAAGCGCCGCCGGGCCCTCATCGCGCTCCTGCGTGAACAGGGCGTCGACCTGACCGTCCTCGGCCGGATCGACGACGTCCCGCTGCGGGCCCGTGACGACGACGGGCCCGTGCAGCTCTCGTTCGCGCAGCAGCGGCTGTGGTTCCTGGCCCAGCTGGACGGCAGCAGCGCCGCGTACAACATCCCCGTCGCGACCCGGCTGAGCGGCCCGCTGGACCGCCCCGCCCTGCGGCGCGCCCTGGCCGAGCTGGTCCGCCGCCACGAGGCGCTGCGCACCCGCTTCGCCGACCGCGACGGCGTCCCGCACCAGCTGATCGGCGACGGCTCCGACTTCGCCGTCGCCGAGGCGGACCTCGGAGACCCGGCCGAACTGGCCCGGATCTGCGCGGGTGAGGCGGCCACCGCCTTCGACCTGGAGCACGACCGGCTGATCCGGGTCCGGCTGCTGCGCGAGGCCGAGCAGGAGCACGTGCTGCTGATCACCATGCACCACGCCGTGTCCGACGGCTGGTCGGTCGGCGTCCTCATCCGCGACCTGAGCGCCCTGTACGAGGCGTTCGCCGCCGGACTGCCCTCGCCGCTCGCCCCGCTGCCCGTCCAGTACGCCGACTACGCGCACTGGCAGCGCCAGTGGTTGCAGGGCGCGGAGCGGACCCGGCAGACCGCCTACTGGAAGGAGCAGCTCGCCGGGGTCGACCCGCGGCTGACCCTGCCCGCCGACCGCGAGCGCCCCGCCGTCAAGACGTACCGGGGGGCCCGGATGGGCTTCCTGCTCCCGCCCGACCTGCTGGCGCGGCTGCGCGAGGTCGCCGCGCGCTACGACGCCACCCTCTACATGACGCTGCTGGCGGCGTACTCCGTCGTCCTGAACCGCTACACCGGTCAGAGCGACATCGCCGTCGGCACCGTGGTCGCGGGCCGCAACCGCATCGAGGTGGAGGGGCTCATCGGCTTCTTCGCCAACACGCTCGTCATGCGCGCGGACCTGTCGGACGACCCGGCCTTCCCCGAGCTGCTCGCCCAGGTCAAGCGGACCGCGCTGGCTGCCTACGACCACCAGGACGTGCCCTTCGAGGCGGTGGCCGACGCCCTCCAGCTGGAGCGCAGCCTCAGCCACTCACCGGTCTTCCAGACCATGTTGGTGCTCCAGGAGGCGCAGACCGAGCGCACGGCGCGGCTCGGTGAACTCCTCGTGTCGGCCATCGAGTTCGACCTCGGCGTCACCAAGTTCGACCTCACCCTCGACCTGCGCGAGACCCCGGACGGCCTCGCCGGGACCGTGGAGTACAACACGGACCTCTTCGACCCGGACACGATCCGCCGGTTCACCGGCCACTTCGGCGAGCTCCTCGGCTCCCTCACCGCCGACCCCGGGGCCCGGCTGTCGGGCCTGTCGCTGCTCGACGAGGCCGAGCGGGAGCAGGTCGTCCGGGGATGGAACGACACCGACCGCCCGTTCTCCGCCGACCGCTGCCTGCACGAACTCTTCGAGGCCCGCGCGGCCCGCCACCCCGGTCGGACCGCGCTCGCCGACGCCGACCGCACCTGGACCTACGCCGAGCTCAACGCCTGGGCCAACCGCATCGCCGACGCCCTGCGCCGCAGCGGAGTGGGCCCGGACACCCTGGTCGGCCTCAGCACGGAGCGGTCCGCCGAGATGGTGGCCGGGATCTACGGCATCCTCAAGGCCGGCGGCGCCTACATGCCGATCGAACCGTCCTACCCGGCGGCCCGCATCGAGGACCTCGTCGAGAGCTCCGGCGTCCGCGTGGTCCTCACCCAGCCCCATCTGGACCCGGCCCCGCTGCACGGCGCCGCCGACCTGTTCACCCTCGACCGCGACGGCGCGGTCCGCGACCGGTCCGGCCGCGCGGCCGAGGACCTGTCCGAGGAGGACCTGCCCGCCGCCGCGCTCGGCCTCGGCCCCGGCAACCTGGCGTACGTCATCCACACCTCCGGCTCCACCGGCCGCCCCAAGGGCGTGATGATCGAGCACCGGGCGGCCGTCAACCGCATCGAGTGGATGCAGCACGAGTACCGGCTCGACCAGGACGACGTCGTCCTGCAGAAGACCCCCTACAGCTTCGACGTCTCGGTGTGGGAGTTCTTCTGGCCGCTGCTCTTCGGCGCCCGGCTCGCCGTCGCCGCGCCCGGCGGCCACAAGGACCCGGCCTACCTGGTCTCCGCGGTGCGGGAGTTCGGGGTGACCACCCTGCACTTCGTGCCGTCCATGCTGCGCTCCGTCGTGGCGGAGCCCGACTGGTCCGCCTGCACCTCCGTGCGCCAGGTGTTCTGCAGCGGCGAGGCCCTGCCCCCGGAGCTGTGCGAGCGGCACTACGAGCGCCACACCGCCCCGCTGCACAACCTGTACGGGCCCACCGAGGCCGCCGTCGACGTCAGCCACTGGACCGTGCCCGCCGGGCCGGCCCCGCGCCTGGTCCCCATCGGCCGCCCCATCCAGAACATCCGCCTGTACGTCCTGAACGAGGCCCTGCGCCCCCAGGGCGTCGGCTGTGTCGGCCAGCTGTACATCGCCGGTACGGGCCTGGCCCGCGGCTACCTGCACCAGCCGGAGCTGACCCGCGAGCGGTTCGTACCCGACCCGTTCGCGACGGACCCCGACGCCCGCATGTACCTCACCGGGGACCTGGCCCGCTGGTTGCCCGACGGCACGCTGGAGTACCTCGGCCGCGCCGACGACCAGGTCAAGCTCCGCGGCTTCCGGATCGAGCTGGGCGAGATCGAACACCGGCTGACCGAGCACCCCGCGGTCCGCGCCTGCGCCGTCATCGTCCGCGAGGACCAGCCCGGCAGCCCCCGACTGGTGGCCTACCCCGTCCTCGGCGACGACGTCGCCCCGGCGGCGGACGAGGCCGCCCTGCGCGCCGAGCTCGTCCGGCACCTGGAAGCGACCCTGCCGGAGTACATGGTTCCCGGCGCCTTCGTCGTCCTCGACGACCTGCCCGTCACCGCCCACGGCAAGCTCGACCGCCGGGCCCTGCCCGTCCCCGACATCGAGGCCTTCGCGCAGCGGGAGTACACCGCCCCGGCCACCCCCACCGAGCGGCTGCTCGCCGGACTGTGGGCCGAACTCCTCGGCTTCGACGGGGACCGGATCGGCGCCGGCGACAACTTCTTCGCCCTCGGCGGCCACTCGCTCCTCATCACCGTCCTGGTGGCGCGCCTCGCCGAGCACGGCCTGCGCGCCTCCGTGCGCGCCGTCTTCGGCGCCGCCACCCTCGCTGAGCTGGCCACCGCACTGGACGCGGCCGAGCCCGCCGAGACGTACGAGGTCCCGCCGAACGCGATCCCGGCCGGCTGCGAGCGGATCACCCCGCAGCTGCTGCCGCTGGTCGAGCTCACCCAGGAGCAGATTGACGCCGTCACCGCCACCGTCCCCGGTGGCGCGGCCAACGTCCAGGACATCTACCCCCTGGTCGCCACCCAGGAGGGCATCCTCTTCCACCGCCTGCTGGACCCGGACAACGACCCGTACCTGGTCTCGACCCTCTACGTCGCCGAGGACGAGGCCGCCTGCACCGCCTTCACCCGCGCCCTGCAGGCCGTCGTCGACCGGCACGACGTCATGCGCACCGCCGTCGTCACCGACGGCCTGCCCGCACCCGTCCAGGTCGTCCACCGCTCCGCCACCCTGCCCGTACGGCGCCTGCTCCTGGACCCGGAGCAGGACGCCGAGCAACAGGCCCGCACCCTGCTGGAGCAGCCCGGCAACCTGGAGATCGACCGGGCCCCGCTGCTGCGGCTGACCGTCGCCGAGGACCCCGGATCCGCCCGCCGCTACCTGCTGCTGAGCGCCCACCACCTGATCGAGGACGCCACCTCGCTCCGGCTCACCCTGAACGAGCTCGCCCTGCACATGGCGGACCGCGCGGACCTCCTGGCCCCGCCCGCCCCGTACCGCGACTTCGTCGCCCACACCCGTGGCCGGCAGGCCGAAGCCGACGCGGAGGGCCACTTCCGCCGCATGCTCGGCGACATCACCGAACCGACCACCCCCTTCGGACTGACCGACGTGCACGGGGACACCAGCCGGGTCCGCCGGCTGCGCCGCGCCCTGCCCGACGCCCTCACCCGGGAGATCCGGACCCAGGCCCAGCGGCTGCGGATCGGTCCCGCCAGCCTGTTCCACGCGGCCTGGGCCCGCGTCGTGGCCGCCACCAGCGGACGCGACGACGTCGTCTTCGGCACCATCCTGTCCGGCCGGCTCCAGGGCGTGCCCGGGGTGGAACGGATGCTCGGCAACTTCATCAACACCCTGCCCCTGCGGACCCGGCTGGCCGAGCGCACCGTGCGCGAGCTGATCGCCGACGTCGACACCGGGTTGAAGGACCTGATCGACCACGAGCAGACCCCGCTCGGGCTGGCGCAGCGGTGCAGCGCGCTGGCGGGCGACGCACCGCTCTTCAGCGCGGTCGCGAACTTCCGCCACTTCGAGGCCGGGCACGGGGAGGCCGCCGAGGCCCTCACCGACGGCCGGGGCGTCCGCTTCCTCTCCGCCGCCGACGGCATCAACTACCCCCTCGTGGTCTCCCTGGACGACTTCGGCACCGAGCTCTCGCTGGACGTCCAGGCCGACGAGCAGGTGGCGTGCGAGGCCGTCGCGGACTACCTGGAGAGCGCACTGGCCGGCATCACCGCCGCCCTCGCCGACGGCGACGGCGCCCGGACCGCCGCGCTCGACGTACCGGTCCTGCCCACGGCCGAACTCCGCCGGCTGCTCACCGACTGGGCCGGGCCGAAGGCGCCCGTCACCGACGTCCCGCTGGGGGAGCTGGTCCAGCAGCAGGCGGCCCGCACTCCCGCCGCCCTCGCCGTCAGCGCTCCCGGCGGCGACGAGTTGACGTACGCGCAGCTGAACGAGCGGGCGAACCGCCTGGCCAGGGTCCTCATCGCCCGCGGCGTCGGACCCGGCTCCTTCGCGGGCGTGTCGCTGCCCCGTGGCAGCCTGGCGATCGTCGCCTTCCTCGCCGTCCTCAAATCCGGCGCGGCCTACCTGCCCATCGACCCCGAGTACCCGCAGGACCGGATCGACTTCATCCTCGGCGACACCCGGCCCGCCGTGGTCCTCACCGACCGGGCCACGGCCCCCGCCGTGGCTGGCGCCCCGCTCCTGGTCCTGGACGACCCGGCCACCCGGGCGCTGCTCGCCGACGCCGCGGTCGACGATCCCCGGCCGCGGGAGCGCACCGGCCCGCTGACCCCCGAGACGCCGGCCTACGTCGTCTACACCTCCGGCTCCACCGGAAGGCCCAAGGGCGTGGTCCTGCCCGCCCGGGTGCTGACCAACCTGCTCGCCTGGTCCCGGTCCGTCTTCCCGGCCGAACCGGGCTCGCGGGTGGCGCAGTTCGCCGCGGTCAGCTTCGACATGTCCGAGTACGAGCTGCTGAACGCCCTGCTGCACGGCAAGACCCTGTGCGTGCCCGCCGCGGACGTCCGGGTGGACCCCGCCGAGCTCGCGCGCTGGCTGGACCACGAGCGGATCACGGAGTTCTTCGCCCCCAACGTGGTGATCGCCGCCGTCTACGAGGCCGCCACCGCGCAGGGTCTGGAACTCACCGCCCTGCGCCACGTCCTCCAGGCCGGCGAGGCCCTCCAGCTGACCGCGCAGGTGCGGAAGTTCCACGCCGACCGGCCGTGGCTGCGGCTGCACAACCAGTACGGACCCTCCGAGACCCACGTGGCCACCGCCGCGACCCTGCCCGAGGACGTCGGAGCGTGGCCCGCCGCGGCGCCGCTGGGCCGCCCCGTGGCCAACACCCGCACCTACGTCCTGGACGACCGGCGCCGCCCGGTCCCGGTGGGCGTGGCCGCGGAGCTCTACCTCGCGGGGACCTGCCTGGCCCAGGGGTACCTGGGCCGGCCCGACCTCACCGCGGAGCGCTTCGTCGAGGACCCCTTCGGGGCCCCGGGCGAGCGCATGTACCGCACCGGAGACGTGGCCCGCTGGCTGCCGGACGGCACCCTGGAGTACCTCGGCCGCGCCGACGACCAGGTCAAGGTGCGCGGCTTCCGGATCGAACCCGGCGAGATCGTGAACGCCCTGCACGCGCACCCCGCCGTGCACAGCGCCGTCGTCGTCCCCCGCGCCTCGGGGGAGACCACCACCCTGGTCGCCTACGCCCGCCCCACCCCCCAGTGGCTCGACGGGGCCGCCCGGGAGCAGGACGCCGTCCACCTCGACCGGTGGCGGCGGACCTTCGACGAGCGCTACGCCGGCTCAGCGGCCGTCGACCCCGCGCCGCCCGCGGCCGGCGGGGCGCGGGGCGCGCTCGCCCGCGCCGTCGAGGACCTGAGGCCCAAGCGCCTGCTGGAGATCGGCTGCGGCACCGGCGACCTGCTGCGGCACTACGCCGAGGAGTGCGAGGCGGTGCACGTCGTCGACGTCAGCGCACCGGCCCTCGACGCCGTCCGTCGACTCGTGGAGCGCCGCGGCTGGACCCACGTGTCCCTCGTCCACGGTGACGCCCTGAGCGTCACCGAACCCTTGAACGGCCCGCTCGCCGGGGCCCGGTTCGACACGATCGTCCTCGACTCGGTCGTGCGGTACTTCCCGAACCGCACCTACCTGGAGGAGACGCTCGCCCGCCTGCTGCCGCTGCTGGAGGAGGGCGGCCGCATCCTGATCGGCGGCGTCCGCAACCTCGACCTGTTCCCTGCGCAGCTGTGCGCCGCCGAGCTGGCCGACTCCACCGCGGGCACCACCGCCGGGGCCCTGCGGGCCCGGGTGCAGGAACGTCGCCGGGCGGAGTCCGAACTCCTGCTGAGCCCCAGCTGGTTCGCCGCCCTCACCGAGCGGTTCCCCGAGCTCGGCGCCGTCGACCTGCTGCTGCGGCGCGGCGCGGGCGACGGGGAGGAACTCGCCCACCACTACGACGCGCTGCTCACCAAGGGCGCCACCGCCACCGCCCCGGACCCCGGCCACCCCTGGCTGGAGGCCGACGGCCCGGCCGCGCTGCGCGCGCTGCTCGCCGGCGGCGCGGGCGCGCTCCCCGAGCGGTTCGGGGTCAGCGGCCTGACTAACCCCCGGGTCGCCGACGACGTCCGCCTCCACGAGGACCTGGCCCGCTGGCCCGCCACCCGCGAGGTCCCCCTGCCGCCGCACGGCGCGGGACCGTCCGCGCGGGCCGCCGAAGGGGTGCGGGAGCTCGAAGACGTCCTGCGGTACGCCGAGTCCCTCGGCCACCGGGTGGCCGCCACCTGGTCCCAGGACCGGCCGCAGGGCCTGGACCTGGTGTTCGGCCGGGGCGAGCTGCCCCGGGTGCGGGCGCGTTCCCCCTACCGCGCCGCCCAGCAGGCGAGCTCCCCGCAGCTCGGCCTGCTCGGCCCGGCGATGGCACGGATGCTGAAGGAGCACCTCGCCGGCTCGCTGCCCGAGTACATGGTCCCCAGCGCCTTCGTGATCCTCGAAGAGCTGCCCCTGACCTCCAACGGCAAGGTGGACAAGCGGGCGCTGCCCGCACCCGGCGACGACGACGTGGCCAAGGGCGAGTACGTCGAGCCGCGCACCGACGTCGAACGGACCCTGTGCCGGATCGTCGGCGAGCTGCTCGGGGTCGGCCGCGTGGGCCTGCGGGACAGTTTCTTCGACCTGGGCGGGCACTCCCTGCTGGCCACCCGGCTCACCCTGCGCGTGAAGCAGGAGACCGGCGCCGAACTCCCGCTCAAGCTGGTCTTCACCGGTGCCACGCTGGAGCAACTGGCCGCCGCGGTCGCGCAGTCCGCCACGGACCGGGCCACCGCGGGTGCGGACGGGCCCGGACGGGCGCGGTCCGCGCCCCCGCTGGTCCCGGTGGAAGGCGCCACGGCGGTCGGCGCGCGGGCCCCACTGGCCCTGCAACAGCGGGACCTGTGGTTCCTGAACCGCCCCGGCCACCTCGCCGAGGCCCACGACAACGTGCAGCTGGCCTTCCGGATCGACGGCCCGCTCGACCGCGCTGCCTTCACGAGCGCGGTCCGGGCCCTGGTCGAACGGCACCCGATCCTGCGCACCGGCTACACGGAGCACGAGGGGGTCTGGACCCAGCAGGTCCACGCGGCGGCCGGGTTCACCGTGCCGGTGCTGACGGCCGGGGACGAGGAGGAGGCCGGGACCTGGGCCGCGGCGGAGCGGCTGCGCCCGTTCGCACCCGGCGCCGGAACCGCCCTGAGGGCGCACCTGATCGCGCTGTCGGAGCACGCGCACGTCGCCGTACTCACCCGGCCGTGGGGCGTCTTCGACGGTTGGTCGGTGAATCTGGTCCTGGCCGAGTTGATGGACTCCTACCGGCAATCGATCGGTGGCCGGGAACCGCGGCGGGTCGCCCCGGCGCTGTCGTACGCCGATTTCGCTCACTGGCAGCAGTCGGCCGTTGACGCTCCGGAGTTGGATCGGCAGCGGGAGTACTGGGCCGGGCGCCTGTCCGGACTGCCCGTCGCCACCGCCCTGCGCACCGACTACCCGCGCGGCCCGGTGAAGACGTACCAGGGCTCCTCGGTCCCGGTCCGCGTCCCGGCGGGGACGGCCGACGGGCTGCGGCGGCTGGGCCGCGAGCGCGGCGCCACGCTCTACATGAGCCTGCTGTCGGCGTACGCCGTCCTGCTGGGCGGGCGCACCGAGGAGCGCGAACTGGCCGTCGGAACGGCGGTCGCCAACCGACCCGGGCCCGAGCTGGAGCAGGTCGTCGGCTACTTCACCAACACCTTGGTGATGCGGCTGGACGTGGACCCGCAGCGCTCCTTCACCGAGCTGCTCGCCGACGCGGGGGAGGCCACCGCGGACGCCCACAACCACCTTGACCTGCCCTTTTCTGATCTGGCGCGCTCCCTGATCGCGGAGCCGGACCCGGCGCACTCCCCGTTGTTCCAGGTGATGTTCAACCTGCTGCCCGCCCCCGCCGGGCAGCCAGCCGCCGCCCAGGACGGGCCTGGGGCGGAGCCCGGCGGGCTCGCCATCCGGTACCTGCCGGCCCGGCCGGGCACCACGAAGTTCGACCTCAACCTGGTGCTCCAGGACGCCGACGGCGCCCTGGAGGGCTACCTGGAATACAGCACGGACCTGTTCGCCCGGGGGACCGCGGAGCGGTTGGCCCGGGGGTACGAGCGGCTGCTGGTCGCGATCGGGGCGTCCCCGGACACCGCCCTGGCGCGGCTGCGGGAGGCTGCCGCCCGGTCCTGACGTCCGGCACGTGAGTAGGTTTTCGGCCACCCCCGATGCGGGGGTGGCCGAAAGTCGTGGGGCGAAAGTCGGAAGGATTCGCTCCGGACAAAGCGGTCAGGGGAAGATCATTCTCTGATCGTTTTTCGTTGCACCCCGTCGATCACTCCTCTAGGCTCCAACTAGCCGAGTCCGATGTCGACTCGGTGCGGGTCCACCGACTAGGACCCGAAGCTACGGGGTGACGGAATCGGCATTCATGCCGACGGGCTTTTCGGGGGATCACAGTGAAGCTGTGCGGTATTTCGGCGGGGACAGGCCCCGACTTCTCTCTAGTGGCCTAGCCGCCAGGGACTTCTCCATAGGTGACACCATCGGCACCAGCCGGTAGGTGCTCTATGGTCATGCCTTTTGTCACGCAGGAGTTTCCTCCTGTCCATTGAGTCGGTTTCGCCCTGCCGGGCACCGGCAGAATTCAACGCCCATTGCCGACGCACATTGTCGGACCCACATGAAATGTGTGGGGATCATAGGGCCGTGCCGGAATTCATCATCAGCGGTTCGCCTGCCCCACTCCGGTCAGGCCAGCGAAAGGGAGAGTTGGGTCAGTGAGCAGCCCCGAGGGTCCGATGGTGAACGACACGGATGTCGCGATCATCGGCATGGCCGGGCGTTTCCCCGGCGCCGACGATCTCGATTCCTTCTGGCAACTGCTGAGCGAGGGCCGCGAGGGAGTCACCCGTTTCAGCCGCGAGGAACTCGCCGCCGCCGGAGTGCCCCGCCGCCTGCTGGACGACCCGGACTACGTCCCGGCCCACGGCGTGCTCCCCGACGTCGACCTCTTCGACACCGGCTACTTCGAATTCACCCCGGCGGAAGCCGAGTTCACCGACCCCCAGCACCGGATCCTGCTGACCGCCGGGCACGCCGCGCTGGAGCACGCGGGCTACGACCCCGCCCGCCACGACGGGCTGATCAGCGTCTATGCCGGCGCGGCCATCAACACGTACCTGCAACAGCAGGTCCTGCCCCACGTCGACCAGACCACCACCTCGAACCACTTCGCCGTGATGGTCGGCAACGACAAGGACTTCCTCGCCACCCGGCTGGCGTACAAGCTCGACCTCAAGGGCCCCGCCTACACCGTCCAGACGGCCTGCTCCACCTCTCTCGTCGCCATCCACCTGGCCTGCCAGGGCCTCATCAACGGCGAATGCGACATGGCACTGGCGGGCGGCGTCACCATCAAGCTCCCCCAGGAGAAGGGCTACCTCTACGAAGAGGGCGCGATCCTCTCCCAGGACGGGCACGTGCGCACCTTCGACGCCGACGCCAGCGGCACCGTCCTCGGCAACGGCGTCGGCGTCCTCGTCCTCAAGCTGCTCAGCGACGCCATCGCCGACCGCGACACCATCCACGCCGTCATCAAGGGCACCGCCACCAACAACGACGGCTCCGGCAAGGTCAGTTACGCCGCACCCGGCGCCGCCGGACAGAGCGCCGTCATCCGCGAGGCGCACGCCGTCTCGGGCGTCGACCCGCGGTCCATCAGCCACGTGGAAGCGCACGGCACCGCCACCCGGCTCGGCGACCCGGTCGAGGTCTCCGCCCTGACCAGGGCCTTCCGCGCCGGCACCACCGACACCGGCTT
The DNA here is from genome assembly GCF_044759975.1 of Streptomyces sp. NPDC098789. NCBI lineage: Bacteria > Bacillati > Actinomycetota > Actinomycetes > Kitasatosporales > Streptomycetaceae > Streptomyces > Streptomyces sp. NPDC098789. The sequence continues at coordinate 34,495 of NZ_JBIWAJ010000010.1, forward strand.
CTGCGCCATCGGCTCGGTCAAGTCCAACCTCGGCCACCTCGACGCGGCCGCCGGCGTCGCCGGCGTGATCAAGACCGCGCTGATGATGCGCCACCGGACCCTGGTGCCCACGCTGAACTACCGCACGCCCAACCCGGCCATCGACTTCGCGTCCGGCCCCTTCACGGTCACCACGGAGACCCGGCCCTGGACCGGCGACGGCCCGCTGCGCGCCGGGGTCAGCTCCTTCGGCATCGGCGGCACCAACGCCCACGCCGTGCTGCAGGAGGCCCCGTCCGTCACCACCGGCGCCCCCTCGCGCCCCGGCCAGGTCCTGGTCCTCTCCGCCCGCACCGCCACCGCGCTGCGCACCGCCGCCGACCGGCTCGCGGACCACCTCGACGGCGCCGGCGACACCGGCACGGACGGCCCCGGCGAGGAGCACACCGCCGCGGCCCTGCTCGCCGACACCGCCTACACCCTGGCCGTGGGCCGCCGCGCCCACGAGTTCCGCCTCGCCGTCCACGGCGCCGACCGCGCCGCCCTGGCCGAGGCCCTGCGCGCCGCCACCGCCCCGACCGGCCACGGCGCCACCGGGATCTCCTTCGCCTTCACCGAGCACGTCCCGGGCGCCGAGGCGCTCGCGGCCGAGTGGGCCGCCGCCGAACCCGCCTTCGCCGCACACCACGCCGCCGCCCTGGCCGCGGGCGCCGCCGAGCAGGGGGAGCGCGGGCAGGCCTTCGCCCTCCAGTACGCGCTCGGCCGGCTCTGGCTCGACTGGGGTGTGCGCCCCGACGCCGTCCACGGCGACGGCCTCGCGGCCCGCGTGGCCGCCTGCGTGACCGGCGCCGTAAACCTGGCCGACGGCGCCGCCCCGCAGGACGGGCCCGCGCCGCAGGCCCGTACCGCCAAGGCGGCGCGCGGCTCCGGCATCGCGCTGCGCAGCGCCCAGGAGGAGGTCCGCGGCCTCGTCCTCGGCGTCTCCGACGGCCCCTGGCAGGGCGTCGCCCGTGCCTGGCAGGCCGGGGCCGACATCGACTGGACGGCCTGGTTCGACGGGGAGGAGCGCGGCCGTGTGCCGCTGCCCACCTACCCCTTCGAGGGCCGCCGCTGCTGGATGACCGCTCCCGCGGTCGCCGCGGGGGCCGTCACGGACCACGAAGGCCGCGGCCCGCACCCGCTGCTGGACGAGAACGTCTCCACCCTGGACACCCTGGCCTGGCGCAGCTCCCGCTCCGGCGAGGAGTTCTACCTCGCGGACCACCGCGTCGCCGGTGCTCCCGTCATGCCGGCCGTGGGCCACCTGGAACTGGCCCGCGCCGCGGGCGAACTGGCCTTCGACGGCCCGGTGCGGCTGCGCGACGTCTCCTTCGAGCAGCTGCTCTCCTACGCCCAGGGCCCGCGGACCGCCCTGGTCTCGCTGTGGCAGGAGCAGGAGCAGGAGCAGGACGCGACGGCGTACGACGCGACGGACGCGGTCGACCCGGTCCGCTTCGAGATCGCCGAGGGCGACCGCGTCCACGCCGCGGGCACCGTCCTGCCCGGCGCGCCCGCCCCGACCGGCCCGTACGACCTCGCCGCGGCGGCGGACCGCTGCCCCGAGGCCGTCGCCCACCACGACTGCTACGCCCTGCTGCGCGAGCGCGGCCTCGACTACGGCCCCCGGATGCGGGCCCTGGCCGAGGTGGCCCTCGGCGACGGCGAGGCCCTCGCCATGCTCGAACTGCCCGAGGGCGCGGCCCTGGACGGCGCGCTCCTGAACCCGGCCCTGTTGGACGGCGCCCTGCACGCCCTCGTCGTGCTGCTCTCCCGTGCCTACGGCGACGCCGCCGACGGCTTCCTGCCGCTCGCCCTCGACGAACTGACCGTCCACGCGCCGGTCGACGGAGCCTGCTGGGCCCACGTCGAAGCGGGCCGCACCGGCGAGCGGTCCGCCGTCGCCGACCTGAGCCTGCTCGACTCCGACGGCCGGGTGCTGGCCCGCCTGGCCGGGCTCACCGTCCGCGTCCTGAAGGACGGCGCGAGCCCCGCCGAGCCCACCGCGGAGCTGCTGGTGCGCCACTGGGTCGACGCCCCCGCCGAACCGGCCGGGCACCGTCCCCGCACGGCCCTCGTCGTGGCCGACGACGAGGCCCGCCGCACCGAACTGGACGCCCTGCTGCGCTCCCTGGGCGCCGAAAGCGTCACCACCGGCGGCGCCCCGGACACGGCCGCGGACACCGCCCCGGACACCGTCGTCGTGGACGAGCCCACCGCCGGCCAGACCCTGGACCTGGTCCGCGAGCTGCTCCGCAGCCGGCCCGCGACCCCGGTCCGGGTCCTGCTGGTGCACCGCCACGAGCAGGCCGGGGCCCGCCCCGAGCGCGCCGCGCTGGCCGCCTTCGCCCGGACCGTGCGGGCCGAGAACCCGCTGCTCGCCGTGCAGGCCGTGGGCCTGGCCGCGGACGCGGACGAGGCCGCGGCGCTCGCCGCCGAACTCGCCGGCCCGGGCCGCGACGCCGAGGTGCTGCACACCGCCGGGGCCCGCCGCGTGCCCGCGTTCCGACCCGCCCCGGCCACCGAGCCGGTCTCCGTCCGTGACGGCGGCCACTACCTGGTCACCGGCGGCGCGGGCGGCCTCGGCCGGATCGTCGCCGACTGGCTGACCGGCAGCGCCGACTGCCGCGTGGTCCTCCTGGGCCGCAGCGAGGAGCCCGCCACCGCACCCGCCGACGAGCGCGTGACGTACCTGCGCGCCGACGTGTCCGACCCCGAGGAGCTCGCCGCCGGGCTGGCCCGGGCCCGTACGCTCCACGGCCCCTTCCACGGCGTCGTGCACGCCGCCGGAATCCTGCGCGACGGCTTCGCCCTCACCAAGTCCGCCGAGGACCTGGAGGCCGTACTGGCCCCCAAGGTGGCCGGGCTGCGCGCCCTGGAGGCCGCCACGGCCGAGGACCCGCTGGACTTCTTCGTCGCCTTCTCCTCCATCGCCGCGCACATCGGCTCCGCCGGACAGAGCGACTACGCCTACGCCAACGCCTACATGGAGGCCCACGCCGAGCGCGACGGCCGGACGACCGCGGTCGCCTGGCCCATGTGGGCCGAGGGCGGCATGCGCCAGAGCGCCGAGGCGGCGGCCGACATCGCCGCCGCCACCGGCTTCGCGGTCCTGCCCACCGCGGCGGGCCTGGACCTGCTGGAGCGGGCCCTCGCCGCCGCGGGCGCGGTGGTCGCCGGCTACGGGGACACCGCGCGGATCACCGCCGTGCTCGGTGCTCCGGCCGCCGCACCCGCCCCCGCCCCCGCCGCCGGAAACGGCGCCGCCGACGCGGAAGTCGACGGCGGCGGGCACGGCGAGGGCCCGGCCCCCCGCGCGGCCGCCCTGGCGATGCTGCGCGAGCTGATCGCGGCCGAGACCGGGCTGGTGGCCACCGAGGTCGCCGAGGACGCACCCTTCGACCGCTACGGCATCGACTCCCTGATGATCACCAAGCTCAACCGCGAGCTGGACCGTCGCATCCAGGGGCTGTCCAAGACCCTGTTCTTCGAGTACGCCACCCTCGGCGAGCTCGCCGACCACTTCGCCGAGCACCACCGGGCCGAACTGCTCGCCGCGCACGCCGGTCAGTCGGCCTCCGCCGCGGCCGTTGCGCCCCTGGCCGCCGCCACCGCGCCCGCCCGTACCCGCCCGGGCCGTACCTCCCGCACCGCCCGCCCGGCCGTCGCCGCGGACCGGCAGCCCACCGACGTGCACGACGCGAACGACGTGAACGACGCCGACGACGAGGCCATCGCCGTCATCGGCCTGGCCGGCCGCTACCCGATGGCGGACGGCCTCGACGAGTTCTGGACCAACCTGCTCGACGGCCGGGACTGCATCACCGAGATCCCCGAGGACCGCTGGGACCGCGACCGCTGGTACCACCCGGACCCGGCCAACCCCGGTACCGCGCACACCCGTTGGGGTGGATTCCTGCGCGACGTGGACCGCTTCGACCCGCTGTTCTTCGGCATCTCCCCGCGCCAGGCGGAGCTGATGGACCCGCAGGAGCGGCTCTTCCTCCAGAACTCCTGGCACGTCCTGGAGGACGCCGGCTACCGCCGCGCCGACCTGTCCGGCGCCCCCGTCGGGGTCTACGTCGGCGTGATGTACGGCGAGTACCAGTTCCACGGCGCCGTGGACGTGCTGCGCGGCGGCCGCCCGCTCACCGGTTCCTCCTTCGCGACCATCGCCAACCGGGTCAGCTACGCCCTGGGCCTCTCCGGCCCGAGCCTGGCGCTCGACACCATGTGCTCCTCCTCGCTCACCGCGATCCACCTGGCCTGCGAGAGCCTGCGCCGCGGCGAGAGCGAGCTGGCGATCGCCGGCGGCGTCAACGTCTCGGTCCACCCGTACAAGTACGCCTTCCTCAGCCAGGGCCGGTTCCCCTCCTCCGACGGCCGCTGCCGCGCCTTCGGCGCGGGCGGCGACGGCTACGTGCCCGGCGAGGGCGTCGGCGCCGTCCTCCTCAAGCCCTACCGCCGGGCCCTGGCCGACGGCGACCGCATCCACGGCGTCATCCTTGGCAGCGCCGTCAACCACGGCGGGAAGACCAACGGCTACACCGTGCCCAACCCCCGCGCCCAGCAGCGCGTCGTCACCGCCGCCCTGGCCCAGGCCGGGGTGGACCCGCGGGAGATCGGCTACGTCGAGGCGCACGGCACCGGAACCGCCCTCGGCGACCCGATCGAGCTGACCGGCCTCACCGCCGCCTACCGCGCGGCCGACGGGAGCGGAGCGGCCCCGGGCCACTGGCCGATCGGCTCGGTTAAGACCAACGTCGGGCACCTGGAGTCCGCCGCCGGCATGGCCGGACTCACCAAGGTGCTGCTCCAGTTCGCCCACGGCACGCGGGTGCCCTCGCTGCACGCCGACGAGCTCAACCCGAACATCGACTTCGACCGCTCCCCGTTCCGGGTCCAGCGCACCGCCGAAGCCTGGCCCGCCGGGGACCGCCCCCGGCTGGCCGGCCTCAGCTCCTTCGGCGCGGGCGGCGCCAACGCGCACCTCGTGCTGCGCGAGGCCCCCGAGCCCGCCCAGGCCGCCGCCGCGCCCGCGGCCGAGCAGAGCGTCGAGGAGCCCGTGCTCTTCCTGCTCTCCGCCCGCGACGAGGAGCGGCTGCGCGCCTACGCCGACACGGCCGCGCGGTTCCTCGAAGCCGAGCGGGTGCCGCTCGCCGACCTCTGCTTCACCACCCAGGTCGGCCGCGAGGCCATGGGGGTCCGCCTCGCGGTGCTCTCCACCGACGGCGCCGACATCGTCGCCGCCCTGCGCCGCTACGCCGCGGGCGGTTCGCTGCCCGAGACCATCGGCGCCACCGGGCCCGAGCAGGACGGCCCGCTCGCCGCGGCGGCCCTGCGCTGGCTCACCGGCGCCGAGGTGGACTGGGCCGCCGAGCACGCCGCACGGCCCGGTCCGGCCCCGCGCCGCACGGGCGCCCCGCTCTACCCCTTCGCCGACGAGCGCTACTGGATCCCGCTCGACCCCGACCAGGGCCAGGACCGGGACGCGCACCAGGCCCCTTCCGCCCTGCACCCGCTGGTCGACGCCAACGAGTCCACCGTGGCCGAGGCCAGGTTCCGCAAGACCCTGCGCGCCGCCGACGCCCTGCTGCGCGACCACGTGATCGAGGGACGCCCGCTCCTCGCGGGCGCCGCGACGCTGGAGTTCGTACGGACCGCCGCCGCGCTCGCCGAACCGGGCGTGCGGCACACCCTGCGCGAGGTCGTGTGGGGCCGGGCCGTCGAACTGCCCGGCGACGCCGCCGAACTGGCCCTGTACGCCGCCTTCCGGGCCGACGGGGACCGGCTGGCCTTCGAGGTCTTCTCCCTTACCGGGGACGCCCGCACCACCCACGTCCAGGGCATCGCCGCCCCCGCGGCCCCCGCCCTGCCCGGCGCCGCCGACCTCGACGCCCTGCGCGGCCGACTGGCCCCGGTGCGCGACCGGGAGGGCGCCTACGCCGACTACGCGGCCGCGGGATTCCACTACGGCCCGTCCTTCCAGGTCATCGACGAGGTCCGCACCGGACCGGGGGAGGCCCTGCTCCGGCTGAGCGCCGACCCCGCCGCGCACGGCACCGAACTGCCCCCGGCCCTGCTCGACGGAGCGCTGCGGGCCTGCCACTGGGCGGGCCGCACCGAGTCCCCGCGTCCCGGCGCCCTGGACGTTCCCTTCAGCCTCGGCGCGCTGGAGGCGCACGCCCCGCTGCCCGCCGTGTGCTTCGCGCACGCCCGCCTCATCGGCGAGAGCGCCGGCATCCGCCGCTTCGAGGTGAGCGTCCACGACGAGCAGGGCCGCGTACTGGCCCACGTACGGGACTTCGCGGGCCGCACCCCGTCGGCGGCGGCCACCTCTGCCGCCACCGCGGTACCGGCGGCCGCCCCCGACGACGACGCCACCGCCACCGCCACGGGCGAAGCCCGGTTCTACGAGCCGTACTGGCGCCCCGCCGCCGAACCCGCGGCGGCGGACCCCGCAGCACTGCCCGGCACCCTCGCCGTGCTGGGCGAGGACGCCGCCCTGGTGGACGCCCTGGCCGCGACCGGTGCCTGGCGCCGGGTGGTCGCGGTCCCCGAGCTCGGGGAGGCTCGTACGGACCGGCTCGCCGGTCTCGCCGACGAGCACGGCCTCGACCTCGCCCTGGTGCGGAACCCGGCCCAGCGGCCCGCGCCCGCCCCGGACTCCGCGGACGGCCCCGGTGCGGCCCCCGACGAGCTGGAAGGGCTCTGCTTCGAGGTGCTCGGCCTGCTGACCGCGACCGCTGCGGGCACGCTGCCCGGCCGCGTCCGCTGCCTGCTGGCCCACCCGCAGGACGCCGGTGCGGACCGCCCCGAACAGGCCGCCCTGGCCGGCTTCGCCCGGTCCACCGGCCCGCTCACCTCCCGCTTCGAACTGCTCACCCTGGGCCTGCCGCACGACCTGGACGCGGCCGGCCGGGCCGCCGCCGTCGCCGTCGAGCTGCGCGCCGCCCCGCGCGCCGCCGGCCTGGAGGTGCGCCGCACCACGACCGGCGGGCGCGAGGTGCGCGCCCTGCGGCAGGCCCCCGCCACCGCGACCACCACGAGCGCCCAGAGCACCGCGACGCCCCTGCGCGAGCACGGCGTCTACGTGATCACCGGCGGCAACGGCGCGATCGGCCGGCTGCTGGCCGAGCACCTCGCCCGTACCTGCCGGGCGAAGCTCGTGCTCGTCGGCCGCTCCGAGCCCGACGCCGGAGCCACCGCCTGGCAGCAGGGCCTCACGGACCTCGGCGCCGAGGTCCTGGCGCTGAGCGCCGACGTGGCCGACGCCGCCGCCCTCGCCGCCGCCCTCGCGACGGCCCGGGAGCGTTTCGGCGCCCCGCACGGGGTGTTCCACCTCGCGGGCGTCGCCGACGACGGCCGGGCCACCGACGGCGACCGCGACCGCTTCGCCCGGGTACTGGCCGCCAAGACCCGCGGCCTGGTCCACCTGGACCGGCTGACCCGGGACGACGCCCTCGACCTGTTCGTGGTCTTCTCCTCCGTCTCCTCCCTGGTCGGCGACTTCGGCGCGGCCAGCTACGCGACGGCGAATCGTTTCGCTGACCTCTACACCGTGCTCCGCGACTCCTGGGCCGCCCGGGGCGCGCGCCACGGCCGGAGCCTGTCCCTGGGCTGGCCGCTGTGGTCGGTCGGTGGGGTCGACGGCCTGGTCAACCCGGCCGAACTGGCCGCGTACACGCGGCGCAGCGGGATGCGGGCGCTCACGGCCGAGCAGGGCCTGGCGGCGTTCACCGGCGCCTTCGCCGTCCCGGCGCCGTGGCTGGTCCCGGCCTGGGGCGAGCCCGCGGTCCTGGACGCGGCCCTGGTGGAACCGGCCGGCGCGACGGGGACGGCCCACCAGCCCGCACCGCACGCCGCACCGCACACCGCCCCGCTGCCCGTCGCCGCGGTCGCCGACGTGCGCGCCCGCCTCGTGGAGCACCTGAGCGAGACCCTGTCCGGGGTGCTGGGGCTGCGTGCGGGCCGGCTCGACAGCCGCGTCCCGCTGGACGACTACGGGCTGGACTCGGTCCTGGTGATGGAGTCGAACAGGCTGCTCGGCAAGGACTTCCCGGGCCTGCGCGGCACGGTGTTCTTCGAGTGCCGCACGGTCGAGGAGCTGGCGGCGCACGTCCTGGCCGAGCACCCGGACGCGGTGGCGCGACTGTTCCCCGCCCCCGCCCCCGCCCCCGCCCCCGCCCCCGCCGTCGCGAATGCCCCGGCCACCGAGGTCGCCCCCGCCCCCGCCCCCGTGCGTTCCGCCGTGGCCCCGGCCCCGGCCCTCGAACCGGCGGCGGACGAGCCCATCGCCGTCATCGGCATCAGCGGGCGCTACCCGCAGGCCCGCGACCTGGACGAGTTCTGGCAGAACCTGGCCGACGGCCGGGACTGCGTGAGCGAGGTCCCCGCCGACCGCTGGGACGCCGACGCCCTCTTCGACGCGGACCCGGCCGCCCCGGGCCGCAGCTACAGCCGGTGGGGCGGCTTCCTGTCCGACGTCGCCTCCTTCGACTCGCTGTTCTTCCAGATCTCGCCGATGCAGGCCCGCACCATGGACCCGCAGGAGCGGCTGTTCCTGGAGACCGCCTGGTCGGCGCTGGAGGACGCGGGCTACCCGCCCGCGCGCCTGCCCGCCCCCCGCTTCGGCGGCCAGGGGCACGACGTCGGCGTGTTCGTCGGCGTGATGTGGAACGACTACGCGGTCCTCGCGGCCGCCGAGTCCGCGCGCGGCAACCACCAGGTGGTGCTGGCCAACCGCTCCTCGATCGCCAACCAGGTCTCCTACTTCGGGGACTTCCGCGGCCCGAGCGTGGTCGTGGACACCGCCTGCTCGGCCTCCCTGGTCGCCGTGCACCAGGCGTGCGAGAGCATCCGCCGGGGCGAAGTCGGCTACGCCGTCGCGGGCGGCGTCAACGTCGCCGTCCACCCGGACAAGTACGTCCACCTCAGCCGCAAGACGATGCTCGCCGCCGACGGCCGCTGCCGCGCCTTCGGCGCCGGGGGCAGCGGATACGTGCCCGGTGAGGGCGTCGGAGCGGTCGTGCTCAAGCGGCTGTCCGACGCGGTCCGCGACGGCGACACGGTGCACGCCGTGATCCGCTCGACCGCGGTCAACCACGGCGGCCGCACCAGCGGCTACACCGTCCCCAACCCGCACGCCCAGCAGGCCCTCGTGGAGCAGGCGCTCGCCGCGGCCGACGTCAGCGCCCGCACCATCGGCGTGCTGGAGGCGCACGGCACCGGCACCGCGCTCGGCGATCCGATCGAGCACACCGCACTGGCCCAGGCCTACGGCAAGCACACCGCCGACACCGGGTTCTGCGCGCTGGGTTCGGTGAAGTCGTCCATCGGCCACCTGGAGGGAGCGGCGGGCATCGCCGGTCTCACCAAGGCGGTGCTCCAGCTGCGCAACGCCACCCTGTTGCCCACGCTGCACGTCGAGGAGACCAACCCGGTGATCGACTTCGCCGGCTCCCCCTTCACCGTCCAGCGCGAGAGCGCCCCCTGGCCGCAGCCGCTGGCCGCGGACGGCAGCCCGCTGCCCCGACGGGCCGCCGTCAGCTCCTTCGGCGCGGGCGGTACCAACGCGCACGTCATCGTCGAGGAGTACCGGGCGCCCGAGCCCGCCCCGCAGGCCGTCGAGACGCCCGAACTGATCGTCCTGTCCGCCCGCGACGCGCAGCGCCTGACCGCCTACGCGGCCGAGCTGGGCAGCGCCCTGACCGCACGGGCCGCCCGCACCGACGGCGCCCCCGTCCGGCTCGCCGACATCGCCTACACCCTGCGGGTCGGCCGCGAACCGATGGCCGAGCGCCTGGCGTTCGTCGCCGCCGACCTCACCGACGCGGCCGAGCGGCTCACCGCCGTCGGACGCGGCGAACAGGGCCAGTGGTTGCACCGGGGACAGGTCCGCCCGCACCCGATGCTGGAGGGCCTGCTGGCGGGCCAGACCGGCGGCGAGGACTTCCTGTCCGCCCAGGTCCGCGCCGGCCAGGACGACATGATCGCCCGGCTGTGGGTGTCCGGCATCACCGTGGACTGGAACCTGGTCCACCGGCTCCGGCCCGCGACCCGGCGCACGGTGTCCCTGCCCACGTACCCCTTCGAGCGGGTACGCCACTGGATCGACCTCACCGGCTCCGCCACCGGCTCCGCCGCGAGCGCCGCCCCGACCGCGTCCGCCACCGCCCCGGCGGCCGCCGGGCCGCTGTGGCGCCGGACCCTGACGGCGGCGGCACCGGTGCTGCGCGACCACGTGGTGGACGGCCGTCCGGTCCTGCCGGGCGTCGGCCACCTCGACCTGGTCGCCGAGGCCGCGGACGGCGCCGTTGTCGGGCGGGCCTTCGCGGACGTCCGCTGGATCGCCCCGCTCGCCGTGACCGGCGACGAGGAGCGGGCCGCCGTCCGCTTCGACGCCGAGGGCTACCAGGTGCTCGGCGGCGACGACGCCCCGCGCTCGCGCGGCCGGCTCACCGAGGCCGCACCCGCCCCGGAGCCCCTGGACACCGAGGAACTGCGGGCCCGCATGGAGAGCGGCCCCGGACAGGACGCGTTCTACGCCCTGCTGCGGGGCCAGGGCCTGCCGTACGGCCCGTTCTACCGCCGCGTGGAGCAGGTGTGGACGGGCGGGGACGAGGTCCTCGGCCGGCTCGGCCGGACCGACGAGGACGGCGCCCACGCGCTGCACCCCGGCGTCCTGGACGCCGCCCTGCACACCTACGCCGCCCTGCTGGCGCGGCGCCGCGGGGCGCGGGCCCGGCCGATGCTGCCCTTCGCGGCCGACCGCGTCGACGTCTTCGGCCCGGTGCCGGACCACGGCTGGTCGTACGTGCGGGAAACCGGCGCCGACCGCTGCGACGTGTGGGTCCTGGACGCGGCGGGCGAGGTCCGGGTGCGCTTCACCGGCCTGACCTACCGCCAGGCGAAGGCGCCGACCGTCGTCGCCCACCGACCCGTCTGGATCCCCCGCGCGGCCGAGGAGGGCGCCGCGCCCGCCCGCAGCGTGCTGCTGGTCGGCAGCGCTCCGCACGCCGAACCGGCGGCCGGGATCGCCCGCGCCCACCAGGGCGCCGAACTGACCCGCCTGGAGATCGGCCCCGGCGGCCTGGCGGAGGCGGAGCTGGACCGGGTCCTGACCGGCCCGGGCGCACCCGACCTGGTCTACTTCCTGGGCACGGACACCGTGCCGGGCGCCCCGTTCGACGCCGCCGCGCTGCGCGACGCCAACGAGCGCGGACCGATCTCGCTGTACCGCCTGGTCCGCGCCCTGGACCGGCACGGTCTGCTCGAAGCCGAGCTCCGACTGAAGGTCGTCACCCACGACGTCCACCCGCTGGAGCCCGGGGACGACTCCGCCCCCTGGTCGGCCGGACTGGCCGGACTGGCGACCGTGGTCGCCAAGGAGTACCCGGCCCTGAAGGTCGCCCTCGTCGACGTCCGCGCCGCCGAGGCCGCCGACTCGGCCGCCCTGGTGGCCGCCGAACCGTTCCCCCCGCGCACCACCGCCGTCTCCCTGCGGGCCGGCGTACGACGGATCCGCGTCCTGGAGCAGGTCGAACTGCCGGCCACCACCGGCCGGTTCCGCACCGGCGGCGTGTACCTCGTCATCGGCGGCCTGGGCGCCGTCGGCCGGGACACCTGCCGGTACCTGGCCACGACCTACCGGGCCAAGCTCGTGGTCGTCGGCCGGTCCCCGCTCGACGCCGCGCGCCAGGAGGTCCTGGCCGGGCTGGAAGCGACCGGGGCCGAGGTCCGCTACCTGCCGCTCGACGCCACCGACCCGGCGGCGCTCGCCGAGGCCGTCGCCCTGGCCAAGCGCGAGTTCGGCGCCCTGCACGGCGTCGTCAACGCGGCGATGGTGCTGGTCAACCAGGTCGTACGGGAACTCCCCGAGGCCGAGCTGCGCGCGGCCCTGACCTCCAAGACCGACACCACCGTCAGCCTGCTGGAAGCGGTCCGCGGGGAGGCCCTGGACTTCGTGCTCTTCTACTCCTCCGGGGTCGCCTTCGAGGGCAACCACGGGCAGGCTGGCTACGCGGCCGGCTGCACCTTCGCCGACGCCTACGCCCTGCACGCCGCCCGCACCCTGCCCTTCCCGGTCCGGGTGCTCAACCTGGGCTACTGGAACGCGGGCGGGGACGCGGAGCGCGAGCGGGTGCTGCGGCGCTTCGAGGCCGCCGGGATCCGGCCGTTCACCGCGGAGCGCGGCATGGCCGTGGTCGAGCGGACCCTGGGCGCCGAACTGCCCCAGCTGCTCGCCCTCGACGCCGACCGGCACATCCTGGACAACCTGGGCGTGGTCGCGGACCGCACGCTGACCGTGCACCCCGCGGGCCCCGGTCCGGCCGCGGCGCCCGAGGTCCGCTTCGCCGCCGACCCCGCGCGCGACGGTGAACTGCGCTCCTACCAGCTCGCGGTGGCCGAGGCGGAGGAGCTCGCGCACCGCCTGCTCGCCGCCGCCCTGGACCGGGCCGGACTGTTCAAGCTCCTGGAGGGCCGGCCCGTACGGGCGTACGGCCCCGCCGAACTCGCCGACCTGCTGGGCGTGGTGCCCGAGCACGCCGACCTGTTCCGGGTCCAGCTCGACATCCTCGCCGCGACCGGATTCCTGTCCGCCACCGGTGACGGGACCGACGGCCCGCGCCCCGGGACCCGTTCGGCGGAGCCCGAGTCCGGCGTGGTCCGGGAACTGGACGCGCTGATCGCCCGGCACCCCGGCATCGCCCCCGTCGCCTCCCTGCTGCGGGACTGCCTCGCCGCGCTGCCCGAGGTCCTGACCGGCCGGCTCGGCGCGATGGAGGTGCTCTTCCCCGACGGATCGGCGGAGCGCGTGGCCGCCGTCTACCGGGGCGACCCGGTCACCGACCGGTGCAACACGGAGGTGGCCCGGCTCGTCGTGGCCCAGGTCGAGGCCCGGCGCGCGGCCGCGCCCGGAGCCACGGTCAGGGTGCTCGAAGTGGGCTCCGGCACCGGCGGCACCAGCGCCGCGGTGCTGGCCGCCCTGGCCCCGTACGCCGACGAGGTCGACTACGTCTTCACCGACGTCTCCCCGGCCTTCGTCCGCAAGGGCCGCACCCGCTTCGCCGCGGCCCACCCCTTCGCCCGGTTCGAGGTGTTGGACATCGAGGCCGGTCCCGGGGCGGGCCCGACCGGAGCGGGCATCGAGGCGGGCGCCTACGACGTGGTCTTCGGCACCAACGTCTTCCACGCCACCCGCGACCTCGCCCACACCCTCGCGCAGACCAAGCGGCTGCTGCGCGGCGGCGGCGTGCTGCTGCTCACCGAAGGCACCCGGCCCCAGCACCAGTTGGCGCTGATCTTCGGCCTGGCCACGGGCTGGTGGCTCTTCACCGACGCGGAGCAGCGGATGCCCGGCTCCCCGCTGGCCGCCGAGCGGCAGTGGCGCGACGTGCTCGGGGCCGGCGGATTCCACGGGATCAGCACGGGCTCGCCCTCGACCAGCGCCGGAACGGCCTTCCAGAGCGTGATCGCGGCGGTCAGCGACGGCCTGGTCCCGGCGCCCCGCCCGGTCGCCCGGCCGACCTCGGCGGCGCCGGCGGCGGCCCCTGCCCCGGCCGTGGTGAGCGCCCACGCCCACACCCCCACCCCGGCCCCGGCCCGTCCGGACGACGCGCTGGAAACGGTCACGGCGGTGTTCGCCCGGGTGCTGGAGATGGCCCCCGAACAGCTTGACCCCGACCTCACCTTCGAGAACTACGGAGTGGACTCACTGGTGGTGCTGGACCTGACCCGGGCCCTGGAGGCAGTCCACGGGCCGCAGCCGGCGACCCTGCTCTTCGAGCGGATCACCATCCGGCAGCTCGCCGAGCACTTCTCGCGCGACGCCGCGCCCGCGGCAGGGCCCGAGCCGGTACGGGCGGCCCCGGCCGCCGCTGCTCCCGCTTCCGTCCCCGTCCCCGCCCCGCCGGGCCCGGCCGACGGCGCCGAGACGCTCGTCGCGGGCCTGTCCGACACGGCCGTCGAAGAACTGCTGGCCGAACTGCTGGGCCGCGACGGCGGCTCCGAAGGAGGAAACCGATGACCGCCGTGCCCTTCAGCTGCGTGGTGGTCGGCGAGGAGGCCCTCCTCGTCGAGTGCACCAAGGTGCTGCTCGCCCGCGGGCACACGGTGGCAGCCGTGGTCAGCCCGTCGGAGCAGCTGCGCGCCTGGGCCGAGGGCGCCGACCTGACCGCCGTGCCGTTCGGCCCGGACCTCGTCGAGCGCCTCGCACCGCTCCGCTTCGACTACCTCTTCAGCATCGCCAACCTGCGGATGCTCCCCGACGAGGTACTGGCGCTGCCCGCCCGACTGCCCGTCAACTTCCACGACGGGCCGCTGCCCCGCCGCGCCGGCCTGTTCGCCACCAGTTGGGCCGTCCTGGAGGGGGACACCGACCACGGCGTCACCTGGCACGTGATGACCCGCGAGGCCGACACCGGCGACCTGCTGGCGCAGCGGGCCGTCCCGGTCGGTCCGCGGGCGACCGCCCACGACCTCGACGTGGCCTGCTACGACGCGGGCATCGAGTCCTTCACCGAGCTCGTCGACGAGCTCGCCGCGGGCACCGCCACCCGTACGCCGCAGGACCTCGCCCTGCGGACCTACCACGGCAAGTACGACGGCCCCCCGGGCGCCGGTGTCCTCGACTGGCGGCGCCCCGCCGCCGAGCTCGACGCGCTCGTCCGCGCCACCGACTTCGGCCGCCGCCCCAACGGTTTCGGCACCGCGCTGCTGGCGCTGGGCGACGACGACTTCGCCGCCGTCCGCACCCTGGAGCCCACCGGGCGGCCGTCCACCGCCGCACCCGGCACCGTCGTCGACTCCGGCCCCGACGGGCTCACCGTGGCCACCGCCGACCACGACGTGCGCCTGGCCGCCCTGACCACGCTCACCGGGGAGCCCGTCGACCCCGCGGCGCTCGCCGACGCGGCGGCCCGCGACCACGGGAGCCGGCTGCCGTTCCTGACATCGCGGCGGACCGCCGAACTGGCGGCGGAAGTCCGCCTCGCGCACCGCCAGGAGGGCCACTGGCTGCGCACCCTGGCCGCGCTCGAACCGCTGCTCGCGCCGCGGTTCGGCCCGCTGCCCGAGCGCCCCCGGTCCGCGGGCCCGGTCGCCCTGCCCCAGGCCCTGGTCTCCGGCGCCGCCCCGGCCCCGGAGCGGCTCGCCCTCGCCGCGGTGCTGGGCTTCCTCGCCCGGCTGGCCCGCGGCGGTGAGCGCGACGTGGCCCTGCCCGTGACGGCCCCCACCGCGCTGCTGGTGGCCGAGGTCCCGCTGCGCGCCCCCGCGGGGCTGCTCGACCGTACGCTGCCCGAACTCGCCGAGCTCGTGGGCGCCGAGGCGGCCGCGCTGGCCGCCCGTTCCCCGTACCGGCGCGACCTGCCGCTGCGCCACCCGGCCACGGCGGCGTCGCTGGGCGGCTTACCCGTCGCGGTCCTGCTCCCGGGCGCGGCCCAGGACGCTCCGGCGCCCGCCGAGCGCGCGCTGACCGTACGCGTCGACGCCGCCGGCACGGTCTCCTTCCACCGCGGCGCCGGGCTCACCGAGGGGCACGAGGGCTGGCTCGCCGAGCACTTCGCGCTCTTCCTGGCCGCCGCCGCCGAGAGCCCGACCCTCCCGCTGGCCGACCTGACGCTGCTCCGCCCCGAGGAGCGCGACCTCGTCCTCGACCAGTGGAACGACACCGCCGAGGAGTACCCGCGCGAGCGCACCCTCACCCGGCTCGTCTCCGACATCGCCTGCGCCGCGCCGGCCGCGCCCGCCGTACGGGACCGGGGCCACGAGCTCGGCTACGGCGAGCTGGAGGCCGCCACCGACGGGCTGGCCCGACGCCTGGCCGAGCTGGGCGCGGGACCGGGCTCCCGGGTCGGCGTCTACCTGGAGCGCGGCGCGCGGCTCCTGGTCTCCCTGCTGGCCGTGCTCAAGACCGGCGCGGCGTACGTACCCATCGACCCGATCTACCCCCCGGCCCGGATCGGCCACATGCTCGGCGACTGCGGGGCCCGGCTGGTCCTGACCGACGAGACCCTCGCCGACACCCTGTCCGGCTTCGAGGTCACCCCGGTCCTGGTCACCGAGCAGGACGCCCGGCCGGACCCGGCGGCGCCCGCCGCCGCGCCGCTGGACCGCTCGGACCCGGACGCGCCCGCCTACGTCATCTACACCTCCGGATCCACCGGGCTGCCCAAGGGCGTCCAGGTGGGCCACCGGGCACTGGTCAACTTCCTCTGGACGATGGCCCGGCGGCCCGGCTTCGGCTCCGGCGACTCGCTGCTCGCGCTCACCACGGTCTGCTTCGACATCGCCGCCCTGGAGCTCTACCTGCCCCTCGTGCGCGGCGGCACCGTGGAGGTGCTGTCCGCCGAGGTCGCCGCCGACGGCTTCGCCCTGCGCGAGCGGATCGAGACCGCCGCGCCCACCGTGCTCCAGGCGACGCCCACCACCTGGCAGATGCTCCTCACCGCCGGCTGGCCCGGCGACCCGGACCTGCGGGCGCTGTGCGGCGGCGAACCGCTGCCCGGCGAGCTGGCCGCCGAACTCGTGGGCCGCGTGGGCGCCCTGTACAACATGTACGGCCCCACCGAGACCACCATCTGGTCCACGGTCGACCGGGTGCTGCCGGGCGACGCCGTCACCATCGGCCGCCCCATCGGCAACACGCGCTGCCACGTGCTCGACGAGCGGGGCGTCCCCGTACCGCCCGGCATCCCCGGTGAGCTGTACCTGTCCGGCGACGGCGTCGCCGACGGCTACCTGGCGCGCCCCGAACTGACCGCCGAACGCTTCGTGGCCGCCCCCTTCGGCGCGGGCCGCGCCTACCGCACCGGCGACCTGGTGCGCCATCTGCCCGACGGGCGGCTGGAGTACCTGGAGCGCATCGACGGGCAGATCAAGCTCAACGGCTACCGGATCGAGCTCGGCGAGGTCGAGTCGGCCCTGCGCCGGATCGACGGGGTCACCGCGGCCGTGGCGCTGGTCCGCGAGGACCGGCCGGGGGAGCGCCGGATCGTGGGCTACGCCACCGGTCGTGCCCTGCCCGGGCCGGACGCGCTGCGCGCGGCCCTGCGCGGCGGCGCCCTGCCCGCCTACATGGTCCCGGCCGCGGTGGTGGTCCTGGAGGCCCTCCCGCTCACCCCGAACGGCAAGATCGACCGCAAGGCACTGCCCGCCCCGACGACCCCCGGCCCGATCGCCGGCGGCGGCGCGGCCGTCCGCAGCGGCCTGGAGGGACGGATCGCCGAGGTCTGGTGCGCGGTGCTGCGCCTGGACCGGGTCGGCGCCGAGGACAACTTCTTCGACCTGGGCGGCGATTCGCTCGGTCTCACCCGGGTGGTGGCCCTGCTCCGCGAGGGTCTGGGCCGGCCGGTCTCGCGCCTGGACATGTTCGGGCACCCGACCGTCCGGGCCATGGCCGCCCACCTCATCGCCGCCGACGCCGCGGCCGACGGCGCCCGCGACCCGGGCCGCGCCGCGGCCGCGCGGCCCGCCGCGACGGGGGCCGCCCCGCCGGCGCGGCGCGGGCGCGACACCGCCGCGCTGGCCGGGCGCCGCAATCGACGCGGAGGCCGGGCATGACCGGCGGCTCCGCACACCACGCACCAACCATCCAGTCAGGTAACCCAGGGGGATCCATGTCCGTGTGCACCGTCTGCTCGCTCAAGGCCGACCATCCCGGAGTCGTCCTCGACGACAAGGGCGTCTGCAACCTGTGCACGATGGACTTCGCCGAGGGCCTGCTGGAGAACTACCGCTACACCAGCAAGGTGTTCACCGAGTTCCAGCAGGCCCCGCAGGCCACCGGCGAGTACGACTGCCTCTTCATGTACAGCGGCGGCAAGGACAGCACGTACATGCTGGACAAGTTCGTCAACGAGTACGGCAAGCGGGTCCTGGCCTTCACCTTCGACGTGCCGTTCGAGAGCGTGCACGCGGCGCAGAACATCGCGCTGGCGAAGGAGAAGATCCCGGCGACCTTCGTGCTCGACGCCGACGACGACAACATCAAGCTGATGATGCGCGAGGTGTTCACCCGCAAGGCGCCCAAGAAGCCCGGCAAGTACCTCGACGAGAAGCTGCCCTGCGTCTCCTGCCGCACCTTCTTCGTGCTGCGGGCGATCCTGATGGCCTACCGGCAGAAGATCCCGTACATCGCGCTGTGCGCCGACCCGCAGCAGATCCTGACCATGGAGTCCAACGTCCGCGAGGTCGTGCGCGACTTCTACAAGACCTTCGGCGAGCGGCTGGCCGACACCCTGTTCGGCGGGGAGCTGGAGGCGCTCCTGTTCGACGAGGACGAGAACCTTCCGAAGATCGTCTTCCCGTTCATCGCGACCCGGCACGAGTACGACCCCGACCGGATCGTCGAGGAGCTCCGCGCGAAGGGCCTCTACCAGTCCTCGCCGCTGGAGACCCACTGCACGCTCTTCCCGCTGCTGAACTACTACTCGTTCAAGAACTTCGACTGCATGTTCTACAAGCTGAACGCGGCCAGTCACGTGCGGTCGGTCCAGCGCAACGCCGACTACGACCGCAACACCTTCAGCATCAAGTTCCCCCGCTCCCTCGACCTGCCCGTGGTGGAGGAACGGCTCGGCAAGGTGGTCCTCGCGATCGCCGCCGGCGAAGGCGTCCGGGAGGACCACGAAGCGGAGCTGGTGGACCTGTTCCAGCGCATGGACGCCACTGAGGACGCCGCCCGCTTCGTGGCGGCCAGCTTCCTGGACATGCGCACGGTCGCCGCCGATCTCGGTATCCCGCTGGGCTGACGCCCGCGGCCCCGGCCCCGGCCGACCTCCACCCAGCTTCGAGAACCCGACGAGGGAGACCCACCATGACCGTTTCCGCATCAGCCTCCGCTTCAGATTCCGCATCGGACTCCGTATCGGACTCCGACATCGCGATCATCGGCATCGCCTGCCGCTTCCCCGGCGCGGACTCCGCCGACAAGTTCTGGGACGTGCTGCGCGAAGGGCGCGAGACGCTCACCCGGTACACCGACGAGGAACTCCTGGCCGCCGGCGTGCCCGCGGACCGCCTCGCCGACCCGCGCTACGTCAAGGCCGCGCAGACCATCCCGGACACGGACCTGTTCGACTCCGAGCTGTTCCAGTTCACCCACGACGAGGCCGAGATCCTCGACCCGCAGCACCGGATCTTCCTGGAGTGCGCCCACGAGGCGCTGGAGCGGGCCGGATACGACCCCCAGCGCACCGACGGCCGCATCGGCGTCTACGGCGGCGCCGGCATGAACACCTACCTGCTGCACAACCTCGGCGAGCGCTACCGCGCGGCCGGCTCGGTCGACCACTACCGGCTGATGCTCGCCAACGACAAGGACTTCCTGGCCACCCGCACCGCGTACAAGCTCGACCTGCGCGGCCCGGCCATCAGCATCAACACCGCCTGCTCCACGGCGCTCGTCGCCGTGCACACCGCCTGCCTCGCGCTGATCGGCGGCGAGTGCGACGTGGCCCTGGCCGGCGCCGTCCACCTCGGCCCGAAGGACCAGGGCTACCAGTACCAGGAGGGAATGATCTTCTCTCCGGACGGGCACTGCCGCGCCTTCGACGCCGAGGCCCAGGGCACCGTCATCGGCAGCGGCGCGGGCATGGTCGTCCTCAAGCGGCTCTCCGACGCGCTCGCCGACGGCGACTGGATCCACGCCGTGGTCAAGGGCTCCGCCGTCAACAACGACGGTTCCAACAAGACCGGTTACACCGCCCCGAGCATCGCCGGACAGGCCGAGGTCATCGCCGACGCCCAGGAGGTCGCGGGCATCGCCCCCGACACCATCGGCTACGTCGAGGCCCACGGCACCGGCACCCCGCTCGGCGACCCCATCGAGGTCGCCGCCCTCACCCGGGCGTTCCGCCAGGGCACCGAGCGGGTCGGCTTCTGCGCCCTCGGCTCGGTCAAGACCAACATCGGCCACCTGGACACCGCCGCCGGCATGGCCGGTCTGATCAAGACCGCGCTGATGCTGGAGAACGCCACCCTGGTGCCCAGCCTGCACTACACCCGGCCGAACCCCGAGATCGACTTCGAGACCGGCCCGTTCTACGTGAACACCGAGACCACCAAGTGGCCGCAGGGCGAGGGCCTGCGCCGGGCCGGGGTCAGCTCCTTCGGCATCGGCGGCACCAACGCGCACGTCATCCTGGAGGAGCCGCCGGCCCGGGCCGCCGCCCCGCGCGGCCGGGACCGCGAACTCCTCGTGCTCTCCGCGCGCTCCGAGGCCGCCCTCCAGCAGTCCGGCGCGGCCCTGGCCCGCCACCTCAAGCAGCGGCCCGACGTCGACATCGCCGCCGTGGCGCAGACCCTCTCGCTGGGCCGCCGCGGCCACGGCCACCGCCTCGCGCTGGTCGCCAAGAGCACCCGCGACGCCGCCATGGCCCTCGCCCTCGGCGACGCGGACCGCCTGCACCAGGGCGCGCCGAACGGTGAACCGACCGCCCCCGTCCTGGTCCTGGACGGCTCCGGCGCCGACGCCGCCGACCGCGCCGAACTGTACGACGCGGTGCCCGCCTACCAGGACGCCGTGGACGCCTGCACCCGCGCCGGAGCGGGCGAGGCCCACCAGGACTTCGTCCACGGCTACGCCCTCGCCTCCACCCTGCTGGCCTGGGGCATCGAGCCGGCCGGTCTGGCGGTCACCGGCGCGGGGGCCGCCGTAGCCGCGGCCCTGGCCGGCGCCCTCCCGCTCGAAGCGGCCCTGGCCCTGGCCGAGGGCCGCACACCGGGGGAGTGGCGGGCGCCGGGCCTGCCCGTGCTCTCCCCGCGCACCGGCGCCTGGATGACCGAGGAGGACAGCCGCACCGCGCACACTTGGACCGGCGCCGGCGACCTGTCCGGCCTCGACGCCCAGCTCACCGGCACCGGGCGCTGCGCCTTCCCGCTGGCACCGCAGGACGACGAGCCCGCGGGCCTGGCCCACCTCCTGGGCCTGGCCGCCCGCCTGTGGACGCTCGGCGCCGATCTCGACTTCGACGCCGTCAACGGCGGCGCCGACACCCGCCGGGTGCCGCTGCCCACCCACCGCTTCGAGCGGCGCCGGCACTGGGCCGTGCCCGGCGCCCACGCGGCCACCGCCGCCGAGCCGCAGGACACCGACCGCCTGATCGGCCGGTTCGACGCCCAGGACCCGGAGCACAACCGCCACCTGGTCACCGACTACCTGGTCGAGGAGATCGGCAAGGTGCTCGGCGGTCGCCACCTCGCCGCCCTGGACACCAGCCTCTTCGACCTCGGCCTCGACTCCCTGGTGCTGATCGAGATCGTCGCCAAGCTCACCGAGGAGCTGGACTTCGCGGTCCCCGCCACCTCCTTCGTCGAGTTCCCGACCATCCGCGCCTTCGTCGACAACCTGGCCGAGCTGATGGGCTTCGGCGCGGCGCCGAGCGCCGCCGCGCCCGCCGGTGACGGCCGCACCTCGCGGCGCGCCCAGCGCGCCGCGGCCGCCCAGGGCCCCGCCGCCTGACCCGCCGCGTGCCCGTGGCCCCACCCGCCGGACCGCCCGCCCCCGCGACCGGCACCCCAGACCTTGTGAGAAGAGAGAGACTGTGAACGACAAGCGCAAGCTGCTGCTGAGCCTGCTGAAGCAGGCTTCCGCCCCGGCGGCGCCGAGCGAGGGCGTGGCGATCATCGGTGTCGCCGGCCGCTACCCGCTGGCCGAGACGGCCGGTGAGCTGTGGGACAACCTGGCCTCGGGCAAGCACTGCATCCGAGAGGTGCCGGCGGACCGTTGGGACGCCGACGCGCACTACGACCCCGCCGGCACCCGCGCCGGATACAGCAAGTGGGCCGGATTCATCGACGACGTCGACAAGTTCGACCCGCTGTTCTTCCAGATCTCCCCCGCGGACGCGGAGGCGATGGACCCCCAGGAACGACTGTTCCTGCAGACCGCCGCGGCCACGCTGGACGACGCCGGCTACCCGGCCGCGCGGCTCGCGGCCCAGGGCCGGGTCGGCGTGTTCGTCGGCGTCATGAACAACAACTACGAGTGGATGGGCGGCGAGGCCACCGCGCTCGGCGTGCAGACCGACGCCCACTCCAACCACTGGTCCATCGCCAACCGGGTCTCCTACACCTTCGACTTCACCGGGCCCAGCCTCGCGGTGGACACCGCCTGCTCCGCCTCGCTCACCGCCGTCCACCTGGCCTGCGAGAGCCTGCGCAGCGGCGAGTGCGCCTCCGCCGTCGCGGGCGGCGTCAACCTCGTCCTGCACCCCATGCACCTGCGCACCCTGGCGCAGCGCGGCATGATCTCGCACGACGACCGGCTCAAGAGCTTCGGCGAGGGCGCCGACGGGTTCGTCGACGGCGAGGGCGTCGGCGCGGTCCTGCTCAAGCCGCTGTCCGCGGCGATCGCCGACGGGGACCGGATCCTCGGCGTGATCACCGGCTCCAGCATCAACGCGGGTGGCAAGACCGGCGGTTACACCGTGCCCAGCTCCGCCGCCCAGAGCGAGGTGATCCGCTCCGCCCTGGGCCGCGCCGGAGCCGCCCCCGAGAGCATCGGGTACGTCGAGGCCCACGGCACCGGCACCCCGCTCGGCGACCCCATCGAGATCGCCGGCCTGACCGAGGCGTTCGGCGGCCGCATCACCCCCGCACAGCGCGCCGAGCGGCCCACCGTCGCGGTCGGCTCGATCAAGTCCAACATCGGCCACCTGGAATCGGCGGCCGGCATCGCGGGCCTGACCAAGGTGCTCCTCCAGCTCCGCCACCGCGCGCTCGTGCCCTCGCTGAACTCGGCCCGCCTCAACCCCGAGATCGACTTCACCACCACCCCCTTCGAGGTGCAGCAGACCCTGCGCCCGTGGACCCGACAGCCCACCGACGACGCGGCCGACGCGGCCGACACGGCCGCCGGCGCGCCGCTGCGCGCCCTCGTCAGCTCCTTCGGCGGCGGCGGCGCCAACGCCTGCGTGGTCGTGGAGGAGTACCGGTCCGCGGTGGAGCCGTCCGCGGCCCACGAGGGCGACACCGAGCAGCTGTTGGTGCTCTCCGCCAAGAGCGAGGACCGGCTGCGCGCGGCCGCCACGGACCTCGCCGTCTTCCTGCGCCGCGGCCGGGGCGAGGATTCCCGGAACCAGCGGCCGGAGCCGGACACCCTGGCCGCGGCCCAGCGCCTGAGCCTGGAACTGGCCGCCGAGACCCTCGGCGTGGACGCCGACTACCTGGACCTGGCGACCGAACTCACCGAGTGCGGCTTCGGCGTGGCCGAACGCGCCCGCTACCAGGCGCTGCTGGCCGACGCGGCCACCGCCGCGCTGCCCGCGGACACCACCGCCGCGGACACCATCGGAGCCGTCGCCCGGACCGTCGCCGCGGCCCTGGCCGCCGCCCGCCCCCGCCCGCTGGACGGCGCCGCCCTCCGGCTCGCCGACGTCGCCCACACCCTGCAGTCCGGGCGCACCGCCCACGAGTTCCGACTCGCCCTGCCCGCCGCGTCCCCGGCCGACGCGGCCCGCCTGCTGGAGGCCTGGGTCGCGGGGGAGGACGAGGCCCGGACCGTCACCGGTCGCGCCGCCCGCGCCCGGGTGGAGCTCACCGCCGACGCTGCCGCCGACCTCGAAGGGGCCCTGGAGCGCCGCGACCTGTCCGGCGTCGCCGCCGCCTGGGTCACCGGAGCCCTGGTCGACTGGACGCGGACCACCCCGTCCGCCGCCCGCCGCATCGAGCTGCCGACGTACCCCTTCGCCCGCCGCCGCTACTGGATCCCGCGGCCCCCGGCCCCCGTGGCCGTCGCCGCGCCCGCCGAGCGCCAGGACACCGGCGAAGCAGCGGTCACCGACGGCGCGCCGGAGTTCTTCCGCCCCCTGTGGGTCCGCACCCAGGCGCCCACCGAAGGCGCCGCCCCCGCGCCGCGGCGCATCACCGCCCTGGTCACCGAGGCCTCCCGCTGGCTGGGCGAGGCCCTCGCCGCCCGCCACACCGGCTCCGTGGACCTCGTACGCATCGACGAGCACCCCCGGCACGCGGCCGCCCCGTGGCTCGCCCGCACCGCCGACGCCGACCTGGTCGTCCACCTCGGCGCCGTCGGCACCCGGATCGCCGACGGTACGGGCGCCCCCGCGCTCGCCGCCGAACAGCTCCGGGACGGTTCGCTGTCCCTGTTCCACCTGCTGCGCTCCACCGCCGCGGACCGCGTCCTCGTCGTCACCAGCGACGTCCACGCGGTGGCCGGCAGCGCCTCGGAGAACCCCTTCGCCGCCGGGCTGCACGGCCTGCTCCAGGTCGCCCCCAAGGAACGGCCCGAACTCCGCGCGGCGGCCGTCGACTTCGCCACCGGCGACTTCACCGGCGAGGCCGGCGCGCGCGCCCTGGCCGACCTCCTCCTCGCCGAGCCCCTCGACACCACCGGGCGCACCACCGTCCTGCGCGCGGGCATCCGCTACGAACGCCGCCTGGGCCGCGTCGCCCTGCCCGCCACCGTGACCGACGACCGACCCGTCTACCGCGACGGCGGCGTCTACCTGCTGATCGGCGGCACCGGCGGCATCGCCCGCGAGCTCAGCGTCGACCTGGCCCGACGCCACCGCGCCCGTCTGGTCTGGTTCAGCCGCGGCGAGCTCGGAGCCGAGCAGCGGGCCGCGGTCGAGGAGATCCGCGCCCACGGCGGCGACGTGGCCCACGTACGCGGCGACGCCTGCTCCACCGAGGACCTGGCCGCCGCCGTGGCCGAGGCCCACCGCCTCTTCGGCGCCCTGAACGGCGTCTTCCACGCGGCGATGGTCTTCGACAACCACCTCCTGGCCGACCTCGACGAGGCCGCCTTCACCGCGGCCACCCGGGTCAAGACCGAGGGCGCGGCCGCCCTCGCCGAGGTCGTCGCGGGCGAGCGGCTCGACTTCCTCGCCTACTTCTCCTCCGCCGGCTCCTTCGGTCGGTTCGCCGGCAACGGCGCCTACATCTGCGCCTCCGCCACCGAGGACGCCTACGCCCTCTTCCTCCGCGCCCGCCTGGACTTCCCGGTCACCGTCGTCAACCAGGGCTACTGGCACCAGGTCGGCTCCGGGGCCCAGCCCGGCCTCGCCGAGATCTTCCAGGGCCTGGGCATCAGCGGCTTCACCGCCGCCGAAGGCATCACCGCCGTCGAGCGGATCCTGGCCTCCGGCCTGCCCCAGGCCATGCCGATCCGCGCCAACCGCCGCGCCCTGGAAGCCATGGGGCACGACCCGGCCCTCGACGGCGACGCCCTGCCCGGCGGCTACCCGGCCGCCCTCGCGGACCAGGCGTCCCGCCTCGCCGGGGCGGCCGCCACGGACCCCGCCGCCACCCGGGTCCTCGACGGCTACCAGGAGCTGGAGGCGGTCTCCGCCCCCGTGCTGCTCGGCGTCTACCAGCGGATGGGCGTCTTCCACCGCTCCGGCGAACGCCACAGCGCCCTGGAGCTGCGCACCACCCTGCGCATCCAGGACCGGTTCCAGCGGCTGCACGAGGCCCTGCTCAACATCCTCACCGGCGCGGGCCTGCTCACCCGCGACGGCGACCGGGTCACCACCACGGCCGCCGCCGACTCCGTGGACCACGCGGCGCAGGCCCAGAGCTGGGAAGCGGAGTTCGACCGCATCGCCACCGCCTACCCGGACATCGAGCCGACGGTCACCCTCAACCGGCTCTTCCTCCAGGCGTACCCGCAGATCCTGCGCGGCGAGGTCGGCGCCACCGAGATCATGTTCCCCGGCTCCTCCATGCAGCTGGTGCAGAACTTCTACAAGGGCAACCCGCTCACCGACCACTTCAACCTGCTGGTCCGCGAGACCGTCCGGCGCGCCCTGGAGCTGCGGCTGGAGCAGCTCCCGGACGGCGCCTCCTTCGAGGTGGTCGAGCTCGGCGCCGGCACCGGCGCCACCAGCGAACGGGTCCTGCCCGCGCTGGAGGGCCACTCCGGCCGGGTCGGCTACACCTTCACCGACATCTCCCCGAGGTTCCTGGACTACGGCCGGGAGCGCTTCGCCGAGCGCTACCCCTTCGCCCGGTTCCAGATCCTCAACCTGGAGCGCGGGCTGGCCGAGCAGGGCTTCACGCCCGCCGCCGCCGACCTGGTCCTCGCCACCAACGTGGTGCACGCCACCAGCGACCTGCGCTCCACCCTGCGCAAGGCCAAGGCCCTGCTGCGCCCCGGTGGCTGGCTGGTGCTCAACGAGCTGACCTCCGTGCGGCCGCTGCTGACCATCGGCGGCGGCGTCCTGGAGGGCTGGTGGGCCTTCGACGACGGCGAACTGCGCATGCCCGACTCGCCGTTGGCCTCGCCCGAGGGCTGGACCCGGATCCTCCGCGAAGAGGGCTACACCGAGGTCCGCGCGCTCGGCGCCGAGGGAGCCGACCTCGGTCAGACCGTCCTCGTCGCCGAGAGTGACGGCGTCGTCCTCGGCGCGAACCCGGCGCCGCGGGCCGCTCCCGCGGCCACCGACGCGGCAGCCGACGAGGCCGCCTCGGTCCGGGCCGCGGCCGCCAACGCCGCCGACGCCGTCGGCGAGCGCCTGCGCGAACTGGTCGAGCGGGTGCTCAAGCTGGACGAGCGGGTCGACCCCGACCGCCCCCTCGCCGACTACGGCTTCGACTCGCTCAGCGGGATGAAGATCGTCTCCGCGGTGGACGACACCTTCGGCGTCACCGTGCCGCTCGGCGACTTCTTCGAACGCCCGACCCTGCGCGAGCTCGCCGCGCACCTCGCCTCCGGCTGGCTCGCGGACGTCGTCGCCCCGGCCGCCCCGGCCGCCACGCCCGCCCCGGCCCGGTCCGCGCCCGTGGCCCCGCAGGCCCCCGCCGCGCCCGCCGCCCCCGCGCGGCCCGCGGCCGCCCCGGCCGCCGAGCTCGTGCTGCGCCCCCGTACCGACGCCGAGGCGTCCGTCCACCCGCTGTCCGAGGGCCAGCGCGCCCTCTGGGTCATCGAGCGGATCGCCCCCGGCACCTACGCGTACAACCTGCCCCTCGCCCTCTGGCTCGACCGCGACACCGACCTCCTCGCCCTGCGCGTGGCCCTCCAGGACCTCCTGGACCGCCACGAGGAACTGCGCGCCACCGTCCGCGAGGGCGCCGACGGCCCGGCGGCCCACATCGCCACCGAGCCCGAACTCCCCTTCCAGCAGGTGTTCCTCACCACCGTGCACGAGGAAGACCTGCGCGGGCGCATGCGGGCGGAGCTGCGCCGCCCCTTCGACCTCGCCGGGGGCCCGCTGCTGCGCGCCACCCTCTACACCCTCGGGGACGGCCGCCACGCCCTCCTGCTGACCTTCCACCACCTGGTCTTCGACGGGGTCTCCATCGCGCTGCTCCTCGCCGAACTGGAGCGCGGCTACCGCGCCGTGGCCGACGGCGGCCTGCCGCCCACCGACCGCCCCGCCCGCAGCTACGCCGACTTCACCACCTGGCAGCGCGACCTGCTCGCCGGCCCCGAGGGCCGTCGGCTGCGCGACTACTGGACGCAGCGCCTCAGCGGCCGCCAGACCACCGTGCCGCTGCCGCTGGACCGCCCCCGCCCCGCCGTACCCGGCTACCGCGGCGCCAGCATCGACGGCGCCGTCCCCGGCCCGGTCACGGAGCGGGCCCGCGCCCTGGCCTCCGCCGAAGGCACCTCGCTGTTCGGCGTCATGCTCTCCGGCTGGTTCGCCCTGCTGCACCGCTACGCCGACCAGGCGGACATCGCGGTGGGCACCCCCACCGCCGGCCGCCCGGCCAGCGGCTACGACGACGTGTTCGGCTACTTCATGAACATGGTCGTCCTCGCCGAACGGGTCGACGGCCAGGAGGCGTTCCGCGCCCTGGTCCGCCGCACCCACGCCACCGTCCTGGGCGCCCTGGAGCACAGCGCCTACCCGCTGCTCACCCTCGCCGAGGACCTGCGCCGCCTGGACCCGGCCGCACCCTCCGCCCCCTTCAACACCGCCTTCTACTTCCAGAACTGGGCGCGCGCCGCCCGCCACGACGGCCTCGTCCTCGGCCCCGTCGAAGGAGTCCACCAGGAAGGCGAGTTCGACCTCACCCTGGAGCTCGTCGAGCAGGCCGAAGGCTGCCGCTGGACCCTCAAGTACGACCCCGACCTCTTCGACGCGGACACCGTGGAGCGCCTCGGCGCCCACTTCACCACCCTCCTCGCCGCGGCCGTCGGGGCCCCCGACACCGCCGTCGGCGCGCTCGACCTGCTCACCGGCGAGGAGCGGACCCGGCTGGCCCCGCCGGCCGCCGCCGAGTACCCGGCCGACACCCTCGTGTGGGAGCTCGTACGCCGGCAGGCCGAAGCCCGCCCGCAGACCGTGGCCGTCCGCCACCGGGGCACCGAGCTGACCTACCGCGAGCTCGCCGAACGCGTCGAGACCCTCGCCGCCCGGCTGCGCGCCGCCGGCGTCGGCCGCGGCCGCACCGTCGGCGTGCTGCTGCCGCGCGACGCGGACCTGCCCGTCGCCCTGCTCGCCGTCCAGGCCGCGGGCGGCAGCTACGTACCGCTCGACCCCGGCTACCCGCGCCAGCGCCTGGCCTACATGGCCGAGGACGCCGGACTCTTCCTGATGCTCACGCACTCCGCGCACCAGGACGCCTACACCGCCGTGCCCCGCCTGCTCACCGACGGCGGCCAGGAGCCGCCCGCCGCCCCCTCGCCCGGCCCCGCCGGACCCGGGGACACCGCGTACGTCATCTACACCTCCGGCTCCACCGGCCGGCCCAAGGGCGTCGCCGTGGCGCACCGCGCCCTGACCAACTTCCT
The DNA here is from genome assembly GCF_044759975.1 of Streptomyces sp. NPDC098789. Taxonomy (NCBI): domain Bacteria; kingdom Bacillati; phylum Actinomycetota; class Actinomycetes; order Kitasatosporales; family Streptomycetaceae; genus Streptomyces; species Streptomyces sp. NPDC098789. The sequence goes on from NZ_JBIWAJ010000010.1 coordinate 63,209, forward strand.
GTGGTCGATGGCCCGCGAACCCGGATTCGGCCCCGGCGACACCCTGCTCGCGCTGACCACCGTCTGCTTCGACATCTCCGGCCTGGAGCTCTACCTGCCCCTGGTCACCGGCGGCACGGTCGAGATCCTCCCCACCGAGGATGCCCGCGACGGACTGCGGCTGCGCCGCGCCGTCGAGACGAGCAGGGCCACCGTCATCCAGGCCACCCCGGCCACCTGGAGCATGCTGCTGGCCGCCGGCTGGCAGGGCAAGCCCGGCCTGACCGTCCTGTGCGGCGGCGAGGCACTGCCCGCCGACACCGCCCGGGCCCTGCTCGCCGGGAACCACGCGGTGTGGAACCTCTACGGGCCCACCGAGACCACCATCTGGTCCGCGGCGAGCCGCCTCGCCCCCGGCGAGAAGGTCACCATCGGCACCCCGATCGCCAACACCGCCCTGTACGTCCTCGACAGCACCCGCCGCCCCGTCCCCGCGGGCGTGCCCGGCGAGCTGTACATCGGCGGCCACGGCGTGGCCCAGGGCTACCTGGGGCGCCCCGAGCTGACCGCCGAACGCTTCCTGGCCGACCCGTTCGCCACCGCTGCCGACGCCCGCATGTACCGCACCGGCGACCTCGTCCGCCGCCTCCCCGACGGCCGGATCGACTACCTCGGCCGGATCGACTCCCAGATCAAGATCCGCGGATTCCGCGTGGAGCTGGAGGAGATCGAGACCACCCTGCGCGGCCTGCACGGCGTGCGCGAGGCCGTGGTCGTCGCCCGCGGGGAGGGCACCCGGCAGTCGCTGCTGGCCGCCTACGTCCTCGCGGACGGCGCCACCGAACCCACCCGGGAGCGGCTCGCGGCCTGGCTGCCGGACCACATGGTCCCGGACGCGCTGGTCCGGGTCACCGGCTTCCCCCGCACCCTCAACGAGAAGATCGACCGGACCACCCTGGCCGCCCTGCCCGTGGCCGAACTCCGGGCCCGCTTCGGCGCCGCCGGAGCCACGGCCGCCACCGCACCCGAGCGGGAGCGCACCGACGCCGGCGCGCGGCTCCGTACCGAGGCGCTCGTCGCCGAACTGACCACCATGGTCGCGACCCTGGCCGGCCAGCGTCCCGAGGACATCGGCGCGCGGACCCCGCTCGGCGACCTCGGCATGAACTCGGTGAGCTTCACCGCGCTCAGCACCGAACTGCGCAAGGCCTACGACATCGAGGTCTACCCCACGCTGTTCTACCGCCGCGGCACCCTGGTCGCGCTCGCCGACCACCTGTGGGAGCACCACGGCAGGGAACTCACCGCCCACTTCGGCCCGGCCGTGACCGCGCTCCCCGCGGACCGCGACCAGCGCCCCGAGAACGAGGAGGACGCGGAGGACGCCGACGCCCCGGCGACGCGGGGGCAACGCCCCAGCGGCGACATCGCCGTCATCGGCATGGCCGGACGCCTGCCCGGCTCCACCGACCTCAAGGAGTACTGGGACCACCTCGCCGCCGGCGACGACCTGGTGACGGAGATCCCCGCCGACCGCTGGGACTGGCGCGAGCAGCCCCGCTCCCGCTCCCGCTGGGGCGGCTTCGCCCCCGACGTCGACCGCTTCGACGCCGCCTTCTTCGGGATCTCCCCGCGCGAGGCGGAGCTGATGGACCCCCAGCAGCGCCTGATGCTGGAAGTGGTCTGGTCGGCCATCGAGGACGCCGGCTACCGACCCTCCGAGCTGGCCGGACGGCGCGTCGGAGTGTTCGTCGCGGTCACCAACTCCGACTACCTCGACGTGCAGCGCGCCGCCGGACGCGGCACCGAGGGCCACACCCTCACCGGCGCCGCCCTGTCCGTCATCCCCAACCGCGTCTCGTACGTCCTGGACCTGCGCGGCCCGTCCGTCGCCGTGGACAGCGCCTGCTCCGGCTCGCTGACCGCCGTCCACCAGGCGAGCGCCGCGCTCCGCGACGGCAGCTGCGACCTGGCCATCGCGGGCGGCGTCAGCCTGATCCTCTCCCCGTCGGTCTACGAGGCGCTCAGCCAGGGCGAGATGCTCAGCCCCGACGGCCGTTGCAAGGCCTTCGACAGCCGCGCCGACGGCTACGTACGGGGCGAGGGCGCCGGCGTCGTGCTGCTCAAGCCGAACGACCGCGCCGAACGCGACGGCGACGCCGTCCACGCCGTCATCAAGGCGGTCGCCGTCAACCACGGCGGCCGGACCACCTCGCTGACCGCCCCCAACCCCGACGCCCAGGCCGACCTGCTGGTCGAGGCCTACCGGGCGGCCGCGGTCGCCCCGGAGACCGTCGGCTACATCGAGGCCCACGGCACCGGCACCGCGCTCGGCGACCCCATCGAGACCGCCGGCCTGTCCACGGCCTTCCGCCGGCTGCGCGCGGAGAACGGCTCCGCCGCCCCGCGGACGCCGATCGCCATCGGCTCGGTGAAGACCAACATCGGCCACCTGGAGGCCGCCGCCGGCATCGCCGGCCTGTTCAAGGTCGCGCTCGGCATGCGGCACGCCACCATCCCCGCCAGCCTGCACTTCCGCGAGCAGAACCCCTACCTGGAACTCGACGGCGGACCCTTCGAGGTCGCCGCCACCGCCCGACCCTGGCCGCGTCACCGCGACGCCGCCGGCGCGCAGCACCCGCGCCGCGGCGGCGTCAGCTCCTTCGGCTTCGGCGGAGCGAACGCGCACATCGTGCTGGAGGAACCGACCATGCCCGACACCCGCGACGAGCAGACCGCCGAGCAGCTGTTCGTGCTGTCCGCCCGGGACGAGCAGGCACTGCGCACCACCGCGCGGCGGCTCGTCGACCACCTCGACGCGCAGGACGTCCCCCCGGGCGACCTGGCCCACACCCTGCAGATCGGCCGCGAGCCGATGGCCCACCGCCTCGCCGTGGTCGCCGTAGGCGCCGCGGGGCTGCGCGCCGAACTCGCCGCCCACCTCGCGGGCCGCCCCTCGGCGGTGCGCACCGGACGGCCCGCGCGCGGCCTGGCGCCGCGCCCGGCAGCCGCCACCACGGACCTCGACACCCTCGCCGGCCACTGGCTGGACGGCGCCGAGGTCGACTGGGCCGCCCTGCACCGGGGCGCCCCGCGCCGCCGCGTGCACCTGCCCGCCTACCCCTTCGCCCGGACCCGGCACTGGGTCACCCCGGCGGCCCCCGCGCCCGTCGCCCCCGCCGCAGCGGCCCCACTTCACCCCGCGCTCCTCGACGCCGAACTCCCCGCACCCGACGGCGCCGGCCGCGTCTTCGCCAAGCACCTCACCGGCCGGGAGTTCTTCCTGCGCGACCACATCGTCGCCGGCGACCCGGTGCTGCCCGGCGTCGCCCATCTGGAGATCGCCCGGCTGGCCGGCGAACTCGCCGCCGACGGCGTCCCGGTGACCGGCATCGACGGCCTGGTGTGGGCCGCCCCCGTCCGGCTGCCCGCCGGCCACGGCGGCCACCGCCTCAGCGTCCGCCTCACCGGCGCCGCCGACCGACCGGCCTCCTTCGAGGTCGCCGGCGAGGGCGACGGCGCCCCCGTCCACGCCGCCGGAACCCTGCGGTTCGGCGACCCCGGCGAGCGCCCCGCCCCCGTCGACCCGGCGGCCGTCCGCGCCCGCTGCCCGCGCGTCCACACCGCCGCCGACTGCTACGAGGGCTTCTCCCGGCTCGGCTTCGACTACGGCCCGGCCTTCCAGGTGATCGAGGAGATCGCCGAGGGCGACGGCGAGGCCCTGGCCGCGCTGCGGCTGCCCGCCGACCGCCACACCGGCCCCGGCGCCTACGCCTTCCACCCGTCGCTGCTCGACGCGGCCCTGCAGACCGCGGGGCGGCTCGCGCCCGGCGCCGCCGACCCCGCGAACCAGGTCCCGTACCTGCCGTTCTCGCTCGGCTCGGTCCGCCGCTACGCCGACCTGCCGGAGCGGGTGTACGCCCACGCCACGGTCTCGGCCCGCCCGGCCCGCCCCGGCACGCTGTGCTTCGACGTCGCCCTGCGGGACGCCGAGGGCCGGGTGGTCGTCGCGATCGACGCCTTCACCCTGCGGGCCGTTCCCGCCGCGGCCCGCCCGGCCGCCTCGACCGCCGCGCCCGGGGCGCTCCCCGGCTCCGACGAGGTCTTCGCCTTCGCCCCCGGCTGGCAGCCCGTCGCCGCCGAAGCCGGCCCGCTCGACACGGCCGTACTGGTCCTCGGCCCCACCGCCGGGTCCGCGGCGATCACCGCGGCCCTCACCGCCGCCGGCGCGAGCACGGTCGTCCACACCGCCGAGGCCCCCGACGCCTCCGAGGCCGCCTTCGACGCCGAGGCGGCGGTCGCGTCCGTCGCGTCCGGATCCGCCACCGTGGTGCACCTGTCCGGCCCCGACACCGACACCGCGGCGGCCGTCGAGCACGGTTTCCACACCGCCGGCGCCTTCCTGCGGGCCTGGCAGCGGGCCCGCCGCGGAGCCCTGCGCTACCTGTACGTCCACTCCGAGCCCGCTGCCTCCCCGGCCCACCCGGCCATGGCCGCCTTCGCCCGCTCGGTGCGCCTGGAACACCCCGCCGTCGACTTCACCGTGCTCGCCGTCGCCGCGGACCGCACCCTCGCCGACGCCGTCACCGCCGAACTCGCCGGATCCGGCGGGGTCGAGACCCGCGCCGACCGCACCGGCCGCTCCCGCCGCAGCTGGCACCGCGCGATCCTGCCCGCCACCGCCCCGTCGCCCTTCACCGGCCCCGGCGCGCACATCGTGACCGGCGGTACGGGCGCCCTCGGCCTGCTCCTCGCCGAGCACATCGCCGCCGCCCGCACGCAGGCCGGGACCCGCGCCGGAGGCATCGTGCTCGCCTCCCGCACGGCCCCCGGCCCCGAGGCCCTCGCCCGGATCGACGCCATCGGCGCCCGCGTGGTGCGGGCCGACGTGTCCGACCCGGACGGTGTGCGGCTGCTCATCGAGGAGGCCCGCCGCGCCCACGGTTCGATCGCCGGCGTCCTGCATGCCGCCGGCGTCCTGCGCGACGGCCTGCTCGCCCGCAAGGAGCGGGCCGACGCCGAGGCCGTCCTCGCCGCCAAGGTGCACGGCACCGTCCTGCTCGACGAGGCCACCCGTGAGGACCGCCTCGACTACTTCGTGACGTTCTCCTCGGCCGCCGCCGCCTTCGGCAACACCGGCCAGACCGACTACGCCTTCGCCAACGCCTTCCTCGACCACTTCGCCGAGGAGCGCGAGCACCGGCGCCTGGCCGGCGCCCGGCACGGCCGCACCCTCGCCGCCGCCTGGCCGGTGTGGGCCGACGGCGGCATGCGGATCGACGCCGCCGCCGAGGAGTTCATGGACCGGGTCCTCGGCATGCGCCCGCTGCGCACCGGCGCCGCCCTCGACGCCCTGGACCGCGCCCTGGCCACCACCGCACCCCGGCTGCTCCTCGCCCCCGGCGACCCCGACCGCATCCTGGCCGCCCTCGACGGCGGGCGCGCCCCCGCGGCCCCGGTGACCGCGTCGGCCACCGCGACCGCCCCGGCGGCCGACGCGGACGTGCAGGGCCGCGCCGAGGCGCTGGTCCTGCGGTTGCTCGCCGAGGAGGTCAAGCTCCCCGAGAGCGAGATCTCCCTCACCGAGTCCTTCGACCAGTACGGGCTGGACTCCCTCATCTCCATGAGCATGGTCCGCCGGCTGGAGGAGCTCTTCGGCCCGCTGCCCAAGACCCTGCTCTTCGAGCACGTGACGGTCCGCGAACTGGCCGGGTACCTGAGCGCCGAACACCCGGACGCGCTGACCGGTCTCGCGACCGCGACGGTGACCGAGACCGTCCCGGCCCCGCCGGCCCCCGCACCGACCCCCGAGGTCGTCCCCGTGACCACCGCTTCCGTGACCGCCGCCCCCGACCGCGCCCCCACCCACGGCGAAGACATCGAGATCGCCGTCATCGGCGTCGCGGGCCGGTACCCGCAGGCCGACGACGTGGACGAGTTCTGGCGCAACCTGCGGGCCGCCCGGGACAGCGTCGAGGAGGTACCCGCCGACCGCTGGGACCACGACACCTTCTACAACGCCGACAAGTCCGCCCCCGGCAAGACCTACGGGAAGTGGGGCGGCTTCGTCCGCGACGCCGACCGCTTCGACCCGTTGTTCTTCCGCATGTCCCAGATCGAGGCCGAGCACACCGACCCCCAGGAGCGCGTCTTCCTGGAGACCGTCTGGCACCTCATGGAGGACGCCGGCTACACCCGCGCGCAGCTCCGCGGCGCCCGTACCGGCGTGTTCGTCGGCATGATGTACGGTCACTACCAGCTGTACGGCGTCCAGGAAGCCCTGGAGGGCAAGGGCTTCGCCCCCTCCTCCTCCTACGCCTCGGTCGCCAACCGGGTCTCGTACTTCTTCGACTTCACCGGACCCAGCGTCGCCCTGGACACGATGTGCTCCTCCTCGCTGGTCACCATCCACCAGGCCTGCCTGGCCATCCGCAACGGTGACTGCGACGTCGCCGTCGCCGGCGGCGTCAACATCTCCAGCCACCCCGTGAAGTTCCTCCAGCTCGCCCAGCGCAGCTTCCTCGCCGCGGACGGCCGCTGCCGCAGCTTCGGCGAAGGCGGCACCGGCTACGTGCCCGCCGAGGGCTCCGGCGCCGTCCTGCTCAAGCGACTGGACGCCGCCCTCGCCGACGGCGACCGCATCCTCGCGGTCGTCAAGTCGTCCGCCGTCAACCACGGCGGCGCCGGCTCCGGCTACAGCGTCCCCAACCCCAAGGCCCAGGGCGACCTGGTCCGCCGCGCCCTGGAGCGGGCCGGGCTGCGCCCCGCCGACCTCGACTACCTGGAGGCCCACGGCACCGGCACCGCCCTCGGCGACCCGGTGGAGGTCACCGGCATGCTCCGCGCCTTCCAGGGCGACACGCCCGAGCGGCTGCCGATCGGTTCCGTGAAGTCGAACATCGGGCACGCCGAGTCCGCCGCCGGCATCGCCGCCATCACCAAGGTGCTGCTCCAGATGCGGCACGGCGAACTCGCCGCCTCGCTGCACGCCGACCGCCTCAACCCCAACATCGACTTCTCCGCCGGCCCGTTCGAGGTCCAGCGGGAACGCGCCCCCTGGCCGCGCCGCGTCCTCGACGACGGCACCGTCAAGCCGCGCACCGCCGGCGTGAGCTCCTTCGGCGCGGGCGGCACCAACGCGCACATCATCCTCCAGGAGTACGTCGGCGACCCGGCGGCGCCGACCCGCACCCCGGCGGTCGGACCGCAGCTGGCCGTGCTGTCCGCCCGCGACGCCGACCGGCTCACCGCCCAGGCCCGCCGACTGGCCGCGCACCTGCGCGACGAGGCCGTGGACGCGACCCCCGACGAGATCGCCTGGACCCTGCAGTCCGGACGCGAGGCCATGGAACACCGGCTCGCCGTCCTCTTCCACGCCCCGGCCGAACTCGCCGCCCGCCTGGAGGAACTGGCCGCCGGCCACGCCCCGGCCGGTACCTGGCGCGCGGTCGTCAACCTGCGCAAGCCCGTAGCGGGCGGCCCGGTCGACGACAGCCCCGCGGCCCTCGCCGAGGCGTGGACCGCCGGCCGCCAGGTCGACTTCGCCGTCCTGCACCCGGCGGGCCGGCCCGCCCGCACGGCCCTGCCCGGCTACCCCTTCGGCGGGGACCGGGTCCGGCTCGCCGCCGCGGACGCCCAACTCGCCGCCCTGAACCGGGCGGCCGCCCCCGCCGGCGAACTGCTCACCCGGCACTGGGTCCCGGCCGGGGCGGTCGTACGCGGCGCCCTGCCCGCCCGTACCGCCGTACTGGCCGCACCGGGCACCGAGGCCCTCGCCGCCCGGCTGGCCGCGCACCTGCCCGCCGCCGAGGTACTGGACGCGGAGCGGATCGCCGCCGACCTCGCGGACCCCACCACCGCGTGGAACCGCTACGACGCCGTGGTCGACCTCGCGGGCTGCGCCGACCCGGCCCGCCCCGCGGCGCACCACCTGCTGGCCGGCTGGCTGCACTGGATGCGACAGCTCGTCGACAGCCGCCACGAACTGACCGCCCTGCTGATCACCCGCGACGGCGCTGCGGGCGGCGCAGCCCGCACCGGGCTCTACCGGATGCTCCAGAGCGAGTACCGCCACCTGCGCTCGCGCCACGTCGACGCCGGCCACGGCGTCCTCGACGACCAGCTGTGCCTGCGCGTCGCCGACGAACTCGCCGCGGGCGACGACCCGTACGAGATCGCCTACCGCGACGGCGCGCGCCACCGGGCGGAGCTGCGCGCCCTGCCGCAGGCCCCGACCGGCCGCACCGCCTTCCCGGCCGACCACGTCCTGTGGGTCACCGGAGGCACCCGCGGCCTCGGCCTGCTGAGCGCCCGCCACTTCGTCGAGCGCCACGGCGTGCGCAAGCTGGTCCTCACCGGCCGCGAGGAACTCCCGCCGCGCACCGCATGGGCCGCGCACATCGCCGCCGGCACCGCCCTGGGCGAGAAGCTGCGCCCGCTCGCCGAACTGGTCGCGCGCGGTGTCGAGCTGGAGGTCCTCGCCGTACCGCTGGAGGAGACGGAGGCCCTGGCCAAGAGCCTCGCCGACATCCGGCTCCGGATGGGACCGGCCGGCGGAGTGATCCACAGCGCGGGCTTCACCGACTTCGAGAACCCCGCCTTCGTCCGCAAGACGCAGGCGGGCATCGACCGGGTCGTCAGCCCGAAGGTCTTCGGCCTCGACTCGCTGATCACCTGCTTCCGCGACGAGCCCCTGAGCCTGTTCGTGCTGTACTCCTCGGTCGCCGCCTCCGTCCCCGCCCTCGCCGTTGGCCAGAGCGACTACGCCCTGGCCAACGCCTACCTGGACGCGGTCGCCGAGGCCCGTCCGTACGGGCTCCCGCTGGTCAGCGTCCAGTGGCCGAGCTGGAAGGACACGGGGATGGGGGAGGCGCGCAGCGCCGCCTACCAGGCCTCCGGGCTGTCCTCGCTGACGGACGAGCAGGGCCTCGCCCTGCTGGACCGGGCCCTGGCGAGCGGTGCCCGGGTGGTCCTGCCCGCGCTGCCGCGCCCGGACGCCGAGTGGCGCCCCGAGCTCCTCACCTCCCGCCGCCTGTCCCCGGCCACGACCCCGGGCGCCCCGGCCGTCCCCGCCGCTCCGGCGGCCGACGACGCGGTGCGGGGCGCGGTCGACGCGGCCTCCTCCTGGCTGCTGGATCGGCTCGCCGCCGAACTCCGCTTCGAGCGGAGCCGGTTGACGGGCGACACCCCCATCCACGACTACGGCACCGACTCGATCATGGTGTCCCAGCTGGTGCAGACCGCCGCCAAGCGACTGGACGTCTCCATCGACCCCTCGGCGCTGCTGGAGCACCCCACTGCCGACGGCTTCGCCGCGTACCTCGCCGACGAGCACCGGGACGCCCTCCTCGCGGCCTTCGCCGCACCCGCCGCGGCCGTCCCCGCCGCCGTCCCGGCATCCACGGCCCGCACGGCAACGGCCTCCGCGCCGACCACACCGACCACGCCGGCCGGCCCGGTCGCCGCGGCCGTCGCACCCGTCACCACCGACATCGCCGTGATCGGCCTCTCCTGCCGCTTCCCCGACGCCCCGTCGGCCGGCGCGTACTGGGACCTGCTGCGCCAGGGCCGCTCGGCCCTGCACCCGATCCCGGACAGCCGGTTCGGCCGTCCCGTCGGCTACCACGCGGGTCTGCTCGACGACGTCCTGCGCTTCGACCCGGAGTCCTTCCTCCTCGCCGAGGCCGACGTCGCGGCCATGGACCCGCAGGCCCTGCTCCTCCTCGAAGAGGTCGACAACGCCCTGCACCACGCCGGCTACCGGCCGGCCGAGCTCAAGGGCCGTCGCATCGGCGTCTACGTCGGCGGCCGCGCCACCCACACTCCCGACACCGAGAGCCTGGCCGGGGCGAAGAACCCGGTCGTGGTCACCGGCCAGAACTACCTGTCCGCGAACGTCTCGCAGTTCTTCGACTTCCGCGGCCCCAGCCTGGTCGTCGACACCGCGTGCTCCTCCGCCCTGGTCGCCATGGACATGGCCGTCCAGGCCCTGCGCTCGGGCGACATCGAGTCCGCCGTGATCGCGGGCGTCAGCCTGCTGGCGGACGACCGGGCCCACCAGGTCTTCGGACAGCGCGGACTGCTCAACCCGGGTTCCGCGTTCCACGTGTTCGACCGCCGGGCCGCGGGCCTGGTCCTCGGCGAGGGCGTCGGCGTCGTCGTCCTCAAGCCGCTGGCGGCCGCGCAGGCCGCCGGGGACCGCGTGGTCGCGGTCATCAAGGGCATCGCGATCAACAACGACGGCCGCACCGCCGGCCCCGCCACCCCGAACCTCCAGGCCCAGAAGGACGTGATGAAGGAGGCGCTCGCGCGCAGCGGCCACCTGCCCCAGGACATCGGCTGGATCGAGGCCAACGGCTCCGGGTCGGCCGTCACCGACCTGCTCGAACTCAAGGCGGTGGAAGGGGTCTACCGGTCCGGCTCCGCCCAGCCGGTGGCGCTCGGTTCCATCAAGCCGAACATCGGCCACCCGCTGGCCGCCGAAGGCATCGCCGCCTTCATCAAGGTGGCCCTGATGCTGCACCACCGCGAGCAGGTCCCCTTCGGCTCCGGTCAGGAGCCGCTGGCCCACTACGACCTGGACGCCTCCCCGCTGTACTTCCCGCGGGAGCCCCGGCCCTGGCCGACCGGCGCCGCCGAACTCGCCGCGGTGAACTGCTTCGCCGACGGCGGCACCAACGCCCACCTGCTGCTCGCCCCGGCGCCGGAGGCGACCTCGACGGTCTCGTCCGTCGTCCGCACCCCGCTGCCGCAGCCGGTCCGCGCCCCCCGGGTCGTGATCCGCGGCCGGGCGACCGCCACCGCGTCCGCGAGCACCGCCCCCGCCCCCGCGCCCGCCGGGAGCATGTTCTGGGACACCTACCGATGAGCGCCCTGATCCCCGCGCCGACCGGGGACCTGCCCGTCGTCTTCATGTTCTCCGGCCAGGGGTCCCAGTACTACGGGATGGGCCGGGAGCTCTTCGAGGCCGACGCGGTGTTCCGCACCGCCCTCCTGCGCCACGACGCGGTGGTCGCCGCCGAGCTGGGCGAATCGGTCATCGCCCGGATGTTCGACCCGGCCCGCCGCAAGAACGACCCGTTCACGGACACCCGGCTCACCCACCCGGCGATCGTCATGACCGAACTCGCCCTCGCGGAGACCCTGCGGGCGGCCGGACTGGAACCGGCCTACCTGCTCGGCTCCAGCCTCGGCGAGTACGCGGCGGCAGCCGTCTCCGGCAGTCTGGACGAGGCGGAGTGCCTGCGGGTGCTGGTGCGACAGGCCTCCGGCCTGCGCACCGGCCCCCGCGGGGGCATGCTCGCCGTGCTCGCCCCCGCCGACGTGCTCGACCGGGTCGCCGCCCTGCGCGAGTGCGAGGTCGCGGCCCGCAACTACCCGGGCCACTTCGTGGTCGCCGCCGACGAGGAAACCCTGGCCCGGGCCGAGCGGGAGCTGCGCGCCGCCGATGTCCTCCACCAGCGGGTCCCCGTCGAGTACGCCTACCACTCGCGGCACATGGAGCCGGTCCTCGCCCAGTGCAACAACGCCTTCGAAGGAGTGGAGTTCGGCCCGCCGGTCATCCCGTGGATCTCCTGCGTGGACGGCCGGTCCGTGGAGCGGCCGACCGCGCACCACTTCTGGCGGGCGGCCCGCCGGCCCATCGAGTTCGAGGAGGCCATGGCCGCCATGCGGGCCCGGGGCGACTTCCTCTACCTCGACCTGGGGCCGTCCGGCACCCTGCACAACTTCGCCCGCAACAACCTGCCGGCAGGGAGCCGCTCCCGGTCCCTGCCTCTGCTCAGCCCCTTCGGGTACGACCCGGAACAGATCTCCCGGGCCCGGACGCTCGCCGCACCGAAGGCGGCCACGGCACCGCTCACACCGCTCACACCGCTCACACCGCACGCACCGCACGCACCGCACGCACCGAAGACACCAAGGAAGGCACACGGTATGAAGGTCTACGGCTTCCCCGGACAGGGCTCCCAGCAGCGGGGCATGGGCAAGGGACTGTTCGAGAAGTTCCCCGAGCAGACCGCGATCGCCGACCGCGTCCTCGGCTACTCCATCGAGGAACTGTGCGTCTCGGACCCCGAGCGCCGCCTCGGCCGCACCGAGTACACCCAGCCCGCCCTCTACACGGTGAGCGCCCTGACCTACCTGGACCACCTCACCCGGGACCCGGAGCCCGCCGACTACCTGATCGGCCACAGCCTGGGCGAGTACGTGGCCCTCTTCGCCTCCGGCGTCTTCGACTTCGAGACCGGGCTGCGCCTGGTGCAGCGCCGCGGAGCCCTGATGGCCGCCGCGGGCGGCGGCTCCATGGCCGCCGTCGTCGGCAGCGACGAGGACGCCGTCACCCGGATCCTCGCCGGATCCGGCCTCGACGGGCTGGACCTGGCCAACCTCAATGCGCTCGACCAGTTCGTCCTGTCCGGTCCCGCCGACGACATCGGCGCCGCCTGCACCGCCTTCGAGGCGGCCGGCGCCCGCGCGGTCCGGCTCAATGTGAGCGCCCCCTTCCACTCCCGCTACATGCGGGGCACCGCCGAGGAGTTCGCGCGCTTCCTCGACGGCTTCGCCTTCGGCCGGCCCACCGTCCCGGTCCTCGCCAACACCGACGCCCAGCCCTACCGGGCCGACACCGCCAAGGCGACCCTCACCGCGCAGATCGCCTCCCCGGTGCGCTGGAGCGAGACGGTCCGCCGCCTGATGGGCCACGGCGACTTCGACTTCACCGAGCTCGGCCCGGGCCACGTCCTCACCCGGCTCGTCACCCGCATCCGCGCCTCGGCCACCCCCCTCCCGGTCCCGACGCACGCCCCGGTCGCGGCCGTCGTCGACGCGGCCCCGGTCCCGGTCCCGGCCCCCGCGCCCCGCGGCATCGAAGCGGACACGCTCGGCTCGGCGACGTTCCGGGCCCGCTACGGACTCCGGCGCGCCTACCTCCTCGGCTCCCTCTACGGCGGCGTCTCCGGCCCCGACATGCTCCGCGCCGCGACCAAGGCCGGGCTCCTCGGCTTCCTCGGCACCGCCGGCCTGAGCCCCACCGAGACCGAGGACCAGCTGCGCACCCTCGCCGCCGACCTGGGCCTCGGCGGCGCGTTCGGCGTCAACCTGCTCTACCGGCACGGCGCCCCGGAGCAGGAGTCCGCGCTCGTCGACCTGTTGCTGCGGCACGGAGTGGACCTCGTCGAGGCCTCCGGCTTCCCGCTGATCACCCCGGCGCTGGTCCGCTTCCGGCTCAAGGGCGGCCGGATCATCGCCAAGGTGTCCCGGACCGACACGGCCGCCGAGTTCCTCGCCCCGCCGCCGCAGGTCCTGGTCGACCGGCTGCTCGCGTCGGGCGAGGTCACCGAGGAGGAGGCCCGGGGGGCCGCCGGCCGGCCCATGGCCGACGACCTGTGCGTCGAGGCCGACGGCGGCTGGCTCAGCAGCACCGCCGACCTGCTGACCCTGCTCCCCGCCGTGCTGCGGCTGCGCGACGAGGTCGCCCTGCCCGGCCACCACGTGCACATCGGCGGCGCGGGCGGCATCGGCACCCCCGAGGCCGCCGCCGCGGCCTTCCTCCTCGGCGCCGACTTCCTGCTGACCGGCTCCGTCAACCAGTGCTCCGTGGAGGCCGCCACCAGCCCCGAGGTCAAGGACATCCTCCAGCAGGCCCGGGAGTTCGACGTGGACACCGCCCCCTGGGGCGAGATGTTCGAACTCGGCGTCCAGGCCCGCTACCTCAAGCGCGGTCTGTTCTTCCCCGCCCGCGCCGCCCGTCTGTACGAGATCTGGCGCCGGCACGGCTCGTTCGCGGAGCTCGACGAGGAGACCCGCGCCCAGGTCCTCGACCGCTTCCTCGGCGGCGCGACCCCGCCGCCCACCACCCCCGGCCCGGACCCGAAGGCCGAGCTCGCCGCCCTGTTCCGCGGCTACTTCGACCGGGGCCTGCGCCTCGCCCTCGCCGGGGACCAGCGCTCCCGGGTCGACTACCTGGTCCACTGCGGCCCGTCCATGGGCGCGTTCAACCAGGTCGTCGCGGGCACGGCGCTGCACCCCTGGAGCGCCCGTACGGTCGAGGCCATCGCCGACACGCTCATGGAAGGCGCGGCGACCCACATCACGGACCGCCTGAACACCTTCCGCTGATCCGGCCCCGCACGCACGACGACGTCGGCCTCCACGACCAGGACCTGGTCGTGGAGGCCGACGTCGTTCTCGCCCGGGGGTTCATCGGGCGGGTCGTTCACCCACGGGGAGCGAGCTTCACCCGAACCGGGCCCTCGGCCCGCAGCGTCACCCCGGTCGACATCGGAATGTCGGTGTCGACCGCGGTGAACTCGAACTTCTGCAGCAGCGCGCCCAGGGTCAGGACCGCGTTCAACATCGCCAGGTGCTGGCCCACGCAGGCCCGCGGACCGCCACCGAACGGGAACCACGTGTACCGCCCGCGCTCCGCCTCCCTCTCCGGCAGGAACCGCTCCGGGTCGAAGAGGTCGGGGTCCTCCCAGATGTCGGGACGCCGCTGGATCACGCCCGGGCTGACCAGTACGTCGGAGCCCGCCGGGATGACGTACTCGCCGATCTCCACGTCCACGTCGGGGGAGCGGCCGAAGGACGGCGCCGCCGGGTACAGGCGCAGCGTCTCCTTGATCACCTGGTTCAGGTACGGCAGCTGGGCCATGTCCCCGGCACCCGGGATCCGGCCCTCCAGCACCGCGTCGACCTCCGCGTGCGCACGGGCCTGCGCGTCGGGGTTCAGCGCCAGCATGTGCATGGCGAAGGAGAGGGAGGTCGCCGTGCTCTCGTGGCCCGTCACCAGGAACACCAGCACCTGCTCGCGGATCTCCTGCGCGCTGAGCGGCTCCCCGTTCTCGTCCCGCGCCCGCGCCAGCACGCTCAGCATGTCGTGCCGGTCCGACTCGCCCTCGGCCTCCGCGTCCTGGCGGGCCGCGATGATCTGGTCACACACGTCGTACAGTTCCTGGTGTGCTTTCGCCGCCTTCGTATTGCCGGGCGTCGGTACCTTTCGCGGAATGTTGACGGGCGAGAAGGCCCGCTTCACCGCGTACGCATTGATGATGGGGAAATTGCGCTTGACGCTCCCGAGCGCCGTCTCCAGGTCGCCGCCGGTACCGAACAGCAGCCGGGCTATCACGCGCAGCGTGTAACGGGCCATCTCGTCGGCGGCGTCGACGGTCGCGTCCTCCACCTCGTCCCACCGCCGTGTCAGCTCCTGTGCCTCCGCGGCGATGTCGGTGCAGTAGCTGTCCACCTGGCGCTGGCTGAACAGCGGGTTCAGCAGCCGCCGCTGGCGCATGTGCTCCTCGTCCTGGCTGGTCAGCAGCCCGTTGCCGAAGGAGGCGCGCAGTTCGTCGTAGAACCGGCTGTCCTTGCGGAAGGTGGCCGCCGATTGCGCGAGCACCTGCTGCGCCCCGGCGGGGGAGAACACTCCGTAGAACTGCGCCCGCATTCCCGGCGGGCCGGCGACGAACCGCACCACGTCGCCGTGCTCCCGCTGGGCCTTGAGGTAGGTCCCGAGAGCGTCCCGCTGAAGGTCGAGCATCGACCCGAACAGCGGGTGTCCGGTCGCGGTGGGCGGTTGGATCGCCATGCTGAATTCTCCCCGTTGTAAAGAATTGGTGAAGCGTGAACTATGTGCCGGGCAAGCCTAGTTCCTGTCGCCTCAAGGCCAAGATCGATTTCAGGAAAGATCATTTTGATCTGGCTGGTAAACATCTCCGGCGAGAGGGTGGGGGAGCGGTCCGTCGGCAGTCCGTGGCCTGTGGTGTACTCGGCCGATGGACATGACTTCCCGAGAGGTCCGCATCCCCCTTGACCAGGCCGTGGAGGTCGTTCAGGGCCTGAACGAGTTGGTGGTCTCCCTCGACCGGCTCGTATCGCGCCTGGGCGCGGGGACGGCGGACGAGAGCACCATCGGCACCTTCGTCCTCGACCGGAACGTCCTGCGAATGCTGGCCAGAGCTCGTCAAGTCGTCGACGTGGCGCTCGACGCGGAGCTGAGCGAGGAGGAGAACCTGGAGGTCGACGCCCTGTGCGAGCGGGGCCGGTTCTTCGGCGCCGGGTAGGCGCGGGGCGCGGCCCGTCGCACGGTCGAGGGGCGGACTCCATGAGTCCGCCCCTCATCGCCCGCTACGCTCCGGCCGCCCGGCGAGATCCACCGGTCGGACGGCGGGATCCTGCTGGGGTACGGGTCAGATCCCGGCGCAGTTGGTGAACGTGGGCCTGGTCCGGGCGCTGTAGATGCTCGCGCCGCCGTTGACGTCGTACTTGAGCGGCACGGTGATGGTGTCGTCGGCGGTCCACGGGAAGCCCTGGGCGTCGAAGGTCCAGGTGCCGGTGGCCTTCGTCGCCAGCTCGGACAGCGTGACCCACCCGTACTGGCGCGGGGGCACGCTCACCGTCAGCTTGTTGCCCATCTCCCGCTTGAGGTCCACCGTGGTCTGGCCGTTGACCTCCGCCGCGACGGTGAGGGTGAGTTTGACGAGCTCGACGTTGAACTCGCCGGCCAGGCTTCCGGACAGTTTGAAGCCGATGGAGCTGTTCCACCCGGTGCTGGTGCTCAGCGAGAACTCCCAGGGGATCGTGGTCGAGGTGTCGTTGAACCAGATCGGGGAGACGCACGTCTCCGGCAGGGTGAACGGCGGTGTCTGACTGGTCGTGGACCACGCGCAGGTCGAGGTGTCCTTGTTGCAGCGGCCGGCGGCGTAGTCCACGGCGGTGTTCCACGCCGTCTGGTAGATCGAGGCGGGCAGCGTCCACTGCTGCTGCGAGGTGTTGTCGCAGCGGTAGGTGTACACGAAGTTGTCGGTGTTGGGCGGGATCTGGACGGTCAGGCAGGTGTTGTCGCCGACCTGGCGGATCCGGAACGCCTTCTGCGGGGATCCGGAGATCGGTTGGAGGTACCACTGCTCGGACGCGCGCCCGTCACAGGGCTGTTGCCGCAGTTGGTAGCGGGCGGTGGTGAGGTCCATGCACTTGCCGGTGGTGTTGTTGACGATGGCGAACCCGGAACCGAGGGTGCTGGGCGTGTTGATGCGCCAGTTCGTGGCGGAGCCCGGCGCCCGGTTGACGGAGATGAACGCGTTGTCGTCGTAGTTGGCGTCCTGGACGTCCAGCAGCTTTCCGTTGCTGACGTTGGCGAACGTCAGCTGGACCAGTGCCGTGGCCGACGTACCGCCCTCCTCCCGCGCGGCGGCGGGGGACGTCATGACCCCCACGGCCGCGCACAGCGCCACCGCGACGAGGGTCGCCCTCCTCCACATGGCGCGTCCGTGTCCCGTTGCTCTTCTGGTCACCAGCGTGATCCTTTCGTAGTGCGTGGATCGAGGGAGGACGGCCCGAGCCGAGGCCGCCTGTGTCACTTGTCCGACTTCCAGCCGTTGCACCAGCGGCAGAGCAGCTGGCCGTTGTCAGGGCTTCCGGCACCGCCGTGCGCCTTGGGATCCATGTGGTCGACGTTCCACTCGTCGAGGGAGGGCTTCACCCCGCGCTGTGACTGCTGCGGCTGGACGACTTCCCGACCGCACCACTCGCAGAGGTGGTGTCCGTTGTACTTGTCCTCATTGGCGGCGGCGACGTTCCTCTTACCGGCCTGCGTGAAGTCCTTCCCCGCTCTGCACGCCGCAGCGTTGTGCACCAGGATTCGGCTCTGATCGGCCTGGACGGAGTAGGTGTGGACGGTGCCGACGCTGAGGTTGTAGACGGTCGCGTCGATGACGTCTCCGCGATCATTGACGGCGGCGACTTTCAGCGCCGCGGAGCCGGGCGCGCCACGGACGACGTCGCCGGTTCGGACGTCGCCGGCGTCGACCCAGCCGCGGCCCTCGATCCAGACGGGGTGTCCGGTCGTGGCGGTGATCGTCGCCCGTCGCGGCCCTTCGAAGGCGATGTCGACCAGGTGCTTCGTGCCGCGGCCGGCGATGACGTCCGTGACGGGTTCCGCAGCGGTCCGGCCGGAGGCGGGATCGGTGGCTCGGACCAGATCGCCCTCGCGCACGTCACTGATCGGTTTGACGGTGCCGTCGGCCATCACCACCTGGGTATCGGGGGTGAAGGAGTTGCACGACTTCTCGACCGCCTCGGCGGCCTTTCCGAGCGTCGAGGCCTCCTTGGCCGCGCTCTTGGCGACGGTACTGGCGAGCTTGCCGCCGGGGATCATGCCGAGCGCGTTCATCGCCGCAGCCTGTTTGTTGCCCTGTGCGAGCTGCCCGGCCACGGCCACCCCGGAGGCGACGGTCCCCACGGGCCCGGGTACGAAGGCCACCACTTCGGCCGCGGTGGTCCCGACACGGACCACGGACTTCCACGAGAACGTTCCGGCGAGGTCCAGGCCGTTGACGGGGTCCGCGTCGACGTAGTCGTAGTCGTTCGCCGACCCTCCCGGTACGGGGTCGATCTGGAGGAAGCGGCCGAGGACCGGGAGGTAGACGCGTGCGCCCATCTCGATGGCCTGCTGGCCGGCCAGGTGTTCCACCGGCCGTTCGTGTTGGCCCAGCCAGCCGAAGTCCATGCCTCCGGCGGCGGTGGAGGGGATCGGGATGTCGGTGAAGGCGCCGGTGGTGGGGTCGATGTTCTGGCCGAAGGGGTCGTAGAGGTGGATGTCGCCGGTGCGGGTGGCGGCTCCGTCGGCGGTGAAGAGCACGTCGCCGTGGATGTTGGGGTAGGACCAGTTGGTGGTGGCGCCCTTGTCGTAGTTCTTGGTCAGCAGGACGCCGCCGGGCAGTGCCACGATCCGTTGGAGCAGGGCGCCGTCCTTGTCCAGGATGAGGTCCGCGTCGTCGTGCTTGGAGCTGTAGGAGTAGCGGGTGGTCCCGTTCTTCGACCCGTCGGCGGCGCCGGTGACCGTGCGGGCCGTGAGCCTGTTGGCCGGGTCGCGCGAGTAGGAGATCGCCTTGCCGTCGGCGGTCGTGGTGGCGATGTGCCGCCTGGCAGCGTCGTACCCCAGGGTGTCGCCGCCGAGCTTGACCGTGTCGCCGTGGGAGTCGTACGTGAGGGCCAGCGCGATGCCGCCGCTGGTGGAGGTCAGTCGGTCGGCGCCGTCGTAGCAGTAGCTGGTGGTGACCGGCGCGGCGCCGCCCAGGCTGTCACTCGATGCGGTGCGGTTGGTGTTCGATCCGGCGGCCTTCGCCGTCCCGCAGCCGTTGGCCGGATCGAAGCGGTAGGCGAGCTGGTGGTGCGGGACGGTCGCCGCGACGAGCCGGCCCACCGTGTCGAAGGTGTAGGAGTAGTTCGCGACGGGCTGCCCGTTCAAGGTCACCGCGTCGTCGGTGACACGGTTGTCGCGGGAGCGGGTGACCGTGTCGACCACGGTGGACGAGGCGGTCTTCCAGGTCAACGCCGTCGGCTTGCCAGCGGTGTTGCGCGCGAGTGAGTCGAGGCGGGATCCGTTGCCGTAGACGACGCCGGCCAGTTCGGTGGCGGTGTCGTAGGAGGGGGTGGCGGCGTTGGTTCCGTCCACCTTGACGCTGGTCAGCTGGTTGGCGTCGTTCCAGGCGTAGGCCACGGTGCTGGACACGCCCTTGACCGTGGTCGTGTCCTTGATCAGTCGTCCGACCTGGTCGTAGGTGGCGGTCGAGGTGACGCCGTTGGCGTCGGTGTAGCCGACCTCCTGGCCGAGCAGGTCGATCCTGGCGGTGATCGACCCGTTCGCATCGGTCATCTTGGAGGTCAGCGGGTCACCACCGACGGCGTAGTCGGAGACGACGGTGCGCGCAGGCTTGCCCCCGTAGGCCGGGAAGGTCTTCTTGGCCACCCGTCCGCGCGCGTCGTAGCCGGTGCAGGTCCACGGCTCGTCGTTGACACGCTCGGCTACGACACGGCCCGCCTCGTCATACACCGTCTCGCCGGTGAGCGCTGTCCCGCCGGCCGGTTTGGTCTCGGTGGCGGTTCGGGCCATGCCGCCCTGGTTGGCGGCCGGTGCGTTCGGATCGCACGGGTTGGCCCGCGTCTCGGTGTCGCCGTAGTAGACCGTCGTGGAGTGCTTGTCGGGGTCGGCCAGGTCGCCGCCAGGCTTCGCGGTGGCCAGCCTGCGCAGGTATCCGGCGTCCGGCCGCTCATAAGTGGTGCGTGCGGTCAGTCCCAGTCCGTCGGGGTCGGCGGTGGCGGAGACGGTGAGGCCGTACACGGGGTCGATGCCGGCTGCCGGGTCGGAGTAGGTGGTGGTGGTGCGTTTGGACGGGGCGCGTTCCTGGCTGGTGCCGGAGGTGTCGTCGGTGGTGGAGTTGGTCGCCCAGCCGTAGCGGGGGGCGAGGTTGGCTCCGGGTACGGGTGTGGGTGTGTTGGTGCCGGGTGGGGTCCAGGTGAAGGCGAGGGAGCCGGTGGTGCCGGAGCGGTTGTAGTAGTCGACGCGGAGGCGGTGCCAGCTGCCGGCGGTGGTGTTGGTGTACTTGCCGGTGACGGTGGTGGAGGGTTTGTCGCTCCAGTTGTCGACGGTCAGTACGTCGTCCACCCATAGGCGCACGCCGTCGACCGCGGTGAATCCGAGGCCGTAGTCGCCGGTGGAGGGGAGTCGGATCTCGCCGGTGAACCGTCCGGACCAGCCTGCGGTGTTCGCCACCGGCGGGCTCGCCCCCCACGCGCGGGACAGTGTCCCGTCGGTGGGGCCGATGCCGGTGGCGAAGGCGCCGGGGACGCCCGACAGGTTCGGGTTGTCGTAGAACGCGGCGGTGAGGCCGCTGAGTCCCTCGTCGTAGTCGGTGTGGCTGTGCGGCATCTTCGCGGCGCACGCGGGGGTCGGGGTCTGGCCGGTGAAGCAGGAGGCCGGTGCGGGCCCGTACCGGTCGGTGGGGCGGTCGGCGTGGTCGTAGACCGTGGTGGAGCGTCGGCCGGCGCTGTCGACCGCCGCGGTGGCCTGGTCCTTGGCGTTCCACTCGGCGGAGATGCTCGCGCCGGCGAAGTCGGTGGTGACCAGCGCGCGGCCCGCGTCGTCGTAGGTCACCGTGCGCGAGCGGGTGGAGTCGTAGACCCCGGCCAGGGCCACGGTGGCCTGCTTGCGCTCCAGGTAGTACTGGTAGAAGTGTTCGGCGCGCAGGTTGCCGGAGCGGCCGTCGGGCGCCGGGGCCAGGACCTGGACCGCGCGCAGGGCGGGGGGCTCCTGGGGCTGTTCGATCACCGGGGTGTAGCCGATCACCGTACAAGCGGCCGCGGTGTCACTGGTGTTGGTGCAGCCGTTCTCCTCGGACGGGGCCTGGCGGGCCACCCAGTCGTAGGCCAGGCTGCCGCGAAGGGTCGCCAGCGGTCCGATGCTGTCCAGGGCCTTCTGCTTCTCCTCCTCGTTGTCCCCGGCCTCGTCGTAGCGCTGTTTGGCGGAGGCGCGGCCGACGTAGTCGAAGTCCTGCATGGCCGCGCCGGGGTTCTCGATCCGGGCGAGGGTCCCCATCTGGTACCACAGCCGGGTCTCGCTGCCGTCCCAGTAGCGGATCCGGCACAGCATCTGCGGTGGGGCCTGGTCCGCGCCCGGCGGACGGGACGTGGCGCCGTAACAGCCGTCGCTGCCGTCGGTGTTGTAGAAGAGCTGGTGCGACCGGCCGGAGACCGGGTCCTTGATCCGGGTCAGGCGTGCCGGGTTCCCGCTGTAGACGTACTGCAGGGCGGCGGGCTTCTTGCCGTCCAGTACCGATTCCACCGCCGCGAGGCGGCCGTCGGCGTTGAACACCGACACCGTCTCGCCCTCGGTGACCGTGATCTGACCCTTGCTGTCGAAGGCGAGCACGCCGTCCTCGCCCACCGGCGGCGTGTAGCCGCCCGCGGAGGCCTTGGCCCAGGTGTGCTTGCCGCCGGCGGAGTCGGTCAGCACCACCGATCCGTCCAGCATCTCGGCGCGGCTGTAGCCGCTGGACTGCGCCGACAGCGTCCAACCCGCCGGAAAAGACTGCGAGTCCGAGGAGAGCAACCACTCGGTCGGCACGATCCGCGGTTGCAGGTTGTCGGTGCGCTGGTCGTCGGCGCCGGTGCTGCTCTTCGCCCACAGCACCATGCGGGGGCGCTGGTCGGAGTGGTGGTAGAGCTCGACACGGATCGGCACCAGCTGGCCGGCCTTGAGGGCGACGTCCTGGTCCTGGCGCGGGCCGGGCAGCAGGAAGTCGTCGCCGGGATCGGCGGGGCCGGGGTTGTCGTAGACGAGCTTGTCGCCCACCCAGACCCGCGCACCGTCGGTGTGCGCGCCCGCGAACCGGAAGTCACCGGTGACCGCGGCCTTGAACTGACCCTCCCAGCGCACGACGAACCAATTCTTGTCCAGCGCCGGCGGCATCGGATTGTCCCGCCACGGCTGGTTGTCCGGGTTGCCGGTCCACGGGATGCCCCAGTCCAGGTTGACCTGCGGCTCGCCGCGCACCATCACGGGGGTGGCGTCCGGGGTGCCCGTGTGCCGCGAGTCGTTGAAGTAGGAGGCGCGCACTCCGTGCGGGGCGCCCTCCCGCGAGTTGTAGGCCAGGCTGACCCCGGCGGACCCGCCGACGGTCTGGAACGCCGGCCCGGCGGCCTCGACGTGCGCGTTGCCGTTGAACAGGTTGACCGTCACCGGCCCCAGGTGGTCGGTCGGCGCGGGTCCCGGATCGCCCACGCGCTGGTTGACCGTGAAGTGGCCGACCCACAAGGGCGGCGTCGCCGTCGTCGCGCCGGCCACGGCGGTGGCCGCCGTCCAGGTGTAGCGGCCGCCGTCGTGCAGCACGTGCTTGGGGACCGTCCACTGCGGCTGGTCGAGGCATCCGGAGTCCACCACGCTGCCCGAGCGGCCGTCGAACCCGGTGGAGATCTTGAAGCAGTACAGGAAGCCGTCACCGACCGCGTCCACCTGCAACGTCGGGGTCTCGGTGCCCACCACCGCGCCATCGACCGGGGCGACCGGACGGGTCTGTGGTGCGGAGTCGGCGTCGGCGCCGT
Organism: Streptomyces sp. NPDC098789; assembly: GCF_044759975.1. Classification (NCBI taxonomy): domain Bacteria; kingdom Bacillati; phylum Actinomycetota; class Actinomycetes; order Kitasatosporales; family Streptomycetaceae; genus Streptomyces; species Streptomyces sp. NPDC098789. The sequence goes on from NZ_JBIWAJ010000010.1 coordinate 86,063, forward strand.
GCACCGCCCTGCGCGCGTCGAAGCGGGCGTGCTCGCCCACAGCCAAGGGTCCGAAGTCGGCCTTCGGCTGCTTCGGCTCGGCCCGCGGTGCCTGCTCGCCGGGTGATCGGACCGACAGGAGCGGTAGGTTCCGCGGCACCTTCTTGGACGCCGAAGTCGACGCCGCCGAAGCGGAGGGCGTGCTCCCGGCCTGCGCCAGTGACACCACCACAGCCATCGTCAGTGCGAAGACGATCATGCGTATCCACGACCGCGCGGATAATCGCGCTCTCCCGCTACCTCCAGGCACCAAGACCCCTCCAACCCGTCGATGTCCACCGGAACGCGATGGCCCGTCCCCCCCCCCCACGACCGTGGGGGCCGGTTCCGGGCCGCGGGAAACCTAGCGGCCGGGCAGCGGGCTTGGATTGGATAAATCTGACCTGCTCACGTCAAGCTGTTCCGGCCGGCTTCTTCTTGACCTGGTCAGTGAAGTCGACGGTGTCGGCGGCCGGCGGAGCCTCGACGGTCCGGCTGCCCCCGAAGCTCAGGAAGTCGATGCTGAGGTCGGTGCCGCCGACGGACTGGCTCAGGCGGGACGGGGTCCCCTTGTCGTCGAGCCACACGTCCGTGACGAGGTCGCCCGTCATGCCCATGCCGGTGTACGCCTCGCCGGCCGCGCCCATCCGGTCCGTGGGGACCGTCGCCCGGTAGTGGGTCGTCTTCTTGCCGCGGAGGGTCTCCGTGTCGACCTTGGACGCGCCCTTCGCGTAGATGAGCGTCTTGAGGCCGGCCATCGGGTCGGCGTCGCCGGACTTCATGGCGGAGGCGCCCGCCTCGCCGAGGATCGCCGAGGCGTCGATCCGCACCCAGGTCTTGCCCTTGAAGGGGCCCTCCGGGACGGGGTCGATGTTGTAGTAGTACACGGCGTCGACCAATCGGACCGTGACGGTCCCGTCCGCGACGAACTTCTCCATCTTCACGTCCGCGGCCGGCATCTCGTTCTGCATCGAGATGCCCCTGCCGTTGCCCCACGAGTAGAGCCCGGTCGTCCTGACGGTCCTGCCGCCCGTCTTCGGGCCCGAGACGGTCGTGGTGATGTCCGCCGAGCCGGGCTTGGAGGCCTGTTGGGAGGCCTCGGCCAGCGCCGCGGCCACGGCGGCGCTCGCGGCCTTGTCGGTCACGTCCGTGCCGCACCCGGTCGTGCCTGCGGCCATCAGGCCCACCGTGATGATGGCCGCGGCGATCGTGCGTGTCTTCATTCCCACCCCTGGGTCGTGTCCGTACCGAACGGCGCCCCCGCGCCGCCCCGCGTGCGGGGACCGACCGTCCGGTCCCCGCACGGAGGATCTCACGTGTCCATGACATCGCCCCAAGGGGTTTCGCCGCCCCGGCGGGTCCCGGTCAGCCGGCGAGCGTACCGAAGAAGGCGCGCACGTCGGCGACGAAGGCCTCGGGCTGCTCCAGCGCGAGGAAGTTGCCGCCCCGCTCCAGCTCGGTCCAGTGGGTGATGTGGTGGTCCCGCTCGGCGAAGCGTCGGATGGCGACGTCGGTGGGGAGGGCGACGGCGACACCGGTCGGTACGGTGCCGCGCGGCTTCGGCGCCCACGCGCCCGCATCGTGGCCCGCCTCGTAGTACAGGTTCGCCGAGGAGCCGGCCGTGCCGCTGAACCAGTAGACGCTGATGTTCGTCAGCAGGCGGTCGCGCCCCACGGCGTCCTCGGGGAGTTCGGTGGCGGGGTCCGTCCACTCCTTGAACTTCTCCGCGATCCAAGCGAGTTGGCCCACGGGGGAGTCGTGCAGGCCGTAGGCGAGGGTCTGCGGGCGGGTGGACTGGATCGCGTTGAAGCCCATCTTGTCCTGCTGGAAGTCCTCCAGCCGGGCGAGGCGTTCCTGCTCGGATGCGGTGAGCCCCTCGAATTCGGCGGGGTCCCCGGAGGGGAAGGTGATCAGGCCGTTGACGTGGATGCCGACGATCCGATCGGGCGCCCGGCGGCCCATCTCGGCGGCGGTCCAGGCACCACCACCGGTTCCTTGGACGCCGTACGAGCCGTAGCCGAGCCGGTCCATCAGCTCGACGAACGCGCCCGCGATGCGCCCGGTGTTCCACCCGGCCTCGCCGAGCGGACCGGAGAATCCGGTGCCGGGCGTCGAGGTCACGATCACGTGGAAGTGCTCCGCCAGCGGACGGATCACCTCGACGAACTGCACGAACGAGCAGGGCCAGTCGTGCAGCAGGAGCAGCGGGACGGCCGCCGGGTTCTGCGAGCGGACGTGCAGGAAGTGCACGTTCTGGCCGTCGATCTCGGTGGTGAACTGGGGGAACCCGTTGAGCTCCGCCTCCGCCCCGCGCCAGTCGAAACCGTCGGCCCAGTAGGCGGCCAGCGACTTGAGGTAGTCCGTGGGCACCCCCCGGCTCCAGCCGGTGCCGGGGATCTCACTGCCCCAGCGGGTACGGCCCAGCCGGTCGCGCAGGTCGTCGAGGTCGTCCTGCGCGATGTCGATGCGGTAGGGGCGGATCCGGGCATCGGTGCTGCTGCTGATCTCCATGAGTCACACAGTATTCTCGATATAGGCACGATTCGTTCCTAATGACACCACAGGCTGGGCCACATGCTCGATACCTCCGCACGCTTGCTGCGCCTGCTCTCCCTGCTCCAGACCCCGCGTGCCTGGCCGGGATCCGAACTGGCCGAGCGCCTGGGGGTCAGCGGCCGCACCGTCCGCAACGACATCGACCGACTGCGCGAGCTCGGCTATCCCGTGGACGCCACGCGCGGGTCCGCCGGTGGCTACCGGCTCGGTGCCGGGGCCGCGATGCCCCCGCTGCTCCTCGACGACGAGGAGGCCGTGGCGGTGACGATCGCGCTGCGCACCGCCGCGCAGGGCGCCGTCCCCGGCACCGAGGAGAACGCGCTGCGGGCGCTGGTCAAGCTGGAGCAGGTGCTGCCCTCGCGGCTGCGCCGACGGGTGCGCGCCCTCCAGGCCTACACCGTGGCCGTGCCCGCGGACCGTCCGGCGCCCGAGGTCTCCGCGGAGGTGCTGACCACCCTGGTGTCCGCCTGCCGCGACCGGGAACGACTGCGCTTCGAGTACCTGGACCACGCCGGCTCCGCCACCCGCCGCACGGTGGAGCCGTACCGGGCGGTGAACTGGGGACGGCGCTGGTACCTGGTGGCATGGGACGTCGAGCGCGCGGACTGGCGCACCTTCAGGATCGACCGGATCCGGCCCCGCACCCCGACCGGACCGCGCTTCGCCCCGCGCGAGCTCCCCGGCGGCGACGTCGCCTCGTACGTCTCCCAACGGGTGTCGAGCGCGGCCTGGCGCCACCACGCGCGCGTGAGCGTCCACGCGCCGGCGACGGCGGTGATCGAGCGGATCAACCCCGCGGTCGGCACCGTCGAGGCCGTCGACGCCGACACCTGCGTCCTGACCACCGGCGCCGACACGCTCCAGGGCCTCGCCGTCCACCTGGGCATGCTCGGCTTCGACTTCGAGGTCACCGAACCGGCCGAACTGGTCGCCCAGCTGCGTCACCTCGCGACCCGCTACGCCCGCTCCACCCCGCCGACCGCCTGAGCGGAGCCCGGCACCCGACCGAACGCGCGCCCGCGCAACCCACCCCGCCCGGCCGGCGTCTCACCCCACGACCGACTGTTGCGACCAACCCGGGAGAACACGTGGCGAAGAAGGACCGTACGCCGGAAGCGGCGGCCGAGAAGGACCGCGAGAAGTGGATGGCGCGGTTCCAGGTGCGGCTGGCGGTACAACCGGGCGTGGACCGGGCGGTCGTGCTCCAGGCGGTCAAGGAGGTCACGACCCACTGCGCGGACACGGGGGAGGACCCCCGGACCGCCTTCGGCGACCCGGACTCCCACGCCGTGCGGGTCGCGACCCGGCTGGTGCCGGCGGACCGGGCGGCGCGCGCGAGGCGGCACGACGCGGCGGTGGACAGGATCGGTTCCGCGCTGAAGAGGGCGAGGGACGCCACCGGTCTCTGACCGGTCCCGGCATCGCGGGGCGCGGCACCGAGGAAGCGCAAGGACCGGGGCGAGCCCCCTCCACAAGGACCGGGGCGAGCCCCCTCCACAAGGACCGGGATCAGGGCGGCGCCTCCCGCTGACGCCCGCGCGGACGTGTCGGCGCGGGCGTCAGCGGAGGTCGGCGAGGCGTCAGCGGTTGGCGTTCGACGGCCCGAAGAACTCGATCTCCGCGAGGGCGGCCTGCTTGTCGGCGGCGGCGGCGTACGACGACTCGATGGTGAAGCGCACCTTGGTGACCTCGCCGACGCGGAACGCCCGCCGCTGGCCACCCGCCCCCTGATCCAGGGTCAGCCGGCGCGTGGTGACCTTGCCGTCCTTCCCGGTGACGGTCGCCGTGACGCGGTGCGGCAGGGCGGACTCGCCGATCTTGTCGGCCCGCCCGGAGACGCCCGGGGTGATGATCACGTCGAGCAGCCGGGTCGGCTCGCCGAAGGTGGCCTCGATCCATTCGCCCTGCCCGGACTGCGAGACGCCGGGCCCCCACCAGGTGTTGCTGCGCTTGTCGAAGGCCAGCTCCGGCGGGTGGTCGGGGTACGAGCGGGAGGCCGTGACCCGGTCCGGGGCGACCGGGGCCCGCTTGGCGAAGTGGTCCCGGGCGGCGTCGATGCCGCCGGGCAGGTAGGCGAAGCCGAGGACGGCCAGGGCGACGACGACGGCGAGGGCGATCCAGGTGCCCACGCGGCCGAAGACGCGGCGCAACCGGGGCCGTTCGCCCGCCCAGGGAACCGCGCGGCCCCGCCCGCCGAAGAGCCGGCGCCACCAAGGCGCCCGTACGGACGCGGCGGCCCCGGCCGACTCGGCCAGGGGCATCGCACAACGCACGCAGTAGTGGCGGTCGGGAGGATTGGGCGTGGCGCACCACCGGCACGGCGGGCCGCCCGCGCTGCCGGGCTGCGGCCCCGGGGCCCGTACGGCGGGCCGGTCCGCCTCCGGCCGGCCGGGGAGCACGGGCGCGGCGGCCGCCGCAGGGGGTCGGGGACCCTCGGGGTCCGCCACGGGCACGAGCAGGGAGCGCGCCCGGTCGGACATGGTGTCGCCGAGCGCGTGCGGGGCCGGGGCGGCCGGCACGGGCCGGGTGGGCGCGGTCTCCTCCGGCCCCGGGGCACCGGGCCGTGCCGGAGCGGGCCCGGTGGGCTCGGCGGGCCCGGAGTCCGCGGCCCCGTCCGGCCACGCCGCGTCGGCCGAGCTCCGCTCCCGCGCCGGGCTTCCCGGGGGCGACGGCCGTTCGATCGGCTCCGGCCCGTGCGGGTCCGGCGCCGGCCCCCGCGCGGCGCCGGCGCCCGGCGTCGGGGCAGGACCGGCGGCGGCGCGCACCGCCGGATGCGCACGGGCGGCGTCCGGGGCGGCGGGCTGCGCGGCGGGCTGTGCGGCGCGGGCGCCCTGGTTCCAACCGAGCACGGCGCCGCACGCGTCGCAGAAGGACTGGCCCGGTTCCGCGCGCGTTCCGCACTCGGCGCAGTTCTGCGTGGTCATGTCTCCAAGTTCCTTTCTACGGCGGTCACCTCGACCGCGTAGGGCATGTGGGCGGGGCGGGCCGCGGCGACGAGGGAGTCCAGGCGGTGCACGTCGGCCGGAGTCGGCTCGGGCAGCCGGAGCCTGACGTGCAGCCGCGGGCGCGGGGCGCCGGGGAAGGCGCCGAGGGGACGGGCGTCCCAATCGGCCCCGCCGCTCTCGGTGATCTCGGGCTCCGCGCCGAACGCGAGGCGGACCGCTTCCGCCAGGCCGCGGCGGGTGCCGCGGATCCGGTGCAGCGCGACGGCGGCCGCGACGGCGGCCCGCAGCCGCGGCTCGGGCTCGCCGCCGTCGGTCTCGGCGCCCACCCAGGTGCCGAGCCACCGGGCGAAGTCGGCCGGGGTCAGCGCCGGGTCGAAGTAGCTGTCCAGGCAGTCCAGCACGTTCAGGACGGGCGCGAGGACCTCGTCGAGTCCGGCGACGAACCGCTGGGCCAGGTCGTCGTCGGCGAAGACGGCCGGGAGCATCGTGCCCAGGGGCAGCGAGGAGCCGAGGCCGTCGACGGACCCCCGGTAGGGAGCCGCCGTCATCCGCCGTCCCCGATCACCCGGACGCGGTGGTCGAAGGAGAAGACCAGCGAGGGCCGCTCCAGGTCGATCCGGTCGGTCGGATCGCCGCGCTTGCCGGTGAGGGGGTCCGCGGGGTGCAGGACGACCTCGTCGACGAGCTCCACCCCCGGGACCCGCTGCAGGACCGCGAACACCTCGCCGGTCTGGACCGGCCGCCCGAAGGGCCAGCCCCGACCGTCCGCGCCGCCGGTCAGCGGATCGAGGTGGCGGTAGAGCGCGTCGTGCGCCCGGCGGCGCACCCGGTCCGTGTCGACCCCGCGGAAGGCGTGCACCGTGGCGACGACGGTGACGCCCTGGTAGTACGGCGGTCCGACGGCCAGCCGGGTGCCGATGAGCCGGCGCTCGTCCAGGTGGCGCGTGATCCGGTCGAGCAGCGCGTCGCCCGGCACGAGCTGCTCGAAACGCAACCGCCCGCCCGGATCGGGAACGGCCTGCGGGACGACGAGGACGCGGACCGCGTAGGCGCCGTGCTGTCCCTCCTCCCCCTCCAGACAGGTGATGCGGGCGGTTTCGGGCGCGGCGCGGCGGGCGAGCTCCTCGTAGTCGCGCAGGGTCACGGCGCGGTCCTGGGCGCGGAGCGTGATCGGCGCCCGCAGCTTGGCCTCCTCGACCGTTTCGCCGTCGACGCCGCCGCGCGCCGCCTCGCGGTTGACGACCTCGGCGACGTACGGGACGGAGGTGCGCAGGACCTGTACGGCGCCGCGCGCCACGTTGCCGCCGCGGCCGCCCCCGGTCCGGTAGCGGTGGGCGCGGACGACGGCGCCCTTGGGGGCTACGGCCCCGAACTGGCGCAGGGTCCCGTCCGGTTCGCGGACGGCCGGGCCGAAGGCGATCTCGCCGGTGGCGGCGTCCAGGGTGACGTGCCGGTCGCCGGGCCGGGAAGCGGCGAAGTGCGGGACCACCTGCCAGTCCCGCCAACCGTCGTCCCCGGCGGTCTGCAGCAGCAGGGGCGGGTCGTCGGCCACGACCGGCGCGCGGGAGAGCCGCAGCCTCTGGCCGGGCAGCCCGGTCGCCTCGCCGAGCGCCTCGTCGTGGACTGCTTCGGCGTGCACGGCGCGGGTGGTGCCGCCGATGGTGAAGGCCTCCACGGAGCGGATGCTCGGCGAGGAGGTGTAGAAGGGCTGGCCGGCCAGTGCGGGGGTGGCCCGGCAGCGGATCCAACCGGCCTCGTGCCCGCCGCTGCGCGACAGCACGTGCCCGCCGGGCAGGTGCAGGACGACGTCGCCGGGCCGGTTGAGACCGCCGGTGCCGTCCCGGTCCACCTCGCACTCCTGCCAGCCGTCCTCGGTCCAGGCCTCCCACAGCAGGGGCGGCTGGCGGGGATCGACGCCGACGCCGTCGACGCGGCTGTCGAGCTCCAGCGCGAGCGCGCAGTGCGGAGCGGCCGCGGTCAGACCGATGAGCATGCAGTCGCCCGGTACCGGGGCCTCGGCGAAGCACCGCACGTCCTTGCCCTCCAGCAGGTCCGTGGTGCGGTCCACGACGGGCTGACCCTGGTGCTGCACCACCACGTGCGACAGCGCGCACGGGACGACCGCGAGGTCGCGCTCGGTGGCGAAGACGACGGCCTCCTCCCGCTCGGTGCGCAGCGTGGCGACCTCGGCACCGGCCGGGACCAGGACCACGTCCTCCTGCGGCGCGGACAGCCAGAAGGTGACGTCCGTACGGGCCGCGGACGGCGGGAACAGGGTGATGCCGACCAGGTCCAGGAAGGCGAGGTGGTTCTTCTCCGGGACGCGGTTGAGCCGGTAGACGATCTGGTCCGCCATGTGCGCGACCGTCTCCACGAGCGTGATGCCGGGGTCGGAGACGTTGTGGTCGGTCCACTCGGGGGCGCGCTGCTGGATGTAGCGCTTGGCGTCGTCGACGAACTGCTGGAAGCGCCGGTCGTCGAGGTTGGGGGAGGGCAGGGACATCAGAGGTCGCTTTCGGAGGAGCCCGAAGCGTCCGGCGCGTCGGGCTCGTCGTGGGAAGGGATGACGTAGAAGGGGAAGACGAGGCTGCGCGGGTTGTTCGTCCCGCGGATCGAGTACCGGACGTCGATGAACAGGACGCTCCGGTCGTCGCCGGCGGAGACCTCCACCTCGTGGACCTCGATCCGGGGCTCCCAGCGGTCCAGGCTCACGTGCACCTCGTGCTGGATGCGGCCGGCGGTCTGCTCGTTGACCGGGGCGAAGACGAGGTCGTGGATGGCGCACCCGAACTCCGGGCGCATCGGCCGCTCGCCCGGGGCGGTGGCCAGCACGAGCCGGATGGCCTCCTCGACCTCGCGCTCGCCACTGACCAGCGTGATGCCCCCGGTGGGCCCGATGCGCATCGGGAACGCCCAGCCGGAGCCGATGAACTGTTCGGCCATCAGGAGGCCACCTGCCTTCCGGTCGTCCTTCTGGTCATCCGAAGGGGTACTTGATCTGGTTGACGTAGACGACCCCCATGAGGTCGACCTTCAGGGCGCGGATGCCGACGTTGGCGATGCTGGTGACCTGGACCGTGCCGCCGGAGGTGATCATGGTGGAGCCGATGGACTTGAGGCTGAGCAGCCCCATCGCGTCGACGTTGACGGCGCCGGCGGACTTGAGGGTGACGAGGCCGCCGCCCTGGATGTCCAGCGGGCCGCCGCTCTTGAGGGTGAGCCGGCGCCGGGCGCTGAGCGTCAGATCGGTCCCGGCCTCGACGGACACCGAGCGGCCGCCCTTGATGGTCACCGACCCCGCGCTGTCGACGGTGATCTCCGTCTCGGTGCGGTCGAGGTTGATGGTCAACCGGTCGTCACCGGTGGCGATGCGGACACCCTGGCGCCGCCGCCCCGTCCGCTGGCTGAGCAGGTCGACGCGGTTGGCCTGCCGGTCGGACAGGGTGTGCCGGGCGGCCTTCCGCTTCAGGCCGTCGTGGAGGGGCACGTCGTCGACCCGGGTCGGCAGGTCCCGGCCGTTGTAGAGACCGCCGATCACGAACGGGTGGTCCAGCGCGCCCCGGTCGAAGGCGACCAGCACCTCGTCACCGACGTCCATGGGGAAGACACCGCCGCCGCCCACGCCCCCGAGCTGCACGCCGCGGGCCCAGTCGCTCACGTACGTGTCGTCCAGCCACGGGAACTGCAGCTTGACCCGCCCCCGCTTCAGCGGGTCCTGCACGTCGGTGACGATCGCGTTCGCGACGCCGGGCAGCCGGGAGGCGCTCGACGCGTCCGCGGCGCCCCCGCCCGACGCCAGTCCGTACAGCGACCGCCACTGGCGCCCGCTCACGGTGATCCACGACTCGTAGTGCTTGCCGTCGCCGAAGACGTGCCGCACGGAGGTGACGGTGTACTTGCCCTCGAAGGGCCGGCCCACGTCGCCGAGGGCCACGGGCACGCCCGGCCGCAGCCGGGGATCGCCGTGCACCGAGACCTCCAACTCGGCGAACGACGACGTGACGTCGGAGGCCAGGGCCTTGGCGGCGCCCCGGACCTCGTCCTGCCGGTCGTACGGCGTGGCGGTCTCGACGAGCCGCGCAGACGCGAACTTCGCGGCCGTCCGCCCCGGGGTGAGGCCGATGGAGATGCCCGGATCGGTGCTGGCCGGGGCCGTCTCGACGATCTTCTTCTTCGTGGTGACGTTCCAGCCGCGCGCCTCGACCTCGGCGACCTGGTCGGCGGCGGTGACCGCCGCCCGCAGCCGGAGGATGTCGTGCCCGGCCCGCAGCACGAAGGGGCTCGTGTCGGCGTCGGCCCGCGGGGACGGCGCACCGGCCGACGGCATCGGCGTCACGAACCGGAACCGCCCCGTGGAGTCCAGGGACATCACCATGTCGTTCTCGTCGGCGAGCCGGGAGAGGAAGTCCCAGTCGGTGACGTTGGACTGGCTGATGAAGGAGTAGGTGCCCCTCGTCGACTGGATCCGGCCGATCGGCACCCCGTCCAGGGCGGCGAGCTTGCGGGCGATGTCGGACGCCTTCTGGTTGCGGTAGGCGGCGACGCGGCGCTGGCGCATCATCCGGTGCCCGAGGTCGTAACCGCGGATCACGGTGAAGCTCCCGGTGCCGTCGTAGTCGGCCTCCAAGGCGGTGACCTCGCCGGTCAACAGGGGTTTGCCACCGCCCTGGCCGTCGGCGATCGGGGTGAGCACCACCTTCGTGCCGAAGGTGACGTTCAACTTGCCGAGGACCAGACGGTACGGGTCGCGGAAGGTCAGCCGGAAGGCGGCCGGCACCCCGACACCCTGGTCGACCCAGCCCTCGACGAGCAGCGGGGCGATGTCGTCCGGGAGCTTCGCGCCGCCGATCCGCACCTGCATGATGCTGGAGAACGCGGGCTGCACCATCAGCGGGAGACCTCCTCGGGCGCGGGAAGCACCAGTTGGGTGCCCGGCGTCAACCGGGACGGGTCGTCGATGCCGTTGACGTCGGCGATCGCCCGCCACACGGTGGCCGTGCCGTACTCCCGCCACGCCAAGGACTGCAGCGAATCCCCGGCCACGACCCGGTGCACGCGTTGGGCGGAGAGCGCGCCGGACGTCGGGTTCTGGCCCTTGGTCTTCCCCGGGATCTCCACCAGGTGGACCTGGCAGGTGGCGCGGATGGGCACGCCCGTGGTGCCGAAGAGGCTGTACGAGGCCTCGACGGAGCTCACGTACGCCACGAACCGGGCCGTGGAGAACGACCCCCACTCGAACACGACCCACGGGGGCGACGGCTGGTCGCCGGCGATGCTCTTCGCCGTCACCTCGCAGCAGCCCAGCAGGGACTCCACCTTCCGCAGCACCGTGTTGCCGGTCGGCGCGGTCGAGGAGTCCAAAAAGATCTCCAGGGTCATCTCGCGCGGCTCGGCGCCCATGAACTCCGGCTTGGAGCCGTCGCGCACGGCCATCGTCGGCGTCGCCTTCCACTGCGCGCGCTGACTCAGCGACAGTTGCGCCGGATTGAACTCGAAGCCGAACGTCCGCATCAGCGCCCCGGGCGTCGTGCTCGTCCCGACCGGGGGTTCGTGGATCGCCAGCGATGCGCGCACCAGGCTCTTGCCGGCGCCCCTGCTGTTCCTGGCCATGGTGTGCCTCCTTTCCGTTCCGCCGCGCCGTCAGTCCGTGAACCCGTGGTGGGCGATCTCCAGGACCTCCGTGGCCACGGCGGCGCTCGCGGGGTCGAGGGTGGGGCCCTGCCAGCGCACCGGCAGGACGTCGATGAGTCCCCAGCGGGCCACCAACGACCCGTCGGCCCGCAGCGCCGCGATCTGTGCGGTGGGCCGCTTGATGCCGGTCTGGACCGAGGAGATCCACTTGGCGACCTTCGCGGTGTCCGGGGTCAGCGGTCGGGTGAGCCGGATCGTCGAGAAGGTGACCCGGGTGGGCAGCTGCCACACGAAGCCGTTGTTGCCGCCCTCCTGCCGGAGCTCGACCTCGACCTGCGACGACAGGCCGTCGCACCCGTTGAAGTAGCCGAGGCTCTCGCCGTCGATGGTGAGGGTGAACCAGATGGTGGACCCGGGGTCCTGGCGGGACATCGGCGGTGGGCCTTCCTGTCGTTCTGGAGGTGTCTGGTCCGTGGGGCGCGGCCCGGTCCGTCAGGCGCGCTCCGGTCCGTCAGGCGCGCGGATCGCGGAGCCTGCCGATCCGTTCCCGGTCCATGCGCAGTTCGGTACGGACGAGGCGGGTGACCCGGTCGATGATCCGGTGGACCAGTTCGTCCAGCTGGAACTCGGTCAGGTCGCGCGGATCGAAGGCGCCCGCCGGCACCGCGGCGTACGCGGGCGGCGGTTCCTCCGGGGAGAGCGCCGCCCCGGCAGCCGGGTGCCCGCCGGACGCGAGCGGTCGGTACGGCGGCGGGGGCTCGTACGGAGGCGGGGGTTCCTGCGGCGGCGGCCGTTGCGGGGACGGCCGGATGTGCCCCAGCGTCGAAGCCACCGCGGCCGACGCGGCGGCCGCGAGCGCCCCGACCGACCGGCCGGAGCCGGTGCCGAAGGGGAGGCGCTGGACCGGGGATCCGCCGGGCGCCGGTAGCGGGCCCCAGGCCGGGGCCGGGGCCGTCAGCGGCGCCACGGGGAGCGCCCCGCGCGCCGCGGCCCCCGCTCCGGGCCCGGAGGCCAGCCGCAGGGGAACCCCGTGCCCGGGGAGGGCGCCGGGTGCGACGACCGGAGGCGGCGCTTCCGGCGGTACGTGCGGTACGTGTGGCACGTGTGGCACGCGCGCTGTCTGTGGTGCGGTCGGGGCCCCGGCCCGCTGGACCGGCAGGGGAGCGGCAGCGCCGGCGCCGGCCGGAACCGTACGGACGGGCGCGCCCACGAGGGGGGCGCCCAGCGCGGGCCGGCGCCGGGCATCGGACGCACTGCCGGATCCCGGGTTCCGCGCCGGGGGAGCGAGGGGCGCGCCGAGCCCCGTGCGTACGGGCCCCCCGCGGCCGGGGTCGGGGGCAACGGCCCCCGGCTTCGGTCCCGGGCGGCCGGGAGCCGACGGGGCCGGGGCCGGTAACGGGAGCGCCGCGGTGCGCTGGACGGTCGGGGCGCCGGGTCCGGCGGCCGGGCCACCGTGTCCGGTGAGCTGGTCGGCTCGCGGGGGTGCGGGAGGGGAGCCGGCGGGTGGGGTCGCGGTCCGCTGGAGGGGCGGGGCGTGGTGAGCGGGTGCCGGCCGGTCAGGGCGGATGGCGGGGGGTGACGTGGGTGTGCCGGGGCCGGCGGCCGGGACGCTTGGCCCGGCGGGCCGGTTGGCGTGCGGGGTCGAGGTCCGCTGGACGGGCATGGTGCCGGAAGCGGTCGTCTGCGGGGGAGCGGTGTGCCCAGCCGCGTGGCCGGTGGCCGGGCCACCGCCTTCGGTGGGCCGGTCGGCGCGCGGGGGCGCGGGGGCGGACCCGGCGGGCGGGGTGGCGGGAGACGCCGGACGGGGCAGCGCCGAAGCGGGTGCCTCCGGGGCAGGACGCCCGTCGGGCATGGGGACGGGGGATCCGACCGCCCGTTGGACGGTGGGCCGTGCGGCGGCAGGGCGCTCGCCGACCGGCACGATCCGCACGGGTTCGTTCACCGATCGCCGAACGGCCCCATCCCCGGCGGGGGGTGGGGAGGCCGGCGCGGGGTCCGCCGCCGGCGCGGGGCCCCGGACGCCGGTGTGCGGCGGCTCCCGCCGGGGCGGCGCCGGCTGCGCGGCGCTCGCTGCCCCGGACACCGACGGCCCTCGCGCGCCCGGGAATCCGGGGACCTCCGTGCGCGGTGCGGAACCCTCGGGCCGGCGCACCGCGCTGCGCTGCACCGGCGCACCGAGCCCCGAGCGCCGGGCAGCCGGAGTCGTGCGCTCCGCGCTCGTCGGCCGTGGCGGGGCACCCCGTACCGGACCGTCCTGCACCGCAGGGGCGATCTGCGGCGCGGACGTGACGACGGGGCCGCCCGGGGACGGAGCGTCCCCGCCAGCGCGACCGGCCACCCCGTCGGGACGGGGGGCCGCGCCCCGCTGCGCCGGTGGCACGCTGCCCTGGGCGGTGACGGCGCCCGCGACCGGGCCGCCCCGGGCAACACCACCCGACGCTGCCCCCGGGCCGGCTGCCGCCGGGGTGGCCGGGGTGGCCGGGGTCTGCGAGGTCATCGGGGTCCGTGGCGTCACCGGAATCGCCTGGGGCGCGGGGGCCGCTGAAGTCACCCCAATCGCAGGGGCCATCGGGGCCGCTGAGGTCATCGGAATCGACGGCTGCGCGGGGGCCTCCGGGGCCGCTGAGGTCACCACAATGGCCGAGGTCGCCGAGGTCGCCGAGGTCGCCGAGGTCGCCGAGGTCGCCGAGGCCGCCGAGGTCGCTGAGGTCGCGAGGGGCATCGGGGCCGCGAGGTCGGCCGGGCCGGACGCCGCCGTGGCCGCCCGGGTCCCCGCCGGCAGCGGCGCGGGCCGGTGCGCGGCCAGCGTCCGCTGGACGGCCGCGTGGACGGGAGGCGCCTTCGACAGGAGCTGCCGGGTCCGGGGCGGAGCCGGCGGTACGGGGGTCACCCGGATCCCCCGGGAGGCCGCCGGCTCCGGTGTGGACACCGTCCCGGGGGCCGGCTCCGGCGCGTGGCCTGCCGGGGCTGCGGTCACCGCTGGGCCGGTCGCCACCCCACGGGCCCCTTCCCGCACGGGAGTCGGGGCGCGGTCGGCCGCGGCCACGGTCACGGCCGGGCCGGTCACCGGCCCAGGGACCTGCTCCCGCACCGGGGCCGGTGCGCGGCCCGCAGGTGTCACGGTCGCAGCGTTGGTGGTCACCGCCGCAGGGGCCGGCTCCCGTACCGGGGCCGGTGCGCGGCCCGCAGGTGTCACGGTCGCAGCGTTGGTGGTCACCGCCGCAGGGGCCGGCTCCCGTACCGGGGCCGGTGCGCGGCCTGC
>NZ_JBIWAJ010000010.1:100570-290883 GCF_044759975.1 Streptomyces sp. NPDC098789
TACCGGGGCCGGTGCGCGGCCCGCAGGTGTCACGGTCGCAGCGTTGGTGGTCACCGCCGCAGGGGCCGGCTCCCGTACCGGGGCCGGTGCGCGGCCTGCGGGGGCAGCGGTCACGGCCGGGGTGGGCGCCGCGCCACGGGCCGCCCCCCGCGCAGGAGTTGGGACGCGGCCCGCCGGGGCGGACCCGACGGGGCGGGCGCCCGGGCGCGCCGGGTGGACCCCCGGCACGGGGGACGCCACCGGGACCGCCCCGAGCGGCGCCACCGGCACGCGCCGCACAGCGGGCACGCCGGCGGCAGGCAACGGCACGCGCTGCACGGCGGGCACGCCGGCGGCAGGCACCGGCACCCCGGCCGCGGGGAACGGCAGGGCGGGCGCGGGCCGTCCGAACCCCACGACGGGCCCGGCCGCCGCGGCCACCGCACCCGGGAGCAGGCCGCCGCCCGCCGCGGGATCCAGCACCGCCGGGGAGGGGCCCCGGGTGAACGCCGGGTCCTGCCAGGTCGCCAGCCGCCCGCCGAAACCGGCGTCCGCGACACCCGTCACAGCGCCGTCCGTCGCCCGCCGCAGCGGCGGCAGGCCGGCCCAGGCGGCAACGGCCACCGGGGGCGCGGAAGGCGCGGGCACCGGGGCCGGGGCCGCGGTGCCCGGAGCGGGCGAGCCACCGGGCGCCGACGCGCCACGGCCGCTCCGCCTCCCCCGCAGCCGGTCCAGGAATGCCACCTGCTCAGCCCTCCGGTGCGGCGCGCGTCACGAACGACGCGATCTGTTCGGTGTACCGGCGCCGGTCCTGGTGCTCCAGGTCCAAGATCGCCTCCAGTTCCCAGTGGAAGTGGAAGGCCACGTACGCGATCTCCTCGTGCAGCCGGTCGGTCGCGTACGTCACGATTCCCCCAGGCGGCTCCCGCCGAGCTCCACCTCGAAGGGCTCCGCGCAGTGCGGACACCGCACGGCCGCGCGGGTGTGGCCCTCCGCGTTGATCTGGCGGTAGAAGTCCTGGAGGAACGCCAGGTCGGAGGCGAACATGTTCTCCACGATCCCGTCGTGCACCATCGCCAGCGTGCCCAGCCTGACGATGACCCGGCCGAGCAGCACCACCGAGAGGTAGGCGGGGTTCTCCTGCACGCGCACGTCCCGCAGCGGGACCAGCTCGTCGCGCGCCGTGGACAGCCGCATGACACCGTCCCGGTGCACGGTGCCCGCCTCGTCCACGTAGCCCCGCGGCAGCTCGAAGGGGAACTCGGTGCGCAGGGACCACCCGGCTGCCGGTTCCGCCGACGGGCCGGTGGGCGCGGCGGGGGCGGGCGCGGCGGCGGGGGCCGAGGGGGGAAGATCCGCCCCCGCCGCGACCCTGGTCGTCGAACGGCGCATTACTCGATGACCAGTTCTTCGAACACGATGGTGACCGACTCGGTCAGCGCCGCGGCCTCGCCGGCCTTCACCGTGCTCGTCTCGATCTTGCTGCACCAGGCGTTGCGCAGGTTGTAGCGCTTCACCGGGTTGTCCTGGTAGTCCATCATGATGATGGAGGCGTTCTTGCGGGCCGTGCTCATCTGGCCGCGGATCGAGTCGTTGATCCACTGGGTGAAGGACGACGACTGGGTCATGCCGCGCACGACCGTGCACTGGCCGTTCTTCTGGACGCCCGGCAGCAGCGCCACCTCGGGCCGGCCCTGCGCGCTGTTCTGCTGGTAGGTGATGACGTCCTGTTCGAGGGTGAGACCGCTGATCTCGGCGAGGTACTCGACCATCACCCCGTCGATCTGGAGGCCGAAGTTGTGTGACGTGAGGGCGTCACCCGGCTGGAGGCTCATGTGTTCGCTGTCCTTTTCACGACTTCACGACGGGAGTTGCGCACGACGGGAGTTGCGCGCAGGGGTACGGAGAGACGACGGGGCCGGAGGCGGGCTCCGGACCCGGTCACTCCTCCAGCTCCCCGTTGCCGCCGGAGAACTGCGCCAGCCGGAAGATGACGAACTCGGCGGGCTTCACCGGTGAGATGCCGATCTCGCAGATGACCCGGCCGAGGTCGACCGACTCCGGCGGGTTCGTCTCCTCGTCGCACTTGACGTAGTACGCCTGCTCGGGGCTCTGCCCGAACAGGGCGCCGCCGCGCCACTCGTTGACCAGGAAGGCGGAGACGTTGCGCCGGATGCGCGCCCAGAGGTTGTGGTCGTTCGGCTCGAACACCACCCACTGGGTGCCGATCAGGATCGACTCCTCCAGGTAGTTGAAGTACCGGCGGATGTTCAGGTAGCGCCAGGCCGGGTCGGAGGAGAGGGTGCGCGCTCCCCAGACGCGGATGCCGCGGCCCGGGAAGGGCCGGATGCAGTTCACGCCGATCGGGTTGAGCAGGTCCTGTTCGCCGCGGGTGATCTGGAGTTCGAGGTCGACCGCGCCGCGCACGACCTCGTTGGCGGGGGCCTTGTGGACACCGCGCTCGCTGTCGTTGCGGGCCCAGATGCCGGCGACGTGACCGCTCGGCGGGACCAGGCGCGACTGGCCGGTCGCCGGGTCGAAGGACTTGATCCACGGGTAGTACAGGGCCGCGTACTTGGAATCGTAGTTGGCCGTCTCCTGGCGCCAGACCCGGATGGAGCGGGCGTTCATGCCGGGCGGCGGGTCGATGATCGCGACCCGGTCGCCCATCAGCTCGCAGTGCGCGATCAGGCCGAGTTGGACCGCCTTGACGGCCTCCAGGTCGATCGCACCGCGCTGGTAGGCGGACATCAGGTCGGGCACGGCGACCATGGAGATCTCGTCGACGGCCTCCAGACCGCCGAAGCCCGTACGGTCCGCCGAGTCGCCGAGGTACTGCGCGGGGCCGGGGTGGGAGTCCTCGACCCGGTCGGCGGGGAGGGCCGGGGCGGCCGGGGGCGCCGGCAGGTCCACCGTCTGGTTCTCCGGTCGCGCCAACTGCCCCGACGGCGCGGCCTCGGTCACGGTGATGAGCCGGGAGTGCTCCTTGACGTGCGTGACGACGTAGGACCGGTTGCCCTTCTTCGCGCTCACGTCGAAGGTCTCGACCGGCTTGTCGCCGTCCTTGACGATCAGCTTGAACCGCTCGGCCGGCCCTTCCCCCTCCGGGTCGGCGACCTCGACGGACAGCGGGCCGAGGCCCTCCGCGACGGCGGCCACGGCGAAGGAACCGAGCGGGCGGGACGGGGCGGCGGCCAGCGGGGGCCGGGCGGACGCACCGGTGACGGCGGCGGGCGCCGCCGCCCGGCCCGGGCCCTGAGCGGCGGCGTCCCCGGCGGAACCGCCGACGCGCACGACGTACGCGGCCGAACCGCCGTTGTTGAAGAACCCGTAGACGGAGTGCGCGAGGTAGTAGCCGTCGGTGAAGTCGCCGAAGGCCGCGACGTACTGGGTCCAGTTGGTCACCAGCGTGGGCTCGTTCAGCGGGCCGGTCGGAGCCAGACCGACGAAGGCCGCCACCGACGTGCCGACCCCCTCGATGGGGCGCGAACCGCTGGCCACCTCCTCGACGTAGACGCCGGGCGACAGGTAGGACGGCATGCTCTGCTCTCCTCGGGTACGAGACAGGACACCACCACCCTGACGCGCGCGCCGCCCCCTCGAAACGTCCCCCGGTACCTGCACGGGGGCACGGTCGTTGCCCCCGCTGCTCCCTGGACGGGGGCACGCAGGGGCAGGGACAGGGGTAGCGACAGGAACAGCGGAGGAGCAGCGACGCGGTCACTGGCAGGGGAGGTGCCGGCGGCAGGGGCAGCGCCGTGCGCCGGCGCGGACCGGACGGGCTGCCCCGAGGTCTGCCCCCGCGGCTCCTGGCCGGCGGTGGGGCCGCGGTTAGCGTGCGGGGGGTGAGCCTATGGACTTCCCTGGAACCCGCCTCCGTCACCGTCGACCCGGGCAGCAGTACGCGCGTACGGCTGCGCGTGCGCAACACCGGTGACGTGGTGGACGAGTACCGCTTCGAACCCGTCGGCGACGTGGCGCCCTGGACGACGGTGGAGCCGGCGACCCTGCGGTTGTACCCGGGCACCACCGGCACGGTGGAGCTGACCTTCGCACCGCCCCGCACCCCCGACGCCACGGCCGGCCCGAACCCGTACGCGGTGCGCGTCACACCGACCGAGCACCCCGAGGCCGTGACGGTCCCCGAAGGGAACCTGACCGTCACCGCCTTCACCGAGGTGCGCGCCGAACTCGTGCCGCCGACCGTCAAGGGGCGCCTGCGCGGACGCCCCAGGCTGGCGGTGGACAACCTCGGCAACACCAAGGTGACGGCATCGATCACGGGCGGCGACACCGGGGACCACCTCACCTACGAGATCCGCCCCGGGAACGTCCAGATCGACGCAGGGCGCGCCGCGTTCGTCGACACGACCTTGCGGCCCCGGCAGATCGTCTGGTTCGGTTCCAAGGAGGTGCGGCCCTACACCCTGGCGGTGCGCCGCTCCGGGGCCGAGCCGCTGGAGGTCGAGGGGACCTACGTCCAGCGCGGCTTCCTCCCGCGCTGGCTGGCCACCTCCTTCGGGCTGCTGCTCGCCCTGGCCGTCGCCTTCGTGATGATCTGGATGGCCTACGACCCGCAGGTCCGCACGGCGGCCACCGAGGCGACCGAAAAGGCCGGCACCGTGCTGCCGACCACCCAGCCCCTCGCCCCGCCGCCCCCGCCCTCGCCCAGCGCCACCCCCGAAGCGCCCAAGGCCGAGAAGCCGGGCGCCGACGGCGGGGGAGGGGGAGAGCAGTCCGCGAAGCCCGCGGCCCCGGCGCCCGTGGTGCCCGCCGAGAAGGTCCTGCTGCGCAATGCCACCACCCGCATGTGCGCCGACCTGTCGGGGCTCGACAAGGGCCGGATCAACCAGCCCGTCGCGCAAGCCGGTTGCGTCGGCACCACGGTGGACAACCAGCTGTGGAACCTGGAGGTGAAGTATCCGGTGCTCGGCCCGGGCGGCACCCCCCTCTTCCAGATCCGCAACGTCAAGGACCAGCTCTGCATGGACCTCGGCGAGTACGACGGTCGGCCCGTGGGGACCGGCATCGGCGAGTTCACCTGCGACGGGACCACCGCCGACAACCAACTGTGGTGGATCGCCGTGCAGGAGAGCGGCGACTACTGGATCCGCAACTACGCGAGCAACAACAAGTGCCTGAACGTGAAGGGCGGGGCCGTCGACGACCGGCTGGACATCGCCGACTGCACCAACACGGGCAACCAGGAGTGGAAGATCGTCCACCCCAAGACCGGCTGATCACGGGCTGTCGGCCGCCGGATCACCAGCCGCCTTCGCCCGGTACCAGCCGCCCCGC
Organism: Streptomyces sp. NPDC098789; assembly: GCF_044759975.1. Classification (NCBI taxonomy): domain Bacteria; kingdom Bacillati; phylum Actinomycetota; class Actinomycetes; order Kitasatosporales; family Streptomycetaceae; genus Streptomyces; species Streptomyces sp. NPDC098789. The sequence goes on from NZ_JBIWAJ010000010.1 coordinate 105,848, forward strand.
CTTGCGGTACTCCCGGCGGGCACCCTCCAGGAGGTCCTGCGCCGTCACCTCGTCGCCCCGACCGGCGGCGAGGTAGGCGGCGGTCACCACCGCACTGCGGATGGAGCCGCCGGCCAGCTCGAAGTCCCGGGCCAGCGGAGCCGCGTCGATCCCATCGGCGGACGGCACGTGCGCCAGCCCGTGCCGCCACAGCGCGAGGCGCTGCCCCGGGTCCGGGAACGGGAAGTCGACCACCAGGTCGAGGCGCCGGGTGAACGCCGCGTCGATGTTCGCGCGCAGGTTGGTGGTGAGCAGCGCGATCCCGTCGAAGGACTCCAACCGCTGGAGCAGGTAGGAGCTCTCCATGTTGGCGTAGCGGTCGTGGGCGTCCTTGACCTCGGAGCGCTTGCCGAAGACGGCGTCCGCCTCGTCGAAGAGCAGCACGGCGTCGGTGCGGTCCGCCTCCGTGAAGATCCGCTCCAGGTTCTTCTCGGTCTCACCGACGTACTTGTCCACGATCGACGACAACTGGACCACGTACAGGTCGAGTCCGAGATCGGCGGCGACGACCTCCGCCGACAGCGTCTTGCCGGTCCCGGACTCCCCGGCGAACAGGCCGAGCACGCCCCGCCCGCGCCCCCCGCCGGCGCTGAGCCGCCAGTCCCCGAGCACCCGGTCGCGGTGGCGGGCCCGCAGGGCCAGTTCGCGCAGCTGCGCCAGGGGGCCCGCGGGCAGGACCAGGTCCCCCCAGTCCACGGCCGGCCGGATGCGTCGGGTGTGGCTCTCCAGCCCCGAGGCCGACTGGCGGCGCGCGGCCCGCCGTACGTGGGCGGCGCCGAGCGGTGCGCCGTCGAAGGCGGCCAGCGCCCGGGCCGCCCGCGCGGCCCGCCCTATCCGGTCCCCGCCGAGGCGGTACGGGGCGACCGTCGCGGCCAGGTCGAAGCCGTCGGCGGCGTCGGTGCCCAGCGCGGCCCGCCACGCGGCGGTCCCTCCGTCCCGGCGGTCCGGCGCGTCCAGGACCAGGGGGTCCTCGGGGGCCCAGTGGGGGTCGTACGGGCGGGGCCCGGCCAGCAGCACCGTCACGTCCGGCGCCGCGACGAGCGCCCGGACCAGCGGGCCGGGCGCCTCGGGCAGCGCCGGCACGACGACGGCCCGGCCGCTGAGGCGGGCCTCGCGCAGCAGCTCGGCGACGTGTTCGCCCGGCTCGGCGCAGCACAGCCCGTCCAGGCCCGCGGCGCGCAACGCCGAGGCGTAGGCGGCCAGGCCGTCGCCCTCGCGCTGTTCCCGCAGGTAGACGGTGGCGGGAGCCGCCGCCAGGAGGGCCGCGAGCCGGTGGGTGAACTGCTCGGCCGTCCGGTCGCCGGGCAGCGGATCCGGCATCGGGCGCACCAGGCCGAGCAGGGCCGCGTCCGGGGTGTCGTCACCGAGGAGATGGCCGGTCAGCCGGTCGGGCACGCGCAAGGAGCGGGTCAGGAAGGGGCGTTCGGGTTCGATGACTTCCAGCAGGCCGAGTGCCAGGAGGGGCGCGGACGGGTGCAGCCGGGCCCGGGCGGCGGCGGACCGGGCGGGCACCCCGCAGAGTTCGAGGGCGAGACCGACCGTCGCCCGGCGCCTGCTCACGTCGTCGTTGAGGTAGCCGTAGAGGGGTTCGAAGGTCCGGTCGACGTCGGGAGCGAGGGCGACGAGCACGACGGCGACGTCGAGCGCGCTGAGGCCCGCCCGCCCGGCCAGCCGGGCCATCCGGTCCATCCCCTGCCCGGAGTCGTGCGACGGCGCCGCGATGACGCTCCGGTCGGATCCGGCGGCCACGTCGGACACCGGGGGCCAGGTGTCGAGCACGTGGTGGACCGCCTCGTCGGACAGGTAGAGCCCGCGCAGGGGGTCGTCGGCGGTCGGATCACCGGCGGTCCGCTGTTCGACCAGCGCCGACACCCGCCCGCGCAAGGCGCCGAGACGGTCGAGCAGCCCCTGGCCCGGATCGCCCGCATCGCCCGTGTCGGCCGCCGGCTGCGGGATCAGGCCGGCGTAGGGGGCGTTCACCGCGCGTCCGAGCGGCGGGAGGTCTCCCCGGGAAGGGGCGCGCCCCCGGCGTCGGCCCGCGCCGCCCGGGCGGCCCGGGCGGCCGCCACCTGGTGGGGACGGTGCGAACGGCCCCCGGTCACCGCAGGGTCGCCGTCCATCCCGCCCAGCCGGACGGTCGCGCCCTCGGTGACCGGCGGCCCCGCCTCGTACTCGGGGAAGGCCGGGAAGGGCGCGGTCACCACCAGGTCCAGCGAGGGTTTCAGCTCGCCGCCGAGCGCGGACCAGATCTCCGCGAGCGAGCGTGCCTCCGTCTGCACGCCGGCCGCCGTCAGCTGCACGGAGAGCCCCAGCGCCCGCAGGGAGCCCGGCAGTTCCTCCGGCGGCAGCACCTCGCGGGGCAGCAGGGTCGCGAGCACGGCGGACAACAACCGGTGCTCGTCCTGCGGGGTCTTCGTCCACGCGGTCACCAGGTACGACAGCTTGAACCAGCGCGGCGGTTGACTGCGCCGCACGACCACGTCCCGATCGTCGCGCACCTCCGTCCGACCGCGCTGCCGCCGGGCCACGTCCTCCCGGATGTCGTACAAGTAGGTGTTGACCACGGGGGCGTTGCGCCGGGCCGCCCAGTCCCGGGTCGGTGCCTCGAAGGACACCTCGATGCCCGAACCCGTCAACGCCCCGCCGCCGAGGAGGCCCTTGAGCACCTCGTCCACTTCGTGGATCACGCGCGTACTCCTGCCCAGCCCTGCCCTGCCCGCACGGCCGGTCGTGCCCGGGCCGTCGTCCTGCGCCGATCGTCCCCCGGGCGGCATCCGGGCCACAGGAGCGCGGGGGACGACGGCGGGGCAGTCGGCCCTGCCCGCGCGGACACCCGCCGGCGCCCGCGGTTGCCCGATCGGTCAGATGTAGCCCTCCCGGAAGGCGAAGGCCACGGCGTGCGCACGATTGCGCAGGTGGAGCCGGATGGTGAGGCCGTGCATGACGTTCTTGACGGTCCGTTCGGAATAGGACAACTTGCCCGCGATCTCAGCGGTGTCGAAGCCCTCGGCGACCAGACGCAGGACGTCCACCTCGCGCGGCGTGAGCCCGAGGGCCGGCGGACCGGGCCGGCCCGCGGCACCCCGGTGGAGCGTGCCCAGCTGGTGGATGAGCCGACCCAGGAGATCGGCGGGCAGATCGCTGTCGCCGCGGGACGCGGCCAGCACCGCCTGCACCAGCCGCTCGGCCGTGGCGTCGCGGCGCCGGACGATCGCGCCGATCCCGCACTCCATCACGTCCAGCAGCTCGCTCTCCCGCATCGCGCCCACCACGAGAACGGCGCGTGCGCCCTCGCTGCGCACGAGGCGGCGCAGCCGGGTCAGCGCGGCATCGTCGAGGGCGTCCACCACGAGCAGGGCCACCGTGTCCGGACCGGACTCCTCGCGCAGCTCGACCTCGGGGCGTCTGCGCAGCTGGCCGACCGCCCCCTCCAGGCTGATCGGGTCATCGGCGTACACGGCCACGGGCACGCGCCGGTCCGCGGAGCCCGCGTGCGGGCCCGGACCGGCGGAGGGCGTCGTGGCGGAGGGCAGGGTGGTGGTCCGGGGTGAGTCGAGCAACGTTTCCCCTATGCAGCGGCCCGTCGTGCGGCTCGGGCCGGTAGCCGATGAGCTCCCCAACACTTCTTCGGGCGCCACGGGCGGGGCAATCGTGGACGACCACGGGCCCCACCACGAGAGCACGGTGGTGATGACCACGAGGCCGGCCCGCTTCGTGAACGTCGTCGCAGGTCACGGCGGTGCCCCTCGGTCTCGGGCCGGCCCCGGCGAGCGGAAGTGAGCTGCGCCACTTCCGGTCACCACGTCGCGGGCGCGGTCGTCTCATCTGGCGGCGGAGCACACCCTTGCCCACGGAGGTACCGATGACCACACCACTCCACGAGCGCGAAGGCGCCCGGGCGCTCCTCGCGGACCGGGCGGGGCGGGCCCGCTCCGGTTCCGGTTCCCTGGTGCTGCTCCAGGGCGCCACCGGCACCGGCCGCACCGCCGTGCTGGAGGGCGCCGTGCGGGAGGCCGGGGGACCGGGCATGCGGGTGCTGTCGGCGCGGTGCTCGCCGGAGGACACCGGTGTGCCCTTCGCCACGGTGCTGCAACTCCTCGGCCCGGTGCCGGACTTCATCGACCTCGTGCCCGACCACGTCGACCGGGGGAACGCCGCCCGACTGTGGCGGCTGCTGCGCTCGTACGCGGCCGAGGGACCGCTCCTGATGGCGGTCGACGACGTCCACCTCGCCGACTCCGCGTCACGCCGCTGGCTACGCGAAGCGGTGCGCCACATCGACCGATTACCCGTATTACTCGTGGCGAGCGAGCGCAGCCAGTACGACATCGGCCCCCGGCGCTCCGGGCTCGCCCGGTCGCTGTCGCCCTCGCTCGTCCACATCCACACCATCGACCCGCTCGGCGACGCGGCCGCCGCGGAGCTCGTCCGCACCGCCCTGCCGGCGGCCGGACCCGAGGGGACGGCGGAAGCCGTGCGGGCCGGTGCGGGCAACCCACTGCTCCTGCACGCCCTGCTCCACGACCTCGGCGGCGCACCCGAAGCGGTCCCGCTGCTGCCGGACACCTGCGCCGCGCTGTATCCCGGCAGCTACCCGGCGGCCGTCTCGTGGTGGCTGGAGAGCGCGGGCGCGGAGACGGCCGAGGTGGCCCGCTGCCTGGCCGCCCTGGAGGAGGCCTGGCCCCAGCCGTCCCCACCCGAGCACCGCCCGAGCCGGCCCGCCGGGAGCGCCATCGAGGCCGTGGCCGCGTCCGGCCCTCCGGCCGACCCCGATCCGGCCATCGGAGCGGCCGGCGCCCCGGCGGGTCCGTTCGCGGTCGGGATCGCGGCAGGTCCGGCCACGGCCGGGGTCCCGGCCGGTCCGTCCGTGGCCCGGATCCCGACGGGCCCGGGGGTGGCCGGTGTCCTCGCGGAGGCCGCCGGAGCGGATCCCGCACGGGTCACGGGCTGGCTCACCGCGATGACCCGCATCGGACTCCTGCGTCCGGACCCCGCCGGCCTGCCGCGCTTCGCGCACCGCCTGCTGCGCGACGCCGTGCTGAGCGGCTGGCCCACCACCCGGCGGGAGGCGGCGCACCTGGTGGCCGCGAAGACGATGCTGCGTCGCGGCGAGCGCGTCGAGACGGTCGCCGCCCACCTGCTGCGCACCCCGGGCGACGGCCTGCCCTGGGCCCTGCGCGTCCTGCGGGACGCGGCGACCGTCGCGGTGCACGACGCGCGCCCCCGCGACGCCGCGGGCTATCTGCGCCGCGCCCTGGACGAACCGCTCTCCGACGACCACCGCCAGCGCCTGCTGACCGAACTGGGCTCGCTGGAGTACGCCTCGGACGACGGCACGGTGGCGATCGCCCGGCTGGCCGAGGCCCAGTACCTGCCGGCCGCACCCCGCGACCGGGTGCGCGCCGCCGTGGCCCTCGGCACGGCCCTGGTCGGCCGCGGCGAGGTCACCACGGCGCTGGAGGTGATGCGGCGCACGGAGGACGGCCTGGACGGCCACCCGGGACTCGCCCGCACCGTCCAGACCGTCACCGCGCTGCTGGCCGACGCCGACCTCGCCTCCCGTCAGGAGACCTACCGCAGGCTCTCCGCGAGCGGCGAGGACGCGCCGGAGCTCGTCGGCACCGCCAGTCGGGCCCTGCTGGTGCGGTACGAGGCGACCGCCGGACTGATCTCGGCCGCCGAGGCCATGACCCGCGTACGGGCCCTGCTCGCGCAGCCCTGCGACCCGCTGGCCGAGCCCTTCCTGCTGGGGACGGCGGCGGCGGTCGCCGAATGGGCCGACGAACTCGACGAGGCCGAGCGGCTCGTGGACCGCGGCCTGGTCGGCCAGTACCCCGCTCTGCTCCACCCCATGGAGGACGCGCTCCTCAACACCCGCGCGGACATTGCGGCCGCCCGCGGCGACGTCGCCCGGCTGATCGCGGTGCGCGGCGACGGTGCGGCCGTCGCCGCGCGTGCCCACGGCGGGCCCTCCAACCGGGACGCCCACGTGCTGATGGCGCTGGTCCACACCGGCCGCCCGGAGGAGGCCCGACGGCTGGCCGAAGCCTTCGACCTCGGCCGGGCCCCGGAGTCGTGGGAGCTGAACCGCTTCCTCTACGCGCGGGGGGTGCAGCGCCTCGCCGCCGGCGACCCGGCGGGCGCGCTGCACGACTTCCTGGAATGCGGCCGCCGCCAGAGCGCCCGGGAGGTGTTCAGCCCGGTCGTCACCCCCTGGCGGACCGCAGTCGCCCAGTGCCGGCTCGCCTTCGGCGGCGACCAGGAGGCCCTGGCCCTGGCCACCGAGGAGCTGCGGCTGGCGCGGGTGTGGAACACCCCGCGCACGGTGGGGCGCGCACTGCGCGTCCTCGGCACCGCGACCGGTGGCCGTCGGGGCCTGGACCTCGCAGAGGAAGCGGTCGGCACCCTCAGGCACGCACCCGCCGACGCCGGGATGGAGCTGGTCGAGGCCCTCCTCGCCCAAGGCCGCCAGCTCCTCGCCGCCGGCGAACGCGGCCGCGCCCGTGACCGGCTGCGCGAGGCGGCCGACCTGGCCGAGCGCAAGGGCGGCCTGCGGCTGCTGGCGCTGGCCGAGCAGGCCCTGCGCGAGGGCGGCGCCCGGGTCCCGGCCGCGGCGCGGACCGGTTCGGCGGCCCTGACCGACAGCGAACGCCGCATCGCCGAACTGGCCGCGGCGGGCCGGACGAACACCGAGATCGCCGACCTCCTCCACCTGGCCCGGCGCACCGTGGAGACCCACCTGACGAGCACCTACCGGAAACTGGGCATCCGCAGCAGGGCGGAACTGCCCGCCACCCTCGCCCGCGCCCGCCGATGAAGGGGACCGGGCCACGACCCGGCACCGACCGGGCATCCGTCCCTTGTCATGTCCGTCCGGTCGCCGATCTACGATGGAGGGTGTGACGGACCCCTGCTGACGTCCTACGACGACGCCGCGCCCGTCCCCACCGATGAATCCGCAGATCGCTTCACCTCATTCCCGGAGAGCTCGTGACCGACAGCAAGAACATCAACAACCCCGTGGGCCAGGGCGGCGGCCACCGCAAGAAGCTGTCCCGCGCCGAACGGCAGAACAACGGCCCGCACCGCAACCTCGACCGGCAGGGCGCCGCCGACCAGAAGGCGGAGCTGGTGCGCAAGATGCGCGAGAAGGCGCTCGCCGCCGAGGCCGCCGAGGCCGCCGCGCAGGCGAGCGACGACACCGCCCAGAACTGACGCACCGCCGCGGCGGGGCCGCCACCGCACGGCCGGTCCGGCCCCCGCCGCCGCGCGCGTCCCGTGGGTCGGCGCGTACGTTGGAGGGGTGCGCTCAGAAACCCGCTCCGAGGCTTACGGCACGGCCACCGGACCCGTCTCCGGTTTCCTGGAGAACCCGGTCGTCGGGATGGCGCCGTGGATCGTCTTCTCGCTGGTGGTCGGCCCGGGGCGGTTCGAGATCGCGGTCGGGATCGCGCTCGGCACGTCCCTCGCCCTGATCGCCCTGAGCCGGTTCGTGCGCCGCGGCGGTTCCTGGAAGCTGCTGGAGCTGGCCGACGTCGTGTTCTTCGCCGCGCTGGCCGTCATCGGCGCCCTCGCGAGCGAGGGCACGCTGCGCTGGCTGGAGACGTACGCGGGGGAGATCGCGAACCTCACCCTGACGGTGATCGCCTTCGGCTCGATGGCCGTGCGGATGCCCTTCACCCTCCAGTACGCCCGCGAACAGGTCGACCCGTCGCTGTGGCACGCACCGGCCTTCCTGCGCACCAACTACGTGATCACCGGCGTGTGGGGCCTGGCGTTCCTGGTGGCGGCCCTCGCGGGCGGCTACGGCGACCTGGTCCTGCACAACCCCGACAACATCTGGACCGGCTGGATCATCCAGGTCCTGGCGATCGTCGCCGCCCTGCGCTTCACCGTCTGGTACCCGGGCGTGGTCCGCGCCCGCGCCCGCGGCGAGAGCACGCCGAAGGGGGCTTCGCTGCTGCTGCCCCTGGCGGGGCTGCTGGTGCCGATCGGCATCGCGGTGCTGGTCTTCGACGGCAACGTCTGGTGGCTGGGCGTCGCCCTGATGGTCGCGGGCGGGCTGCTGACGAAGACCCTCCGGGCGCGGAGCTGAGCGGCTCCGCACGCCCGGCCGTCCCGGTCCCCTCGGTCAGGCGGGGTGGTGGTCGGCGACGGCGCCGATCTCCATGTCGTGTTCGAGGAGGGCCTTCATGGCGCACAGGGCGGTGGTGAACCCGCCGACGGTGTTGTTGAGCCACGCCACGAGGTCCGCGCCCCGGCCGTGGAAGCCGGTCTCGCGCACCTCGACGAAGGTGGCCTCCGGTAGCCCGGGGCGCGGGGTGAAGGTCACCTCGACCTGGGTCGGCTCCGTGTAGTTGCCCCACTCGAACCGGATCAGCCGGTCCTGCTCCACGGCGGTGACCCGGGCACGGACGCTGGCTCCGTACGTCTCCCACTCCCATTGGAGCTCGGCGCCGGGGACCATCGGCCCGCTGCTCCTGCTGTACCAGAACCGGGTGGTCACGTCGGGGTCGGCGAAGGCGCGGAACGCGGTGGCGACCGGCTTCCGGACGATCATGCAGGCATAGGCCACGGCTTCTTCTTCGGAACTCACGGGCACGATCATGCCCCAGAGGCCGCTCCACGGGCGCGGCGGCGCGGCCGACGGCGAGCACGGCCAGCTCGACCACCCCAGCCGGCGTCTGTCGGCCGTTCTTATATTCTTCTGAGAATCGCCCCATAGCGTCCGCGCATGACGATGAAGCGCATGCTCCCCGTATCGGTATCCGTCGTGCTGACGGCGGTGGCTCTGACGAGCACGGCGGGGGTGGCCGTCGCGGCCCCCGCGGCCCCGCGTGGCAAGGCGCCGACGGACTACCTCTACATGTCGCTCGGAGATTTCGAGGAAGCCGTGTCCGGAAAGGCCCCGGACATCAAGGCGAAGATCGACCGTCCGGACATTCACGGTGTCCAGGTGGTGGCGCCGTGGAAGGCCCTCGAAGGTCGCAAGGGCGAGTACAAGTGGTCGAGGATCGATGACGCCCTGACGTATCTCCAGGGCCACGGCAAGAAGCTGTTCGTCCAGGTCCAGGACCGGTTCTTCGACGTGGACGGCATCGAGAACGCCAATGTCCCCCAGTACGTGAAGGACGAGGGCGGGGTCGCCCCGACGATCGACGAGAACCCCGATGTGGTCACGAGCGCCGGAGCCATGGCCGCGCAGTGGAAGAAGGACGTGCGGACGGACTTCCAGGGACTGCTGAAAGCCATGGCGGCGAAGTTCGACGGCAAGCTCGGCGGGGTGAACCTGCCCGAGACCGCGATCGAAGTGGACACGAAGAAGGACCGCACCGGATACGACTCCACGTCGTACATCGACGCCGAACTGGAGAACATGGCCTACGGCAGGAAGGTCTTCACCAAGACGCCCTTCGTCCAGTACGTGAACTTCCTGCCGGACGACGACGACCACGAGCGCATGAAGGAGATGTTCGACCTCGCCCGGGACAAGGGCATCGGAATCGGCGGACCCGACACCCTGCCGGACCGGGACTGGCAGATGAAGAACTCCTACAAGTTCCTCCACGCCTACAAGGACGTCCTCCCCGTCGTCGCCATGGCCGTCCAGGAGCCCGACATCGGCGCCAAGGACCCCAGGACCGGCCTCCCTTACACCCGTCAACGGTTCACCGACTTCGCCGGCGACTACCTGGGCGCGAGCTGCCTCTTCTGGACCACCGAGGCCGATTGGCTGGCGAAGCCCGCGGCGGGCGCGGGTCCCCGGTAGCCACCGGTGGTCCGCCCGTAGCCCCTGGTACGTGGGCGGCGGTCGAGCAGGATAGTTTGCTCGGATGAGTCTCCTTGATGATGTGGCCGAGCGCGACGGCTGGCGGTGCTGGGTGTGCGACGAACCGGTCGACCCCGACGAGTCGGTGAACGACCCGCGAGGGCCCAGTGTCGACAGCCGGACCACCGACCGGAAGGCCAAGGTCGCCGAGCGGCTCGCCCACCGCGGGTGCAACACCCGCAAGGGCGCGGTCAAGGTGGTCATCGCCTGGCCGGAGCACCTGTACGTGGTCGAACCCGCGCCGCTGATCACCGTTGCCGACCGGTTGGAGCGCAAGGGCGGCCGCGAGATGGTGGGCCGTTGCCCGACGAAGAAGGACGCCCAGGAGGCGGCGGACTGGCTGGTGGACCGGTTCTCCCGGCTGGTCCCGGGGCTGCCGGTGACCGCCGCCGTCGAGCAGGGCGGCGGTCAGTTCCTCGTCGTCCTGGCCACGGGCCGCCGCTGACCGGAGATCACCCGCGCTCGCTCGCCCGCGCCGAGGTGCTGGTCACCTCGGCCGGTCGACCGGCGGGCGAAGGCACCGCCGGGGCGCGGTTCCACCGCATCCGGGACCACGGCAGGGCCAGCTGGCCCTGGTCGGACACCTCGCGCGGGGCGAAGTCCGCCATCGGCGCGACCTCGCGGTGCCGGGCGTAGACGGTGTCGACGTAGCGGTGTCCGGTGTCGGCGGCGATGAAGAGGACCGTCCGCTCGGGGGAGCGCTCGCGTTCGTGGCGGGCGGCGAGGTAGCCCGCGCCGGTCGACAGGCCGGCGAAGACGGCGTGCCGCCGCAGCAGGTCGACGCTGCCGGCCAGCGCGGCGTCGAAGGCGACCCAGTGCAGGACGTCGTACAGCTCGTGGGAGACGTTCCCGAAGGGGATCGAGCTGCCGATCCCGGCGATGATGATCTCCGGGTCGCGGACGTGTTCGGCGCCGAAGGTGACGCTGCCGTACGGCTGGACACCGACGAGTTCCACATCGGCTTCCCCACCGGCTTCCCCGTTCGCCTCCGCCTTCGCCGGGCCGTCGGCGGCCCCGCGCAGGTAGCGGGCGAGGGCTCCCGTGGAGGCGCCCGAGCCGACCCCGCCGACGAGGGTGAGCCCGTCCGCGCCGGTCGCCTCCCGGATCCGGTCGGCGACCGTGCGGTAGCCGAGGTAGTGGATGTCGTCGTGGTACTGCCGCATCCAGTGGTACTCGGGGTGTTCGGCGAGGATCTCGTGGATCCGCTCGACGCGCCGTTTCTGGTCGAGTTTGAGGTCGTCGCACGGTTCCATCTGCGTGAGCGTCGCCCCGAGCACGGCGAGCTGGGTGCGCAGCGTGTGGTCCACCGTGGTCGAGCCGACGATGTGGCAGCGCATGCCGTGCCGGTGACAGGCCAGGGCGAGGGCGTAGGCGTAGATGCCGCTGGAGCTGTCCAGCAGGGTGTCCCCGCGGCGCACGACTCCGGTGTCGAGCAGGTGCCCCACCGCGGCGAGGGCGGAGACCACCTTCATCGTCTCAAATCGCAGGCAGACGAGCCGGTCGTCGAGGCGTACCAGGTCCGGCCTGCCGATCGACTCCGCGATGTGCTGGTCCATTTCGGATCTCCTTGGTGGTGGTGCAGGTCGTGAAGGTACGAGTGGCGGGGATCGCATGGGCGTCCAGGGCGCGCAGGCAGCCGCGCACGCGGTGGCGCAGGCCGGGCGCGGCCGGGTCGAAGAGCACCCCCGCCACCGCCCCGCTGTGCGCGATCTGGACGCCCACCGCTCCCGCCCGCCGGGCGATGCCGCACAGTGCGTCGAACTCGGGGTGGCCGAGGACCCGCTGGCCGCGCCGAGCACTGGCGGTCGCGACCCGGCCGAGCAGCCGCACGTCACCGGTGGCCACCGCCCGGCGCAGCAGCCCGCGCAGCCGCTCCCCGGCCCGCACGTCGTCGTCGCCGGGCTCGGGCACGTTCAGGGCCAGGGTGTCCACGGGCGCGCCCCCGCCCAGAGCGCAGCCCACGACGACCAGCGGCGGCAGCCGGGGGCCGAGGACCTCCAGGACCCTGCCCTCCCGCTGGGCGAAGAGCACCGGGCGGCCGTCGCACATCAGCGGATCGCAGGCCAGCTCCGCGCGCACGGCCAGCCGGGCGACCGTTTCGGCGGACAGCCGCAGCCCGTACGCGTCCGCGACCGCGCGCACGGCGGCGATCACATCGCTGGTCGAGCTGCCCATGCCGAGTCCCACCGGCACGTCACCGGTGAGCCACAACTCCCCGCCGCAGGGCGGCTGGCCGGCCCGCTCCGCGCATTCCGCCACCGCGAGGGCGGCGGCCCCCGCGGCTTTCGTACGGTCGGCCGGTACGACGCTCAGCTCCCCGGGCTCGGTGCCGGGACGACGGACGAACGTGGCGCGGCTGCCGGGGCCGGCCATGGGGAGGGTGACCAGGCCCGCGCACCGGCGTCCCGCGCCGTCGAGGAAGACGCCCTGGAGGATCTCGCCGTGGTGGCAGGGGGCGTACCCGGCGCCGGTGGGGAGGCCACCGCCGCCGGGCGCCACCGGACGTGGGGCGCGGATCATGCGCGGCCCACCGTCCGGTAGCGGTACAGGGCGGTCTCCTCGGCGCTGAACTGGGAGAAGGGGAACGGTTCCGCCGACAGGGCGGTCACGCCCGAGCCGAGGAAGGCGCGGGCCACGGCGCTCCCGGTCTGCGCGTAGACGATCAGCGGGATGCCGCGGGACCGGCAGCGTTCCAGGACGGTGTCGAACGAGCCGTTGCTCAGGGTCATCCCGGTGGCGACGACGGCCTCGGCGCTCTCCAGCACCTCGTGCATGTCGGTGGTGACGGGATCGCCCCACTGGGTGGCCTTGAGGTTGAAGTCGCAGGGCAGCGGTGTGCCGCCGCGCTCGCGGATCGCCGCGACGAGGGGGTTGACGACGCCGATGAGGCCGACCTTGGCGCCCTCCTCGATGTCCAGGAGGCCGGCGATGGCCGCGTCACGGGCCTTCGCGCGGAGCTCCGGGGTACCGGTGGGCAGGGTCACGGACTCGGCGTCGCCCGCCCCGGCGGCGACGCGGTGCGGGCGGGCCTCGGAGAGGTAGGCGTCGAGGGCGGCGATCCGCAGCGGGCGCGGGCCCTCGCGCAGCAGCACGTCGAGCGGGGCGCCGGAGGAGCCGTGGCAGATCGCCGGGGCGATCTCGCCGGCCTCGAAGGCGCAGCCGCCGAACGAGCCGCCGAGGCGGACCAGGACGTACTGGTTGAGGTAGGTGGTGTCGCCGCCGGCCAGGCGGGTGCCGTGGTGCATCCAGAACACGCTGGTCGCGACGAGCCGGTGGGGGAGCGGGCCGTGTTCGCCGGCGAGGACGGCCTCGATGAGGGCGTCGACGGTAAGGGGATTCACGGGATTCGCGGGGTTCACGGGGTCCACAGTGTTCATGGGGTTCACGGGGTTCACGGGGTTCCTTTCATGGGGGCGGGTCGGGGTGCGGCAGCCGGTGCTCCGAGCGGGCCCCGGCAGGTGAGCGCGGGGTTGCCCAGGGCATCGGTGGAGAGTTCCGCGTCCACCTCGAAGACCTCGGCGAGCCGATCGGAGGTCAGGACGGCGGCGGGCGTGCCGGCGGCGACCAGGCGACCGTGGTGCAGGAGCAGCAGCCGGTCGCAGTACCGGGCGGCGAGCGACAGGTCGTGCAGCGCGACCAGGACCGTCTGCTCGGTGCCGGTCGACAACTCCATCAGTTCCAACTGGTGTTTGATGTCGAGATGGTTGGTGGGCTCGTCGAGCAGGAGTCCGTAAGGCTGTTGGGCCAGCGCCCGGGCGATGTGGGCGCGCTGGCGCTCACCGCCCGACAGCGCCTTCCAGGGGCGGTCGGCCAGTGCGGTGAGTCCGACGCGCTCCAGCGCGGCGGCGACCACCGTGCGGTCGGTGGCGTCGGGTCCGCGCCAGTGGTCCCGGTACGGGGTCCGCCCGAGGCCGACGACATCGGCGACCAGCAGGTCGCTGTCCGCGCCCGAGCCCTGTTCGACGAAGGCGACGTGACGGGCGATCCGCCGGGCGCTCCAGTGGCGTACGGACTCGCCGTCGTAGCGGACCGTGCCCTCGTCGGGGGGTCGCAACCCGGCCAGGCAGCGCAGCAGCGAGGACTTGCCCGAGCCGTTCGGGCCGAGCAGTCCGACCGTCTCGCCGGGTGCGATGTCCACGCAGACGTCGCGCACGACCGGCCTGCCCGCCACCGACCAGCTCAGCCCTTCGGCGGTGATCCTCACAGCTCACCCCTCCTGCGCAGGACGAGCAGGAAGAGCGGTACGCCCAGCAGGGCGGTGATCACGCCCACGGGAACCTCGCGGGGCGCGAAGGCGATCCGCGCCAGCGCGTCCGTCCACACCAGGAACACCGCGCCCGCGAACGCCGCGTACGGCAGTAGCACCCGGTGCAGCGGGCCGACGAGGAACCGCACCCCGTGGGGGACGATCAGCCCGACGAATCCGATGGCGCCGACGGTGGCCACCGCCACGGCGGTCAGCACGGCCGTGACCACGAGCAGCAGCATCCGGGTGCGCCGTACGCCGATCCCGAGGGAGGCGGCGGTGTCGGTGCCGAAGGCGAGCCCGTCGAGGGAGTGGGAGCAGAGCCAGGCCGCCGCCAGCCCCAGCGGGGTGACGATCGCGCAGACCACGACCGCGTTCCAGCGGGCCGGCGCCATCGAGCCCAGCAGCCAGTGGGTGACCGCCCGCGTGGTGTCCGCGTCCGCCGAGGCCATCAGGACGAGCGAAGTGATCGCCGTGAAGAGCTGGCCGACGACGACACCGGTGAGGACGATGCGGACGGAGTCCAGTCCGGTGCGCTTCAGCAGGAGCAGGAGCAGCCCGAAGGAGAGCAGCGCGCCGGCGAGGGCGCCGCCGGTGACCCCGAGGGCGTTGGCGCCGACCCCGAGGACGACCACGGTGACGGCCCCCGCCGAGGCCCCCGACGAGACGCCGAGCAGGTAGGGGTCGGCGAGCGCGTTGCGGGTGACCGCCTGGAGCACCGTGCCGCACACGGCGAGCGAGGCGCCCACGAGGGCGGCCATCAATACGCGCGGTAGCCGCAGGTCCCAGACGAGGGAGTCCAGCAGCGGGGGCAACGGCCTTACGTCCAGGCCGAGACGGGAGCCGAGCACGCGGGCGAGGTCGGTCCAGCCCACGTCGGCGGTGCCGATGCGTACGGACGCGGTCACCGAGGCCACGAGGGCGACCGCGGCGAGGAGGAGGAGCGCCTCCGGGCCGCCGCGGACCGGCCCGGAGGCGAGAGGTCCCGCATCCCCTGCCGGGCGACGGGGTCAGCGGACATATCCGAGGCCCTTCATGCCGTCGGCCAGCAACCCCAGGGCGTGTACGGAGCGCACCGAGGGATCCAGCTCGATGCCGGGCACTTCGAGGACCTTGTCGTCACGGACCGCGGCCAGCTTGGAGATCACCGGATGCTGGGTCATCGCGGCGCGCTTCTCCTTGGCGCTGTCGCCGGGCCGGCCGCGCTCGGACAGGTCGCCGATCACGATGAAGTCGGGGTCGCGCTTGGCCACTTCCTCCCAGGAGACCTCCGGCCAGTCCTGGTCGACGTCGTCGAAGGCGTTCTGTGCGCCGATGATCCGGCTCATCTCGCTGGGCAGGCCGGTCCTGCCCGCCACGTACGGCATGCCGTTGAAGACGGAGTAGAGGTAGACCACGGTGGGCCGGCCGGGCCGGCCCGCTCCCCGGGCGGCCTTGGCGGCGTTCTGTCCGGCCCTGGCGACGGCGGCGCGCTGGTCGGCGGCGAGCTTGCCGGCCCGCTCCTCGACGCCGAAGACCTTGCCGAGGTTCTCGTAGTCGGAGAAGAGGAGCTCGAAGGGGGCCGTGCCGGCCGGGCTCTGCCGCGGGCAGTCCACGGCGCTCACGAAGGTCGGGACCTTGAGGGCGCCCAGTTCCTCACGGGTGCCGGCCCGGTCCTTCGTGAAGAGGTCCGCGGAGCCGGCGACGACGAAGTCGGGTGTGGCGGCGCGCAGTTGCTCACCGGTGGCGATCTTGGGGGCGATGACCGGGATCTTGGCGTACGCGGCCTCGTACTGGCCGGGGATCTTCGTCTTGAGGTTGGCGGTTCCGGCCGTCCGGTCCTGGAGCCCGAGTTCGAGCAGGGTCTCGGTCGAGGTCTGGTCCAGGGCGACGGTCCGCTTCGGGGGTGCGGTGAGGGACACCTGACGGCCGCAACTGGTGAAGGAGGCCGCCTTGGTGGAGGCGCGTGCGGCGGGACCGTCGTCCGCCGTGGAGCCGTCGCCGGCCGCTGTGGAGCAGCCTGCGGTGGCGAGGGCGATGGTCAGGGCGATGCCGAGGCGGGCGGGGTGGCGCATGGGTTCTCCGGTCCGGGAGCGCGGGCGTGGGTGTTGTCGTGCACAGGGCAGAAGCTCTGCGTGTGAAGGGTACTGTAATGGTATTCATTTTCATTAAGAAACCCGGGTGCGGTTCGACGAGCCGCCACCCCCACCCCGAGGAGCAACCACACCGTGGCGACCACACCCGCGCCCATCGCGGCCAAGACCCCTACCCCGCGCCCACGTTCGGTGCTGCGCGACACCGCGTTCCTGCGCCTGTGGGCGGGCACCACCGCCTCGGGACTCGCGACCTGGGCCCTGCCCTTCGTCCTCGGGCTCGCCGTACTCCACCGCGGTCTCGGCGCCGCCGGTCTCGGCCTCGTCCTCGCCGCCCGCACCATCGGCTTCCTGGCCGCCGTCGCCGTCGGTGGCGTGCTGGCCGACCGGCACTCCCGCCGCGCGGTCGTCCTCTGGTCGGGCCTCGCGGCAGCGGTCGCCGCGCCCCTGCTCGCCGCCGGACTCGGCCGTTCGCTCGTGCTGATGACCGCCGCTGCCGCCCTCGCGGGCGCCGGACAGGGCGCCTGCCGCCCGGCGTTCCAGGCGCTCACCGCCGAGACCGTGGCGCCCGAGCGCCGCCAACAGGCCAATGCCGCGCTGACCATGGCTGTCCGCGGATGCACGCTTGCCGGGCCCGCGCTGACCGCGCTCCTCGCCGCCGTCCTCGACATCAGGACGCTGCTGCTCGGCATCGGCCTGCTGTGGCTGGTCGCCGCGTTCGTCCCCGGCAAGGGTGCCGCCGGTCCGGCGGACCCGCAGGCCGAGCCGGAGCCGCGCGCCGGCCTGCGCGCCGAGTTCCTGGAGGGGATACGAGAAGCGCGCCGCCACCCCTGGTTCCTGGCCGGACTCGGCGGACTGACCGCGGTGATCGCGCTGGGGTATTCCGTCACCAGCGTCGCGCTGCCCCTGATCAGCCGGGACCGCTACGACACCCAGTGGGTGCTGGCCGCGGCCGTGACCGCGTACACCGTGGGCGCGCTCGGCGGGGCCCTGGTCACCGCCCGGTGGCGGCCCCGCTCGCAGGGGTGGGCCGCCTTCGCGGGGTTGGCCGCCTACGGTGTCGCGCCGCTGAGCTTGATGCTGCCCGTGCACCCGGCCGTGGTCGTCGCCGCCTACGCGGTCGCCGGGACAGGCATCGAACTGTTCAACGTGCCCTGGTTCACGGCCACCCAGCGCGAGGTCGCCCCGGACAAGCTGGCCCGCGTCTCCTCGCTGGACTTCCTCGTCTCCTACGGTCTGGCGCCGGTCGGGCTGGCCCTGATCGCGCCGGCCATCGCGGCCTTCGGCGTCACCCCGGTGCTCGCCGTGTGCGCCGCCGCCTGCTTCCTCGTACCGGCCGCCGCGGCGTTCGTACCCGGCGCCCGCCACTTCGCGCGGACGGCTCCGGCGGCGAGGGGCTGACCTGCACCTGGGCCTGGACCTGCGCCTCCGTCGGCGCCTGCGCCTGGAGGACCGACGCCCGGGGGCGAGTGACGGTCCCGTCCGTCCTCGGGCGGACGGGACCCCTTCCTCAGGCGGCGCCGGTCTTCGTGGCGTTCGTGGCGTCGACCGTCGCCGTCGCGGCGGCGACGGACGGTCGCGGCTCGCGGACCAGCGGGAGCGTCGCGCACGCGGCGAGCAGGGACGCCGCGGCGACGGCGTACCAGCCGTGCTGGAACGCGGTGACGACGTGTTCGGGGGTCGGGGTGCCGAGGAGGCCGATCAGGACCGCCACGCCGAGGACCGCGCCGATCTGGCGGCCCATCGAGGTGATGGCCGAGCCGGTGGCGAAGCGGGCCGGCGGGAGGGCGGCCGCCGACGCCCCGGTCAGGACCGGGAGCGTCATGCCGACGCCGAGGCCGGTCAGCATCATGCCGGGCAGGAGCGAGGTCGCGTAGGCCGAGCCGGTGTCGAGCGCGGCGGCCCACCACAGGATGCCGGCGGCGAACAGTACGGTTCCCGCCAGCGCGATGCGGCCCGCGCCGAACCGGGCCACGGCGGGCCCGATCCGCAAGGCGACCGGCGGCACCAGCAAGGGCCCCGGCGCGATGGCGAGGCCGGTGCGCAGGGCGGAGTAGCCCCATACGCCCTGGCACCACAGCACCGCGCCGAGCAGCATGCCGGCGAAGGCGACGGCGAAGAGCGTCAGGGCGGCCGCGGCGGATGCGAACGCCGGAACCCGGAGCAGTGGCAGCTCGACGATCGGCACGGGGTGGCGGGCCGAGCGCAGGACGAACCAGACACCGAGCAGCACCGCGGCAGCCAGGCCGCCGAGGGTCGCGGCGCTCGTCCAACCCCAATCGGGAGCCTTGACCAGACCGAGCGCGAGCGTGGCGATCGATCCGGTGAGCAGGGCGGCGCCGAACAGGTCGGGCAGCGCGCTCCTGCCCGCCCCCGCGCGCCCGGGCGACGGCAGCACCTTGATGCCGAGCGCGATCGCCGCGATCCCCACCGGCACGTTGACGATGAACACCCAACGCCATCCGGCCTCGACCAGCAGCCCACCGGCCACCGGCCCGAGTCCGGCGGCGATCCCCCCGATCGACGCCCAGGCCCGCACCGCTCCGGCACGCTTCTCGGGCGCCGTCGTGTCGAGCAACAGCGCGAGCGAGGTGGGCATCAACAGCGCGGCGCCGGCGGCCTGTACGAGCCGTGCCGCGACCAGCGTCCCGACGCCGGGAGCGAGCGAGCAGCCGATCGAGGCGAGGGTGAACACCGCCAGTCCGGTCAGGAAGACCGGTTTGTGCCCGGAGCGGTCGGCGACGCGGCCGGCGACCACGAGGAGTGCCGCGAAGACGATCGCGTAGCCGTTGAGCACCCAGGAGAGGGAGCCGAGGCCGCTGCCGCCGTACGAGCGGCCGATCTCCGGGAGGGCGACGTTGACGATGAAGAGGTCGAGGTTCGACATGAAGACCGCAGCCGCGACCGTCGCGAAAACGGCTCGGGACGCGCGGTGTGGGTTTGAAATTCCAACTGTCATGGGGCGGAGATTAGTCGTGTGAGTTTGAAAACACAACGGAGTCGGGGATGATGGGGAGGTGACCTCGAATGCGAAGCGGGCCGCGCACGCGGTTCCGCACCCCGAAGTGCCCGGTCGACCGTGCTCCGTGGCCGCCGCGCTGCAACTCATCGGCGAACGCTGGGCCCTCCTGGCGGTGCGCGAGATCTTCTACGGCAACCAGCGCTTCGACCGGATCGTCCGCAACACCGGCGCCCCCCGCGACCGCCTCGCCGCGCGACTGCGCGCACTGGAGGAGGCGGGCGTGGTCGAGCGCCGCGCCTACAGCGAGCGCCCGCCGCGCTTCGAATACCACCTCACGGAGGCCGGCCGCGATCTCGCGCCGGTGATGCGGGCGATGCTGACCTGGGGCGATCGCTGGGCGGTGGACACCCCGCCGGTCGCCTTCCGGCACCGCGGCGGACCCGGCTCCGCGCACGAGGCCGAGCACGACCTGGACCCGGCGTCGACGTGCCGGACCTGCGGCGAGGAGGTCGCGCCGGGGAGCCTCACGCTCGACGTGCGGGCGCCCGGATGGGACCAGGCCGGACCGACCGAGGGCTCCTGAACCGAGCGGCGATCGCCGACCCGAGCCCGATGGCGGATCCGAGCCCGAGGACGAGCCCGGGTCCGAGTCCGGGTCCGAGCCCGACGCCGGCTGTGACGCCCAAGGGCCGCCAGCCCTTAGCCTGTTGTCATGCCGGATCTTGCCGTCCCGGGCCGCGCGGGCGGCCGGATCGCCCTGGGTGCCGCGGACGCCCTGTGGGCCGACCTGACGTCCGACAGCGCCGTGCCGACGGCGCCCGAGGTGTTCACCCGCCCCGCCGCCCGCGGTCGAGCGGGGTACGCCCTGCTCGGCTGCCGTGTGGTGGCGATGGTCGAGACGGGCGGCGGCCGGTGGAGCGTTCTGGAGGAAGAGGTGCGCCGCGCGGCGGCGGAGATGAACGCGGTCGAGCTGGACGGCCGGGACCTGGTCCGCATCGGCCCGTTCCGCGGCGTCCCGCGGCAGGAACCCGACGGGGGAACGCCGCTGCGATGGCGCGCGCGCATCATGTGGGAACTGCGGCAGCCGTGCTCCCCGGCGGAGTCGGGCGCCCCGGAGCGGACGGCACGAAACGAAGACGGCGGCCGGCCGTGTCAGCTGGCGGGGATCGACTGGCGGCGGATGCTCGTGGAGAAGTCCCACGACCGCACGGTGCGGACCTGGTGGCTGCCGCGCGCCCTGGTCCGACTGCTCGACGCGGCCGAACACGCCGAAACGCGCTGGCTGCACGCCGAACGGACCCGCCGGACGGGCGCGGCCGCCACCGAACAGCCCGCCCCGCGCCGCCCGCCCCGCTCCACCGGCGACCCGCGGACGACGGGCCGCGACCGCCCGACCGCCCCGTCGCGCCCGTACGAAGGGGAGTGGGAAGGCCACCTGTACTCGGTACTCAGCAGGAAGGCCGGTACCGCCCGCAAGGTGGCCGGGTGGGCGTGCGCCGTCTGCGGCGCGGCCCCCGCCGCCGTGCTCGACCACTGCCACGAACACGGCTACGTCCGCGCCCCCGTGTGCCAGTCCTGCAACACCCACGAGCGCCCCGACCACCTGTACAGCAACGACGTCCGCGTCGCCGACCACTACACCCGCCTCTTCGACACCCACGCCGCCGATTGGCTCCGCCACTGGCACCGCTGCCCCGGCTGCCGCACCCGCAGCACCCTGCCGCTGCCGCACCTCGCCGCGTGGGCCGCGCACACGGCCTGCCGATCCCTGCGCCCGACCCACCACGCCGCCCGCGGGCGCCGACCCTGCGGCGTGCTGCGCGCCTACTGGACCGGCAGCCACCGCGCGCCCCGCTCCTGCCTGCTCACCGTCGCCGTCGACTTCTGCCCCTCCGGCGAACACCGCCTCCTGGCGCAGATGCCCTACCGCGAAGCCGTCGAGCGCTTCGGCGCCTGGCTGGCCGAGACCGCCCCCACCGTGGCCGCCGCGGCCGGACCGGAGCGCCTGGACGACCTCCCCGTCCGGTCCCGGCCGGTCGTCGTCGACACCGGCGGCGACGGCCTGGCGCTGTTCTGACCGGCCGGTATGGAGGAAGCGGTGCGCGGCCGCCGGGAATACCCCGGGCGGGTCCCTCGTTGGAGCCCATGGTTGAAAATGAAACAATCATGGAGAGGGAGCCAGGAAGTCATGGGAGCCACGGGAGCCATGCAGTTCGGGATCTTCACCGTCGGTGACGTCACGGCCGATCCGACGACCGGACGTGCGCCCAGCGAGCACGAGCGCATCAAGGCCGTGCTCGCCATCGCGCAGAAGGCCGAAGAGGTCGGCCTCGACGTCTTCGCCACCGGCGAGCACCACAATCCGCCGTTCGTCCCCTCCTCGCCGACGACCCTGCTCGGCTACATCGGCGCGCGCACCGAGTCCCTGATCCTGTCCACGTCGACGACGCTGATCACCACCAACGACCCGGTGAAGATCGCCGAGGACTTCGCGATGCTCCAGCACGTCACGGACGGTCGCGTCGACGTGATGATGGGCCGCGGCAACACCGGCCCGGTCTACCCGTGGTTCGGCAAGGACATCCGCGACGGCATCGACCTCGCCATCGAGAACTACGCGCTGCTGCGTCGACTGTGGGACGAGGACGTGGTCACCTGGAAGGGCAAGTTCCGCACCCCGTTGCAGGCCTTCACCTCCACTCCGCGCCCCCTGGACGGCGTGGCGCCCTTCGTGTGGCACGGCTCCATCCGCTCGCCGGAGATCGCCGAGCAGGCCGCCTACTACGGCGACGGCTTCTTCCACAACAACATCTTCTGGCCCATCTCCCACACCCAGCAGATGGTGAGCCTGTACCGGCAGCGCTACGCCCACTACGGGCACGGCACCCCCGAACAGGCCGTCGTCGGACTCGGCGGTCAGGTGTTCATGCGCAAGAACTCGCAGGACGCGGTGCGCGAATTCCGGCCGTACTTCGACAACGCGCCGGTGTACGGTCACGGCCCCTCCCTGGAGGAGTTCACCTCCCAGACGCCGCTGACCGTCGGCTCGCCGCAGCAGGTCATCGAGCGCACCCTGTCCTTCCGGGACTACGCCGGTGACTACCAGCGCCAGCTGTTCCTCATGGACCACGCGGGCCTGCCCCTCAAGACCGTCCTGGAGCAGCTCGACCTGCTCGGCGAGGAAGTCGTACCGGTGTTGCGCAAGGAGTTCGCGAACCTGCGCCCGGCCGGTGTACCGGACGCGCCGACGCACTCCGCCCGCGTGGCGGCGGTCCGGAACGCTCCGGTGACGGACACGGAGGCACGATGAAGCTCGTCGTCGTAACAGCGGGCCTGAGCACCCCCTCCTCGACGCGCCTGCTGGCCGACCGCCTCACGGCGGCGACCGTGGCGCACCTGGACGCCGAGGCCGAAGCGATCGAGCCGATCGAGCTGGTCGAGACGATCGAGCTGAGGGAACTGGCGACGGAGATCGGCCAGCACCTCGTCATGGGGTTCCCGCCCGCGCGACTGGCCGCCGCGCTCGACGCCGTGGCCGCCGCGGACGGCCTGATCGCCGTGACACCGGTCTTCGCCGCCTCCTACAGCGGCCTGTTCAAGTCGTTCTTCGACCTCATCGACAAGGACGCCCTGACCGGGAAACCGGTGCTCCTCGGAGCGACCGGCGGCACGCCCCGGCACTCCCTGGTCACCGAACACGCCCTGCGCCCGCTGTTCACCTATCTGCGCGCCCTCGTCCCGCCGACCGCCGTGTACGCGGCCTCGGAGGACTGGGGCGACGCGGGGCTGGACCACCGCATCGCCCGGGCGGGCGCGGAACTGGCCCGCTTCATGGCCGCCGCCGCACCCTCCGCCGCCTCTGTCCCCGTTGTCCCCGCCGCGAGCGCTCCCCGCTCGCTGACCGGATCGATCACCTCGGTGCACCCGGCCGACGGCTTCAAGGTGATCCCGTTCGAAGAGCGCCTGGCCGCGCTACGGCCCGAGTAGGGGAGTCGCTCGACCTCGTCCGCCGGGTACGGCCGCTCAGACCCCGGTGGAGAGTGCCACATGGCGCCACTGGTCGAGTTCGCTCCGCACCAGATCCAGCTTCGCCTCGACGCGCTCGACCGCGTCCGCACCCAGTTGCAGGCGCAGCGGAGGCTCGGCGACCTCGGTGATGTCGACGATGGCCTTCGCCGCCTTCACCGGATCGCCCGGCTGGTGGCCGTCGTTCTTGGCCAGCGCCTCGCGCACCGGCCCGGCGCCGGCGACGTAGTCGGGTATGGAGGCCGGTTCGACCCGCATGCTGGAGCTGCTGAGGAACTCGGTGCGAAACCCGCCCGGCTCCACGATCGTGACGCGGACGTCGAGCGGCGCCAACTCGCCGTGCAGCGCCTCGGAGACGCCCTCGAGAGCGAACTTCGACGCGCCGTACAAGCCCACCGCCGGGGCGGTGGCGAAGCCGCCCACGGAGCCGATGTTCAGGACGTGCCCGGAGCGCTGCGCGCGCAACGTCGGCAGGGTCGCCCGCAGGGTGTTGAGCACGCCGAAGACGTTGACGTCGAACAGTGCCCGGGCGGCCTCGTCGGAGATCTCCTCGATCGCGCCGATGAGGCCGTAACCGGCGTTGTTGGCCACGACGTCGATCCGGCCGAACCTCGCCAGGCCGGCCTCCACCGCTGCCGCCAGCTGCTCGGGCTCGGTGACGTCCGCGTCCACCGCCAGCAGTCCCGCACGCCCTTGTGGGTACGCCCGGCGCACCGCGGAGGCGTCCCTCGCCGTGGCGATCACGCTGTGCCCCCGCTCCAGCGCCTCCCGGGTGATCTCGGCGCCGAGCCCACGCGATGCCCCGGTGACGAACCAAACGCTCATGTTCTCCCCTGTTCCACTGTTCCGCTGTTCCACCGCGCCGCCGTTCTCATGACCCGACGGGCTGATGACCAGACGCTAGAACCTAGAGTCGGGTCTAGATCAACAGCAGGTGAGGAGGGGACGCTCATGGACCTGAGCATCGGTGAGGTGGCGCAGCGCAGTGGACTGAGCGTGCACGCGCTGCGGTTCTACGAGCGGGAGGGCCTGTTCGCCAACCCCGTGCGCCGCCTGTCCAACGGCCGCCGGGTCTACCACGAGGAAGATGTGGAGTGGCTGGCCATCTGTACGAAGCTGCGCTCTTCCGGCATGTCCCTCGCGGTGATCCGGCAGTACATCGAGCTGGCCCGTCAGGGCCCGGGCAACGAACACGAACGCCTCCAGCTGCTGCGCCTCCACGAGGCCCACGTGGAGGAGCGGATCCGCGAACTGCAGGGCGCCCTGGACGTGATGCGGTACAAGGTGCGCGTCTACGAGGAGCACCTGGCCCGCGGTGAAGCCGACCGGCTCTGGAATCCGTCCTCCTCGGACGCCGCACACGACGACCCAGCCGATCGGTAGGGCGGATGGCTCCGCAGGTGCGGCACGGAACTCCGGCCGCACCCGCGGAGCGGCTCGCTTCACCGCACGAGGAGCCTGGTGACCTGCCGCGCCACGCCCTCCAGGTCCGCGTCCGGCGGTAGCGGGAGCGTGCCGCTGAGCTGCAGCGCCGTGAATCCGTGGACCAGCGACCAGGCCGCCAACGTCGCGATCTGAGGGTCCCCGTCTTCGGCGCGGGCGGCCAGGAGGGCTGCGCCGCGGCGCAGTGACTCGCCCGCGCGGGCCCGGGCGGCGACCAGGTCGGCGGAGTCCGCGTGGCACAGTCCGGGTTGGAACATCACCTCGAAGTGCCCGCGATGGGTCAGCCCGAACCGTACGTAGGCGACGCCGACCTCGGCGAAGTCGCCCGTCCGTTCCCAGGTGGCGTCGAGCGCGTCGGCGAAGAGGTCGAACCCTTCGACGGCCACTTCGGTGAGCAGGCCGGCCTTGTCGCCGAAGTGGTGGGCGGGCGCGGCATGGGAGACCCCGGCCCGTCGGGCGAGGTCGCGCAAGCTCACCGCGGAGGCGCCGGTTTCCTCGATGGCCTCGACGGCAGCGGCCAGGAGCGCGCGGCGGAGGTCGCCGTGGTGGTAGCTCTGACGGTCTGCGGCGGGGCGGGACGCGGAGGAGGGGGGTGTCATGGGATCAGCCTACCTGGATCTAGGCATTGACAGGATTGATGTGATGAGTGAATCTTTCCAGTGTCAAGTTCTGGGAACTCGAAGGGTGAACACGCAATGGCTCCCGTGATCGTGCTCGTCGTCGGTTGGATCCTGGCCCGCCTCGCGGGACTGCTCGGCCTCTCCGTTCTGGACGGCTGGCAGCCCGCGTTGTGCGTCGCGTTGGCATTGATGTTCACGCTCACCGGCGTTGCCCACTTCACGGGGCGCCGAGCCGAGATGATCGCGATGGTCCCGCCCGCGCTGCCCCGGGCGGACCTGCTGGTGACGGCCACGGGGCTGCTCGAACTGGCAGGCGCCGGAGGCTTGTTGCTTCCCGTGACGCGCCCCTTGGCCGCGATCGGGCTCACGGTCATGCTGCTGGCGATGTTCCCCGCCAACGTCCACGCCGCCCGGTCCGGGCTCACGCTCGACGGGAAGCCCGTCATGCCACTGGTGCCGCGCACCATCCTCCAGGTGGTCTTCGTGTCGGCGTGCGTCCTCGCCGCGCTCTGACCACCGAGCACCGCGCACCGAGCACCGCCCTGATACCCCGAACCACCCGGAGACCGGCAGCGGTTGCGCACAAGCGGCCGCTGCCGCTTCCGTCCACGCCGGAGCCCTTCCACCCGTGTTGACCTGCGGCGAAAGTAGTTCTTGCCCGACGGACACAGGTCCGGAAGGGACTCGGACCGGAAAGCGCCGCCGCGGGACGCGACCGGGTCGGGGCACCAGGGCAGCACCAGCACGCCAGGGCGACTTGCCGACAGACAGCACTCAAGAACGGAAGGCCTTCGTGATGCGCATGCGCAGCGCCCAGGACACCGCGGTCCTCACGCTCTTCCTCATCGCCCCGCACCCCGCTGCCGGATCGGCGCCCGTGGTGCCCGCCGGGTCCGTTCCGCCACCGGCGGTGCCGGACGCCATGGGCCGGCGGTAGCTGCGACCCGGAGCCGGGCGCGGCGAGGCTCCGCCCGTACCGACCACCGGTCGACTCCGCAGCCCGGGGACTCGTAACCCCTCCGCGCAACGGGCCGGGCACCAAGAGCAGCCACGGCGGCAGGAAGCCACCCGGACGAGCCGTTCCGTTCCAGCAGGGGCCGCGCCCGCAGGTCCGGTGACTGGCCTGCCGAAGTCGTGCCGCCGCATCCCCGGCCGCACGACTTCCCCAGAGGTCTTTCCAAGGGCCTTCCCCGCGGGCCGTTCCCACAGCCCTTCCCACGCCCCGTACGCCGCGCCCTCAGGCCGGCCACGCGACATTCTTCTCCGCGAGCTGATGAGGGCTGCCCACGAGCCCGACCGCCGCGGGACCACCGCCTACTTCGTACCACCCACCCATCTGGAGTTCTCGATGACCCGCTTCCTGCGCCGTTCGTCCGCCACCGCCCTGCTCGCCGCGGGCCTCGCCTCCGTCGTGCTGACCAGCACGATCCCGGCGCAGGCAGCACAGGCCCCCGCGGTGCCGGCCGCCTCGCGGACCACCAAGGCCGACACGGGCACCATCACGCCGTTCACGCCGACCGTGCCCAACCCGACCACCGCCACGAAGGCGGAGCTCGCGGCGGCCGCCGCCAAGACCGCGAAGCCCGGCCAGATGTTCCTGGCCCCACAGGCGCAGGCCGCCGCCGCCGACTCCAGCGCCGGCGGTCGGATCAGCCGCACGGAGGTCATAGCGCGCGCCAAGACCTGGGCCGACGCCGGGGTTCCGTACAGCATGACGAGCTACCGCTCGGACGCCAACGGGCGCTACCGCACCGACTGCTCTGGCTTCGTCTCCATGGCCTGGAACCTCGCGTCGTCCTCGGCCAACAACTGGGGCGAGACGACGGGGAGCCTGTTGGACTTCACGTCCTCCATCGCCAAGGAGTCCCTGAAGCCCGGTGACATCCTGCTCAACCCCGCCTCGGGGGCACTCGGCCACGTCGTCGTCTTCAACGGCTGGGCCAACGCTGAACACACCCGGTACGACGCCTACGAGGAGGCCGGCAGCACCGGCGCGGTGCACCACGAGATTCCGTACCCGTACTACTCCGGGCACGGCACCTTCAGCCCCCGCCGCTACGACAACATCACCGACGCCGGGAACGGCGACCTGACGGGTGATGGGAAGGCCGACCTGGTGGCGCTCGAGGCGGACGGCTCGATCACGGCCGCTGACGGTACGGGGAACGGGTTCACCAACTACCACAAGATTGCGAGTGGTTTCGGTCTGCATGTGAATGCGGACCGGTTGAACTACGTGGACGCGGACGGTGATGGGAAGGCGGACCTGATCGGTCTGGAGACGAACGGGTCGCTCACCTTGGCCAAGGGCACGGGGAGTGGTTTCACCGACTACCACACGATTTCCAGCGGGTATGGGGAGTACGTGAACAACAGTCGGCTGAAGTTCGGTGACATCACCGGTGACGGTAAGGCCGATGCGTTGGCGGTGGAGAGCGATGGGTCGCTGACCCTGGCGGTCGGTATGGGCAACGGTTTCACCAACTTCCACAAGGTCGCGACCGGTTTCGGCGAGTACGTCACCGGTAGTCGGCTGAAGCTCGCCGACATCACGGGTGACGGCAAGGCCGACCTGATCGCCTTGGAGAACAACGGGTCGCTGACCCTGGCCGTCAGCAACGGTGACGGGTTCTCGAACTACCACACGATCTCCAGTGGTTACGGGGACTTCGTCAGCAACGACCGGCTGCGTTTCGGTGACGTCACCGGGGACGGCAGGGCCGACATCCTCGCGGTCGAGCCCGACGGCAGCCTCACCCTCGGCACCGGTACCGGCGACGGTTTCAAGGACTTCCGCAAGGTCGCGACCGGCTTCGGCACCTACGTCAACGACCACCGCCTCCAGCTCGCCGGCTGACCCCTCCCGCGGGTCCCGCCGCAACTCCGCGGCGGGACTCGGGCCGTTAGGCGGCGTCACGGGATGCGGACCCTTCCTTCGCGGAGAGTGAGCACGTACCGTGAACGGGTGCGATGCAGCCGTTGTGGGGCGGAGATCGATACCGGAAGCCTGCTGCTGATACGCGACCACGAAGTCGCGAAGACGGTCCGACTGTTGCGCGGGGAGCTGGACTTCCTGCGCTGCCCGACGGGATGCCACACGACCGTACCCGCCAAGGTCTTCTATTGGGCGTCCACCGAGCGGAGCCTGATCCGCTCTCCCGAGTCGTCCGAGATCGCCACGCCCGACGCCCTGCGTGCGGCGCTGCGCGAGCGGATCCAAGGGATCCGGAGCAAGGATCAGGATCAGAGCGAGGACCAGGACCAGGACCAGGAGCCGTACCGGGAGTGGGTGCAGGAACTGGCGCAGGGTCAGGGCCAGGGTCAGGACCGGGGGCGGCAGGGGGAGAGCCTCCTCGCCGATTCGCCCGCCCACTTCAAGCACCTGGTCGGCGCACTGCTGCGGCTCCGGATCGAGGCGGTGCTCGGGTGGTTCACCGAGGCGGAGTACGCGGAGCTCGACCGGCGCTGGCGGGAGCTGACCGGGGCGGTGTACTCCGCGCTGGCGGTCGCTGCGGCCGGGGCGCTGCCGAAGGTCAGGGTCGACCCGGATGAGGGGGTCGCCGTCCTGGGCTCCTGTCAGGCGCGGACGTGGCAGAACCTCTGCGCGGCGTGGGCCCTACGGGCGCGCGGGCTGCCGAGGACCTTCGAGGAGGACCTGCGTACGTACGTGGACGGGTCACCGCCCATCGGTGACGCGCTCGGCCAGTTCTCCGCCGCCGTCGCCCGCATCGCGCGGACCGGGGCCAAGGGCGAGCGCGAGTGGTTCTACTGCGCCCGGGCCGTCGAGGCCGTCCTCCACCACAGGGCCGGCCAGTCGAACCCGGCCTCCCTCGACTGGGCGATGGAGTACATGAGCCTGGAAGTGCGGGTGCGGCGGGCCTGGATCGGTACGTCGTTCAGCGAACGGCTGCGGCTGAGCGAGGAACACCTGCGGCCCACCGTGTCGGCCTTCGACCTCGGCCGCCTCATCGAGCTGGAGAAGGGGCTCCGCATCGACGCGTTCCAGCGGCGGCCGCGCCGGGTCGCCAGGAAGTGGAACAAGACGGAGGAGCGCATCCAGCGGGCGGCGGTCAGGGCGGGTCACCCGAACCTCGCCGCACGGCTCGCCGACCACATCGCCATCCGTTTCCCCGAGAACGAGGTCGGCGTCGCCCTGGCCGGCATGATCGACGGACTCGGGGTCGGGTCCCTCGGCATGGTGCGCTCCCAGATCTACTCGGGACTGGCGCACCACGGCACGGACGCGGACTTCGATCTGGTCCACGCGGCTCTGGAACGCAAGACCGGGTCGTTGAACGCCACGGTGCTCATGGGCGAGGCGCTGATCACGGCGCGGAACGCGGCGGGCGCCCTGCGCATGCTGGAGCGCGTACAGGACCTCGAACCGGCACAGGACTTCCGCCGATCGGACCTGTCCGACGTCCGCGCCCTCGCGCTGACCCTCACCGGCCGCACCGAGGAAGCGCTCGCGGAGATCGGCGACCAGGACGCCTGGTTCACACCCGATCGATGGCTCACCGCGGTCCACCCGTTCCCGCACAAGCACGTGACCACCACCGCCGTCGTGCTCCGCGAACGCGGTCGGGTCGACCAGGCCCTGGCCCTCCTGGAACCGCAGTGGGCGAAGCTGCGGCCGAGCCTGCGCCCGTACGTCGCCGTGGAGCTGGCGCCGGCCTACTTCACCACCGGCCGGTTCGGCGACGCCGTGACCCTGCTGAGGCAAGCACTGGTCCACGCGCTCGAATTCTCCTCCCTCGTCACCCCGATCGTCCGGGCGCAGCTCCAGTACGCGCTCCTGCGTGACGACGAGGAACCCGAGGAAGAGTTGTGGGCCCTGCCGCTGCACTCGCTGGACATCCGCGGACCGGGAGAGGTCACGAACCTCGGAGCCGTCCCGTACAACCCCGTCGCGGACCTCTATGCCGCCATGGCCCGGCTGGAGGAGCTGCGACGCGGAGCCCCAGGGGCCGGAACCCTCGACGGGCTGGCGGACCTGCGCGCGCGGGCGGCCGCCCGCGGCGACTGCTTCGTGCACCTCCAGGCCACCCGGGTGGAGGCCCTCGTCGAGGAGATCCGCGGCGGCGCCCCCGACGCGCGGGCCCCCGACTGGGAAGCCCTCGAACGGCTGGCCGTGGAACAGTACGGGGTCGATCCGCCGGTCGAGTGCTTCGTGCGCCCCGCCGTCGCCGCGGTCTCGGCCGGCGCGCACCAGGACGCCCTCGGGCTCGTACGGAAGGCCGACCGGCTCGTCGGCCGGGCGATGGAGGGGTTCTCCGACTTCGAGCAGGCCGCGGGCGTGGAGGTGGCGTACCCCGGTGACCTGCGGGCGATCCAGGGAGCGCTCCTGGACGGCGAGGGATGCGGAGAACTGCAGCGGACGGTGGAGGAGCTGTGGCGGGACCCGGCGCGGCGGATGCTCACCTCGGGTGCCTCGGGTGCCCCCAGTGGCTCCGAGGCCCGTGGCAGGTTCGCCGACGACCGGGCGCTCGCCGCTTTCTGCGACCGGACGGGGCTCGCCCGCACCGCCGTCCTCGAACAGGTCGAGCACGGCCCCGACCGGCGGTCGCTGGTCCTGACGCTCATCGAGGCCGGACGGACTCCGGTCACGGAGGTCGTCATGACCCTGGACGATCTCGGTCCGCTCGCCGCCCGGCTCGGCACCCGCATCGCCAACTGGACCCCGAGCCGTCCAGGCGACCCCCTCGACGTCCCGCAGTGGCGGACGTTCACCAGCACGCTCCACGCCGTGCTCCGCGAACGGCTCGGCGCCGCCGACCACGTCGTCGTCATCGAGTCGCCGCAGTTGTACCGGCTGCCGTGGCACCTCGCCCTCGGGCCCTCCTGGACGTGCTCCTACGCGCCGAGCTGGGGATCGCTCATGCTGCGGCCGGACGCCGCGGTCGCACGCCCGGCCGTCGGTACGGTGCGCGCGCCCCGCTTCGGCGAATCCCGGGCCGTCGAAGCGGCCCTGACGGCGTCCCTGGTCGCGAGCCGGGCGGAGGCCGCCGCAGCCGAGCTCGCCTTCGCCTCTGCGGACGGGGAGCAGGCGGACGCCGCCGCGCTCGTCCGCATCCTCGAAGGCTCCGACCTCTGCACACTGCTCTGCCACGGCCTGGTCGACACCGGCAGCGCCTCGGTGTCGCTCCTGCTCTCGTCCGAGGGGCGGCTCCCGCCCGGTGATTCCCTGGCCGCCGCCCGTTCCGACCCCGCCCACCGGTTCGACTGGCGGTCCGCGACGGCCGTTGCCCGCTCGCCCTCCGCGATCTTCTCCGCAGCCTGCTCAAGCGGGCTCAACCACACCCGCGGCGGTCAGCAGGTCGGCCTGTTCAGCACGCTCCGCCACCGCGGCCTGCGCACCCTGGTCGCACCGCGCTGGGACATCCTCGCCGAGCAGGTGCTGCCGGTCCTCGACCGTTGCCGCGCCCTCGTGCTGACCGGCAGCCCACCGGGCGTCGCCCTGCGCACGTCCTGTCTGGAAGCGGAACGGTCCGGCGTGCCCGGCTGGATCGCTTGGTCGATGGCTCTGGAAGGTGACTGGTAGATGACTCGGACCTTGACGTCGGCGTTGTCGGAGCGGGAGGTGGACCCCGACACCGTCCACCACACCCTGCGCTACTACCTCAGCGAACGGCTGGACGACCCGACCACGGAAGAGATGCGCGCCGAACTCGCCCGGGGATGGGGCCCGGACTTCGCGGCCGACCTGGAGCGGCTCACCGCCGACCCGCTGCTCCTGGAGAACGCCGCGCTCCTCGTCCTGTCGGGCGCCTGGGACGAGCCGGACCAGGCCGAGCGGATCCTCCGGATCGCCGCCGACGCCAAGGCCAAACTCCCCGTCATCGAGATCGGGATCATCAGCGTCGCCGCCATGTACGGCCTCTACCTGCTGCGCACCGGCGGCATCAGGCGCAGCCAGCGCACCACCATCCGGCGCGGGGACGGCACGTTCGAGGAGCGGGAAACGGTCGACTACGCCGACCCGCTCGGCCCGATCGCCGCGCTCACGCGCTTCCTCGGCCGCGTGCAGCCGCCACCGTAGTGCGGTTCTTTCCGCACCCGCACGCCCCCCGCTCGCGTCAGGCGAAGGTGACCGTGACCGAGGTGAAGCCCAGGGAGTGCAGCATTCCTTCGAGCACCGCGGCCGTGTTGCGTTCGGCGCGCTGCTCCAGCCCGCTCGCCTTGGCCGCCTCGCCGATGCGCTGCACGGCGACCTTCTGCACCGCCTGTTCGCCCGAAGGATTGTCCGAGAAGAAGTCGCCGAGCCGGTCGAGCAGGCCGCGTTGCTTGGAGACCGCGTACGAACGCGCCGGGTCCAGCGCCGCGGCGCCCAACTTGGCGTGCGGCAGCCGCAGCGAGGCCGAGGTCCGGTCCGCGTCGACCGTGACGGCCTGCTGGCCCAGCCCGCCCATTTCGACGTACGCCGACACGGAGCCCGCGCCGACGTACAGGGTGCGGGTGCCGCGGATGCCGTCGGGGAGGAACGGGGCGTCGTGTTCCAGGTCCACCACGACCTGGTAGTCGCCCGCCGCGCCCTCGAACCGGCTCAGGTCGCGCAGGGACTTGAGCACGGCCGGTCCGGTCCGGTCGTGGGTGCGCGAGCCGAAGAGGTCTCCCAGGCCCGGCACGGGGAGGAAGCGCAAGACGAGGACCAGCAGTGCGGCCGTCACGACGACGGTGACGGTGATCCGGCCGACCGTGCGGGCCGTGCGGGACCGGCGTTCCGGGGCGACGTGCGTCTCCTTGGTGTCCATGCTCACCGGATTCCCCGTCGATCCATGGTCACGCGCGCGGCGCGGGGAGTCCTGTAGTTGCTGTAGTACTCCTTAGTACTCCTTGACGCCGTCGAAGCACCTCCTGCACCCACGTGGAGTCAGTGATGTCCGTACGCCGTGTCGTGCCCAACATCCGGTCGGAAGCCGCCGAGGAGAGCCGGGAGTTCTACGGTCTCCTGGGGTTCGAGGAGGTCATGAACCACGGCTGGATCATGACGCTCGCCCCGCCGTCCGCTCCGGCCGCGCAAGTCAGCTTCATGGCCGCCGACCGCACCGCCCCCGTCACCCCGGACATGAGCATCGAAGTGGACGACGTGGACGCGGCCTACGCGGTCATGCGGGGGAGCGGAGCGGAGATCGTCCACCCCCTGCAGGACGAGGAGTGGGGGGTGCGGCGGTTCTTCGTCCGGGACCCCAACGGTCGCGTGGTCAACGTACTCGGCCACCTTTGAGGTGACCGACCGGGGCCGGATCCACCGGCGGGCGCGGTCCGCCGGGGATCCGCGCCGCCGCCGCGTGCAGGGAGCGCAGGGCGAGCAGCAGCACCCCGATGTCGTCCAGGTACACCGGGTCCGGGATCAGGTCCACGGGCGAGATCGTGTACACGACGGCGACCCAGAACAGCGCCTTGTCGCGCAGCGGGATCCCGGCGTCGAGCAGCAGCCGCCGCGCCGCGAAGACGCGCACCAGCAACACGGCGGCGCCGACCGCGAGTCCGGCGGCGACCACGGCGGCCAGGATGAGCCAGGCTTTTGTGTCCATGGCACCCGTATACCCGATCCGCCCCGGTCCTCCCCCCCGCCCCCGTCCGTCAGCCGGTGCGCGCGTGGTCAGCGGGGCGTGGCCGTGTCGGTCGCCGGTGCGGTCGGGGCCATGTCGTACGTCACCCACATCGTGCGGGTGGCCACCTGGTCGTACTTGGACCGGGCCCGGTGGTTGTCGTCGGCGGTGATCCAGCGCACCACGCTCCAGCCCTTGTCCGCGGCCATCGCGCGCAGGGCGTCGAGCAGCAGGTCGGCCGCTCCCGAACCGCGGTGCTCGGGTGCGACGAACAGGTCGTCGAGGAAGCAGCCGACGGTGGCTGAGAGCGGCCGGGCGAACGGACGGTAGTGGGCGAGCCCGACGAGCTGCCCCGCGGCGTCCTCGGCCACCAGGGCACCGACCTCGTGCGCGGGATCGTTCACCCACGCCCAGACGGTCGCGGCGGCGGCCTCCGTCTGCTCCACCGCGTAGAAGTCGGCGTAACCGCGGTAGAGGGCGCGCCACTGGGCGAAGTCCCCGGGCCGGGGCGCACGGACGGTGGTGTCGGGCATGGTGGGGAACTCCTGTACGTGGAGGCGGTTGGCGGGCGGCGGACGGCGGACGGACTCGCCTTACGGCCCTGGTCTTGGTGCCGGTCCTGGTACTGGTACGAGGACCGGTCCTCGATCATGGCGCGACGCGACCGCCGAGGCACGCACCGCCCTGTCGAAGTACGGACGCCCGGGCCGCCACCATGGACGGGACGCCCTCCGCGCCGGAGCGTGTACGGCCGCGGCCCCACCACCCCTTCCTACGGCTGACGTGGGATCAGGGCCCGGAACCGGGCCGCCGCCCGCTCGGTCACGGCCTCCACGTACGGCACGTAGGCGTCGGGGTCCGCGTGGTCGGCCATCGGGAAGGTCACGGGACGGCTGTGCCCGGGGGCGTCGAAAGCGACGATCTCGTGGTGGATCAGCAGCTCGGCGAACCGTTCGGGGTCCCTCGTGGACCAGCTGTAGCGGTAGCCGTAGCCCCCCGGAGGGATCTTCGACCGGCTCTCCGTCGCGAAGCCGTACGCGGCGGATCGGGCCGCGACGAAGATCTGGTCGGCGGGCAGGTGCAGCCGGTAGAGCCACCTGTTCGCGTCGACGGACCCCGGCGGCACGTCCGGTGGGGTCCTGAGCCGCCCGGTGTCGGGCAGGTCCGACCAGTCGAAGTGGATCCACCACCCACGGAGCACCTCGCTGGGATTGCCCCTGATGGTTTCGATGCCGGGCCTCCCCGCGGCCTCCAGCGCCGAGGCCGCCTCGGCGATCGCCCCGAGGACCCGCCGCAGGGCCAGTGCCTCCGCCTGCCGGTTGCGCACCGAGGCGCGCACACCCGCCCACCACGCGGCGGGGTCGCCCACGGCCGCCCGTACGTCCTCGGGCCAGTTCGCGGGACCGTCCCCCCGGGCCGCCATCTCGCGGGGGGTGAGACCGCCGGCCAGGGGACGGTCGGCGACGGTTTGTCGGGCTTCCCACTGCCTGAACCGGAGCACGACCTCCCGCCACCGCCGCTCCTTCTCCTGGTACGCCCGTCGGGTGACGTCGCGCGCGTGGGCCTCCTGAGCGGCCAGGCGCACCTCGATGACGTCCCGGACCGGTTGGTAGACGGCCGCCGCGGCCCGCACCTGCGCCAGGAAGTCCGCTCGGGAGTCGTCGTACCTCGCCCGCGCCCGTCGACGCGTCACCACGGAGTCCCATCTCCGGATACGGCGCTCCGCCCGCCCCAGCAGGCGTTCCGCCTCGGCGATCCGCCGCACGAGCGCGGCGGCGGCCGCGGTCCAGCACTCGACCTCCTCGGGAGTACCGCCCAGGTCGACCTGTCGGGGCGGCCAGGTCCGCCAAGACCCGAGCGCGCGCGTGACGTCGTCCGCGGGCCGGTCCGGCTCGCGGGGGAAGAGGTACACCGTGACGTCGAGCTCCTCACCGAGCCGACCGCCCGCGTACGGGATCCGTAGGGCCATTCCCCCACCATGGCAGGTTCGGTGGCGCCGGTGGCCGTTCGCGCGCGCCGCGTCCGCCGCTGCGACGCGCTCTTCCGGTCGGGCCCGGCGTCCGGCAGGATGCCCGGTGCGCGCGGGGCCGCTCCCGGGCGCGGACCGTGGGACGGGGGCTCTGTGTGTCAGCAGGTCACGAGCAGGCGGTGCGGGACGCGTTCTACCAGGACCCCTATCCCCGTTACGCCCTCGCCCGGCGAGCAGAAGGACTGACCTGGCTTCCGGAGGCCGATGCCTGGTTGGTCGCGCGAGAGGCGGACGTGCGGGAAGTCCTGCGCCGTGACGCGGACTTCTCCTCGGCGAACGCGCTCCTGCCGGACGTCCCGCTGTCGGAAGCCGCGCTCGGGGTCCTCCCGCGCGGGTTCGGCCCACGGCCGACGGTGGTCTCCACGGACGGGACCGCCCACCAGCGCCTCCGGGCCCCGCTGAACCGGGGCCTGTCCTCCGCCCGGATCGCGGCGCTGCTGCCGTACGCGCGGGAGCGGGCGCGCGAGCTGGTGGACGCCTTCGCCGCCGACGGCTCGGCCGAGTTGGTGGAGGCGTACGCCCGGAAGCTGCCCGGGCTGGTCATCGGGCACCTCATCGGGCTGGAGCCCGAAGACGCCCTCGCCGCGGTCCACGGCGGCTACCGCGCCGAGGAGTTGTTCTTCCGGCCGCTGACGCCGCAGGGGCAGGCCGCCGCAGCGCGGGACGTGGTGGCACTCCAACACCTGTTGGACGGCTACGTGCGCGACCGACGGGCCCGTCCCCGCGACGACCTGTGCTCGGACCTGGTGGCGGCCCTGGCGCCGGGGGAGGGCGAGTTGACCCTGGAGCAGCGTCACGAACTGGTGGCCAATCTGCAGAACCTGCTGATCGCCGGATTCCTGACGACCAGCGCGCTGATCTCCACCGCGTTGCTGCACCTGCTCGGGGACCGGGAGCAGTGGCGGTTGCTGTGTTCCGAACCGGAGTTGACCACCTCCGCCGTGGAGGAATGCGCCCGCTTCGATCCACCCATCCAGGCCTTCCGCCGGACCACGACGCGGTCGGTGACGCTGGGCGGCACCCGCCTGCCCGCGGGCGCCGCGGTGCTCGTCGCCTACGCCTCCGCCAACCGCGACGAACGCCGGTACGGGACGGCCGACCGCTTCGACATCCGACGGCCCGCGGACCGGCGTCACCTCGGCTTCGGCCACGGAGCGCACAACTGCCCGGGCTCCCGCCTGGCACGTGCCCAGCTCCACCTGACGCTGGAGCTGTTCTCGCAGACCCTTCCCGGTCTGCGGCTGGACCCGGACCGGCCACCGCCGCCCATGCGCCCGACCCTCATCCACCGCTCGCCCCGGACGCTCCACGCGACCTGGTGAGCATCCGACGAAACCAGCGAAACCAGCGAAACCAGCGAAGCCAACAGGTCCGACGAAGCTAACGGAACCACCGAATCCATCGGAGGGACTCCGTACCGGCAGAACATCTCCTACATCACGATTGAACGGCGCTGACCTGCGGTTTTATGCCGATCTGCGGTGGTGGGGGAGTGCCGTGTGAGGATGCGGCGCCGGTGGGCCTGTGCGAGGTTGGTACGAGTGGGGGCTGGACGGGGGGCGTCTTCTTCCCCGAAGGGGTGCATCACAGATGAACCGACTTCTCGCCGCTGCCGTGAGCACGGCCGCCGCAGCGCTCCTCGTGACCGGCGGGGCCGCCTCGGCCTTCGCCGCCGCGCCGACCGATGACGCGACGAACAAGCTGTGCAGCAGCCTGACCGAACTCAAGGCCGACAACGCGAAGTTGCGTACGCTCGACCCGGCAACCGCCACCAAGGACCAGATCAAGAGCGCGCACAACGCCGTTCAGGATGACTGGAAGACCGTCGCCGAGTCCACCGCGCAGTTCAACGCCGCGCAGAAGGACGCGGTGAAGTCCGCGGCCGACGCCGTGAAGAAGACGTACGACGGCCTGCCCGGTGACACCACCGGCGCCGATGCCCTGACCAAGCTCACCCCGGACCTGCAGAAGCTCGACACGGCCGTGGCCAGTGCCCAGTCCGGGCTGAAGTGCGGCTGATCCGACCCACCACCGGGCCTGCTGCGGGTGCTGCCGGGCCCGCCACCGGACCCACCACCGACGGCGGTGGTTCGATCGCGCACTGTGATCGGGCCACCGCCGTCTCCGTTGCCGTCTCTGTCGCCGTCTCCGTCGGGCTCCGACCCGCCGGGGCCGTCTCGCTCCTCAGCCCGCCAGTAGGGTCCGGATCTCCCGGGCGAGGGCGTCCGGGGCCGTCGCCGGCACCATGTGGTCGGCGTCCGGGAGGACCACGTGACGCCCGTGCGGGGATCGGCCGGCCCGGTAGGCGTGGGAGGCCGTGGCCCGTTCGCGAACGCGGGGCGGCATGCCGATCGAAGGGCGGCCGGCGGAGACCACGAGGAGAGGGATCTCCCCGAGGTCCGGCGGGGTGTCGAGGAGGGCTCGGAGATCACCTCGGGTGTCCTCCAGCTCACGGCCCCGCGTACGCATCGCGGCGACGGTGTAGCCCTCGGCCCGCATGTCGGCGGCCGCGTCGGCGGGCAGGGCGGCGGTGAGCGAGCGGTAGGCCGGGCCGAGCAGCCCGATCCGGGCCAGTAGGGCGCTGATGCGTTGGCCCATCCGCTCCTGGCGCCGCATCTCGGGGCGGAGCAGCAGGTCACAGGACTCGTCGGCGGGGTCCACGAGCGCCAGAGCGGCGATCCGCCCGGGTCGGGCCGCCGCGGCCAGCCGGACGAGGGGCCCGCCCCAGCTGTGCCCGACCAGGAGGAACGGACCGGGCCCGAGGTGGTCGAGCAGGTCGCCCAGGTCGCGGGCCAGGTGGTCCAGGCGGCGCGGACCGGGGTCGGGCGCGCTGCGACCGAGGCCGCTGCGGTCGTAGACGACGGTGGGAGCGAAGGCCGACACGGCCACTTGGACGGGCGCCCAGTAGGAACGTCCCGCCGCCAGACCGCCCTCGAAGACCACGGTCGGCATCGCGGCCGCGGCCCCGGACGCGGCTGCGGCCCCGTCCGGGGCGTCGGGGCCCGCGAGCCGCTGGTAGTAGAGGCTGCGGCCGTCCCTGGTGGGCGCCAGGCCGGCCTCCCCCTGACTGTGCGCGGAGCCGCCGCGCCCGGGCTCGGTCGCCGCCCGCCCCTGCCGCGCGTCCTGACCCCGCTCTTGCGCCCGCCCCATCCGGATCACCCTCCTCGTACGTCACCGACCACTGACCAACGGCCACCCGCCAGCAGGGCGAGTTAGGTAACCCTAACCAATGGGTCAGGCCGTTGCCTACGCCCCCGCTCCCCGCTCCCAGCCAACGCTCGACCGGCGGCTCGTGGCGTGCGGCAGGATGACTCCGTGCCCCTCGTACCAGGAACCCATGGCCGGATGGCCGCCGACCCCGTGCGGATCCGCCTCGTGGCTGCCGTCGCCGCCGCGGCAACCGTGGGCGCGGGCCTGGGGCTTCGGGCCGTGGCGGGCGGGGACGTGGCCAAGTACGGCGGCGACGCCCTCTATACGGTCCTGTTGCTCGCGCTCGTCGTCGTGGTCGCGCCGCGTACGACGCCCCCGCGGGCCGCCGCGATCGCCCTGACCGCGAGTTGGGCGGTCGAGTTCCTCCAACTCGGCCCGCTGCCGGCGGAGCTGGCGCGGCACAGCACCGTGGCCCGTCTCGTGCTCGGTTCCACCTTCAACGCCCCGGACCTGCTCTGGTACACGGTCGGGGCCGCGGTCGGTTGGTGCGTCCACGCCTGTGTCCACGCCTGCGCCCACGTCTGCGCGCGCGCCTGGGCGCGACGCCGTCCGCCGTCGAAGTCGCCTCTGCGGGCGCCGGGCCCGTGATGCCCACGGGCGGCCCCGCCCCTCTGCTCCCCCGTGCGGGGGAGGGGCTCCTCCTGCGAGCCGACGCCTGGCCCGCGCCCCGGCTCGTAGCGTCGAGGGCATGGAATCCGAACCCGGGAAGACCCTCGTCCGCTGGGCGTACGCGGCCGTCGCCTGGTTGGTGGTGAGCTTCGTGTGGCATGTCCAGATGGGCGTCATGTACGAAGACGCGATGGGCCCGGACGACGGCACTCCGGTGTGGCTCTTCCTCTCCTACGACGCCCTCATCGTCCTCATGTCGGTCGTCGGCGTGGTGTGCCTGCTGACCACGGTCGAGCAGGGGCGCCGACGTGCGTCGCACCGGCTGGTGCGCGCGCTCCTGTGGATCGGCTGCGCGGTGCTGACGGTGCGGGGCGTGCCCGGCCTCGTCGAGAACATCACCACGGCGACGGGACTCACTCCGCATGGCCTGCTCGGGATGGAGAAGGAGGCCGTCGTCACGGGGTCGTGGGACTTCTGGAAGACCATGCTGATCAACGGCTACTTCTTCCTCGGCGCGGTACTCCTCGTGCCGGCCACCGTGTTGTCCCGCCGGAGTCGACGCGCGGCGAAGGCGACGTGAACCGGGGATGCGGCCCATGCGCGTTCCTGAGAGCCGGTTCCACGGAACCGCCGGTTCCTACGGCTGGTATCCCGGGTCGGCGAATGCCCGCCCGGGCCACATCCGGTCACACGGCGATCGGAACGTCCTCGATCCAGCAGTCGACCGACTTCGCGGTGATCACGGCTCGGGCCTCCTCGGCATCGGCTCTGGTCAGGAAGGCCCCCGCCGCGGTGACCTCGGGTCCCTCGGGGCGCATCACCCGTGTCATGAGGACGCTGATGTGTCGGTGGCGCTCGCGCCGGATCGTGGCGTTCTCCTCGGCCGACAGGGCCTCGACGAGTTCTTGGGCCGAGGCGATGTCGAGGCCGGCATCGATGCCGGAAAGCGGCCGGCTGGGCCAGGCGAGCGGCCTGGCGGGGTGGAACGGGTTGAAGAAGCTCTGCTGCGTGCGGCGGAGCACTCCTTCGGTCCAGCCGACGGCCATGGCGACCACGTAACCGGACTCGCCCCGGCTCTCCAGGACGAAGACGCGATCTTCCCTGCCGAAGGACGTGTCGGCGTGCTCGGCCTTCACCTGCTCGGTCTCGGTCCCGGTCGCGCACCTGATCGCCAAGCCGCGGTAGTCGGTGCTGATCTTCAGCACGTAGACGGGCTTGAAGAGGAGGTCGATCGTCGTCTCGGGCTCACCGGGCTCACCGGGCTCACCGGGCTCGTCCGCCCCATTGGGTTGGCCGACGCTGCGCATCAGGAGTTGGCCGTGGCTCGCCGTGAAGGCCAAGAGGTGGAAGCTGCGCTCGCTGCGAAAGAGCTCCTTGCCGGGGGCGAATTGGTGGTCGCGGTTGAGCCAGGTGCTGTCCGTCATGGGCTCACGATCTCCGTCCCGCCCACGCCGGTCAATCCGAGGGTGCGTTGGACCCTCTGCCGGTAATGCCCGCCTCGTACAGCGGGGTGCGGGCGTGAGGCATTGCGGACTCCCTCGGGGGTGGCGCCGCGCGGAGCGGCTCCCGTGATCACACCGGTCAAGTCGTGCGCAGAGCAAGACTGTTTGACGCTTGATGTCGAACGCTTTACCTGAATGCGCAAGACGGAGTCGAGTGTCAGGATCTGGTCAAATCCTGTCCGGGATACGCCAGTTGAGGTCCTTGGGTGCCGATTCGCTCCGGCCCCGCGCGTCCGCTCGCCGGTCGCCACCCATCGGAATCCGGACATGTTTCGGCCGATACATGGCGTGTCCATGGCGATCATGAAGATCGCTGGCAACCTCTCCCCATCCCCAACAGCACCACCAGAGCCAGACACACCAACGGCACCAACAGCACCACCGGTGCCACCGGCTCTGCCCGGCGGGCCGGCCTCGTCCCGGCCGCCGATTTCGTTCCACCCCCCACGCTCTGAAGGAGTCCGCGTGAAGTCCACGCATCGCCGGAACGCCACCGCCACCGGCGCCCTGCTCGCAGCCGCCGCCCTGCTGACCGTCGGCGTCCAGGCCGGCAGCGCCAGCGCGCAGCCCGAAGCGTCCGCGAACACGAACGCCCCCGGTGGCGCACCCGTGCGCAACCCGGGCGCACTGCCCGCTCAGCTCACCCCGAGCCAGCGCGCCGAGCTCATAGCCAAGGCGCAGGGCACCACGGCCGCCACGGCCAAGGAGCTCGGTCTCGGCTCGCAGGAGAAGCTCCTGGTCCATGACGTGGTGAAGGACCAGGACGGCACCACCCACACCCGGTACGAGCGCACGTACGAGGGCCTCCCCGTCCTCGGCGGCGACCTGGTCGTCAGCCGCACCGCCGCGGACCGGACGCAGAGCGTGAGCAAGGCGTCGGCCGCCCAGTTGCAGGGCATCTCCACCTCCGCCCCGGCCGACGCGCCGGCAGCGGCCTCCGCGAAGGCCCTCGACGCCGCGAAGTCGATCGGTTCCAAGGCCGACAAGGCCGACGCCGCGCCCCGCAAGGTCGTGTGGATGGCGAACGGCGTGCCGACGCTGGCCTACGAGACCGTCATCGGCGGCCTCCAGGACGACGGCACCCCCAACAAGCTCCACGTCGTCACCGACGCCAGGACGGGCGCGAAGCTCCACCAGTGGCAGGGCATCGAGACCGGTGTCGGCAACACCCACTACAGCGGCCAGGTCACCCTCGGCACGTCCGCGTCCGGTGCGAGCTACACGCTGAACGACGCCGGTCGCGGCGGCCACAAGACGTACAACCTGAACCGCGGTACGTCGGGCACGGGCACGCTCTTCAGCCAGTCCACCGACACCTGGGGCAACGGGGCCAACTCCAACGCCGCCACCGCGGGCGCCGACGCCGCGTACGGCGCCGGGGTCACCTGGGACTTCTACAAGAACGTCCTCGGGCGCTCCGGAATCCGCGGCGACGGCGTCGCCGCCTACTCCCGCGTCCACTACGGGAACGCCTACGTCAACGCCTTCTGGGACGACGACTGCTTCTGCATGACGTACGGCGACGGAACGGGCAACAACGACCCGCTGACCTCGCTGGACGTCGCCGGCCACGAGATGACGCACGGCGTCACCGCAGCCACCGCGGGCCTGGAGTACAGCGCCGAATCGGGCGGCCTGAACGAGGCGACCTCCGACATCATGGGCACGTCCGTGGAGTTCTACGCGAACAACCCCAGCGCACCGGGCAACTACCTCATCGGCGAGCAGATCAACATCAACGGCGACGGCACCCCGCTGCGCTACATGGACAAGCCGAGCAAGGACGGCGGTTCCGCGGACGCGTGGTACTCCGGCGTCGGCAACCTCGACGTCCACTACTCCTCGGGCCCGGCCAACCACTGGTTCTACCTGGCCTCCGAGGGATCCGGCGCCAAGACGGTCAACGGGGTCAGCTACAACTCGCCGACCTCCGACGGCCTGCCCGTCACCGGCATCGGCCGGGACAAGGCACAGCTCATCTGGTACAAGGCCCTCACCACCAAGTTCAACTCCAGCACGGACTACGCGGGTGCCCGGACCGGCACGATCGCCGCGGCGACCGAGCTGTACGGTGCCGGCAGCGCCGAGGTCAAGAACGTCACCGACGCCTGGGCGGCCGTCAACGTGGGCGCCCGTTCGGGCGGCACGACCACCCCGGGGAAGGTCTTCGAGAGCACGACCCGGGTGGCCATTCCGGACTCGCCCGGCCCCGCGGTCACCTCGTCGGTCACCGTCAGCGGGGTCACCGGCAACGCGCCGAGCACCCTCAAGGTGGGCGTGAAGGCCACGCACACCTACATCGGCGACCTCCAGATCGACCTCGTGGCCCCCAACGGGACCTCGTTCCGGCTGCAGAGCTCGTCGTCCGACTCCACGGCGAACCTGGACAAGACCTACACGGTCAACGCCTCGGCCGTAGCGGCCAACGGCACCTGGA
Organism: Streptomyces sp. NPDC098789; assembly: GCF_044759975.1. Taxonomy (NCBI): domain Bacteria; kingdom Bacillati; phylum Actinomycetota; class Actinomycetes; order Kitasatosporales; family Streptomycetaceae; genus Streptomyces; species Streptomyces sp. NPDC098789. The sequence continues at coordinate 149,424 of NZ_JBIWAJ010000010.1, forward strand.
AGCTGAAGGTCCAGGACAAGGGAGCCGCCGACGTCGGCACGATCACCGACTTCAAGCTCACCTTCTGACACGTACGGACGTGAAGAAGGTGCCCGGAGCCTCCCCAGGCCCCGGGCACCTTCGCGTCCTCTCGGAGCGGGGCTACGTCACGGTTTCGGCGATGGGCGCGACGCGCGGCACGGCGAGCCGGGCGTAGTCCTCGCCCGAGATGACCGCCGACCGGTCGAGCCGGGCGGCATTGAAGTACAGCTGGGGCCGGGCGATGACCGCGGGGTCGGCGACGAGTTCGAGGTCGGGATCGAAGGCGAAGGGCAGCACGGTGCCGGGGACGGCGTGGGCCAGTCGCTCGGCGGTGGCGGCGTCGCTGAAGCCGACGTAGCGGGCGTCGAACAACGTACGGACGGCGTCCAGGTCTACGCGCCGGTCGCCCGGGACGACCGCGAGGACGTGGCGGGTCGTCTTCTTGTCGGTCTTGACCCGCAGGACGATGCACTTCGCCGCCTCCGAGGTGGGGTGCCCGCGCAGGGCACACACCGACTCCGTGCTGCCCTCGGGTGCGTGATCGATGAGCCGGTAGGGCGTCCCGGTGGTGTCGAACAGGGTGATCAGGCGCTGGTACGTGTCATGTTCGGGCACGCTTCGTCCTCTTTCCCGGTGCTTGCTCTTGCTGGGGTGGTGTGCTCGGTCGGGTCGGTCCCGTGGGTCCGGTGGGTACGTTCGATGTTCTGGCCCCAGTAGGTGCCGGCGACCATCAGCAGGGCGCCCAGGGCGGCCCACGGGGTGAGCCGTTCCCCGCCGACGCCGATGCCGATGGCGACGGCCCAGATCGGTTCGGTGCCCAACAGCAGGCTGGCCCGACTGGCGGAGGTGCCCTGCACGGCCCACGTCTGCGCGAGGAAGGCGAACACGCTGCAGAACAGGGCGAGATAGGCCAGCTGGGCCCAGGTGGTGGCGCTGCTGTGGAACAGGTCGGGCAGGTGGACGGCGGCGAGCGGCAGGAACAGGGCCGAGCCGAGAGCCGTCTGCACGGTCGTGAGGTGCAGCGGGTCCACGGGACGGCGCCCGGTGAGCCGGCCGACGAGAACGACGTGCCCGGCCCGGACGAGCGCGGCGGCGAGCATCAGCGCGTCTCCGGTGCGCAGCGCGTGCAGCCCGGTGCTGGAGGTCAGCAGCCCGACGGCCACGACGCAGACACCGGCTGCGAGGAAGAACGTCCACGGCAGTCGGCCGCCGCCCGTGCGGTCCAGCAGCGGAGTCAGCAGGGGCGTCAACACGATGGTCAGGCTGATGATCAACCCGGCGTTCGCGGCGCTGGTGTGCGCCACCCCGTACGTCTCCAGCACGAGCACGGCCGCCTGGGTGACTCCCAGCAGCGACCCTGCGCCGACCTCCGCACGCGTCCAGCGGGCGCGGCTGCGGGTGCGGCCGCGGACGGCCACCAGGGCTCCGCACGCGAGTGCGGACATCGCGTACCGGGCGAACAGGACCGCCAGCACCGGAAGTGCGACGGTGGCCGTCTTGGCCGCGAGGTAGCTGGAACCCCAGACCAGCGCGACCAGGAAAAGTACCGCATCGGTGCGGCGGGCAACATGCATGCCGCCACGCTGCCCCACCAGCACGTTGAAGGCCATGACCAACGTCTAAACCTACGGTGTAGCGGCACTACAATGTCAGCGTGGACGAACGGCAGCTGCGCATCCTGCGCGAACTGGGAGACCTGGGCAGCGTCAGCGCGGTCGCCGAGGCACTGCACGTGACGCCGTCCGCGATCTCGCAACAACTGCGACTGCTCCAGCGCTCGATTCCCGTCCCGCTCACCGAACGGGCCGGACGCAAGGTGGTGCTGACCGATGCCGGCCAGGCCCTGGCCGCGGCGGCCGTCCAGGTCGAGACGGCCCTGGCCCAGGCCCGGAACACGATCAGCGACTTCGCCGAGCAACCCGACGGCGACGTGTCGGTGGCCGCGTTCCACAGCGCGGCGTCCGCGTTCTTCCCGCTGCTGTTGCGCGGCCTCGCCGGCCCCGGACGCCCCCGCCCGGCACTCGCCGACGAGGACGTCCCCCAGGACCGTTTCCCCACCCTCACCCGTGACTACGATCTCGTACTCGCCCACCGTCTCGACCACGGCCCGCCCTGGCCGCGCACCGTGACCTCGACGACGCTGCTGCGCGAGCCCCTCGACGTCGCCCTGCCGGCCGGTCATCCGCTGGCGGCCGAGCCGCGGCTCACCCCGCGGGACGTGGCGGACCAACCGTGGATCACGGTGCACGACGGCTTCCCGCTGATGTCCACCATCGAGGCCATCGCCAGCGTGGCCAACCGCCGACTCGACATCGTCCACCGCATCAACGAGTTCGCGGTGGTCGCCGAGGTCGTCGCCGCCGGGGGAGGCATCGCGCTGATGCCCCGCTGGACCGCCCGGCCGCACCCCGACGTCGTCCTGCGGCCCCTGAGCGGAGTGCGCGCGCGGCGCGACATCGACGTCCTGCACCGGCCCGAGCGCACCGCGCGCAGGGCTGTGCGCACGGTCCTCGCCGAGTTGCACCGCGCCGCGGCCGCGATCCAGGGGCGCGGCCGCTGAGCATCGATCGCACGGTCGACGCGGCTCCTCGGTCGACGAGGCTCCTCGGGTGCGGCGTCGAACGGGGGCCCGGCAGTGGGCTGTTCAGGCGGATCACAGACACCTGCGGCGGGTTCCGTCGTTGATCGGGGCGTCATTCACCGTGCACTCGTAGAAGGACCTGTGATGTTCAACAAGATTCTGGCCACCGCCGCTGCGACCGCGTCCATCCTCGGAGCGGGCGCCGCCGTGGCCGCCCCGGCCATGGCGATCGGCAATGACGACGGGATCAACACCGTCAACGGCAACGGTGCTTCCCAGGTCTACGGCAACCAGAAGACCGCCGGCAACCAGAGCCCGCAGCTCAGCCTGGTCCAGGGCTCCGCCAACAAGCCCTGCGTCGGACTGCCCGTCAAGGTCAACGCCCAGTCGCTGGTCGCGATCATCGCCAACGTCGGGGTCCAGGACATCCCCGTCCTGTCGAACCCGATGAACCAGCAGTGCACCGAGAACTCCACCCAGGCCAAGGGCGACGAGCCGCTCTCGCACATCCTGGACAACATCCCGGTCCTGTCCGGCAGCGCCTCCCTCAACAGCTGATCCGTTGCCCTCCCGGCGGGCCGGGGCGCCGGCCGCATGCACGAGTGCGGCCGCTGCCCCGGCCCTGACCGGGCGTCACCGCCGACCGGAGGCCCTCGTTCCTCACGGGCCGTGACGAGGGAATTTCGACAGGTAGTAATTAGGTGAATTCCTGACTGAATTCCTGTCAATAGTCCTCCACTTCATATCTCATTTCGATAACGACTGCCGCCTATAAGGCCTGGACCAATCCGCGTGACGCGCGTAACTAGGCTTGTTTTACCGGGTGGTGATTGTTCGTCAAATTCGACGAGCAGGTAACGGAATGATTTCTTGAGGTGCGGCCCCTCTTTGTCCGAATTCTCCGCCGCGTTCGTCTGGCAGGCTTCCGCGCACCCACTCATCCGATTCACAGTTGAGGTGCGCATGACAGGACGACGTAGACGGCGGGAGCATCGCCGCAAGCCCCGGCGGTTGATACTTCTCACCGCCGCCATGAGTACGGCGGCGGTGATAGCCGTAGGCATCGCCTACTCCGGCATGGGTGACGGCGCCCAGGCCGTGCCCGTACGAGCCGCCGAGGGAACCGCCGCGGCACCGGCCTCCGCGCCCGCCCGGGACCAGGAGCCCAAGCCCCTCGCGGCCGCGCCCGCCAACGAGAGCGCGCGCGGCATGATCTACGACGGTCTCGCCCCCGCGCCGGGAGGCGACCGGTGCGCCGGCGTCTACCGGACCAGCGCCGGCCTCTGTACCCACGGGCCCGACGCCCCGCCCAAGGGCGTCGACATCACGAAGGACATCCAGCCCGCGGTCAAGTCCGCGGCTCCGGCGGCCGATCCGGCCCGCCCCCAGGCCGACGACCCGGCGAGCTCCGAAGGCGGCGGACGTCCTGAGGACGCGCCCGCCGCCGACGCCGGTCGCGCCGCCGACAAGTCCGCCGCGCCCGCGCCCTCGGCCGCGGGCCAGGCCGTCGCCGCCGGCCCCGCCGGCCAGACCGTCCAGTGCGACGGTGACGGCAGCACCGGCAACCGGGTCCAGGTCGTGTACGTCCACGGGCCGGGCCGCGACCGCTACTCCGAGTACGTCGCCTCGTTCCGCAAATGGGCGGCCGACGCCGACCTCATCTACGCGACGAGCGCCCAGGAGACCGGCGGTATCCGCCACATCCGCTACGTCACGGCCGCCGACTGCACCCCGACCGTGGTCAACATCGAGCTCCCCGACTCGGCTCTGGCCGAGTTCAGCTCGACCAACACCGCCCTCGCCGGCAAGGGGCTCGACCGCCGGGACCGCAAGTACATGATCTTCGCGGACACCCAGGTCTACTGCGGCATAGGCACCTTCAACGGTGACGAGCGGCCCGGCCAGGCCAACATCAGCAACTTCGGCCCCTCGTACGGGCGCACGGACTCCGGCTGCTGGGGTGGCCACACCGCGGCGCACGAGCTCGGCCACAACCTGGGAGCGGTCAACAACAGCGCCCCGAACACCAGCCGTGGCGCGCACTGCACCGACGAGTTCGACGTCATGTGCTACTCGGACACGCCCTACTACCCGCAGATGCGCAACGTCTGCACCAACCAGGCGTCCGAGAACATCCTCGACTGCAACCACGACGACTACTTCCACACGAGTCCCAAGGCCGGCAGCTACCTCGCCACGCACTGGAACATCGCGGACAACCAGTTCCTGATGCGCACCCAGGGCGGAGGCGGCACGGACCCCGGCCCGAACCCGGGCCCCACGCCGACCAAGAAGCCGACGCCCACGCCGACCAAGAGCCCGACGGGCGGTCCGGACGTGACGGTGGGGCAGATCCAATCGGACTCCGCCGTCGTGAACTGGCCCAAGGTCGAAGGCGCCGCCTGGTACCAGGTCCTGCTGAACGGCAAGCACCTGGGCTGGGTCCAGTCGCCCGTGCTGCGCGTCTACAACCTCCGGCCCGACACCTCCTACACGGTCGCCGTCTCCGTCCGAGACAACGCCGGCCGCGACACGGGAGCCGGTAGGACCGCGTCCTTCCGCACGAAGGGCACGGGCGGCGGCGCGACCACACCCGGCACCCGCTACCTGCTCGGCAACGGCAGCACCGGCATGAACGCCGAGGTCTGGGGCGGGCGCGCCGCCGACGGCACCGTGCTCGTCGGGGCCCGCTCCAACGGGTACGCCCAGCAGCAGTGGTACTTCGACGACGCGGGCAACGGACTGGTCCGCATCCGCTCCGCGGTCTCCGGCAAGTGCCTGCAGCCGGGCAGCGCTCCGGCCGCGGGGGTGTGGGTCGCCCAGCAGCCGTGCGGCGGCGCCGCGCAGGCCTGGAAGCTGACCTCCCGAGGCGCGGCGGTGACCGTCACCGACCCGAGCGGCGGCTTCGCGCTGACCGTGAGCAGCCGTCCCTACTACGGGAACTGGCTGCTGGACCTCCAGCGCGCGGACGGCCGCGCCGCACAGTCCTGGACCGCGCAGAAGGTCGGCTGACCCTCCCTGAGGCCCGCCTGAAACCCCCTCCGGCGGACGGCCGCGTCACGCGCGCGGCCGTCCGCCGGTCCCACTCCCCTCCACTCCCCTCCACTCCATCCCACCCGGAGCCCCTTCACGATGCGCATACGAATCGCTCTCCGAGCCGCCCTGACCGCCCTCGGCCTGATCCTGTTGTGCCCCGCCGCGGCGCACGCCCACGGGGACACCGTGAAGGTGGTGATGACCGGGCAGCGGGAGGGCCACGTCACCGCCGACATCGCCTGGGAGAACGACGGCGACGCGGTCGAGGAGGCGGTGGCCGCCACCGTGAACGCGGTCAGTGGCGACGGCTCCCGCACCATGGGGCCCTGGCGGCTGGTGCGAGATCCCGCCAAGGCGCCGGCCGGCTGGGTCACCGCAGAGTCCCTGCCGCCCGGCTCGTGGAAGGTCGCCGTGGACGTCGGCTTCCCCGCGCTCGGACACGGCGAACTCCAGGTCGACGTCCCGGCGGTGGACCCGGCCCCGGTCACCGGCACGCCGTCGCCCTCGGCGCCCCGTACCCAGACGCCACCGCCGGCCCCGGCGTCGTCCCCCGAGGCTCACGCAGCGCGCGCGGAAGCCGGATCGGGCTCCGCCATCTGGTGGACGGCGGCGGGCGTGACGGCAACGGCCCTGATCGGATCGGCCGTGGGGATCCTCGTACGCCGCCGACGCGAGCGCCGCCGCGGGCACTCGGGGCGGCGGCCGGTATTGCGTTGATCAAGGCGGCGGGGGCGTGCCAGCATGTCGGTGCGTCAGAAGTCACTCTCGGTGCGATGGAGAGGAACCGCCTCCGCGATGCAACCCGTTCCCGCTGACCCCACCGTGCTCCACCCGATGCAGGAGCACCCGCGTGTGGTCCTGCTCAAGCCACTGGTGAAGTCGCCGCTGATCGAGGTCGGCGACTTCACCTACTACGACGACCCGGACGACCCGACCGCCTTCGAGACGCGCAACGTCCTCTACCACTACGGCCCCGAGCGGCTCGTCGTCGGGAAGTACTGCGCCTTGGGCACGGGCACCCGGTTCATCATGAACGGCGCCAACCACCGCATGGACGGACCTTCCACCTTCCCGTTCCCCACCATGGGGGGCTCGTGGGCGGAGCACTTCGACCTGATCACCGACCTGCCCGTCCGGGGCGACACGGTCGTCGGCAACGACGTGTGGTTCGGCCACGGCGCCACGGTCATGCCCGGTGTGCGCATCGGTCACGGCGCGATCATCGCCGCCGGCGCCGTGGTCACCGCGGACGTCCCCGACTACGCCATCGTCGGCGGCAACCCCGCCCGGCTCATCCGCACCCGCTACGACGCCACGGACGTCGCCCGCCTCCTCGCCGTGGCGTGGTGGGACTGGCCCGTGCGATCCATCACCCGGCACGTACGGGCGATCATGTCGGGGACCGTGACCGACCTGGAGGAGGCCGTGGCGCAGATCGACCCGGCCTGACCCCACGACGTCCGACGAGGACGGCCTGCGCTTCGCGCTCCGCCGCGGATTCGTCGAGAGCGAGCGCTACCTGCTGGCCGGGGAGACGATCCCCTGGATCGACTTGAGGCTCGCCTGACGGCCCGGACCGGGGTCGGTCGCCCGAAGGGCCGGTGGCCATCGCCTCAGGCGACGGCGGTTCCCTCGATCTCGACCAGTTGGCCGGGGACGGCCAGTCGCACCACTCCGAGCATCGTGGTGGGCGGTGCCACCCCGGCCGCGCCCAACCGCGCCGCCAGCTCGCCGTAGTGCTGGAACAGCAGGTCGACGTCGGTGGTGTAGACGTTGAGCCGCACGAGGTGCGCGAGGGACATGCCGGCCGCGCCGAGGACCGCCTCCAGGTTGTCCGTGCTCAGGCGCAACTGCGCCGCCATGTCCCCGTCGTGCAGGGGCTCGCCGTCGCCGCTCATCGCGGTCTGTCCCGAGACGTACAGCGTCCGTGAGTGCCCGGACACGACCTCGCCCTGGTTGAACCCCAACGCCACCGACCACGTGCTCGGGTTGACCGCCGTGCGCTCCACTGCCACACCAACTCCATCCGTTCGTCGCGGGGACGTACGTCGACCCGCTCGGCAGACGCCGGTTCCGACGTCGTGTGGACGAGCCTCGTCGCGAATCACGACACCTTCCGTCAGGTATTCGCATAGCGTTCTGCCGTGCGCGCCGATCGGTTGGTCTCCCTGGTCCTACTGCTGCGCCAACGCGGCCAGTTGACCGCCGACACCTTGGCCCGCGAGCTGGAGGTGTCCACGCGCACCGTGCTGCGCGACATCGAGGCGCTCTCCGCGGCCGGCGTCCCCGTCTACGCCGAACGGGGCCGGCACGGCGGTTTCGCGCTGTTGCCCGGTTTCCGGACCGAGCTCATCGGACTCAACCGCGACGAGGCCCTCGCCCTGCTGGCCGCCGGATCGGGGCGCGGCGAGGGGGCGTTCGGCCTCGGCCCGGCGCTCGCTTCGGCCCTGCGGAAGGTGGTCGACGCGCTGCCCGAAGGGCACCGGGCCACCGTGAGCGACGCGGCCGGGCGTTTCCTCGTCGATCCGCGGACCGACCTGCTCCCGCGCCGCCCGACCGCCGACGAGGTGTCCGACGCCACGATGATCGAGGTCCGTCGTGCGGTGCTCGCCGGGAACAAGCTGCGCATCCGCTACGCGCCCACGGGCGGTACGCTTCGGTGGCGCACGGTGGACCCGATCGGACTGGTGACCGTGCGCGACCGTGGATATCTGCTGGCGACGAGATCGGGCGCGGACCGTACCTACCGGTTGTCGCGCGTGCTCGCCGCCGAGGAGCTCGCCGAGGCGGCCGAGCGGCCGAACCGGGTCGATCTGGACCGGATCTGGCGCGAACGCTGCGCGCAGTTCCTCGGCAGCGACCACATCACCGTCCTGGTACGGGTGGAACCGGAGCGCCGGGACGACCTGGTGGACACCGCGGTGGCCGTGCGCGCGGAGGAACCCGACGTGGACGGGCGGCTGCGGCTGGAGCTGACGTTCCAGGATGCGCGACATGCCGAATGGGCACTGTGGCAGCTCGGCGCGGACGCGGAGGCCCTGTCACCGCAGTCGGTGCGCACCGCCCTGCGCCGCCGCGCCGCCGCGATGGCCACCCGCTACGGGGACGTGCCGCTACCGAGACGTGCCTCAGCACCTTGACCTCAACCAAGATCGAGGTCCTAGCGTGGCGCCCAGTTGATCACCTGACGACGGGAAGCACGCTCATGATCCTCGTGACCGGAGCCACTGGAAACATAGGCCGCGCCTTGATCGAGGAGCTGCACGCACGCGGCGCCGGGCCGGTGAGGGGGCTCACCCGTGACGCCGCTCGGGCCGTCCTCCCGGAAGGGGTGGAGGTGGCGGAGGGCGACTTCGCGCGGCTCGCGTCGTTGGAGCCCGCGTTGGAGGGGGTGCGCTCGATGTTCCTCGTGTCGCGCCTGGGCCCGGATGCCGAGGTACTCGATGCGGCCCGGCGGGCGGGCGTGGAGCACGTCGTGCTGGTGTCGTCCATCACCGTCCAGAGCCACCCGCACCTCGGCCCCGCCGGCGAGAACCTGGCGGTGGAACAGCTGCTCAAGGCGAGCGGCATGGCCTGGACGATCCTGCGGCCGACGCAGTTCGCGTCGAACGCCCTGATGTGGTCCGCGACCGTCCGGGGCCGCGGACGCGTCAGCGCGCCGTACGCCGGGACCGCGCTGCCCACCATCCACCCCGCGGACATCGCCGCGGTGGCGCGCGTGGCCCTCACCGAGCCCGGTCACCACGGACGCACGTACGCCCTGACCGGTCCGGAACCGGTGACCGCCCGACAGCAGGTCGAGGCCATCGCGGCCGCACTGGGACGGGAGGTGCCCTTCGTCGAGATCGGCCGGCAGGAGGCCCGCGCGCAGATGGCCGCCGCCTTCGGGCCGGAGGCCGCGGACGCGGTGCTCGACGTCACCGGCGGCGACGTGAACGACGAACTGCTGGCGGTGCGCGACACGGTCGCCCGGGTCACCGGCGAGCCGGCCCGCCCCTTCCGGCAGTGGGCCGCGGAGAACGCCGACGCCTTCCGCTGAGCGGCATCCCCCGCTCGGGCGGGCACGTTGCCGGAGGCGAGCAACCGCAGGGCCCGGGCAGGGGCGGGACCGGCGTGGCGGTGCGGGGCGGCCACCGACCGCCCCGCACCGCCACGCCGACGAAGGTGGATCAGGCGCCGGCGGGCTCCGCCGCCCCGGCCGGCTCCTGGGCCGCGGGGGTCTCGCCGTCGGGGTGCGGGATGCGGTGCAGCCCCCGGCGGTCGTAGAGGCGGGTGACCGCGAAGCCGAAGACCAGGGCGGCGAATAGGGCGACGCCCATCGAGGTCCACGCCCGGGTCAGACCGGCGTCGGCCTGGGCGCCGTAGTAGAGCAGGGAGCGCAGGCCCTCGGTGATCTGGCGCAACGGCTCGAACTCGGCGAGGGCGCGGAAGAAGCCGGGCAGCGCCTGGAGCGGCACGGTGGCGCCGGAGGAAGGAACGGCCATCGCGACGAAGACGATGGTGGCCAGCAGCATGCCCGGGGTGCCGAAGGCGGCGAAGAGGGCCAGGCTGCCCAGGCCGACGACCGCGATGGTGGCGACCGAGTAGAGCCACAGCAGGCCGAGGTGGGAGGCGTCCATGTCGAGGATGCCGACGGTCGCGACCTCGACCAAGGTGCCCATGACCACGGCCATGCCGAGCATCAGCGCCATGCCGATGGCCAGGGTGCGCACGCGGCTGGTGTGCTGCACGGGTTCGCGCTTGCGGATGGGGCCGTAGTCGGTGTGCAGGTAACCGAGCGCGGTGTCGACCTGGGAGTTGACCAGGTTGGCGCCGAGCATGCCGCAGACGACCAGGACCAGCGCGTAGTAGAAGGCGCTCAGGCCCATGGCGCTGCGCGCCCCGAGGGGGTGGCCGTCGGCGACGGCCACGGTCACCGGGTCGGCCAGCTTCAGCTGGGCGGCCGTGGGGAGCGCGGTCTTCTGGGCTCCGGCCTGCTTGAGGAGCTCCTGGCCGATCGAGGCGGAGGCGGCGTGGGCGGCCTTCTGGGCTGCCTGGGAGGACATCGAGGAGCCGATGCTGCCGGCTGCCTGGTTGGTCAGCACGGTCATGGTCGGCGGGGCGGCCTTGCCCTGGGCCGCGGGCTGGGGGGAGCCGAGCGCGGCCACCGTCGCGGAGAAGTCCTCGGGTATGACGAGGGCGCCGAAGACCTTGCCGCTGCCCAGGCGCTTGTCGGCCTCCGCACGGCTGACGACCTGCCAGTCGATGCTCCGGTCGCCCTCGGCGGCCTTGCGGATCCCCGCGACGGCCTGATCGCCCAGGTCGAGGTGCCGGCCGCCGGCGTCAGCGCCGCGGTCCCCGTTGACCAGGGCCACGGGCAGATCGCGCAGGTTGCCCCTGGGGTTGACGTTGCCGCCGACGTAGAGCAGCGCGAACATCATGGAGACCACTGCGGCGATGAGTCCCGTACCGATCCACAACCGGGGTCGGCGGAGCACGGAGGGGGGATTGGGCTGAGGCATCGATTCTCCGGTACGACTGCGTTCCTGAGGCTGGATACTGAAGGTATCCAGATGGTGGATACTGGCAGTATCTTGTTGCGGTGTCCAATCGCCGACGGCGCGAGCCGGACCGAGTGACCAGCAGGGAAGCCGCATGAAGATCTCCGAGCTCAGCCGGCGGACCGGCGTACCCGTCGCCAGCATCAAGTACTTCCTGCGCCAAGGCCTGTTGCCGGCGGGCCGGGCCACTTCCGCGACCATCTCCGAGTACGGGGACGAGCACGCGCAGCGGCTGCGGTTGATCAAGGCGCTGACCACGCTCGGCGGCCTGTCCATCGCCGCCACCCGGGACGTGCTGGGGGCCGTGGACCAGGCCGACACCTCCGAGGGCGCCCTCGGAGCGGTCAGCTACGCCCTCCCGGTGCCCGTGGCCGCCCAGGGCGGCGCGGGGCCCGAGGACGACGGCGCCACCCCGGCCGCCGCTGCGGAGGTGACCGAGCTGCTCACGGCCCTGGACTGGCAGGCCCCCGACACCTCACCGCACGTGCGGGGGCTGACGACCGCCCTGCGGGAGCTGCGGCGGCTGGACGCGCAGTACGGCCCGGGCGAGCTCGCGGCCTACGCACGGCTGGCCGAGGGGGTGGCCCGACTGGACCTGGAACGCGCGGCGGTCCTGGAGGACCCGGTGGCCCTGGCCGAGCGGGCGGTGATCGTCTTCGCGATCTGCGCTCCGGTGTTCGAGCTGCTGCGCCGACTCGCCCAGGAGGACCAGGTCCGGCGGCGCCTGATGGACGACGGCGCCGGCGCCGGCCCCGGACCGGCCGCGCCGCGCGCGTAAGTCCGCGGGACGGACCCGGCTCGGCTCCGAACCGCTCCCGCACCGCTCCCGGATCGGCCCCGAATCCGAAAACGAGTCCCCTTCGTCATGCTGCGGATGGGTTTAACCGCTATGCCGTTTCCCTACCGTGACGCGCCGTTAAGGTGTCACGTGCACCCATCCGTCGGTGCCGGGCGGTCCGCGGCACGGCGGGCACCCGCCGCGCCATCCCACCGAGGAACGCCGGTTGTCAGGACGCAGGCCCACAGACCCAGCAGGACGGAACGCACCCGCCTGGGCGCGCACGCGCTACTGGTTCGACACCATGGTGGCCCGCGGCACGGCGGTGCTGATCGGCTGGCTCGTACTGATGTGCACGGCCATCGTCGTACCGGCCAGCGCGGCCCTGGTCTGGGCGGACGACCACGGCCCGACCACCTCCTCCGGCCGGGCCCTGGCCGTCTGGGTGAGCGTCGGCCAGACCCTCAAGCTCGGCGGCGCCGTCGGTAGTCCCCTGTACGTGGTGCTCTCGGTGGTGCTGGCCCTCGTCGCGCTGCTCTTCGTCTCCACCCTCGTCAGCCTCATCACCACCGGTCTCAACGACAAGGTCCTCGCGCTGCGGCGGGGCCGCTCCACCGTCCTGGAGTCCGGGCACACGGTCCTGCTCGGCTGGTCCGACCAGGTCTTCCCGATCGTGTCCGAGCTGATCACGGCCAACGCCAACCAGCGCCGGGCGGCCCTCGCCGTCCTCGGCCCCAAGGACAAGGCGCAGATGGAGGACGAGATCACCGACGCCGTCGGACGGCTGGGCCGGACCCGGCTGATCTGCCGCAGCGGGACGACCACCGACCCCGCCCTCGTGTCGCTCGTCGCACCCGGGACGGCCCGCGCCGTGCTGGTCCTGACCCACGAAGGAGAGGGGGGCGACGCCCACGTGGTGAAGACCCTGCTCGCCTTGGAGGCCGCGGTCCGCGGACTCGGCGCGCCCGCCCGGCCCGGCGTGGTCGCGGCCGTCCGCGACGGGCGGCACAAGCGGGCCGCGGACCTGGCCGCCGGACCGCTGGGGCACGTACTGAACATCGAGGACATCACCGCCCGGCTGATCGCGAGGACCTCCTGCGAGCCCGGGCTCTCGCTCGTCTACCGGGCCCTGCTCGGCTTCGACGGGGACGAGATCTACACCGTGCCCGCCGGCCACCTCGCCGGCAGCACCTTCGGCGACCTCCTGTTCGCGTACGCCGACTCCAGCGCGATCGGCCTGCTGCGCGCCGACGGCCGGGTGGAGCTCAACCCGCCCTCGGCGAGCGTCCTCGGCGTGCGGGACCGGATCGTGGTGATCACCGAGGACGACGACACGGCCGTCCCGACGGACCGGCCGCTGCCCGTCGACGACCGGGCGGTCGTCACGGCGCCGCCCTCGCGGCCCTCCCCGGAACGCTTCCTGATGCTCGGCTGGAACCCCCGCGCCCCCCGCATCATCGAGCAGCTCGACGCGGGCGTGCCCGACGGCTCCGTGCTGGTGGTGATGGCGGAGGGCGAGGAGCACCTGAAGGACGCGGACCGCTGCGCCCGGACGCCCGGGCGGCGGATGCCGGTCACCGTCCTCGACGGCGACGTGAGCGACCCGGACGTACTGGCGGCGATCGACCCACTGGGCTTCGACCGGGCCGTGGTCCTGGGGTACGACGGCCCGGAGGCGGGCGGCCCGCCCCTCGGCGGCGATGATCGGACCCTGGTCACGCTGCTGCACCTGCGGGCCCTGGAGCGGGCGGCGGGCCGGGAACTGGCCGTGGTGACCGAGATGGCCGACGACCGCAACCGCCTGCTGGCACCCGCCCGCGAGGGCGCCGACTTCATCGTCGGCAGCCGCCTGATCAGCCTGCTGATGACCCAGATCGCCGAGGACGGAAGCCTCGGAGCGGTCTTCGACAGCCTGCTCGCGTCCACCGGCGACACCCTCCACCTGAGGCCCGCCGCCGACTACGTCGTGACCGGACGCCCCGTCGGCTACGCCACGGTGGTGGAGGCGGGGCGCCGCCGCGGGCACTGCGTCATCGGCTACCGGCTCCAGCCGGACGGCCCGGACGGCCCCGCGCACGGCTTGTGCATCAACCCCGACAAGCGGGCGGAGGTCTGCTTCGGGCCGCGGGACTCCGTGCTCGTCCTCGCACCCGGACCGGCCTCATGCGCCGCCCCCGCCCCTGCCCCAGCAGCCGGTACGACGCCCTCGCCCCGCCTGCCGTTCCCCACCTCGTGACGGCCGGCCGGGCTCGACGCGGTCCCGGCCGGCCCGGGACGCCGGCCGGCCCCGTCAGCCGAGCCGCAGGAGCGGGGTGTCCGTGGTGAGGAGGGCCCGTAGGGCCGGGATGTCCGACCAGGTCAGGCCCAGGGTGCGGGCGGCGTAGCGGAGGGTGACGTGCTCGGCTCCGTCGGCCGCCGCGCGCAGCGTCCGCACGGCCCCGTCCCGGTCGAGGAGGGCGGTCCCCCCGGCGGGCGGCTCCCGCCGGGGGGTTCCGGCGCGTTCGCTCTCCAGCCCGGGAATGCCGGTGAGCCGGTGGGAGACGTCGGCGGCGGCTGCCAGGGTCGCCGGGCGCTCCTCGACGAGGGCCCGGGCCACGGGGTTGTGGGCGATGGCCTCCTGGAGCGGCAAGGGGTAGAGCCGCGGGGAGGCGTCCGTGAGCGCGATGACGTGGTTGACGGTGCGCACGGTGCCGCGGACGCCGTGGAGGGCGGCGGCCCACAGCGCGGACGCCTCGGAGGGGTGCCAGGCCAGTGCGCGGGCGGCCGCCGTCGTCGCGTCCCGGTCGGGGACGAGGGGCGGGCTCGCGGCGAGGCGTTCGAGGAGGACCCCTTCGCCGATCTCCCCGTCGAGGCCGGGCCCCGCGACGTGCACGGTGGTGGGGAGCCCCGTGAGGTGGCAGGCGGCGAGGGTGAGGGCGTCACCGAACGGGCTGCACAGCCCGGGCTCGTCGCCGTGGGTCAGGACGTCGCCGCCGATGTCGACGACGTGGATCCGACCGCCCGCCGCTTCGGCCATGGACGCGATCTGCCGGGCCAGGGCGGCGAGGCCCCGGCCGGGGTCGAGGAGCAGCAGCCGGGCGGGCAGGTCCCGCGCGAGGGCGGGCATGGTCGACCCGGCGGGCGGGCGGGCCCGGGTGGCCGGGGTGAAGGCCGCGAAGCCGTCACCCCGGCCGCTTCCGGCTTCCTGCACGAGCCCGTCGAAATCCGCCGCGCCGAGCGGGCTGGAGGTCGGGTCGACCTCGGGGCGCTCCCACGCGTACGTGGCGATCAGCGGCGGGTCGGCCGGTCCGGCCGGGTCCGCCGCGAGGGCGCGGGCGGCGACGAGGGTCCCGACGGGATCCCCTCCGCCGCCCGCCGCGACGTACAGACCGCTCACGCGACCCCCTCGCGCTCGCGCAGGTCGATTCCGGTGATCCGGACCGGAGTCGCCCCCATGTTCTTCTGCGCGCGCCTGTTGGCCGCGTGCAGCCGCTCGTAGTACTCGCGGTCGAGGTCCTTGACGGACCCGGAGTAGAACATCCAGGACAGCACGTCGCGGTACTTGAAGCCCTTGGAGGTCAGCTGGACGCGCCGGCCGAGGCGGTGGATCAGCCCGTTGGACTCGGCGGCCTCCAGGATGGGCTCGAACTCGGCGGCGTGCCCCTGGTAGCCGAAGCGGTCGAGCTCGCCGAGGTCGAGGTCGAAGGTGTCGAGGACGAGGCGCTTGCGGACGATCTCCTCGGCGGTCAGCTCGAAGCCGGTGACGGGGGCGAGTTCGTGGTTCTTGGCCTTCGTGATGTAGTCGGCCACCTCGGCCGCCGACGGCTTCACGCTGCCGCACATGTAGTCGAGCACGCTGGTGTAGGAGCGGGCGCCGACGCCGAGGCCGAGCAGCGGCACGCCGTGGAAGGTGAGCACCTTCTGCGCGTAGCCCCCGCGGCCGGGCTTCTTGTAGCGCACGGAGCCCTCCTGGACGTAACCGTGGTCGAGGAAGACCTGGCGCGCGTAGTCGTAGCGCTCGTACAGCTCGGGCTGCCACATGTACTGGTAGGCGCCCGTCCTGGAGAACCAGGCGTCCGGCCGCACCGTGAGGAAGTACGTGCTGATGGTGGTGGGTTGGAGCGCGGCCAGCTCGTCCACGCTCTGGCGCCAGGTCTCGGGGGTCTGCCCCGCGAAGCCCATGATCAGGTCGGTGGACAGGTCCGGCAGGCCCAGGTCCTGGGCCGTGCGGATGGCGCGGCGGATGACGTCCTCGTCCTCCCCGCCGCGGCCGGCCTCGCGGATCTCGCGCGGGACGAGGGACTGGATGCCGACGTTGGCGCGGGTGAGGCCCATGTCGATGAGGGCCTTGAACTCGTCGGGAGCGTCGGCGATCGACGACGGGGTGGCCTCCACGGCGATCTCCTCCGCCGTGGAGCGCCAGTTGGGGTAGATCTCGCCGATGGTGGCGAATATCTGCTCGAAGTGGCGGGGCCGCAGCAGGGCGGGGGTCCCGCCGCCGATGTAGATGGTGCGCAGCCGGCGGGCCTGGATGATCTCCGCGTGATCGCGGATCTGCGTACAGAGCGCGTCGGTGTAGGCGTCGTAGACGTCCTCGTCCGTGCTGATGATGGTGTACAGGTTGCAGAACCCGCATTTGCGGTCGCAGAAGGGTACGTGCAGGTAGAGGTTGAGCTCGGGAACCTGGTAGTTGGCGAGGTCCGCGGCCCAGATGTCGGGGACGGTCCATTTGCCCTCGGGGAGCGGGCGGTAGGTGGAGCGGGGCGGGTACGAGTACTGGTAGGGCGGAATGACGCCCTGTTCGATGTGGTCGGCGAGCTCTTGGTGCAGCCTGCTGGTCACGGTGTTGCCTTCCGGGACGGGTCCGGGCGCGGGTTCACCCAGCCTGGTGATCGGACCACGGGGCGCCCTTCGGGGCCCATCGGGTGGGAGCACCAAATACCGTCCACCTACTGACCAGTTCATTGTGTATTGCTCCAAATGGTGGTGCCGTGCGGCGAGTTGATTTCGTCTGTCAGGCCCATAGCCGCCGCGCCCGGCCCACGGCTTTGCTGGAGGAATGGAAAACGGGACGGGTCCGCACGGGCCGGGAGTGCTGGTCATCGAGCCGATGGGGAACGCGGGGCGCTTCCTCGTCGAGGCCGCCGAACGCCTGGGAGTGCGCCTGTACGCGGCCACCCACCAGGACGTCCACGACGGCTACCCGCAGTGGCTGCGGGCCGCCCTCGCCGGGCTCTGCGCGACGGACCTGACCGATACTTCGAAGGCGCTGGCGGACATGGAGGCCTTCTGCCGGCAGCACGCCATCGCCGGTGTCGCCCCCTGCTTCGAGCTCTTCACCCCGCTCGCCGCGCTGCTCGCCGAACGGCTGGGCCTGCCCGGCAACGACCCCCGGCTCGCCCGCGCGGCCCGCAACAAGGTCCTGATGGGCGAGGCGTTCGCGGCCGCCGGGATCCCCGCCCCCCGCTGGGCGGTCGCGCACGACGGCGCCGAAGCCCACCGGGTGGCACTGGAGCGGGAGTTGGGCTGGCCCCTGGTCGTCAAGCCCGCCGAGCAGGGCGGTTCCTGGGGCGTGTCCGTGGTCGACGGCCCGGACCAGCTCGCCGAGGCCGTCCGCGCGGCCCGCCAGTACACGCACGCCCAGCCGCACGGCCTGGAGCTCGACGCGCGGGCCCTGATCCAGGAGTACGTCCCCGGGGACGAGTACTCCTGCGACACGGTGGTCGCCGACGGGGTGGCCTACCCGCTGCCCGTCGTCGCCAAGGACACCACCAGGGGCCGGTACCGCATCGAGACCGGGCACACCTGCCCTTCCGGCCTGTCCGCGCCGCTGGTCAGGAAGGTGCAGCACACCGCCGCGCGGGCGGCGCTCGCCGTGGGCGTCCGCGACGGGATCGCGCACACGGAGGTGAAGATCCCACCGGACTCGGACACGCCGTACGTGATCGAGACCGGCGCCCGCCTGCCGGGGGACAACCTGTGCGAGGTCGTCGAGGCCGCGACGGGCGTGAGCGAGGCGGTGGCCCACCTCCAGGCCGTGCTCGGCCTGCTGCCCGACACCGTCCCCTCCCGTACGGACGCGGCGTCGATCCGCTTCCTGCTGCCGGAGCGCGGCGGGGTCCTGCGGCGGGCGGTCATCGCGAACCTGCCCGGTACGCACGGCGAAGTACACCTGCGGCCCGGGGCGGTGGTGCCCGAGCCCACGGATTCGATGTGCCGCATCGGGCACGTGGTGGCCCGTGCGGAGACGGCCGACGCGGCGCGCGGGCTGGCCGGCCGGGCGGCCGCCCGGTCCCGAGTGGAAGTGGGCTGACCCAGGTGCGGAAGATCGCCTTCCTCCGGTCCGTACGCATCCAGCGCGCAGACCCCTACATCCAGCGGGCCGTACGCGCGCTCGCCGACGACGGGATCGAATCCGGGCTGTTCCACACCAGCGGCGCCGCCGGTGACGAAGACTTCCCCGGCCACCGGCAACGGCTCGACCGCGGGGTGACGCCACGGGAACTGGCGGACGCGGTCGCCGGCTGGGGAGCGGACGCCGCGGTGTCGATCTCGCTGCCCTGCGAGAACGCGCTGCGCGACGCCGCGACCAAGGCGTTCCTGGACGCCGCCGGCATCCCCACGGTCATGACCCCGCTCGCGGCGACGATGCTGCTGGTGGACAAGTGGGAGACCAAGCAACGGTGCAGGCGGGCCGGGCTGGCGGTGCCCGACGGGTTCCGCGTCGAGTCCGACCTGCTGGCGGGGCGGGGCCTCGCGGTGCCCGGCTACCGGGACGCGCTGCGCGCGCTGGCCGAGGAGACGGGATACCCGCTGATGTCGAAGCCCGTATGGGACTCGACCAGCATGGGCATCCGCACCCTGCACACGCCCGCCGACCTCGACGCCCACCTCGACGCCCACCGCGCACCGGGTCCCGGGGCGGTGTCCACGGTGGTGGAAGAAGTCGTCGTGGGCGATCTGTGCAGCGTGGACATCGTCGGGCGTCCGGGCTCCTACCAGGTCCTCCCTCCGTGCTGGACCGGACGGGCCGGGCCGGAGCCGGTGTTCACCTTCGCGGACCTGCGCTGGTGCGGCCCCCGCGCGCGAGCGGACGCTGCCTTCGCCGAAGTGGCCCGCACCCTGGTCGACTTCTGCGCGGACCTGGGGGTGTACGGATCGGTGAACGTCGACATGATCTACACCGGCGGCCGGTTCGTGGTCCTGGAGGTCAACCCGCGCATCGGCGGCGCCACCACCCTCTCGTGCGCCGCGTCCGCCACCAACACCTTCGCCTCCCTCGCCCGGATGGCCCGCGGCCTCCCCCTCACCGCGGGCGCGGTGCCACGGGTGGGCTGGGCGATCGAGTTCCTCGCCGGGGACGGCATCGCGCCGGAGCTGGTGGCGGAGCTGCGCCGGCGCGTCAGCGTGGTCACCGCGCACGAGCTGGTGATCGACGGGGCCTCCCACGGGGACATCGTCGTGATCACCCTCGCCGAGGGCGAGGAGGACCGGACGGTGAAGTCCTTGACGGAGCTGCACGAGACGACCGGCTTCCCCGCGGCCGACGTCCTGGGCAAGATCACCTCGCTGCTGAAGCGGTGAGCGCGCCCACCGGAACCCGCCGCCCGCGCTCCGCGGCGGACCGCCTCGGCCTGCCCGCACTGCGCGGTCACGGCCTCTTCGTCACCGGCAACCTGATCGACTCCGTCGGCAACGGCATGCTCCTGCCGCTGGGACTGCTGTACTTCACCGAGGTCCTGGGAGTGCCCCTGGCGCGGGTGGGCGCGGCCATGACGGTCGGTCAGGCGCTGGCCCTGCCGGTCACCTTCCTCGCCGGACGCCTCATGGACCGTGTCGGGCCCCGGCGCGTGGTGGTGTGGGCGAACCTCCTCTCCGCCGCCGGGTTCGCCCTGTTCCTGCTCGCCCGCGACCCGTGGCACATCGCCGCCGTGTACGTGCTCGTCCAGGCCGGCATCAACATGTACTTCACCGCCCAGCGCACCCTGATCACGCACGTCACCCGGGCCGAGGAACGCCGTGCCTGGTTCGCGTTCACCGGTTCGCTGCGCAACATCGGGCTCGCGGCGGGGTCCGCCGCCGCCGCGGGCGCCCTGACCGTGTTCGGGAACGGCTCGCTGCGCTGGATGATCGCCGTCGACGCCGCCACCTACCTGCTGGCCGCCGCCTGCTTCGCGGCCCTCCCCACCACCCCGCCCGAACGGGAGGCCGCGTCGCCGAGCGCGCCGGCGACCCGGTCCGACGACACCCGCCGCTACCTCCTCCTCGTGGCGGTCAACCTCCCCTACGTCCTCGCGCAGGCCGTCCTCGCCGTCCTCGTCGCCGTCTACACCACCCGCGCCCTCGGGCTCCCCGCCTCGGCGGCGAGCATGCTCTTCGTCATCAACACCGTGATCGTCTCCGCGTGTTCGACGGTGGTCACCGCACACGTGGCGCCCAAGGAACCCCGCCGCGCGGTCGCCGCCGGATACCTGATCCTGACGGTCGCGATGGCGGTGTTCGCGCTACCGGCGCTGCCGCGTGCCGCCGCCGTCGCCTGGGTGGCCCTCATCGCTGCGATCACCCTCTTCAGCGTGGCCGAGATCCTCCTCGGCCCGGCCCTGAGCGAACTGTCGGTGAGCCTCACCCCGCAGGCGGCCGGAGGCTTCACGCAGGGCCTGTACCAGTTCTCCTGGGCCGCCGGCATGGTCGCCGCTCCGGCCCTGTTCACCCTGCTCCTGGAGACCGGCCCCCTCTACCCGTGGGGAGTCGAAGCCGCCGCCTGCCTGATCGGCGCACTTGCCGCGCCCGCCCTCAGGGCCACCCACCGCCACCGCCGGAGGAACCAGAGTTGATCGCGAGCACCATCGAGTCCATCCACGAGGTCCCCGCCGCCGAGTGGGAGCACCTGGCCCGCCCCGCGGGTCTCTACCTCTCCCACCGATGGCTCGCCGGGGAGGAGAAGGACCCCACCGCCACCCGTGCGTACGCGCTCGTACGCGACCCGGCGGGCGCCCTGCTCGCCGCCGCCCCGTTCTCCTTCGTGCACGAGGAACCGAACGACAGCTACCAGCCCCGGGCCGTGCTGCCCCCGCACCTGGGGCCCCGCGTGATCGCCGGGGCGCGCCGCGGCTACCACAACACGCCGCTGACCGCCCCCGGCCTCGACCCCGACCGCCGGGACCTCTGCCTCATCCATCTGCGGGACGCCGTACGCCGTTTCGCCGAGGACCACGGCACCACGCACTGGTGGCCCTACCTCACCGCCCCGGCCACCGCCCTGCTCGCGCCCCTGTACCCGGACCCCGCCCTCCACCTGGAGGACGACGCCCTCATCCCCCTCCCCGGCACGGGCATCGACGACTACGTCGCCTCCCTGCGCCGCAAGCGCCGGGCCGCGATCCGCGGCGAACGCCGCGACTTCGCCGCGTCCGGCCTCGACGTACGCCGACAACTCCTCGCGGACTGCGTCGAGGACGCCGCGTTCCTCCTCGCCGGACACCAGCAGGACCACGGGCACGACCGCGACGGCGTGGACGCCATGACCGCCCTGCTGGAGAGGCAGGCCGCGGCGATGGGCAGCGAAGCGCGGGTGGTCGCGGCCTACGACGGAGACCGGATGATCGGTTTCTGCCTCTACTACCACTACGGGAGCACGACGTGGGTCCGCGCGGCGGCCCACGACCGCCGCCACCCCGCGCCCCACCTGTACTTCAACCTCACCTACTACCTGCCGATCGAGGACGCCTACGCCCACGGCGCGAGCGCCCTGCACGTCGGCATGGGGACGATCGAGGCCAAGCGCCTGCGCGGCGCCGCCGTGTCCGGCCTGCACGCCCTGGTCGACCCGCACCCCGCCGGGCCGCGGTGACGGAGGGCCCGTGGGCGAGGTCCTTCCGCCCCGCCGCCCACGGGCCCGGGCTCAGTCGAGGTCGTAGTCGAAGGTGTACGCGACCGACGGCTCGCCGTGCCGCGCGGTGAAGCCGCCCGTCCCGCGCAGCCCGGCCAACTCGCCGGTGCCCGAGCCCGGCACGACCTCGAAGGTGCAGTGCACGGTGCCGTCGGCGTCGAAGGAGCCGCGCTCCTCGACGGCGAAGCCGCCCTTGCGGCCGTCGAGACTGCCCCGCAGCACCTCCATTCCGGCGAACGTACCGGTCGTCGCGCTCACGTACGCGATCGTGTAGTCGCAGGTGGTGTCCGCGGCCTCGATGCCGCCGGTGAAGGTGTTGACGACGCCGGCGCGGGCGAGCGTGGGGTGCGTGCCTCCCGCACCGATCGGGTGCTCCGCCCAATCGGCGGCGGTGAAGTGGCCGGTGGTCTGCACGGGCATGGTCGTCCTCTGGTCCGGCCGCGCGGTCTGCCCCGCGCGGTAGGTGAACAGCCTGGCCGCCGTACCTGACACCTCTTGTCAGGTACGGCGCGACAATGGCCCCATGCGCGCCGACCGGCTTCTGTCCCTGCTCCTGCTGCTCCAGAACCGCGGCCTGATGACGGCCCCCGAACTGGCCACCGCACTGGAGGTGTCCGTCCGCACCGTCTACCGCGACGTCGAGGCGCTCGCCGCCTCGGGCGTCCCGGTCCTGGCCGAGCGCGGACCGGCCGGCGGGTTCCGCCTGATGGACGGCTACCGGACCCGGCTGACGGGGCTCACCGACGCCGAGGCCGGGTCGCTCTTCCTCGCCGGAGCCCCCGGCCCGGCGAACGACCTGGGCCTGGGCGCGGAGTTGGCGACCGCCCAGCTCAAGCTCCAGGCCGCGCTGCCCGCCGCCCTGGCCGACCGGGCCCGGCGCGTCCAGGACCGCTTCCACCTGGACGCCCCGGCCTGGTTCCGCGACGCCGACCCGGTGCCCCACCTGGCGGCCCTCGCCCGCGCCGTGTGGGAACAGCGCGCGGTGCGCACCCACTACCGACGCTGGCGCGGTGAGGTGCACCGGGACCTGCACCCCCTGGGCCTGGTCCTCAAAGCGGGCATCTGGTACGTGGTGGCGCTGGGGGAGGACTCCGTACGGACCTACCGGGTCGCGCGGTTCCTGGCGGTGGAGGGCCTGGCGGAAACCTTCGAGCGACCCACCGGCTTCGCCCTGGCGCCCTACTGGGAGCACTCGTCCCGGCGGATGGAGGCCGCGCTGCACCACGACACGGCCCGGCTGCGGATCTCGCCGGACGCCGCGCGGCTGCTGCCCATGCGGCTCGGCGCGGCCGGCCGGCGCGCCCTCGAAGGGGCCGGGCCGCCCGACCAGGAGGGCTGGGTGGAGGTCCGGCTGTCCGTGGAGACCACCGCCGTGGCGGTCGGCGACCTGCTCGGGCTCGGTGCGGAGGCGGAGGTCCTCGACCCCCCGGAGCTGCGCGACGCCGTCGCCCGCGCCGCCCGCGCCCTGGCGCGGCGCTACGGGCCGCCCCCCGAGTGACCCTCGGCGAAGGAGCCGGCGCCGCCCGGCGACGCGCGGCAACCGACTAGGGTGGAACACCGATCGTGGGCTGCGGAGGGGGATCCGTGGGGAAGTACCGGGTACCGAATCCGCTGCGCGCGGTCCTGGCCGGGATACCGGATCTCCGCTGGCTGCGCGGGCGGCTACCGGACGCTCCCGTGCACCCGCAGCCGTCCGGCCGGTCCCGCTCGCGCGAGCGGGAGAAGAGGGTCCGGGCGGAGTGGGAGGCGCTGCGCGCGCAGCTCGCCCCGGCCGCCGCCGAGCACGTCACGCGCGTGGGCGAGCTACTGGCGGACCCGCGCACG
Source organism: Streptomyces sp. NPDC098789 (assembly GCF_044759975.1). Taxonomy (NCBI): domain Bacteria; kingdom Bacillati; phylum Actinomycetota; class Actinomycetes; order Kitasatosporales; family Streptomycetaceae; genus Streptomyces; species Streptomyces sp. NPDC098789. The sequence continues at coordinate 173,072 of NZ_JBIWAJ010000010.1, forward strand.
GAGTTCACCCCGGACCCCGGACAGAGCGCGGTGCGACGGGACTACCTGGCCGCCACGGAGGCCTACCAGGCGGCCGGCAAACTGCTGGACGAGGCGCAGGACCTGCCGGACCTGGCGGCCTGCGTGGTGCTCGCGGACCGGGCGGTCGAACTCTTCGTCGCCGCCCGCGCCCGGCACCTGGGGCAACGCCCGCCCGTGCCACGGCCGCGCTGCTTCTACAACCCCCTGCACGGCGCCGCCGCCGAACCGCCGCGCGACCGCGGTGTCCGCAAGGGGCGGCGGGTGGTCGCGCGGGAGGCCGCCGCAGCGCGCCGCCCCGCGTGCGAGCCGTGCCGCCTCGCCCTCGTCGCGGGCGAGGCCCCCGACGTACTGCCCGCCCTGTGGACCGTCCGCGACGAGCGCGACCGCCCGGTGACCCTGCTCGTGCCGTACTACGCGCTGCCCCGCCAGTCGTCCATCTGGGCGGGCACCGCCTGCGGGGCCTACGACGCCGCGGCGGCCGCCCGGGTGCTGCGCGGCGAGCACCGACGCCGTACGGTCGGACGTCCGGCCGGGTGACCCGCGGTCACCGGAAGGACGGCTGTCCCCCGGAACCGGCCGGGACCGATCAGCAAGGCCGCGCGCGGAACCGGTGGGCGCGACCGAATGCGCGGGGAGGTAGGAAGAATGATCGCTCTGGTGTTGGTGGGGATCCTGGTGCTTGCGGTCGGCGGGTGCGCGTGCGTGCTCTGGGCCGAGCGGGGCGGGCCCCGCTGGGCCCGCACGGTGGCCACCGTGACGCTCGCCGCAGGCGCTCTGGTGCGACGCTCGGCGAAGCGGCGGCGCCGCGGCCCCAGGGGGTCCAGCGGCGGAGAGTAGGCCGTCTCCTTCGGCCCGGAGTTCGCGGGTTCGGGCCCGGCCCGCTCGGCGGGCCCGGTAGCCTGAGGCGGCCGGAGAAGGACCTGCCGTTCCCGTCGAACGAGCCGCAGCACCCCCAGAGGTGGATGGCCGTGCGTGTCGCCCCGCGCTCCTACGGAGAACTGCCCGAGTTCGTACGGCACGCCGTCGCCGACCGGGTCGGAGCGGGCGGTTCCGCGACCGACATGGTCCACGGGAGCAGCGCGGGCTTCGCGGCCCTGCTGTCCGTACCCGGTCGCGGGCACGTCTTCGTCAAGGGGCTGCCCGAAGGCCACGAGCGGACGGCGGAGCTGGACGTGGAGAGCCGGGTCGCGCCCTTCCTGCCCGCCTTCGCACCGCGTCTGCTCTGGCGGATCTCGGTGAGCGGTTGGACGGTCCTGGGGTTCGCGGGGATCACGAGCACGTCGCCATGGGTCGACTTCGACGCCGAGGCCGGCCGCCAGCTGGAGGCCGTCACCGCGGTCCTGCGGGAGTTGAGCACGACGGCCGCGCCGCCCGGGGCCGGGTTGCCGGCGGCGTGGGAGCGGTGGAAGGAGTACTGCGACCCGGCCGACGAGCCGCTCCTGATCGGCGACGGGCTCGTGCACGGGGATCCGGCGGCGACCAACTTCCTGCCGGGGGCCGACCGGACGTGGCTGATCGACTGGGCGTGGGCGGCCCGCGGCCCCGGGTGGGTGGACGCGGTCCTGTGGGGTCAACGGCTGGTCCTGGACGGCCGGCAGACTCCCGCACAGGCCGCGAGCTGGTGCGCGCGCGTCCCCGCCTTCGCCCGGGCGCCCCGCGAGGCCGTCGTGGTCCTGGCCGAGGCGGACGCCCGGTCCTGGGAGGCCTGGCAGGCGTACGGAACGACCGGCCTGGAGCGCACGGTGGCCGCGGCCCGGGCCTGGGCCGACTATTGGCAGACGCCGTAGCCGCGCGTCAGACACTCCCCAGGGGGGCGCCGGCCGCTTCGGGATCCGGTGCTGCGCCGGCTTCGCCGCACAGGCTGGCGAGCAGGCGCAGCCCGTCCGCGGTCGGGGTGCCGGGGGCCGCGGACATCACCAGCAGTTCCGTGCCCGTCGGGTCCGGCAGCGCGAAGTTCTCCTGGTGCAGTTCCAGCAGTCCCACCAGCGGGTGCCGGTACGTCTTGCGCCCGTGCGTGCGGGCGCGCACGTCCGCGCGGGCCCAGAGGTGGCGGAAGCGCTCGCTGCCCATCGCCAGCTCGCCGATGAGCGAGGCCAGGCGGGGGTCATCGGGGTAGGTGCCGGCCGCCAGGCGCAGGTGCCCGACCACATCGAGCGTGCAGTCGTCCCACTCCGCGAAGAGGCCGCGCTCGGCCTCCTCCAGGAACACGTGCCGGGCGATGTTCAGGCCGGGCATCGGCCGGCCGAAAAGGAGGCGGGCCAGACGGTTCCCGGCGAGCGCGTCCAGCCGGTGGTTCATGATCAGCGCGGGTGCGTCGGTGACCAGGTCCAGGACGCGCAGCAGCTCCGGCCGCAGCCGGCCGCTCGGCGTCTTCGGTCGCCGGCGGGGCTGCCGGGCGAGCCGGTCGAGGTGTCCGCGTTCGGTCTCGTCGAGGCCGAGGACGCGGGCGAGCGCGTCGAGGACCTGCTCCGAAGGCTGCGTCGCGCGGCCCTGCTCCAGGCGCACGTAGTAGTCGACGCTGACTCCGGACAGGTGCGCGACCTCTTCGCGGCGCAGCCCGGCGACCCGGCGGCGGCTGTCGACGGGGATGCCGACGGTGGCCGGGGCGACTCGGGAGCGCCGGGTGCGCAGGAAACCTGCAAGATCGTCCATGCCCCCAGTATGGCTGCGCCCCAGCAGGTGAGGGTGGCCCTGCCAATACCAGGAAGTCCCGTCCGACGGAAGGCGCGCCCCTGAACACCGGGCGCCGCGGCGGCCAGGATCGAGGGCATCCGAACCGTTTCCCGAGGAGCTCCCGTGAAGATCCTGATCGTCCACGCCCACCCCGAGCGGCAGTCGCTCAACAGCTCGTTGAAGGATCTGGCGGTGTCCACGTTGGAGGCCGCCGGGCACGAGGTGCGGGTGAGCGACCTGTACGCGATGGACTGGAAGGCGGTCGTGGACGCGGAGGACTACGGCCCCCACGCCTCGACTCCGCTGAAGGTCGCCCTGGACTCGGGCCGGGCGTTCGAGGCCGGGACGCTCACCACGGACGTCCTGGCCGAGCAGGAGAAGCTGCTGTGGGCGGACACGATCGTCTTCCAGTTCCCGCTGTGGTGGTACTCGATGCCCGCGATCCTCAAGGGTTGGGTGGACCGGGTGTTCACCTACCGCTTCGCGTACGGGGTCGGGGAGCACAGCGCCACGAAGTACGGCGAGCGCTTCGGCGAAGGCACCCTCGCGGGCAAGCGGGCCCTGCTCTCCGTGACCACGGGCGGGCCCGAGTCGCACTACGCGGCCCGCGGGATCAACGGCCCCATCGACGACCTGCTGTTCCCGATCCAGCACGGCATCCTCTACTACCCGGGCATCGAGGTGTTGCCGCCGTTCGTGCTGTACGGCGTCGACCGGATGACCGCCGAGGAGTACCCGGACGTGGCCAAGGCCTGGGAGGAGCGCCTGCTCACCCTGGAGTCGACCGAGCCGATCGCGTTCCGGCGGCAGAACTTCGGTGACTACGAGATTCCCTCGCTGCACCTGAAGGAGGGGCTGGAGCCCACGGGCCGTACCGGCTTCGGGCTGCACGTGCGCGGCTGATCGGAAGGCGCCCCCTCCATGGCATGGAGGGGGCGCCCGTCATCGTCCGGGTACGGATCAGTTGACGTTGACTCCGGACCAGGCGGCGGCCACGGCCTTGTACTCGGCGGAGGTCGTGCCGTACAGGTCTCCCGCGGCGCTGAGCGTGGCGGTGCGGGCGCCCTTGTAGTTGGTGGTGGACGTCATGTGCACGGTGAGCGCGCGGTACCAGATCTTGAGGGCCTTGTCCCGGCCGATGCCGGTGAGCGCGACGCCGTTGGAGGTGGGGCTGTTGTAGGAGACGCCGTTGATGGTCTTGGCGCCGCTGCCCTCGGAGAGCAGGTAGAAGAAGTGGTTGCCGACGCCCGAGGAGTAGTGGACGTCGAGGTTGCCGACGCCGGAGGACCAGGAGTCGGCGGAGCCGCCGTCCTTGGAGGGCTTGTCCATGTAGCGCAGCGGCGTCCCGTTGCCGTTGAGGTTGATCAGCTCGCCGATGAGGTAGTCGCCCTTGTCGGCGGCGAGGTTGGCGTAGAACTCCACGCCGGTGCCGAAGATGTCGGAGGTGGCCTCGTTCAGGCCGCCCGACTCGCCGGAGTAGTTCAGGCCGGCGGTGTTGGAGGTGACGCCGTGGCTCATCTCGTGGCCGGAGACGTCCAGTTCGGTGAGCGGGTGGGTGTTGCTCGCGCCGTCGCCGTAGGTCATGCAGAAGCAGTCGTCGTCCCAGAAGGCGTTGACGTAGTTGCGGCCGTAGTGGACCCGGCTGAAGGCGCCGACCCCGTCGTTGCGTATGCCGCTGCGGCCGAAGGTGTTCTTGTAGAAGTCCCAGGTGACCGCGGCGCCGTACTGGGCGTCGACCGCCGCGGACTGGCCGTTGGACACGGTCCCGGTGCCCCAGGCGTTGTCGGCGTCGGTGTACAGGGTGCCGTTGCCCGAGGTCTTGTTGGCGAGGTTGGTGGTGTACTGGCCGCCGCGCGTGGCGTCCTTCAACTGGTAGGTGGAGCCGCTCTGGTTGGTGGTGAGCGGCACCGATCCGACGAAGACGCCCTTACCGCTGCCGGTGGCGTTGGCGGTCTGGATGCTCTCGTGGGTGGAGAGGACCGCGCCGTTCTCCCCGTCGGTGACGACGCGCTGCCGGCTGGGGGTGCCGTCGGCGCGCACGCCCTCGACGACGGTCTCGTACGCCAGGCGCGGGGTGCCGCTGGCGGCCCAGACCACGAGGCGCGGGGTGCCGGCGCGGCCGACCGAGGAGAGGGCGGGCTCGTCGGCGTCCTTCGTGATGCCGACGGTGGCCTGCACGGCTCCGGAGGCCTTGGCGGACGCTTCGCCCGCGGAGAGCTTCGGCGAGAGCGAAGCGGGGGCGATCGGAGCCTGGACCGCCTTGTCGGCCGACTTCACGGCCCCCTTGGCGTCCTGGTGGACCACGAGGTCGCCGCCGAGCACGGGCATCCCGTTGTAGGTGCGCTCGTACCGGACGTGGCGGCTGCCGTCCGCGTCGGTGACGACGTCCTTCGCGACGAGCTTCTCCGTGCTGCCGAGGCCCAGCGTGCGGGCCGCGGCGGGCGCCTCGGCCGTGGCCCGGGCGAGATCGGCGGCGCGCTGCTGTGCGGGGCCGGAAGCGGGAGCGGGGGTGGGGGCGGCCTGGGCCGCTCCGGAGCTGACCTGGATGGCACCGGCGAGCAGGGCCGAGGCGGAGAGTACGGCTCCGACAGTGAGCTTTCGCTTCACGTGATGTTCCTTCCGATCCAACCGCGTGTGCGCGGTCGCACCTCGTTCCGGGGCACTTGGGGTGAGTGCTCGCAGGGGGCGGAACGGGTGCTGCGGCTCCGCACGGGAAGCCGTGCCCGTCGGGGTGGGGATCGACTGGGCGCCGCCGTACGAAGCTGTCGGAAGCATGACAATCGACGTGGTCACATGCACAGAGGGCCAGGGAAATTGGCGCACGCCCGCCAGAATTGACGCTCCGTCAACAACTGAGGCCCCGTCAGCCGAGATGCGCATTTCGGCCGAACGGGACCTCAGGAGCGTGGTTACTGCAAGTATTTCGGGGTGCGATTCGGTGGATCGACGCCATTTCCGGCAAAGCCGGGCACGGTTACGGGTTCATTACCACGGTGTGTCCTGCCGCGGGGCGCGGGGTGAACGTGGCGGGTAACTGCCACCCCGCTCAGTGGTGGCGGTGCCCGGCGGACGGGCCGGGGGAGGGGGAGCGTCGGTCGGCCGGCTCAGGCGATGCCGTAGAAGTCCGCGTAGAAATCGGTGATCTGGTCCGTGTGGCCGGCCAGTTCCGGCAGGTGGACGTCGATCGCCGTGCGGACCTGACGGGTCAGTTCGGTACGGTCCTGCACCGCAGGATCGACGAACGGGTCGATGCGGCGGACCAGTTCGTAGTTGCTGGCGACGTCGGCGGCGCGCATCGCCTTCTCCAGCCTGGTCGCGCCGATCGGGGTCACCGGGGGGAGCTTGCGGCTGACGAAGGTCACCCGGTGCAGGACGCGCCAGCACGGGGGCTTGGCCTCGGACTGGCGGGCCTGGCGCAGCGCCGCGGCGTTGGGGTCCGCGCCCTCCAGCCACTTCCGGTCCACGACCTTGCCGTAGAAGTCCTCGAAGTTGTTCTTGTCGCTGTCCAGGTAGAAGGTCATGAACCGGTAGGCGTCGACCCGTCCGGGGACTTCGACGGGCTTGCCGTCCTTGTAGACGGGGTTGGCGTCGGCGTCGTACTTCTGCATGTCTCCGGGGGTGTCGACCATGATGTTGAGGCCGAAGGTGCGGGTCGACTCCTTCGACTTCGCCCGGGTCCGGCTGATGCCGCCCCCGAGTGCGGAGTCCACCTGGACCCCGATGCCGACGCCGAAGACGGTGAAGCCGGTGTTGAGGCCCGCGGTGGCCGTGCCGTTGAACCGGTAGGAGCCCGTGGTGGTCTCGGTGACCACGTCGGTGGTCTCGGTGGTCTCGGCGAAGAAGCCGCCGTCGGCGGACCACACGTAGGTGTTGACGAGGTCGCGGCGGGCGAAGGCGGCCGCCCGGTCCTTGTCCCCCTGGTCCTTGCCGGGGCCCGGGATCGGGCCGGTGAAGCGGCTCAGGAGCTCCTCCGCCCGCTTGTAGGTGGGGTCGGGGTCGGCGTCCCCGGTCGAGACGCCCTCGTAGAACGCCTGGCGCCGCTGCTGGTCCTCGGCGATCCGACGCTTGAGCGCGTAGGCCTCCTTGGGCTTGTAGTAGCTGTACTCGCCGTAGTCCGAGGCGTCCTGGTAGTCGGGGTCGAGGAGCTTGCCCGTCGCGGTGAAGCCGACGGTGCCGTCCAGGGTGCCCTGCTTGACGTAGCGGGGATTGAGCGGGAACGGCAGCAGGTTCCAGTCCCGGGGGATGTCCGGGTTCGGCAGCATCCGGTAGGCCACCACCGCGCCGCTGTGCTCGACCCGCAGCGCGAACACGTCCGCGGTCTCCGACTGCACCAGCGCGTAGCCCGTGTTGGCCGCGATGAAGCGCCGACCGCCCTCCGGATCGAGCTGGTCCTTCGCGGTGTCCGGCTCCCAGCCACCACTGAGGCCCACGGACGTGGAGCGAGCGGTGTTCACGCCTTCGGCGACGTCGGTCTGGTGGCCCCAGGCGTTGGAGACCTCCAAGGTGCCGCCGATGGTGACGACCGCGTCGACGCTGGCGGCCGGGGTCGCCACGCCGATGCCGAGCGGCGCCTGGATCAGGAGGGTGTCGCTGTCCACCGTGTTGTTGAACTGCACGGCCAGCGAGGTGTCGACGCTCTTCTCGCCGCCCGAGGACAGGGTCTGTACCACCTGGTCGGCCTGCTGGAACTCCACCGACGTGGCGTTGATGTAGCTCAGGGAACTGAGCCGTCGGGTGGCCACCAGGTTCTCCGACGGAATCGGCGGCGCGCCCTCGATGTAGCCCACGAGCTGCGGGTCGAACTGCACTTGGCTGACCCATTCGGACTTCAGGTCACCGAGCTTGTAGCCGGTGACCAGGTGCCAGGCGCCGTCCTGGAGGTAGGAGTAGGCGCGCTTCAGCACGCCGCGCGTCGAGCCGTCCCGCCGACTGCGCTGCAGGTCGGCGTACTCGCCCACCGCCGGGGTGCCGGTGATGGTCCGCACGTAGCCGGGCTGCCCGGTGGCGAAGACCGGGCGGACCTCCGGGGAGTCGGAGGAGATCGGCGCGGTGGACATCAGCGGGGTCGGGCGGGCCGCGGCGGCCGTGGGCAGCGGGAGGTCCAGGGCGCGCGGGCCGTGGTCGAGCACGGCCGTCGCGTCCGTCTCGGTCGACTCGTCGTCGAAGGGGTAGTAGGCGATGAGGTCGGCGGTGTCCCCGATCAGACGGCCGAAGAGGTTGTCGAGGATCTGCTCCTCGCCGCGGGCCACGCGCCAGATCCGTACCTGTTCGAGGACGCCGAGGTACCGCTCCGCCGTCGTGCTCCCCTCGGTCCGCCCGCCCAGGGCGAACTGCTCCGTGCCGTAGGACCCCCGACCGGGAGCGTCGGCGGCGGCCAGCGGGAGGCTCTGCGTGGGCCGGCCGTTCAGGTACAGGCGGAAGGTGCTGCCCTTCGGATCGGGGTTCTTCACCCACTTCACGCCGTGCAGTCGGACCTGGTGGCTGCCGGCGTCGTCGGCCGCGAGGTTGCCCAGCTTCTCCTCGAACCGCCAGCGGGCGATCAACCCCTCGGGGCGGACCGTCGGCCCGCCCCAGGTCCGACCGTCGGTCACGGGGAGGTCCGAGCCGATCTCCTTCGCGTCCCGGGCGGTGTTCCACACCCGTGCCTCGCCGATGATCCCGGTGAACGGCTGGTCGCCGGCGCTGCGGCGGCCCCGACCGATCTCCAGGGCCCCGGGATGACCCAGGTCGGGCGCGCCCGCGTAGCGGACGTTCCCGGCGGCGACGCCGTCGATGTAGAAGGTGATGTCGGACCACTGGCGGACGACGATGGAATCGACGAACGCGGTGACGGCCTTCTCCAACGCGGCGGTGTCGTCGGCCTTGAGGTCCTTGGGCAGGCGCGTCTCCTCACGGCTCTCGCCGAGCTTGCGGACCACGCCGACGCGGTGGACGGCGTTGGCCCTGACCTTGCCCTGCGCGGTGTTCGCCGAGTTCAGCCGCACCTCGCTGCCGGCGGCGTCCTCGAAGGCGAAGAAGAGCCGACCGTCGGCCTCGATGCCGAGTTGGTAGGGGACCCGTCCTCCCCGCCCGTCGTCGATGCGGCCCTTGGACAACACGCCCTGGGCGGCGCCGAGTTCCGCGGTCCGCAGGAACACCTCCAGGGTGAGGTCCTTGGAGACGTTCAGGTCGTCGGCGTGCGGGGTGTCGGCATGGACGCCGCCCGCGAAGCGCAGCCCCCAGGACTGCTCGAACGCAGCGGCGACGTGGGTCCACTCGTCGGCGGCGACGGTGGCCCGGGACACCGCGAAGCTCGCGCCGACGCCGAGGACCACCGGTCGTCGCCCGGCCGCGTCCTTCGCACCGAGAGCGAGCACGTACTGCGACTCCGCGCCCAGGTTGGCATGGACGACGCGCGCCGCGTCGCCGTCCTTCGGCTTCAGCCACGCCTCGACGGTGAGGTCGTCGGAGTGCCGGGCGGCCGGGCGGAGCGCGGCGGGCAGGGCGGGCGGCTCGGTCGTGGCGGCGAAGTCCAGCGCGCGGCCCGGCAGGTCGCCCCACCACCGCGACGGACGTGCCTCGCCCTCGTCGGTCGCGGTACCGTCCTGGACCTTGCCCGCGCCGCCGATCAACGAGGCGGTGACGAAGCGGGACCCGTACGCGCCCCCTGATCCGGGGCGTTCGTGCGTCACGAGTTCCGGGGCGTACGAGACGAGGCGGACGGCGGTCCCGACGGCGACGGCCGCGTCGTTCGGGCCGTGGGTCAGCCGCAGCTCGGTCGCCTTCGCGGCGACCTCCGCGGTGAGCGCGTAGGTGGCGCCGCCGACGTCGATCAGATCGCCGGCGGCGAGCGCTCGGCGGGCGCCGGGGGAGGCGAGGGTCAGTACGCCGTCCTTGAAGGACGCGGTGCTCCCGACCGGGACCGGCTCCGCGCGGACGCCGTTGAGGGCGGCCACCATGGCGCTCGCGGAGCGCGGCAGCAGGGCCCAGGTCTCGGAGCCGCCGTCGCCGCCGGTCAGGGTGAGGGTGCAGCGGTCGGCGAACGGGCCGACGGCGTCCGCGGCGACCTTGACCTTGCACGTGCCGAGCGCGAAGCCCGCGTCCCGGGCGGTCAGGTGCACCGTGGTGCCGTTCGAGGCGGCGAGCACCTTGCCGGCACGGCCGATGGTCGTGTCGTAGAAGACGCCGGAGAAGCGGCCGGAGTCGTCGCGGTAGTAGAGGCCGAGGTGCCCGGTGCCGCTCTCCGCGAGGAAGGGGGAGCCCGAGGTGGTCGCGAAGTCGAGGACCGCGCCGGCCCAACCGAGGCCCAGGCCGTCCTGCCCGAGCCGGGCCATGGGCAGCGTGCGGTCGCTGCGCCCCTTGGTGCCGCCGGTGATCCGACCGAGCCGTTCCTGCTTGGCGGCCAGGGAGTCCTTCAAGCGGGTGATCTTGTCGGTGTGGCCGGCGATGTTCGCCGCGCCGTTCGCCACGAGCTGGCGGCGCACGTCGGCGGCCGCGATGGCGGCGGCGGCCTCCTTGGCCTTGTCGTCGGGCGGGTCGATCGCGACGCAGTAGACGGCGACGCGGTCGCCTTCGCCCTTGCGCATCACCAGCTTCTTGTGGTGGCCGTCCCAATGGAGCAGGTTGCAGTAGCCCCGCTCCATGGTGCCCTTGGTCCCGCCACCCGCGTTGATGCCGGTCTTCATGCGGTATCCGGCGCCCCGGGCTTGGAAGTCCAGCCACAGGGCCGAGCCGGGGTCGCGCCGCAGCACCACGGAAGAGCCGTCCGGAGCGAGGACCTCCTTGGTCACGGCGGTGATCAGCCGGTGGTAGGAGTTGGTCTTCTCGACCTGCCACCGCGCCGAGGCATCGGCCGGATCCGCGAGCTCCACGGCGGTGACGGGCTCGTACTCCTTGTCCCCGTCGGGGTCGGCCACCTTCACGAGCCTGATGTCGACGTCGTTGTCGAAATAGACCCAGCAGTCCGTCTTCCCGCCCGATGCGGTGGGGATCCCCGCCGCCGTGGTGGCGGCGCCGAGGGCGACGCGGAACGCGTCGCGGATCCGCCCCGGGTTCTTGATGTCCAGCCGCAGGGACGCCAGTTCCTCCTCGGCCGTCCTGAGGGTCCCCTCCAAGGCGGCGATCTCCGCCTTGAGCCGGTTCTCCTCGGCCGGGTCGATCTCCTCGATGTCCGAGCCGACCGAGGGGAGGTCGAGGTTGTCGGTCATCTGCGCGAGGCGGCCGTCGCGACCCACACCGAGGTCGAGTGCGGCGATCCGGTTCTTTTTGTCCTTGTCCTTCGCCGAGGCGCTCACCGTCCAGGTGAGCAGCACCCTGGCCTGGCGCTTGAGCGGCTTCAGCTGGCCCTCGTGTCCCACGGCGGCGTCCTCCTGCTGGTGCAGGAGCGCGGCGGACAGGCCACCGGCGACGGTGCGGCCGAGCACCCGGAAGCAATCGCGACGGATGCCGGGGTGGTCGGCGATCGGCGCTCCGGAGGAGACCCACCGGACCCCGCCGGTACCCCGGATCTTGGCGTCCAGGCCGTTGTCGGTCTGGTCGAAGGTGCCGCCGCCCCCGTGCACCGTCTCGTCGAAGCGGTAGTACGCCGCGAGCCCCGGCTCGTCCCCGACCAGACGCTCGCCGCGGGTCGCCGCGACGCGCTCGGGCTTGCGGTCCCGGGACCACAGGCGCATCTCGTCCAGGACGCCGTCGAAGAAGCCGTCCGTGGCGCTCCTGGTCGCGATGAGGAGCTTGGCCGGCGTGGCGGCGGGCGCCAGCGGGCCGATCGCCACCTGTAGATCGCCCACGTACAGGGCGGCCTCCGCGCCGTCGTAGATCGCGCAGACGTGGGTGTACGCGTCCTGCGGGACGACGGTCGTACCGGCGGCGCCCTCGACGGCGCCCGTGCCGGAGGCCAGGGTGGCGGCGCCGTGGGCCAGGGTCAGGCGGCCGGAGGCGTCGAGGGAGAGGGCGAGGCCGGTGTCCGTGGCCACGATGGTTCCCGGCTGGGCGGCCGGCTTGATCCAGGCCTCGATCGTGTAGGCGCCCGTGCCGAACCCGGTCGGCGCGGGCGCCTCCAAGTACGCGGTGTTCGGCGCCGCCTTGGCCGTCGACCGCTTGAACCACATCGCGGATTCGGCGAACTCGGTCTGCACCGGGACGTGGACCAGGGGCTTGCCGGTGAAGGGGCAGGTGCCCGGGGCGCGTTCGAGGACGGAGTCCTGGTGCCGGGGATCGGGACTGGTGTAGAAGCGGGTGCCCTGCGTGTGGAAGAGGCCGTCGGCGCCCTGCTCGACGTTGATCGCGTCGATCCGCTCGGACGTCGCGTTGTGGACGAAGAACTGCCAGCGCTGGACGTCGGCGACCGCGGTGGGGACCAACAGCACGGCGAACCGGCCCTCGGCGACCCGGCCGACGAAGCCGAGTTCGAGGGTGGGTTCCAGGAACGGCTCGCCGTCCATGTCCATGATGCCGAGGCTGTCCTTGGCCGACTCCGGGCGGTCGCGGTGCCGGCTGCGCCGGTAGCGCACCTCCTGGACCGGCTTGAGGTCGCCGCCGGCCAGGACGAAGCGGTCGCAGAGCAGGGCGTCCGGGGCGACGGCGGGATTGCCGTCCTTCGCACCCGTGACGTCGCCGTCGGGCGTGCGGTACAGCGCGTCGCCGTGGGAGGCCGCGACGGCCTGCCGGAAGACGAAGACGTGCCGACCGTCGGAGAGCGCCTGGAAGGGGGCGGCGGCGGTCAACCGGGCCGTGGAGGAGAGCAACGGGTCGACCTCCTCCTCCAGGAAGAAGTCGTCCTCGCCCTCTTCGGCCCGGCTACCCCTGCGGACCCGCGGCAGCGGGGCCGCGCCGAGCACGGCGTACCCGGCGCGGGTGATCTCCCTCGGGAAGACGAACTCCTTCGGGTCCTCGCCCCAGTGCCAGACGTCGAGGTCGGGGTTGCCGTCCTCGTCCTCCCCGGTGGGCAGGGCGGCGGCCGCGTCGAGGTCCAGGACGCTGTAGTACAGGCGCCGCTCGGAGTCGAGGGCGAGGGCGACGGTGGTGCCTTGGTGGCGGACCAGAGTGGTGTGGACGTAGGTGCGGTCGTTGTAGGTCTTCAACCTGCTGCGTGCGGGTCGAGCAGTCGTCACGAGGGGTGATTCCTTCCGTGGTGGCACTCCGGCCGTACCTGGTGCGGCACGGACGAGACCTCCCCGGGGGGTGATCCAAATAACCGGACCCTTCGTGATCTGGCGGGATATCGAGGGGCGCGTGGGGCGCGCGCGGCGCGGTCCCCGGTGCGCCCTCCCGGCCATCCGAAGGGCGGTGCCGGCGGGCCCACGGCGCGAGCGGCGAGGTGCCGACGGTCAGCCGGCACCTCGCCGAACTGCGAGGTCGGATGGACGTGCCCCCACTCCTCGCGGCCCTGCCGCGCGCCCGGTCAGGAGCCGGCTTTGCGCTTGTTGTAGACATCGAAACCGACGGCCACGAGGAGCACCAGGCCCTTGATGACCTGCTGGTAGTCGGTGCCGACGCCGACGAGCGACATGCCGTTGTTCAACACGCCCAGGACCAGACCGCCGATGATCGCGCCGAGGACGGTGCCCACGCCGCCGCTGGCGGAGGCGCCGCCGATGAAGGCGGCGGCGATGGCCTCCAACTCGAAGTTGATGCCGGCCTGCGGCGTGCCGGCGTTGAGCCGCGCCGCGAAGACCAGTCCGGCGAGCGCCGCGAGGACGCCCATGTTGGTGAAGGCGAGGAAGACGACGCGCTTGCTCCGCACCCCGGACAGCTTGGCCGCGGCCTCGTTGCCGCCGATCGCGTAAGTGTGGCGGCCGATGATCGAGTTGCGCATCAGGTAGCCGAAACCGACCAGCAGGGCGCCGAGGATCAACAGGACGATCGGCACGCCGTGGTAGCTGGCCAGCAGCAGCGTGAACACGAGCACGGCCGCGGTGATCACCGCGAGCTTGGTCAGGAACAGCCCGAGCGGGAGGACCTCCAGCCCGTACGAGGCCGTCTGGCGCCGCCCGCGCAGCTCCTGGAGGACGGCGACGGCCAGCACCGCGAGGCCCAGCAGCAGGGTGAGGTTGTGGTAGTCGGTGTGCGGGCCGACCTCCGGGAGGAAACCGCTGCTGATGCTCTGGAAGCCCTTGGGGAAGGGGGCGACCGACTGGCCCTGCAGGATGATCTGGGTGCCGCCCCGGAACAGCAGCATGCCCGCCAGGGTGACGATGAAGGACGGGATCCCGAGGTAGGCGATCCAGAAGCCCTGCCAGGCCCCGGCGAGCGCCCCGATCACCAGCGCCGCGAGCAGGGCCACCGGCCAGGGCATGTGGTGCTTGACCATCATCACGGCGGCCGCCGCCCCGACGAAGGCGGCGAGCGATCCGACGGAGAGGTCGATGTGCCCGGCGATGATGACGATCATCATGCCGATCGCCAGGATGAGGATGTAGCCGTTCTGCTGGATCAGGTTGGTGATGTTGAGCGGCTGGAGCAGGATGCCGTCCGTCCAGATCTGGAACAGGAGCACGATCAGGGCCAGCGCGACCAGCATGCCGTACTGGCGTACGTTGCCGCGCAGCGCGCCGGCCAGGGCAGAACCGACGGATCGGCTCGGGCCGGCCTTCGGCGCCTTCTTTGCCTTAAGTGCCTTAAGTGCCTTCGGGGAAGAATCAGGGATGATCTCGGTCGGGGCCATGCCTCACACCTGCTCGTTGCTGGATGCGGCGCTCATGGTCATGAGCCGCATGAGGTTTTCCTGGGTCGCGTCGGCGCGGGCGACCTCACCGGTGATCCGGCCTTCGGCCATGGTGTAGATCCGGTCGCACAGGCCCAGGAGTTCGGGGAGTTCGGACGAGATGACGAGCACGGCCTTGCCCTGGGCGGCCAGCTCGGCGATGACGGTGTAGATCTCCGCCTTGGCACCGATGTCGATGCCCCGGGTGGGCTCGTCGAGGATCAGCACCTCCGGTTCAGCGAAGATCCACTTGCTGAGGACGACTTTCTGCTGGTTGCCGCCGCTGAGCGTGCCGGTCCGGGTGAACACCGTCGGGGCCTTGATGTTCATGGTCCGCCGGAAGGTTTCGGCGACCCTGCTCTCCTCGACCCGGTCGACCCGGTCGACCCGGCCGAACCGCGCGATCCTGCCGAGCGCGCTGAGCGAGATGTTCCGGCTGATGTCGTCGATGAGGTTCAGTCCGAGGTGCTTGCGGTCCTCGGTGACGTAGGCGATGCCGTGCCCGATCGCCTCCGGCACCGTCCGGGTGCGGATCTCCCGGCCGTGCAACCGCACCCGCCCGCCGCTCCACCGCCCGTACGAGCGGCCGAAGACGCTCATCGCCAGCTCCGTGCGGCCGGCGCCCATCAGCCCGGCGATGCCGACGATCTCGCCGCGCCGCACGTGCAGCGTGGCTCGGTCCACCACGGTGCGCTGCGGGTCGATCGGGTGCCGAACGGTCCAGTCCTCGACCTCGAAGGCGGTCTCACCGATGTCGGGGGTGCGCTCGGGGTAGCGGTGCTCCAGGTCGCGGCCGACCATGCCGCGGATGATCCGGTCCTCGGAGATGCCCTCCCGGCCGATCGCGAGGGTCTCGATGGTGCGACCGTCGCGCAGGATGGTCACGGAGTCCGCGACCCGGGCGATCTCGTTCAGCTTGTGCGAGATGACGATGCAGGAGATGCCCTGCGCCTTGAGTTCGAGGATCAGGTCGAGCAGCTTGCGACTGTCCTCGTCGTTCAGCGCGGCGGTCGGCTCGTCCAGGATGAGCAGTTTGACCTCCTTGGCCAGCGCCTTGGCGATCTCGACCAGCTGCTGCTTGCCGACGCCGAGGTCGGCGACCCGGGTGTGCGGGCTCTCGTCCAGGCCGACCTGTCCCAACAGTTGGCCGGCGTGGGTGAGCGTGCGGCGCCAGCCGATGATGCCCCGGGTGGCGTGCTCGTGGCCCAGGAAGACGTTCTCGGCGATCGACAGGTACGGCACCAGGGCCAGTTCCTGGTGGATGATGACGATGCCGCGCTGCTCGCTGGCCCGGATGTCCTTGAAGCGGCAGGGTTCGCCCTCGAAGAGGACCTCGCCCTCGTAGCCGCCGTGCGGGTGGACCCCGCTGAGGACCTTCATCAAGGTGGACTTGCCGGCGCCGTTCTCACCGCAGATGGCGTGCACCTCACCGGCGGAGACGGTCAGGTTGACGTCGGAGAGCGCTTTGACGCCGGGGAACGACTTGCTGATCGACCGCATTTCGAGAAGGGGTCCGGCCATGGGTGTGCGTCCGTATCGTTCGGGGCGGGGCGGGGCGGGGCGGTGGGGGAGGGCAAAGGGTCCAGGGCAAGGGGTTCGGGGCAGAGGGGTCAGGGCACAGCACGAGCGGGCCCCACGCGCTACTTGAGCTGGTCCGCGGTGTACTGGCCGCTGTCGACCAGGACCTTCTGGTAGTTCTCCTTGTCGACGCTGACCGGCTGGAGCAGCTGGGCCGGCACGATCTTCACGCCGTTGTTGTACTGGGTGGTGTCGTTGACCTCGGGCTTGCCGCCGGTCAACAGGGCGTCGCCCATCTGGACGGAGGCCTTGGCGAGTTGCCGGGTGTCCTTGTAGACCGTCTGGGTCTGCCCGCCCGCGATGATCGACTTCACCGAGGCCAACTCGCCGTCCTGGCCCGTGACGACGGGCAGCGCCTTGGCACCGCCGTAGCCGACGCCCTTGAGCGAGGAGAGGATCCCGATCGAGATGCCGTCGTAGGGCGACAGCACGGCGTCGACGTGGGCGCTGGTGTAGGCCTTGCTCAGCAGGTTGTCCATCCGGGACTGGGCGACACCGCCGTCCCAGCGCAGCGTGGCGACCTGGTTGAACTCGGTCTGCCCGCTCTGCACGACCAGCTTCTTCTGGTCGATGTACGGCTTGAGGACGCTCATCGCGCCGTTGTAGAAGAAGGTGGCGTTGTTGTCGTCCGGTGAGCCGGCGAACAGCTCGATGTTGAACGGCCCCTTGCCGTCCTTGAGGCCGAGCTTGTCGGCGATGTAGCTGCCCTGGAGGACACCGACCTTGTAGTTGTCGAAGGTCGCGTAGTAGTCGACGTTCGGGGTGCCCCGGATCAGTCGGTCGTAGGAGATGACCGGGATGTGCGCGTCGGCGGCCTTCTGCAGCACGTTGGTGAGGGAGGAACCGTCGATCGCGGCGATCACCAGCAGCTCGGCACCCTTGGTGATCATGTTCTCCACCTGGGAGACCTGGTTCTCGACCACGTTGTCGCCGTACTGCAGGTCGGTCTTGTAGCCCTTGGCCTGGAACTCCTTGACCATGTTGGTGCCGTCGTTGATCCAGCGTTCCGACGACTTGGTGGGCATCGCGATGCCCACGAGCCCGCCCTTGGCGTCGCCCTTGGCCGTCCCGCCGTCGGCGCCGTCGGTGCCGTCGGTGCCGTTGGCGCTCTGGCCGCAGGCCGCCAGCGAGAGCATCAGCCCCACCGCGACGAGTCCAGCTGAAAGCTTCCGCACAAGATCCTCCAGTGATGATGTTCCGCGACCGGCGTGGAGCGACCCTGGTCGGGCGACCGGGAGCGGTCGGGCGGGGCGGGCCGGAGCGGTTCCCGGTGCCGTGGAACGGCGGGCCGCGGTAGCTCTGGCCTGGCGTGAAATGAAGTGTTAACGCTCACATCAGAGGCGTCAAGGGGCGTCGGGGGCTTCCGTGAATCTGGGTCGCGTACCGGATCAGGGCCGGCCCGGCCCGGCCCGGTCCTGGTCGCGTACTGTGGTCCGCAATCGAGGAGGGAACTGCGAGTGGGAACCGATAACGCCGGGACGCAATCGCGCCAGCCCGTGATGGCGGACGTGGCGAAACTGGCCGGGGTGTCCCATCAGACGGTGTCCCGGGTGCTCAACAGCGCCCCGCACGTGCGGCCCGACACCCGGGACCGCGTGCTGGCGGCCATCCGGGAGCTCGACTACCGGCCCAACTCCGCCGCCCGGGCCCTGGTCACCCGACGCTCGCAGGCCCTCGGGGTGGTCAGCTTCGATTCGACCCTGTACGGCCCGGCGTCGATGCTCGAAGGCATCGAGCGGGCCGCGCGCAGCGCCGGGTACGCCGTCAGCGTGACGAGCCTGCGCTCCCTCGACGGCCGTTCCGTCCAGGAGGCCGTCGACCGGCTGCGCGACCAAGGGGTGGAGGGCGCCGTCGTGATCGCGCCACAGACCTCCGCCGTCAGCGCGGTGGCCCGGCTCTCCAGTTCCGTACCGCTCGTCGCGGTCGGTTCGGGCAACCAGACCCAGGTGCCGATGGTGTCGGTGGGCAACCGCTACGGCGCCGGCGAGGCGACCAGGCACCTGCTCGACCTGGGCCACCACACGGTGCACCACCTCGCCGGACCGGCCAACTGGCTGGAGAGCCAGGACCGGGAAGAGGGGTGGCGGCTGACCTTGCGTGCGGCCGGAGCCCCCGAACCGGCGGTGGAGCGCGGCGACTGGAGTGCTCGCTCGGGCTACCAGGCGGGGCTGCGGATCGCCGAACTGCCCGACGTCACCGCCGTCTTCTGCGCGAGCGATCACATGGCCCTCGGCCTGCTGCGCGCGCTGCACGAGGCCGGCCGGTCGGTCCCGGACGAGATCAGCGTGGTCGGCTTCGACGACATTCCGGAAGCCGGCTACTTCATCCCGCCCCTGACCACCGTGCGGCAGGACTTCGGCGAACTCGGCCGCAGGGCGCTGGAACTGCTTGTCGGGGAGCTGGCGGGCGGCACGCCTTCGCCGACCCATGTGCAGATCTCCCCGGAGATGGTGTTGCGGCGCAGCGCGGGTCCGTTCGTCCGGCGCTGACCCGGGGGGCGCCCGTGGCCCCGATGGCCGCGGTGCCTGGTCCGCGTTGTCCGCTCGCCGTGAAGACCGGCTCCGGTCGAGGCGGCCCTCCCGAGCCTTCCTTGAAAAGTCAACTTGTTAACGCTCGCCATATATGTGAGCGTTAACAATGTGCGCGCCGCCCCTTTCCGAACCGTGTCGAACGGAGCAGTCCCGTGTCCAGAGACGCACTCGTCACCCCTGGCCAACTGATGCTCAGCCAAGAGGACTTCGCAGGACTTCCGGACGGGCGGTGCGTCACCAAATGGACGTTCGGCTCGTGCGACAACGTGACGGTGGAGGTGCTCAGCCTGGGCGCCCGCCTCCAGGCCGTGAACGCGCCCGACCGGTCCGGTCGGCGGGCCAACGTCGTCCTCGGTGGCGACAGCGTGGCGGACATGCTCGGCGCGGCGTCCTTCTTCGGCGCGACCGTGGGCCGCTACGCCAACCGGATCGCCCACGGCGCGCTGCCCCTCGACGGCGTGACGCACCGGCTGGCGACCCTGGCCGGCGGCCACACCCTGCACGGCGGCCCGAACGGCTTCGCCACCCGCCTCTGGGACGGTGTCCCGGTCCGGGCGGACCGCCGGATCGGCGTCCGCCTGCGCACCCGCAGCCGCGCCGGTGACCAGGGGTTCCCGGGCAACCTCACCGCCGAGGTGACGTACCTGCTCGATCCCGAAGGGGAGCTGTCGATCGCCTACCGGGCCACCACGGACGCCCCGACGGTCGTCAACCTCACCAACCACGCCTACCTCAACCTGGCCGGCGAGGGCAGCGGAACGGTGCTCGACCACCTGCTGCGGGTCGAGGCCGCCGAGTACCTGCCCGTCGACGAGGACCTGATACCGCTCGGCCCGGCCGCGCCCGTCGCCGGTACCCCCTTCGACCTCCGCCGGGCCCGGCGGATCGGCACCTCCATCGCCGACGACGAGGAGCAACTCCACCGGGCGGGCCGTGGTTTCGACCACACCTGGGTGCTCGACGGCACCGGCTACCGGCGGGCCGCCGTCCTGAGCCACCCGGCCAGCGGCCGCCGCGTCGAGTGCCTGACCACGGAACCGGGGATCCAGGTCTACACCGGCAACCACTTCGACGGTTCGCTGAGGGGCCGCTCCGGGCGCCCGTACCCCGCCCACGCGGGCATCGCCCTGGAGACGCAGCACTTCCCGGACTCGCCGCACCGGCCCCGGTACCCCTCCACCGTCCTGCGGCCGGGGGAGCGGTACCGGTCGAGGACGGCGTACCGCTTCTCCGCCGGGTAGGGCGAGCGACGCCCGGGGGCGGCGGGTCCCGGTCGGCCCGCCGCCCCCGTCGTGCTCAGGACGCGACGAAGACCCGCACGTCCCAGGCGCCGAGGGAGACCGACCCGCCGGCGGGCACCGACGCGCCGCCGAGCGCGTTGGTCAGGTGCGCCGGGGCCTGGGCCAGGGCGGGCTGCCAGCTCCAGTTGTGCACCACGTGGACGCGGCGCCCGTCCGGGGCCGTCCCGGTGGTCGCGGTGACGGACGCGGGCAGGTCGCGCCAGCCGCCGACGGGGGCGGGCGCGAGCCAGGAGGCCAGCTCGCGTCCCGGCACCGTGCCGACGCACGTCACCCGGCCGGAGCCGTGGGCGCGGGTGGTGACGGCCGACCAGCGGCCGAAGTGCGGGTGTGCGCAGCCGGCCGGCTCGGTGGCGTCCGTGGTGGTGAGGCCCTCCATCCAGCGCGTCGCGGTCGCGCCCGGCGCGAGCGCCAGCGGACTGCCGGGTACCGTGCGCAGCGGCAGATCCACGGGGAGATTGCCGAACTCGTCGTACCACGCGCCCGCGGCCGCCACCAGGCGCGGCGGGGCGGTCTCGTGGCGGGCCCGGGCCTCGTGGTCGGCGTAGCCGGTGCGCGGGCCGAGGACGAGGTGGCTTCCACACCCTGCCGCTGCTCGCCCGCCCGGACTCCGTGATCCCGTCCGGGGCCGATGACCAGCGCCCGGTCTCCGCCTGGGCCGAGGGCGTCGAGCTGCGGGTGCACGCATTCGCCGACGGCGCCGAACGCACCGTGGTGATCCCGCACACCGAGGGCCCCGGCGAGAGCGCCCGCTTCACGCTGCGCCGCACCGACGACCGCCTGCGGGTGACCACCGACAGCCCGCACCCCTGGCGGGTGCGGATCGGCGGCCCGGACGGAGCCCTGCGCGCCGCCCCGGCCGGCACCCGAGAGGCCGAACTGCCCTACCCGGCCTGAGGCCCGCCCGGGAGGCGGACGACGACGGAGCCGGACCGTGCCGGTCGCACGGCCCGGCTCCGTCGTGGGTAGGGTCAGCGGGCGCCGAGGAGGTGTTCGAGGGCCAGCTGGTCCAGCTGCTCGAAGGCCATGCCGCGCCGGGCGGCGGCGTCGACGTCGAACTCCTCGAAGGCGGAGGTGTCCGCGAGCAGCCCGGTGAGGCCGTCCTCGGCCGTGGGGAGGGCGAGCTCGGGCAGCCGGGAGGCGGTGAGCGCGGCCTGCACCTCCGGGTCGGCCCGGAAGGCGCGGGAACGCTCCGCCAGCAGCAGGTAGTTGCGCATGCAGCCGGCCGCCGAGGCCCAGACTCCGTCGAAGTCCTCGGTGCGCGGCGGCTTGAAGTCGAAGTGCCGCGGGCCGTCGTAACCGGCGGACTCCAGCAGGTCGACCAGCCAGAAGGCCTGCCGCAGGTCTCCGGCGCCGAAGCGCAGGTCCTGGTCGTACTTGATGCCGGACTGGCCGTTGAGGTCGATGTGGAACAGCTTGCCGTGCCACAGGGCCTGGGCGATGCCGTGCGGGAAGTTGAGCCCGGCCATCTGTTCGTGGCCGACCTCGGGGTTGACACCGACCCGATCGGGCCGCTCCAGCGCGTTGATGAACGCCAGGGCGTGGCCGACCGTGGGCAGCAGGATGTCGCCGCGCGGCTCGTTCGGCTTGGGCTCGATCGCGAAGCGCAGGTCGTAGCCCTGCTGCTCGACGTACTCGCCCAACAGGTCGAAGGCCTCCTTGAGCCGGTCGAGCGCGGTGCGCACGTCCTTGGCCGCGCCGGACTCGGCGCCCTCGCGCCCGCCCCAGGCGACGTAGACCGAGGCGCCGAGTTCGGCCGCCAGGTCGATGTTGCGGATCGTCTTGCGCAGCGCGTAGCGCCGTACGTCGCGGTCGTTGGCGGTGAAGGCGCCGTCCTTGAAGACCGGGTGGGTGAAGAGGTTGGTGGTCGCCATCGGGACCGTCAGCCCGGCGTCGTCCAGCGCGGTGCGGAAGCGCTTGACGGTCTGCTCGCGCGTGGCCCGGTCGGCTCCGAAGGGGATCAGGTCGTCGTCGTGGAAGGTGACGCCGTAGGCGCCGAGGCCGGCCAGCCGCTGCACGGTCTCGACCGGATCGAGGGCGGGACGGGTCGCGCCGCCGAAGGGGTCGCGACCCTGCCAGCCGACGGTCCAGAGACCGAAGGTGAACTTGTGCGCCGGCGTGGGGGTGAGGGTGTCGCTGGGCATGGAGCGGCTCCGGGTTCAGTGCCGAAGAGGTGTTTGTAATGACTCTAAACAAATTAGTATGCGGAAACGCCAGAAGGAACCCCATCGGAGGAACGCATGCCCGAACAGCGCGTCGTGATCGGCTTCGACAGCTCCACCCAGTCGACCAAGGCGCTCGCCGTCGACCTCGACACCGGCGCCGTCCTGGGCCGGGGTCGCGCCGTGCACACCGTCAGCACGGGCGCCGGCCGCGAGAGCGACCCCGAGCAGTGGTGGGACGCGCTCGGCGAGGCCGCGGCGCGAACCGGCCGGGCGGACCGCGCGGCCGCCGTCTCGATCGCCGGCCAGCAGCACGGTCTGGTCACCCTGGACGCCGCCGGGAGGCCGGTCCGTCCGGCGCTGCTCTGGAACGACGTCCGGTCCGCGCCCCAGGCCGCCGAGCTGAAGGCCGCGATCGGCGCCGCGGAACTCGCCCGCCGCACCGGCAGCGTGCCCACCGCCGCCTTCACCGCCCCCAAGTGGGCCTGGTTGCGCGCCCACGAGCCCGCCGCCGCAGACCGGGCCGCGGCCGTCCGCCTGCCCCACGACTTCCTGACCGAGCGGCTGACCGGCGCGGCGGTCACCGACCGGGGCGACGCCTCGGGAACCGGCTGGTGGGGGCCGGACGGCTACGACCGGGACGTCCTCGCCCGGATCGGCCTCGATCCGGGGCTGCTGCCGGAGGTCCTGCCCCCGGGCGCCCGCGCCGGCGCCGTGCGCGCCGGAACGCCGCTGCGCGAAGGCACGCCGGTGGCCGCCGGCACCGGCGACAACATGGCCGCGGCCCTCGGCCTCGGCCTGCTCCCCGGGCAGCCGGTGCTCAGCCTCGGCACCTCCGGCACCGTCTACGCGGTGGGCCGGACCAGGCCCGCCGATCCGAGCGGCACCGTCGCGGGCTTCGCCGACGCCCTCGGCGGCTGGCTGCCGCTGGCCTGCACGCTCAACTGCACCCTCGCCGTCGACCGCTTCGCCGCCCTGCTCGGCCGCGGCCGCGAGGACGTCGAGGACGGCGGCACGGCGGTCGTCCTGCCCTACCTGGACGGCGAGCGGACACCGGACCTCCCGGGTGCCTCCGGCCTGGTCCACGGGCTGCGCCACGACACCACGCCGGGGCAGCTGCTGCAGGCCGCCTACGACGGCGCCGCCCACGCCCTGCTCGCCGCCCTGGACGGCGTGCTGCGCGCGGGCGGCGCGGACCCGGCGGGCGATGAGCCGCTGCTGCTGATCGGCGGCGGCGCCCGCGGGCGGACCTGGCAGCGGACCGTCCTGCGGCTCTCGGGCCGCGCGGTCCAGGTGCCCGACGCGCAGGAACTGGTGGCGCTCGGCGCCGCCGCCCAAGCCGCCGCGCTGCTCACCGGCGAGAGCGCCGACGCCGTCGCCCGCCGCTGGAAGACGGCGCGGGGCCCGGTGCTGGCGCCGGTGGAGCGGGACGAGGACGCCCTGACGCGGATCGGGGATACGCTGCGTCGGGCCGGGGCCTTGCAGGGAGTTCCGGCCGAGGACCGGTAGGAGGTGCGGCGCGTGGCGGTGGGCGGCAGGGCGAAGGGCGACCCGGGCAACGGGCCCGCTTCGCTACAGGACATGCGACGACGCAACCTCGGGGTGGTCCTCGGCGAGGTCGCCGCGCACGGCTCGCAGTCCCGCCCGCTGTCCCGTGCGGACGTCGCCGGACGCGTCGGCCTGACCAGGGCGGCCGTTTCGTCGCTGGTCGACGAGCTGATCGGACGAGGCGCGCTGACCGAGGCGGAGAACCCGCCCGACGGGCGGGTCGGTCGCCGGGGACGCGCGCTGTCGCTGGCCGACGAGGGCCCCGCCGGAGTCGGCCTGGAGATCGGCGTCACCCACCTCGGCGCCTGCGTGGTGGACCTGCGCGGCGAGCCGCGGGTGTGGCGCAGGGTGGAACGGGCCAACGCGGGCCGGCCCGCCGGGCGGGTACTGGCGGAGCTCGCCGCACTGGCCGCCGAGGCGGAGGCCGAGGCCGCCGCCCTCGGGTTGCGGGTCGAGGGCCGCGTCCTGGCCGTGCCCGGGGTGGTGCCGAACGGCCCCGGCGGACTGGTCGAGCGCGCGCCCAACCTCGGCTGGCACGGCATCCGGATCGCCGACCACTGGCCCGACCCGGACACCGTGCCCGAACCGGAGAACGAGGCGAACCTCGGGGCACTGGCCGAGTACTGGAGCGCCGAGCAGGCCGTGGAGACCTTCGTCCACGTCTCCGCCGAGACCGGGATCGGCGCCGCCCTGGTCATCGACGGGCGCTTGTTCCGGGGCGCCCGCGGCTTCGCCGGCGAACTCGGCCACATCCCCATCCAGCCAGACGGCGTCGCGTGCGCCTGCGGTGCCCGGGGCTGCCTGGAACAGTACGCCGGCGAGGCGGCCGTGCTGCGCGAGGCGGGTCTCGCGGAGCACGGCCGCGCCGCCGGGGCCGGCGCCTTCCCGGCGGGCGACCCGATCGCCCTGCTGGCCGAGCGAGCCGCCGCCGGGCACGCGCCCACCCTGGCGGCGCTGGAGCGCGCGGGACGGGCGTTGGGCCTCGCCCTCGCCTCGGCCGTGGAACTCATCGACCCGGACGGTCTGGTCCTCGGCGGCGCCTACGCCGAACTCGCCGACTGGCTGATCCCGTCCGTGCGCGCCGAGTTGGCCGCCCGGGTCACCGTGCGGCCGTGGGCCCCGGAGGCGCTGCGCCCGTCCGCGCTGGGGCGGCGCGGGCCGCTGTTGGGCGCGGCGCTGACGACGGTCCGCCGGATCGTGGCGGACCCGACCCTGCTGCCGGTCGGCTGACCCGGAGCCTTCCCGGGCCCGCACCTACGCGCCCCCACGGCGTCAGTGGTGCTCGACCACGACCATCGCGTGCCCGTCCGCGGTGGTGACCCGTACGCGGACGTACCCGCCGTCGTGCTGCCAGGCCGGCTCCCGTCCGGCGGGCTGCGGCCGCACCGAGCGCGGCGCGGTGGCGAGCCGGACGGCGACCGGCACGTCGACCAACGGGAACGGGTCGTGCACCAGGCCCAGTTCCGGGGTCTCCCGGGAGGGGATCACGATGGACACCGGGCATTGGCCGATGTTCTCCCAGCCGCGCGAGCTGGCACGGATCCTCCTCGACGCTGCCGTGGAGTGACAGATCGTCCACGCTCGTGATCGACACCGTTCACTGCCGGGGGCGGGCCCCCGGGCCCGGCGTGGCGGTGACGTCCCCGGGGGAGAGGACGGTGTGCTCCGCGGAGCACTGGACGGCGACACGGACCGGGGCGCCGCAGTCGGTGTGGCGCACGTCCATGACGGGCCCTTCGGGGCCGAGCGCGTGCGTCTCGCCCCACTGGCTCAGCGCCACCAGGACGGGCCACAGGTCCCAGCCCTTGCGGGTCAGGCGGTACTCGTTGCGGGAGCGGCTGCCCGGCTCCTGGTAGGGGCTGGACCGTAGGACGCCGGCCGACGTCAGCTTGCGCAGACGGTCGCTGAGGACGGCCTCCGACAAGCCGATGTGGCGGCGGAAGTCGTCGAAGCGGCGGACGCCGTTGACGGCGTCACGCAGGATCAGCAGGGTCCACTTCTCCCCGACCACATCGAGTGCCCGCTGGACGGGACAGTTCTCCGTGCTCGCCTCAAGCCACTCCATCCCGCCATCGTAGGCGCCTGGCTGCGTCATTGACAGTCAGGTGGCACCGGGTCTAGCTTCATTCACAAAAGTCAGATGCTAGGGAAGGCGCTGCGCCGTGGGGCGGACACGTACGTACAGCTGGGACGATCCGGCGGTCCCGGCTCGGGCCGCGGGAGCCATGGCCGGGCTGGAATTCCTGCGCGAGGTGCAGGCGGGGCGACTGGCCGGCGCGCCCCTCGGTCAGACCCTCGACTTCGCCCTGGACGAGGTGGAACACGGCCGGGCGGTCTTCTCCCTGCTGCCGGGGGAGGAGCACTACAACCCGATCGGGAGCATGCACGGGGGCGTCTTCGCCACGCTGCTCGACTCGGCGGCGGGCTGCGCCGTCCAGTCCACCCTTCCCCGAGGGATGGCCTACACCTCGCTCGATCTGACCGTGAAGTTCTTGCGGCCGGTCACGGTGGAGACGGGCCGGGTCCGCGCCGTCGGCACGGTGATCAACGCCGGGCGCCGCACCGCCCTCGCCCAGGCCCAGCTGTTCGACGCGAAGGACCGCCTGCTCGCCCACGCCACCAGCAGCTGCATGCTCTTTCCCTTGACGGGCTGACGGGCTGACGGGCTGACCCGCTGATCGGACAGTCGCCCCCCCGAGCCCCCTCGGTCCTGGTGGTGGGCGATCCTGTTCCCTGTTCGATCTTCTTCAGGAGCGGAGCAGGCATCCGCGAAACCGGCCGGGGGCATGGGATGGCGGAGCAGGCGACGGTTGCGGTAGAGCGCATGGACGGAGCGGCCGCAGCGAAGGCCGAGGGGGCCTTGGGGCTGATCTACGCCGAGGTGTTCGCGGAACCTCCGTACAACGAGACCGAGGACGACGCCGTAGAGGCGCTGCGGCGCCTCTCCTCACAGCTGCACCGGGCCACCTTTCGCGCCGCCTTGGCGCGTACGCAGGACGGGGACCCGGTCGGCATGGCCTACGGCTGGGCGGTCCCCCCGGACACGGTGTGGTGGGACGAACTGACCGTGCCGGTGTCCGCCGACATGCGACGTGAGGACGGGCACCGCACCTTCGGGCTGATGGAACTCGCCGTACGCGCACCGTGGCGGGGGAGGGGCATCGCGCGCCGCCTCCACGAGGCGCTGCTCGAAGACAACGGGGCCGAGCGCGTGTTGCTGAACGTGCAGCCGGGCAGCAAGGCCGCGGTGGCCGCGTACCGGGCCTGGGGATACCGCACGATCGGCGAGGCGGAGCCGCGGGAGGTCGGCGGGAACCCCCGCGAGGTGATGCTGCTCGACCTGCGCGGTTGAGGCTCGCCGAGGGGCCCGAAGGGCCCCGGGCGGGCGGCCCCACTGCCGATGGTCTGTGAGGCAGGTCACCGGAACCGGACGCCCCCGGTGGACAAGGCAGTTCGTGAACTACTCATCGCACGACCGGATACGCGCCGGGGACCCCGAGGCGTTCAGGGAACTCTTCCGCGACCACGCCCCCCTGGTCCACCGGCACGCCGTCCGCGTGACGGGCGATCGCGCCCTTGCCGAGGACGTCGTCTCGCTGACCTTCCTGGAGGCCTGGCGGCTGCGGGAGCGGCTCCTCGACCACGAGGCGGGCCCGCGCCCGTGGTTGATGGGCATCGCGGTCAACGTGCTGCGCAACACCGGACGTGCCGCACGCCGCCACCAAGCCGCCCTCGGACGGCTGCCGGTCCGCGACACCGTCCCGGACTTCGCCGACGAACTCGTCGGACGCATGGCCGACGCCGACCAACTCGCCGCGGCGAAGCGGGCGCTGAAGATGCTGCGGCGCACCGAGCGCGAGGTGTTCACCCTGTGCGTCTGGTCCGGCCTGGGCTACGCCGAGGCCGCCGCCGCGCTGGGCGTCCCCGTCGGCACCGTACGGTCGCGCCTCTCACGGGCCCGCGCGCGGCTGCGCAAACTCGCCGGACAGGAACTGAAGAAGAACCGGGAACCGCTTGCGCGCCCCGGACAAGTACAGGGTGGCCGCACCGCCGCGGCCCGGTCGTACGAGTCGCACGAGGAGACGTACGGATGACCCGCAAGTTCTGGAAGCGGACCGAGCCCGTGACCCACACCGGGCTGAACCGCTCGGGGCCGGAGCACGCAGAGCCGGACCGCGCAGAGCTGGACCGCGCAGAGTCGGACCACGCGGAGCTCGCCCGGCTGTTGCCGGCCCCGTCGGCCCCCGAGATGTCGCTCGACCGCCAGCTGCTGTTCGAGGAGCACCTGTTGAACGAGATCCACACGTCCGCCCCCCTGCCCACGCCGCCGGGGCGGCCGGTCCGACGCGCCCTGTTCATCGGCGTTCCGGTCACCGCCGTCGCGCTCGGCACCGTTTTCGCCGTGAGCGCGCTGACCGGCGGTGGCAACGCCGAACCGGCTTCGGTCGAGGCGCCCGTCGTAGCGGTGGAGGCCGGTAGCACGGTCCAACTCGTCTCGACCGTCCAGCAGATCGCCGCCGCCGCGGGCGCGCAGAAGATGCCGGAGCCCAAGCCCGGCCAGTTCATCTACATCAAGAGCACGGTCTCCTGGATGTCCACCTCGCTCAACGGCGCCACCAACGAGTCCAAGACGTGGGTCCAGCCGCTGCACGGTCGCGAGATCTGGTACACCCCCGACGCGAGCAAGGGCTGGCTCGACGAGCCCGGCTACCAGGCCAAGGGCGGCATCGGCCTCGGGGCGAACAACCCCTACTCCAAGCCCAAGAACGGCAAGGACATCCCGGGCGATGAGACCCGCCTGTCGTACGACTGGCTCAAGGCCCAACCGGCCGACCCGCAGGCCCTGTTGAAGACGATCTACGCGAAGCTGAGCGGCCCGCGCGACCGGGACCAGCAGGCGTTCGAGGAGATCCAGAAGATCATCAACGAGCAGCTCGTCCCGGCGCCGACGGCCGCCGCCCTCTACCGTGCCGCCTCACAGGTCCCGGGCGTGGTCCTCGTCCAGAACTCCCAGGACGCCGTCGGCCGCGGCGGGCTCGCCCTGGCCCGCCTGGACGAGAAGACCGGAGAGCGCACCGAGCTGGTCTTCGACCGTGCGACCTTCGCCTACCTGGGCAGCCGCGGCGTCCAGGTCAAGGAGTTCGGCGGCATCAAGCCCGGCACGGTCGTCGAGCGCACCGCCGTCCTGGAGCGGGCCGTCGTCAACGCCGAGAAGGAACGACCCGCGAAGGGCGGAACCGCCTGAGCGGAGGGCGCACGGTGCGCCGCGGCGCCCGCGGTCGGGGCGCCGCGGTCGCCGCCCCCTACCCTTCCGTGCCGTTGGCCTCGATGGTCCGCTCGATCCAACGGGCGTAGGCGGGCGCGCTGGAGTAGAGGCCGGGGCCCCGCGAGCACGCGACGTTCGGGGCGCCGGGCCCCGAGGTGACGCCGATCAGCTCCCAGCGGCCGCCGCGCCCCCTCTGGACCTGCGGTCCACCGGAGTCCCCGAAGCAGGCCATGGCATGCGGCACGGTGGTGATCGTGCACAGCCGGGTCCGGTCCGCGTACCCGGGCGCGCACTCGGACTCGGCGCCCCTGCGGGTGTTCAGCTCCTGTAGCCGGTCCGGGAACAGGAACTCGGTGTCGGAGGTGGTGCCGAAGCCCAGGAGCCGGGTCGGCGTGCCGGGCTTCCCCGGCCGCTCGGCGATCTTGATCGGCTTCGCGGAGACCGGTCGGTCCAGGCGGATGAGCGCCACGTCGTCCTTGTTGGCGGCCGTGTTGTTGCCGTTCAGATAGCCGGGGTGGACGAAGGTCCGGTCGATCTTCCGGACGGTGCCGCCGGATTTCCGGTGATCGCTGCCGAGGCGCACGATGCCCTCCAGTTCGAGGCCGTCGCCCTGCACGCAGTGGGCCGCGGTCAGGACCCACCGCTCGTCGATCAGCGATGCCCCGCAGTTCCCGTCGAGCAGTCCGTGCTTCGGGGCCGACATCGGCACGCTCGCCATGAAGGGGTAGCTCTCGCTGGATCGCGACCCGTTGACGATGGCACCGGCGCTGCCGGCCGTGACGGTGGCGCAGGCCACGACGGCAAGACCCCCCACGGCGACGGCGCGAGCGACAGCGGTACGGGTGGCACGGGCGGTACGTCGGCGGCGCAGCGGTTTGAAGCTGAACACAGAGGCTTCCCTTGTTTCGCTCGGTCGATCTGTACGCGTTCAGCCTCGTTTCTCACCATCCGCCGGACCATCGGGGCAGCGGGCCGGCCGATGGTGGGGCCAGCACCCCCTCCGTACGGGGGAAACGCCTCGCGGTCTCGGGCGGCGGTGCGGGTCGGGTGCGCGAGGTGTCGCTCCAGGATCACGGCCACGCCGTCCTGGTCGTTCCCGGTGGTGATCTCGTCGGCGACCGCCTTGAGGCTGTCGTGGGCATCGGCCATGGCGACCGAGCGGCCCGCCCAGGCCGACGTGCCTGGCCCCCGCGGCGACGGCGACGGCGGCGGCGAGGACGTCCGTGGTGCGCGGGGAGACGGTACGGTCGCTGCGCACGGGTCCCCGAACGATCTCGGCCCGTCCCGCACTCCGTCCGCCCGTGGTCCACACGGGGGCACCGGAAGAGGAACCGCGTAGGGAACATCGGTGGTCGCGCCTACAGTCGGAGCATGCGCATCGTCTCTCTGCTCCCCGCGGCCACGGACATCGTGGCGGACCTCGGACTCGTCTCCGACCTGGTCGGACGCACTCACGAATGCGACTGGCCGCCCGCCGAAGTCGCCACCGTTCCGGTCGTCACCCGAGCGGAATTCGACGCCGACGAACTCAGCAGCCGGGAGATCTCCGACGCTGTCGGTGGCGCGGCGCACAGCGGGTCCTCGCTCTACACCCTCGACACGGAGGCACTCGCCGCGCTCGCGCCCGACGTCCTGCTCACCCAGGACCTGTGCGAGGTCTGCGCGGTGTCCTACGAAGGCGTCTCCCGGGC
Source organism: Streptomyces sp. NPDC098789 (assembly GCF_044759975.1). Taxonomy (NCBI): domain Bacteria; kingdom Bacillati; phylum Actinomycetota; class Actinomycetes; order Kitasatosporales; family Streptomycetaceae; genus Streptomyces; species Streptomyces sp. NPDC098789. The sequence goes on from NZ_JBIWAJ010000010.1 coordinate 203,520, forward strand.
GGTGCGCCTCATGGACGCGGGACCCCGCGTGCTGAGCTTGGAGCCCCGCACCCTGGACGACGTCCTCGACTGTCTGGTCACCGTCGGCGAACTGCTGGGCGTGCGCGAAACGGCCGTTCGGCGGCGCGCGGAGCTGCGAGGCCGACTCGACGACGTCCGACGCCGTACGCGCGGCCGGCCCCGGCCCCGGGTCGTCGCCGTCGAGTGGCTCGATCCGCTCTGGCCCGCCGGCCATTGGGTACCCGAGCAGATCGCCGCTGCGGGCGGGGACCCGCTGATGGCCGCGCCCGGCGAGCACACCAAGCCGATGACCTGGGAGGCGGTGCGGGAGGCGCGCCCGGACGTGCTGCTCGTCCTGCCCTGCGGGTTCCCGCCCGAACGGACCCTGGCGGAGATCGATCTGCTCACCTCGCTGCCCGGCTGGGGCGAGTTGCCCGCGGTCCGGGCCGGAGACGTATGGGTCCTGGACGGGCCCGCGTACTTCAACCGGCCGGGCCCCCGTGTGGTCCGAGGAGCCGAGGTGCTCGCCCACGTCCTCCACGGAGTGCGGTCCGGGGACCCGGTGACGGAGTCGGAAGCACGCCGGCTGGGCCGGGCCTGACGGCCACCCCGTGCCCGAGCCCCGCGGCGAACGGCCGTGCGGCGGGAGGACACCGGGCCGCCTACGCCTCGGAGCCCTCCGTGGGCCCCCACTGCCGCGACGGCAGGTGGACCAGCAGGAGCACGATCCCCGCCAGGGTGAAGTTGCGCCCGGCGGGCTCCAGCCCGTTCCACTTGGTGGACTGCCACATCGCGAACCACTCGCCGCCGATGACGAGGAAGCCGAGGCCGAACAGCAGCATCAGCATGAGCAGCCCGAGCGTCGTCGCCCGCCGGGCACGTTCATGGAGCCCCGAACGCAGACCCCGGCCGTGCAGCACCGTCGCGGTGGTGAGCACCGCGGCGGTGAGGACCTCCCAGACGATGATCCCCACGTAGGCGAGGTACACCAGCGTCGGTGAACCGACGGCCCGCCACATGAGGTCCGGGTCCCGGAACGTCGTGTCCATGGCGAGCACGTGCTGGACGAACGCACGGTTGGAGCCGAAGTCGGTGATGTTGCCGAAGGCCACGAGCGCCATGTACGCGGCGAGGAGACCTGTCAGGACCATGACGGCCACCGGCAGCCGGCCGAGCCGCAACAGGCGATCGGCCGCCCCGCCCGGCCGGGACGATGAGGAGCCCCGCCCCGCTCTGTCGCCGGTGCCCGGCCGCCCGGAGATGTCCATGCCCGCACCCTATCCGCGGCCGCGGTCCCGGCTCCGGATCTCCCACGGTCTCGGCGGCGCGCCGCACCACCGCTGAACCTGCGGAACCAGGATGACGACCGGTCACTACGACCGGTCGCTACGGCCGGTCGCTACGGCCGACGGGCCAGCCGCTCCTGGAGCCGGACGTGCCGGAACTCGTAGGCGGGCCCGTTCGCTCGGAGGAGCCCGCGCCGGTGCGCGTCGTCGAGGAAGGTCATCAGGCGCAGGGGTGTGCCTTCGCGGACGGAGAGTTGTACGGCGGTGAGGGCGGTGGCGACCGCCGCGTTGCTCAGGACGCCGGCCGCGAGGGCGTGGCCGCTGCCCACGACCACACCGAGGGCGAGACCGAAACCGGCTCCGTTCGACATGGCGGCCACCCCTCCTGCGTACAGGCCCACGGCGCCGCCCGCCAGGAGCCCGAGGGGGAACAGCATCCGCGTGTGGTGCCGCCAGACGTCCCTGGGACCGAGGACCCTCGTCTCCGTTTCCAGCTCCGGGATCATGGCGCGGGCGGAGCGGGTCAACCGGAACGGCGCCACGATCGTCCTGGCCACCAGGTCCGCGGCACGCCCCCGCAACAGTGCGCCGCCGAAGCCGTACGGCAGCCCCAACGAGCAGCACAGCAGCAGGCTTTGCGGCTGCCCGGCGAAGCGCAGGAGGAGCCAGGTCAGACCGGTCGTCGTGATCCCGTCGAACAGACCGCCCACGATCGCGAGGAGGGGCAGCACGTCCCGCCAGCCTGCGCTGGTCAGCCGCTGCTGATGGTGGAGCCGGGACATGCGGATGCCGGCGTCGAGAGTGCCGAGGGTCCACCCCATGAGTGCGGCGACTACGGCCCAGAGCGGTCCGATCCACGGTGCGAGGGTGAGGAGGACGACCGTCAGGTACACCACGGTGACGGCGGCCCCCGTGATCCACACCCTCGATCGCCGCCCGGGCCAGGACGGGATCCGCCACCAGTGCAGTGCGGCGGCGCCGTCCTCGGTGAGCCGCGCGGCGAGATGCCGCAGCGTCCGTTCGGCCGTCTCGGGGCGGTAGGGGCGGCATCCAGGGGGCCGCGGCCCTCGCGTATAGGCCGCGGCGACCGCGTGATCGAGCAGGTGGTCGCGGACGGCGTCGGGACCGGTCAGGCCGAACAGCTCCTCGACCGGGCCGCGAGGCGCGTATACCTCCGCCAGCAGACTCACCGTCAGGGGATCGTCCAGCGCCCGGGCCACCGCGCCGTCCGGCTCCTCCCGGATCTGCCGGACGAGCTCCCGCCAGGCCGCGGGCGCCGGGTCGTAGAGCGAGTCGAGCAGGTACGAGGCGGCGTCGGCGGGCCGCACCGGTTCGAGCTCCAGGGCGACGGCGCCGGCCGGCAGCTCCCGCTCGGCCGTGTCCGCGGCCTCCTCGGTGCGGGAGACGAGGACGACCCGGAAGGGCGCGGACTCCAACGCGGCCACCGCCAGGGGCCGTACCTCCTCGTGGACCTCGTCGAAACCGTCGAGGAACAGCGCGATGCGGCCCGTGGCCAGCAACTGGCGCAGATGCCGGTGCCCCTTGTGCAAGCGGGAGAGCCGCTCGACCGCCCAGTCGACCACGTCCCTCCTCTGGTCGTCCGGCGCCCAACCGTCCAGCGTCACCAGCACCGGCACCGGGATCCCCGACGTGTACGGCGCCACCGCCGGGTCCGCGCGGTGGTGCAGGGCGGCTCGGAGCAGCACGACCGCGGCGGACGTCTTGCCGGCCGCGGCGGGTCCGACGATCATCAGGCGCCCCGAGGCCAGCCCGCCGTACACCCGGTGCAGATCGGTGAGGTCGCCGCCCGCATCCAGGTCCTCCTCGGTCACCGGGACGACCCCGGGCAGCGGCGGGAACCTCGGCGTACCCCGCTCGGCCGTCGCGGCGGCGACCCTGGTCGTGAGCCGGCGCCGGCTCACCCGCCAGTGCACGGGCACCTGCCTCTTGAGCAGTCCCCGGCTGTCCGCCTCCGCGTACCAGTGCCTGCCCACGGCGTCGGCCAGCTCGTTGGCGGCCCGGTCCAGGTCGTTCTCGGTGATCGCGACGGTCGTGTGGTGGATCTCGGCCCGACTGCCCCTGCCGTTCAGGACGACCGCGGGCCCGAAGAAATCGTTGATCACCCGGCCGTCCCGAAGTTGATCACGGCACGGCTGTTCGCGCCGTTCAGGACCACGGGGGAACCGCCGTGAAAGTTGTTGATCACGCCCGCCCCCGCAGAGCCGTCGCCGGCCACCAACTCCTTTGCCAGTGCACGTGCTTCGGCGGCCACCCGGCCGCGCTCGGCGGGATCCATGCCTGCCAGTGCCTCGGCGAACTCGGCGGTCCACCTCCGCAAGTGGTCCGCGCGCACCCGCTCCCGCTCGTCGTCGTCCAGGGCCGCGTCCAGCGCGGCGACGGTCTCCTCCAGGCCCGCCTCGACCTCGCTCTGCCGCCCGCTGTCGCCCCGGCCGAGAAGCCGGGTGAACCGGAGCGCGCCGGCGTTGTAGCCGTGGGTCAGCGCCGCCGTGAGCACCGTGGTGCCGCAGAACGCCGCCAACTCCGGGACATCGTGAAGCCAGTCCATGGCGATGTCTCATCCCCCCATCGGGTGCGGGTCCTCCCGCACGCGAACCAGATGGTCCTACCGCCGTCGACTCCCCGAGTGGGCCCCGCTCGTCGACCTCGGCAGGGCCCAGACTAGGTCAGCCGCCACTCTCCGCGAGGGTCATGGGACCCTCTGTTACGCAAGTGGGGCGGCCGCTCACGGTACGAGCACGATGCGCCCGCGCAAGCCGCGCGAGGCCAGCGCGTCGTGAGCCGCGCCCGCCTCCGAGAACGGCATCGTCCGGTCCACCCGCAGGCTCACCCGGCCGGCGTCCGCGAGCCGGGCCAGTGCGGCGAGTTGCTCGGCGTCGCTGTGCACGCGGACCTGGGACACGCGGATTCCGCGCTCCGCCGCCGGGCCCGCGCCGAGGACACTGACGAACGCCCCGCCGTCTCCCACCGCTCCGATCACCGACCCGCCCAAGGCCGCGGTGTCGATCAGCCCGGCCACTCCGCCGGGGACGGCGGTGCGGATCGCCGCGGTGGGGTCCTCGGAGCGCGGTACGAAGAGGTCGGCGCCGAACCCTCGTACCAGTTCCTCGTCCCGGGGCCCTGCGACGGCGACGACGCGCAGGCCGCGCGTGACCGCCAGCTCGACGAGATAACCGCCGACGGCGCCCGCGGCGCCGGTGACCGCCACCGTGTCGCCTTCGGTCGGGGCGAGCAGGTCCAATGCCTGCCAGGCGGTGAGTCCGTTCAGCGCGAGTGTTGCCGCCTGCACCGGGGTCGCGCGCCTCGGTGCGGTGGTGACGGCGGTGGCGGGCAGGACGACGTACTCGGCATGGGTGCCGGCCTGGGTCTCGGGCCAGTCGGACAGGCCGATCACGGCGTCGCCGACCGCGAAGTCGCGGACGCCGCTGCCCAGGGCGTCGACGGTCCCCGCCACGTCGAGACCGGGAACGTAGTGGTCCCGCGCGGGGACGCGGGAGGCGAGGGCGCCGGAACGGATCAAGGCGTCGGCGGGGTTCAAGGCGGCTGCCGAGACCCGGACGCGGATCTGACCGTCACCCGGCTCGGGGGTCGGCACCTCGGCGACTCGGAGCACGTCGGAACCACCGTATTCGGACAGGATGACAGCACGCATCGGCACGTCTTCTCTCTGCGGGTGTTCTGTCCGGGCGGGCCCCGGCGAGCCATCCCGTGAACCCGGAATGCCGGTCGCCCATTCCTGGCTCCGGCGAGATCGGCCCGGCCGCCGGGCGGGGATGGAGGTGCGGTGGCGGCCTGTGCGGGTGAGAGTGGGGGGAGCCGGCGCGTGCTGTCAGGTGCTGTCGGGTGCTGGTTCGCGCCGGTCGGTGTTCCTCGGAGGACGGAGTGTTCGATGGCCCGGACGAAATCGACCCGGCGCGCCGATGGTTCCCGATCGCGGCCGGCTCTGTCTCCACGGCTGGTGGCAGGCCTGGTACTCGCGGGACTGGCCGTCTGGTTCGTGCTGATCAACACGCGCACGGCGCGGATCCACTTCTGGATCCCGTGGGTCGACGCACCGATGTGGTTCGTGCTCGCCGTCACCTTCCTGGCGGGAGCCGCGACGGCATGGCTGCTCGGACGCCGCGGCAAGTAGCCGTCGGCCCCGGATGCGCGCGGCGGCGGTCGCACGGGTCGGGGCAGGGCCGGGAAGGGCGACGGCATGGGTGACTGGTGGTACCGCAACATCGTCGAGCCGGGGAAGCTGCCGCTGTTCCTGGCGCTGTCGGCGTTCGTCCTCACCTTCGCCGTCACCCGGGTCATCACCCGAATGATCAGGGCGGGGAAGGGGCCGTTCCGTAACGTCACTCCCGGCGGCCTGCACGTCCACCACGCCGTCCCGGGGGTGATCCTGATGACCGTGGGGGGTTTCACCGGCAGCGCGGCCGGCCGGACGGGGTGGGGGGCTGCGCTGGCAGCGGTGGTGTTCGGCATGGGAACGGGTCTCGTCCTGGACGAGTTCGCACTGATCCTGCACCTGAGCGACGTCTACTGGACCAAGCAGGGCACGATCAGCATCGAGGTGGTGATCATGACCTCGGCGCTGGCGGCGCTGCTGCTCTGCGGGTTCCTGCCGCTGGGAGTGGACGGGCTCTCGCCCGAGGAGGAGCGCAGCCGGCTGACGGTGATGAGCACGGTGGTGGGCAACCTGCTGCTGTCGGTCGTCGCCATGTACAAGGGGAAGCCACGGATGGCCGTACTCGGGTGGTGGTCCCGGTGATCGCCCTGGTCGCCGCCGTCCGGCTGGCCCGGCCCGTGTCACCGTGGGCCCGGCGCTTCTACGGGGGCCGGCACAAGGTCCGGGCCCGGGCCATCAAGCGGGCCTACCACCACGACCGGCGCTGGAGCGGCCTGCGGCGCCGGGTGGACTACCTGATCGGCGGTGCGCCGAGCCAGTAGCCGCGCGAGCGGGGTGCCGGGGGTGTCGCCGGGGATCCGACGCTGCGGGCCGACCCGTCCGTCAGCGCGCGGTCGCGGCCCACGGGGCGGAACACAGATCGTCCGTACTGCGCCGTGCCCGCGTGCTCGCAGGCGCGTCGGCGGCCTTGCCTATCGCGGCCATCGCGACGATCTCCCATCCGGGGTTCGGCCGGAGTTCTTCGGTGAGCGCTTCGAGGTCGAAGGCGCGGAACTGGTGGGTGGACAGCCCCATGGCCTGGGCCTGGAGGCTCAAGTGGGCCACTGCCTGCCCGAGGTCGTAGTCGGCGAACTCGGAGTAGACCAACCCGGTCCCGTCGACATGCCGGCGCGTCAGCGCCACGACCAACAACCCCGCGTCCTTGGCCCACCGCGCGGAGCTGGGCGCCAGGTGGGGCACCACCCGCTTGTACTCCGGCTCCCCGGGCCTGGCCATCAGGAACCCCCAGGGCTGGGAGTTGCCCGCGGAGGGGGACCACCTGGCCGCTTCCAGGAGCAGTTCCAAGGCCTCGTCCGGCACGACACCGGCCGGATCGAAGGCGTACGGGCTGAACCGATCGGCCAGCAGCGGGTGGACCCGACCGGACCACTGATGAGCATCAGACATGATCATCACCAACAGCCGCCCCGAGCGATTCATTTCCGCCCGGCGCGCGAGTGCGTACGAACCCGCGAAATACCGCACGCCCCGACCAGGCCCGACCAGGCCCGAAACGGGGTGTCTCGCCGCGACCGGTCCCGTCCGAGGCGCTGCTGGAGGGCTAGGTCCGGGCCGACCACCAGTTCGGCGGCCGGGGCGTCCCGGCCCGACCCGCGTCCAGCTCGGCCTGCTGGACGGCGTCGTGGGCGGCGAGGGAGGCACGCAGGGTCAGGATGTCCGCGCCCCGGGAGGCGTCCAGCCCGGTGAGCTCGGTGGCCTTGCGCAGCCGATAGTCGACCGTGTTCGGGTGCACCTGGAGCCGGGCGGCGGCCCGGCGGCGATCGAGCCCCCGAGCCAGGAAGACGCGCAGCGTGTCGAGCAGCTCCGGGCGGGCGTCCAACGGGTCGAGCAGTGCTGCCAGCCCCGCCCTGGCCGGGCTCGGGCGGCTCAACTGGTATTCCAGCAGCACGTCGTCGAGCAGGTACAAACCGGGCCCCCGGCCGGACGCCTCCGCCACCGCCCGCACCTCCCCGGCCAGCCGGGCGGCCTCCGCGACCCCCTCCGGCGCCGCGGCGGTCGCTGCGGCCAGCAGCTCGGCGCCGCACATCCGGCCGAGCTGCTCGACCAGCCGGGACAGCCACGCCCGGTCCAGCTGGCCGGATTCGGCCGGCGGAGCCTCGTACGGGATGAGCACCGTCCCACCGCGGCCGGACAGCACCGAGAGCGGAACGCCCGTCGTCTGGCGCTGGATCTCGTTGCGCAGTCGCCGCAGCTTGCGGCGGGCGGCGACCGAGTGGTTCACGCCGGGCACCAGCTCGTCGGGGTGCGGCCCCACCGCGATGCTCAGCACCAGGTAGCAGGCCGGCAGCCGGATGCCGGCCCGGTCCGCCGCGCCCTGGGGGCTGCCGCCCTCCAGCAGACGGGACAGCAGCGACTGCCGCGCGACCTGCTCGTCGCTGAGGGCCGTCTGCCGCTCCTGCACGTACCCCGCGGCCACTTCACAGCTCACCAACCGCAAGTACGCGAGCATTTGGCGCTGCACCAGTAGGACGTCGGCCAAGTCGCCCGGCTCGGCCGCCGGGAAGACCCGGGCCGCGCATTCCTCCGCACCGAGGTGGTAGGCACCGACCACGGCCTCCAGCGGCACGCCCTCGTCGGCGCGCCTGGCCGACGACTCGCGGATGACCGCCGCCTCGGCCTGCCCGAGCATCTCTCCGGTGCGCAGGACCGCCGCGAACCCCCGTATGCCGTGGGTCACCTGCTTGGCGATGTCGCCGCCGAGCTGCTCCGCCGGGAGCGTCCCGTATACGGGGAGCCGCTCGACCAGCCTGACCATCACGGCGCGTTCGAGCGCTCCGGCCGCGTCCTGGAGCCGCTTGTGGACCGGCACACCGCCGAACCGCGGCACTCTGTCCCGTTCCCGGTCACGGCCCCGCTCCCGTTCCACCCCGTTGGATCCGGTCACAATCCACCTCGCACATCTTTGTTCCCCACCCCGGAGACCCGGCCGCGTACCGGCCCCATGATGTTTCCGGGACATCACTTACTGGTTGGTAACACGACTGGCCGGTGCATGGCCAGATGTGGCAGGACCTCGGCCGCATCGTTCACCGCATCTCCTTGCCGGGGACCGCCCACCCCGGCCCGACGCGGCGCGCACCGGACCCCATGCGGCTGCGTCGGACCCCCCACCCAGGATTCGAGGAACGCATGTCGAAGACGGCCGTTCGCCTGATATCCGTCGCTGTCGCAGCCGCTGCAGCCATGGCCACCGCACCCGCCGCCACCGCCGTCGCAGCCACGCCGCCGGCCGCCGCGCCGGCAGCTGCGGCAGCCTCGGCGAGCGACCCGTTCTACAGCTACGGCGGCAGCGAGCCGCTGTCGACGTTCGCGCCGGGCGCCGTGCTGAAGACACGGACCCTGCCGTACCACATCGTTGGCATTCCCACGCCGCTCAAGGCGATCCAGCTGCTCTACCGCACCACCGACGCCCAGGGCCGCCCGGCCGCCAACGTGACCACGGTGGTGCGCAGTCTGACGGGCGACAGCAGCAAGGCGGTCTCCTACCAGTCGTTCTACGATTCGCTGAACCCGCAGGACAGCCCCTCCCGCGCGATCGCCGGCGGCGTCACCCTGGGCGGCGCCATCCCCAATGCGGAGGCCCTCTTCATGGCGCCGCTGCTGCTGCAGGGCTACAACCTCGTCATCCCGGACACCGAGGGACAGCAGGCGAACTTCGCCGCCGGACCGGAGTACGGGACGAACACCCTGGACTCGATCCGCGCCGCGACGAGGGCGGCCGAGACCGGCCTGGACTCCACCACGTCGTTCGGCCTCCTCGGCTACTCGGGCGGCGCGATCGCCACCAACTGGGCCGCCGCGCTCGCGCCGAGCTACGCGCCGGACGTGAACCGTCGACTGGTCGGCTACGCCGAGGGCGGCCTCCTCGTGGACCCGGCGCACAACCTGAAGTACGTCGACGGCTCGCTGGCGTGGTCCGGCGTCATCCCGATGGCCGTCATCGGCGTCTCCCGTTCGTACGGCATCGACCTCAAGAGCTACCTCAACAGCTACGGTCTGAGCGTCTACAAGGACCTGGAGCGCGGATCGATCATCAACGCCCTCGGCCACTACCCGGGTCTGACCTGGAAGAAGATGGCTAAGCCGGAGTACGCCGACCCCAACTCGATCCCCGCCTTCCTGACGGCGATGAACAAGCTCAACCTCGGCTCGGCCGCCACCCCGTCCGTCCCGGGCTTCATCGGCCAGGGCAACGGAGGCGTCTTCGAGGGCACCTTCAGCAACCGCCCGGGCATCGGCACGGGCGACGGCGTGATGGTCGCCGGCGACGTGCGCTCGCTCGCTCGGCAGTACTGCGCCACCGGCAGCTCCGCCGTCAAGTACAACCAGTACGAGCTGCTCAGCCACACGGGCGCGACCCTGGCCTGGGCCCCCGCCGCACTGGGCTGGCTGGGCGACCGCTTCGCCGGCCGGACGGCGCCGTCCGACTGCGGCCGGATCGCCAGCGGCAACTCCCTCGCCCCGGAGGAGCCCGCTCCGCGGTCGTGATCCGCAGCGGCCCCCTGCTGCCCGACGGCGCCGACGGCTCGTACACCCACGGGACGCCGGCGCCGCCGACGTGTCCCGAGCCACCTGAGCACGAGCAGTGGCCGACTCCGCCCCCTTCGGCGCGGGGCATAAGTCCAGGGCGGACGACAGGCCCTAGGCCGGCGCGGGCGTCGCCTTCTCCGCCGCGCGGCTGACCTGCTCCCAGCCGGAGTAGGTCGCCTTGCGGCGTTCCGCGACGTCGACGGCGAGGTCGTACACCATGCTCCCGAGGACCATGCGTATCGGCGGTTCCTCGGCGGCGACCAGTTTCAGGAGTGCCTCGGCGGCCAGCCGCGGTTCGCTGTCGATCGATCCCTCGGCCCACTGCTTCTCCAGCTCGGCCCGCAGCGGGGCGTAGGCCGCCATCGGCGTGGTGGCGCGCATGGCTGCGTACAGGTCGGTCCAGTAGCCGCCCGGCTGCACGATGCTGACCTTCACGCCGAACGGGGCGCCTTCCATGGCCAGGGCCTCGCTCATGCCTTCGAGGGCGAACTTGCTCGCGCTGTAGAGGCCGGTGGTCGTGAAGCCCGAGATGCCTCCGATGCTGGAGATCTGGACGATGTGACCGCCGCCCTGGGTGCGCAGCAGCGCCATGGCCGCTTGGCTGACCCAGAGGGCGCCGAAGAAGTTCACCTCCATCTGCGCCCGGGCCTCGGCCTCGGTGAACTCCTCGACCATGCCGGTCGACAGCGTGCCGGCGTTGTTGACGACGATGTCGAGCCGCCCGAAGTGGTCGGCGGCCGCTTCGACCGCGGTGAAGGCGGCGGCCCGGTCGGTGACGTCCGCGGTCAGCGGCAGGACGCGGCCGGGGTGGGCCGCTGCCAGTTCGTCCAGGGCGGCGGTCGTACGGGCGACGGCCGCCACCCGGTCGCCGGCGGCGAGGGCGGCCTCCGCGAACGCGCGTCCCAGGCCCCGGCTGGCGCCGGTGACGAACCAGGTCCGCGGTCCGTCGCTGCGCGGGCCGACCGATGCTGCGGTGGTGGTCATGACTACCTCATTCTCTCTCGTGGAACCGGGCCAACCTGAGACGAGACGGTCCGTCTCGCACGAGTGTCAGCATGGCACACGCGGAGCGGGTGACGCAAGACGGATCGTCTCGTCTCTTGAATTGGGTAGGGTTCCCCCATGACTACTCCGCCGTCCAAGGCCCCCAACGCCGCCCGGCGCAGCGAGGCCTCCCGCCGAGCGATCCTCACCGCCGCCTTCGACCTCGCCGGAGAGCTCGGCTACGGCAAGCTCAACATCGAGGCCATCGCCACCCGCGCCGGAGTCGGCAAGCAGACCATCTACCGCTGGTGGCCCAGCAAGGGCGCCGTTCTCTTCGACGCGTTCCGCATGCTCAGCGAAAGCCACGGCACAGGTCACGGCGCAGGCCACGGCACAGGTCACGACGAGAGCCGCGGGGAGGACCCCGCGGCCGGGCTGCCGGACACCGGAGACTTGGCGGCGGACCTCAAGGTCGTGCTGCGCGAGACCCTCGCCGAATTCCGCGACCCCCGCATCGCGGAACCCATGCGCGCGCTGACCATCGAGGTCGCCGGCGATCCCGAACTCGCCGCCCAGTACGCCGAGCACCTCGACGAACCCGTCCGCGCGCTCAAGCGCCGCCGCCTAGAGGCCGCCCAGCGGGCCGGCCAACTCGCCCCCGACGTAGACCTCGACCTCGCCATCGACGCCATCTGGGGCCCGCTGCTCAACCGCTGGCTGCTGCGCACCGGACCGCTCACCCCCGAGTACACGGACGCCCTCGTCGACAACGCCCTCCACGGCCTGCGTCCCACCGTGCCCCAGGCCGCCGAGTAGCCACCGCCGCACAGCAGACGGCGAGCGATGCCGGGCGTCCGGTCGGCCCGTAGCCCCCGCACCGAGGCGGGCCCGGCAGGTGCACGGCGTAGCGTCCCGGATCCGCGAGGGCGGCGAAGCCGGTGAGCGTCTCCAGGAGCGGGGACAGCGCGAACCTGACGCCCGCGACGGCCGACACGCCGAATCGCACCTCACCCGTGCCCGTGCATCCCCGCCCCGCCCCGCCCGTCCCGCTCAAGGAGCACTCCGTGCGCTACCTCCACGTCGACGTCTTCGCCGGTCGCCCCTACACGGGGAACAGCCTGGCCGTCTTCCCCGAGGCCCAAGGACTCACCGCCGCACAGATGCTGGCCATCACCAGGGAACTGCGGCACTTCGAGTCGGTGTTCCTGACGCAGGACCCCGCACGACCGCGGACCCACCGGGCGCGGGTCTTCGACCTCGCGGGTGAACTCGACTTCGCGGGGCACCCCCTCATCGGCGCCGCGAGCGTGCTGCACGCGCTGGAGGACGCGCGCGGCGCCACCGGCCAGGAGGCCGCGTGGGCCCTCCGGCTGACCGCCCGCACGGTACGCGTGGCCACCCGCCGCAGCGGACCACGGCGCTACGAGAGCACCCTGGACCAGGGACCTGCCGAGTTCGCCGGCCGCCCGCACGGCACGGACGCCACGACCACCGCGGAGATCGCCTCCTGGTTCTCCCTCGACCCGCACGACCTGGACCCGGACCTGCCCCCGCGGACGGTGTCCACCGGCCTGCGCTACCTGGTGCTGCCCGTACGGGGTGACGCCCTGGCGCGCGCCCGCGTCGCCACTGCGCTCGACGGTCCGCTGTCCCGCCTGGGGGCCGAATTCGCCTACCTCCTCGACGCCGGCGCCATGGAGGGACGGCACTGGACCAACGACGGTCTCCTCGAGGACACGGCCACCGGTAGCGGGGCGGGCTGCGCCGCCGCGTACCTGCGCCGCCACGGCCGCATCGGCGACGGAGTGCCCACCCTGCTACGGCAGGGCCGCTTCACCGGCCGGCCGAGCGAAATGACCATCAGCGCACACGGCGACGGAGGATCCGTCCACACCGTGGAGGTCGGAGGCTCCGTGGCGATCGTCGGCGAGGGGCAACTGGCGGAGCTGCCCTGACCGGACGGTACGGGCGGGTCCACAGCACCCCACCCCTCCCCGCACCACCTCGTACCGGCGTCCATGGCGCCCGTGTACCGATGACCACAGGCCCTCACCCGTGCATGCGGGAGCCCTTGAGGACCTTGTCCACGGAGTTGCGCGGCCCGTGGACGGCGATCCCGACCAGGTCGAGCTGGTCCTTGCGCACCGCCGCCACCGCTGCCCGGTTCGCCCGGTCGTGGCCCGTGGCGAACAGGTCCGACGTGAACACCGCGGTCGGCAACCCACGGCGCAGCGCCCTCTCGTGCGCCGCCGTGACCGCCTCCTTCCCGCCTTCGAAGACCAGCACGGGCTGGCGGAACATCGGCAGGTAGGAGCTGCCGTCGGCGTCCCGGTACGGCTCGCCGACCACCTCGGGCAGGACCGTTCCGAGCCCGCTGACGAGGAAGGCCGTGACGTTCAGCCGCTGCCACGTCTCCAGGTCGTCGCGCAGCAGCACCGCGATCTTGGTGTCGAAGCGCACGGGCCCGTCCGCGCCGCCGCCCACGCCGCCGCCCACGCTGACCTGCCCGCCGTTCTCCCCGCCGTCCCAGCTGCTCCCGCTGCCCTCGCTCTCGCCGTTCTCCCCGCTTCCGTCGTTCCCGCTGTTCCCGCTGTTCCCGTGGTCGTCGACCGATTCGTTGATCGCCTCGTTGCTCATGGCCCGAGACTGCCGGCCGCGCCCGCGCGCGGTCTTGTACGTTCCTTGCGTGGCCCCCCACCCGAAGTCACGGCCTGGCGGCGCCTGATCACTCCGTTCGATCCGGTGCCCCGTACGAGTGGTGCGAGGGGGCATGGTGCTGCAACCGGTCGGTCCGCGCACCTAAACTCGGCGCTCATGTCGCTCTGGCTTCTCAACCATTTCAGTACGTTCACCCTGGCCGCCGTCGCCGTCGGAGGAACCGTTCTCCTGGCCGTCGCCGGCAGCTTGCTGCTGCGTCGCAGGTATCCGTCGTTGGCCCGAGGAGAGCACAACGACATGGTCGGTGTGACGCTGGGCATGTTCGGCGCGATCTACGGGATCATCCTCGCCTTCGTCATCGTCACCCTGTGGACGCAGTTGGAGGACACCCAGACCATCGTCGCCTCCGAGGCCACCGACGCGGCGCTCATCACCCGGGACGCAGCCGCCTTCCCGGCGCCGGTGCGTGCCGGTCTCGATGCGGCCATCAGCGGATACGTCCATGCGGTCGTCGAGGACCAGTGGCCCCTGATGCGCGCGGGACGACCCAGTTACGGAGCCACGGAGGTGCACCTGCAATCCGCCTTCCGGGTGCTCCAGGCCTACGATCCGAAGAGCCAGACGGAGCGCGTCTTCTACGAACAAGCCGTCGACCACCTCAACGACGTCGCCTCCCAGCGGCGCGCCCGCCTGACCATGGCCCGCCAGGAACTGCCCCCGTTGCTCCAGGCTTTGGCCTTCGGCGGTGCGATCGTCCTGGTGCCGCTCACGTTCCTCTACGGTCTGCGCAAGCTGCGGGTGCAGATCATGTTCATCGCTTCGGTATCCGGGTTGATCGGCTTCAGCCTGTTGTTGGTGTTCGTCCTGGACCGCCCCTTCTCCGGCGACCTCAGCGTCAGCCCGGACCCCTACCGCGAAGGAGCCCTCGCCCAGTACTGGACGCCCTGACCCGAAGGCGTGCTCCGGTCAACCGGCGGCCAGCAGGCTCCGCGTGTGCTCGCGGACCTGCGCCGGCGTCAAGTACATGTCGGTGTCCTCGAACTCCCGCAGCGCGGGCGGCCGCGCGGACTGGAAGCCGGTGCGGACGAAGTCGTCGCCGGCCACCGCGTTCAGCAGCCAGTTGGTCATCACCCGGGTCCTGGCCACGTTCGTGCGCAGCGCCGACCAGTGGTACCCCCGGGCCACCGCCTGGGCCGGCAGGCCGCGCAGTGGGACGCCCAGGGGCTTGGACACGGCGTCGGTGCCCCCGAGGTCCACGACCAGGCCGAGGTCCTTGTGGACGTACGACCGCAGCGGCCGCCCGCGCAGCGAGGCGACCAGGTTGTCGGCCAGGACGCGTCCTTGGCGCAGCGCGTGCTGAGCGGTCGGCGGGCAGATCGCCCCGGTCCCGCCCTTGGCCAGGTCCGGAACGGCGGCGGCGTCTCCCAGAGCGAACACTCCGGCCGCCTGTGGCACCGTCATCTGCGGTGTCACCACCAGCCGGCCCTTCTCCGTCTGCGCATCCATGGTCCCGATCAGCGGGCTCGCCGCGACGCCGGCCGTCCAGATCAGCGTCCTGGTCGCCAGGATCCGCCCGTCGGTGAGCGTCACTTCCGCGGGCCCCGCCTTGGCGACGCTGACCCCCAGCGAGACACGGATGCCGCGCCGCCGCATGATCTCCAGCGCCGCGCGGCCCAGGGAATCGCCCAGCTCGGGCATCAGCTTGGGCGCCATGTCCAGCAGGTGCCAGCTGATCTGCCGGGCGTCCAGCCGCGGGTACCGCTTCACCGCGTGGTCCGTCAGCCGCTGGAGGCAGGCGGCCGTCTCGGTGCCCGCGTATCCACCTCCGACCACGACGAAGCACAGCCGGGCCGCCCTCTCGTCCTCGTCCTGGCTGGCGTCCGCGAGATCGAGCTGGGCGATGACGTGGTCCCGCAGGTACGCGGCCTCGGCGAGCGTCTTCATGCCCCGCGCGTGGTCCAGCAGCCCCGGAATGTCGAAGGTGCGGGTGACGCTGCCGGGTGCCAGTACGAGGTGGTCGTACGGCCGGTCGATCACCTCGCCGGTGATCTTGCGGACGATGACGACCTTGGCCGCGGTGTCCACGCCGATCGCCGTGCCGGGAACGATGTGCGTGCGGTGGCGGCTGCTGCGGCGCAGGGACACGGCGATGGACTGCGGGGTCAGGACCCCGGAGGCCACCTGGGGGAGGAGGGGCAGGTACAGCTGGTAGGAGTGCGGAGTGACCACGCAGATGTCGGCCTCGCCGGGGGACAGACTGCGCTCCAGACGGCGTACGCATTCCACGCCTGCGAAGCCCGCACCCACCACGAGGATCCTCGGTCGCGCCACGGTGTCGTCCTTTCTGAGGTTCTGAGGTCCACCAGGTCGGTGACGCGCCTGCCCCGTTCGCGGCGGTGTGCACCTGCGGGGCCGCAGGAATCTCCCGGGACGGGGACGGGGACGGGGACGGCGACGGCGACGGCGACGGCGACCGCCCCGCGCCCGGTGCAGCCGTGGCGCACTGGGCGCGGCGGCCACTTCGACGGGGGCGTCCGCTGCCGGCACCTTCCCGGCACCTTCCCGGCACCCTCCACCGCCGAGATGGACGCGACGACGTCCGCAGGGGGTTTGGAAACGTTCAGACGGTGCAGACGCGGTGTTGACACCGACCACACATCACGAGGTAGGAGACCCACCATGGGCATCATCGCCTGGATCGTCATCGGTCTGCTCGCCGGCATCATCGCGAAGGCGATCATGCCGGGCAAGGACCCGGGCGGCATCATCATCACCATGCTCATCGGCATCGCCGGCGGCCTGCTCGGTGGTTGGCTCGGCAAGGTCATCCTCGGCGTCGACTCGATCGACGGCTTCTTCGACCTCTCCACTTGGATCGCTGCCATCGTCGGCTCCGTCATCCTCCTGGCGCTGTACCGCCTCGTGACCGGCGGTCGGCACTCCCACCGGCACGCCTGACAGGTGCGCCCGGACGGCAGTACCCGGAAGCGGCTCTCCCCGTTAGAGGGAGAGCCGCTCCGTCGTTCCCGCCCGACCGGCCGGCGACCGTCCTCTCGCACCGCCGCCGAACCGGGCGATGGGCCGACCGGGCTGAGAGTCTGTCGTATGAGGTGAGGAGAGCGCCGTGCAGACGTTCCTTCCGTTCGCATCGTTCCGGGACACGGCAGCCGTGCTCGACGGGCGCAGGCTCGGGAAGCAGCGGGTCGAAGCCGTTCAGGTGCTGCGCGGTCTGATCGTGCCGGGGTACGGCTGGCGCCGACACCCGGCCGTACGGATGTGGGCGGGCTACGAGGAGGCTCTCGTGCGCTACGGACTGGACGTGTGCTCGGTCTGGACGGCCGAGGGACGCCGTGACACCTGCGCCGTCACGCTCGTCCAGGACTTCCGCGGATGGCTACCGGGTGGTGCGCCGAGGACGCAGGACGAACTGGAATCGGACGGCGACCTGCCGCCCTGGCTCGGCTCACCGGACTTCCACCGCAGCCACCAGTCGGCGCTGGTGCGCAAGGACCCGGACTTCTACGTCGGGCACTTCCCGGGGGTGCCGGACGACCTGCCGTACGTTTGGCCGGCATCCGACCGCGACGAGGGCATCCAGGATGCCTGAAGCCGAGATCCCGCAGGAGCCGCACATGGGTAGGGGCCAGGAGCGACACGAGGGAGCACCGCCGCACCGGGGCCGTCCGGCCGACGGTGACCCGGACGCGCTGTTTGCCCTCGACGACCTCGACATGGGGCAGGAAGGTCTTCCCCCGGCCGTCACCGGTCCGCTCTTCCGTGACACCCCGGCCGCCCGACGCCTGCTCGCGGTGCGCGAGATCCGCGCCGAGCCCGCCGCCGCGGCCTCCCCGCGCGGCAGGCAGGTCCTCGCCCGCTTCCCGGACGCCGAGATCGTCCCCGTGGACTCGCACTGGGGCATCCCGGACCTCCACGGCAACGCGGGGAACGTCGACCGCTGGGTCCGGATCAAGAGCGAGGTCCTGGTCCTGGGGGAGAAGAAGACGCTGACGACCCGCCCCAACGGACGCTCGGCGGACTGGATCGCCCCGGGCGCCGCCAACGGCTGCGCGATGGCCTGCGCCTACTGCTACGTCCCGCGCCGCAAGGGGTACGCCAACCCGATCACGGTCTTCACCAACAGCGACCGGATCATCGCCCACATCTCGCGGCACGTCGCGCGCCTCGGCCCCAAGACGGAGGCCAACCAGTGCGATCCGACCGCGTGGGTCTACGACGTGGGGGAGAACAGCGACTGCTCCGTCGACGCCCTGATCAGCGACAACGTCAGCGACACCATCCGGGCCTTCGCCCGGTGGCCCTCCGCCAAGGCCTCCTTCGCCACCAAGTTCGTCAACCCGGACCTCCTCCTGCTCGACCCGCGCGGCCGGACCCGCGTCCGGTTCTCCCTGATGCCGCAGGCCGACTCCAAGCTGCTGGACGTCCGGACCAGCCCCGTGGAGAGCCGCATCGCCGCAGCCGGAGACTTCCTGGAGGCGGGGTACGAGGTCCACTTCAACCTCTCACCCGTCGTACTGCGACCGGGCTGGGAGACGGATTGGGCCGAGCTGCTGCGCCACATGGACGATGTGTTGCCGGCGCCGGTCAAGGACCAGGCCGCGGCGGAAGTGATCATGCTGACGCACAACGAGGACCTGCACGAACTCAACCTCGGCTGGCACCCGCGCGCCGAGGACGCCCTGTGGCGACCCGATCTCCAGGAGCCCAAGCGCTCGCAGAACGGCAGCTGGAACGTCCGCTACCAGGGCGGGGTGAAGTCCGTAGCCGTCGAGAAGCTGCGCGCGCTCGTCGCCACCCACGCCCCGTGGCTGAGGATCCGCTACGCCTTCTGACGCCGGTACGCCGGTACGCCGGTACGCCTGTCTGCCTGTCCGCCTGCGAGTCCGCACGCACGCACGCCCGCCCGCCGTCCGGGCCGTTCCGGGGGTAACGTGCTGGGCATGGACCTCCGCACCACCGCCCAGCGCGCTCAACGCCTCAAGTACCTCCACGGCGCGCACAAGCCGCTCGTGTTGCCGACCGTGTGGGACGTCTGGTCGGCGCGTACGGCGGTCGGGGCCGGGTTTCCGGCGCTGACGGTCGGCAGTCATCCGCTCGCCGAGTCCCGAGGGGCCGAAGACCACGAGGGGCAGACCTTCGAGGAGGTCCTCGCCGCCGTCAGGCCGATCATCGCCGCGGTCGACGTCCCCGTGTCCGTGGACCTGGAGTCCGGGTACGGACAGGAGCCCGCGGACCTCGTCGCCGGACTCATCGAGGCCGGCGGTGTCGGCCTCAACGTCGAGGACACCGTCCATTCGGACGGGGGACGGCTGCGCAGCACGCAGGAACACGCGCGCTACGTCGCCGGCCTGCGCGCGGCGGCCGACGACGCCGGGGTCCCCGTCTGGATCAACGGGCGCACGGACCTCTTCCTGCACGCGGACGATCCCTCCGCCGTCCTGGACGAGGCGATCGAGCGACTGCGGTCCCTGGAGCAGGCCGGAGCCGACAGCGTCTACCCGGTCCGGATCCAGGACGACGACGACCTGCTCAGGGCCGTGATCGACGCCGTCGGCATTCCCGTGAACTCCACGGCCCACCCCGTCAAGCACGACCTCGAACGCTTCCGCCGCCTCGGCGTCGGCCGGATCACCTACGGCCCGCTGCTGCAACTCGCGATGACGGACGCGATGAAGGCCGCACTCGGGCCCTGGGCGCCGTAGCCGACCCGGTACGGGGGAGACGGTCCGGATCGCCGGGTGTTCGCGGCCGGGAGCGGGCGTGTGCGCACGGCCTGAAGCGTGACCGATCGACAATGAGCTGCATCCTGGCTTAAACGTTTCATCTCCGACTCGGATGCCTAAAACGGGACATCTTGGCGCCAAATCCAGCCGTGCGCAGCTGACTTGATTGCATGGCGCACCCATTGCACAGGAGTCTTGATGTGCACCCGCGAAGTTCTCGCGGGTGCCTCAGTCGCTCGTTTTCCTTGCAAGGAGAGTGCGTGCGCATGCATACGAAGAGGTTCCTCCGGTCGGCCGCCGTGGCATTCGTCGCGGCAGCGTCGTTCACCCTGACCATCCCCGGCAACGCCTACGCCATCGACCACGTCGAGTGCCGCGGCGGCGAGAGCTTCCTGAAGATCTGGTCCCACAGCGGCGGCTCCGACAGCGTGGACTGCTATGCGAACAAGGGCCGGACCGACTTCGGAGGCTGGTGGGTCGACAAGATCTCCACCGGTAACAACGACCTCATCTACTACGACGCCAACGGCGATTCCGTGCGGATCAACCGCTGGACCGAGATCACGTTCCCGAACCGCCCGCCCAAGGTCAACTCCATCGAGATCCTCTGAGCCCTGAGCCCTGAGCTCTGAGCCCTGAGGCTTGAGGCCCTCGTCGGGATTCCCCCGCAGGTCCGGGTGCCGCCCCCCGGCCCTAGCTCCGCGGCCTGCGGGGGAGTCCTGCCCGGGCCGCCGCTCCCCGTGCGACGTCGCAGTTGCTCACGACCGGCACCCGGGCAAAGACCCGGCCGGTCCCACAGGTGAAGAGGGACCCGAACTCCACGAGTTCGGGCCCTCGCCGATGGAGTTCAGAACGCGATCTCGTGGACGACCAACCCGAGGACGAGGAGGACCAGGGCGAGGACGACGCCGCAGGTGAGACGGAACCGGAAGATGCTCCAGAATTCCGCTCGGCGGCCTTCAGGAGTGTCGGTGCGCCAGACCGACGGGATGTCGACCCGACCCTCGGTGATGGCCGCCGCGGCCCGCCGGACATCCCCGGGATGGTAGTCGTAGTACGTCGGCGCCGCCCCGTACGTGCCCCGGCTCTCCCCGCCGTACCGACGGGTGCGGACGTCCGCACGACCGGCGGTACCGGGCAACCAGTCCGTACGGATCGGCCACAGTGCGGCGACTTCGTGGCTGCTCAGCCACGGCTCCTCCTCGTGCTCCGATTCGGGTGCCCCTGGATCCGGTGTGCGCGGCATGCTTCCCCCTCGACGCGGCCCGCCCCCAGTACACACCCGCCGCTCCGCACGCCGACTGCGATGCGGCGCTTTTGTGACGGGGATCCCGACTTCCGGGCACCGTAACCGGCACCGAACCAGGCAACCAGCACCGCGCCTGACACCCCCGGCCCGGCCTACTGGGCCAGGTAGCCGCCGTCGACGGGGAGGACGGTGCCGGTGATGAAGGAGGCGGCGTCGGAGGCCAGGAAGGCGATGGCCCGGGCCACTTCCGCGGGCTCGCCGAGCCGACCGAGCGGGTGGAGGGCCGTGATGCGGTCGACGTACTCGGGGCCGCCCGGCTCGTCCGCGAGGCGCCGGACGCGCTCGGTGCGGATGGTGCCGGGAGCCACCGCGTTGACCCTGATGCGGCGCCCGGCCCACTCGACCGCGAGGTGCTTGGTGAGCCCGGAAGCGACGAACTTGGCGGGCCCGTAGGCGGCCTGGCGGGCCTGGCCGGCCAGCCCGGAGATCGAGGAGACGCAGACGACGGACCCGCCGGTCTCCTGCCCGGCCATCTGCGCGATGGCGTACTTGCAGCAGAGGAACATCCCGCGGCCGTCGACGGCCATCACCCGGTCCCAGTCCTCCGCGCTGGTTTCCAAGACGTCCGACAGCGGCAGGATCCCCGCGTTGGCGACGAGCACGTCCAGCCCGCCGCCCGCGGTCACCGCGGTGTCGGTCATCCGCTCGGCGTCCGCGGGCCGGGACACGTCCCCGGTCACCACGGTCACCTCGTACGCGTCGCCCCGGTCGGCGCAGTCGCGCCGCAGCGCGTTGAGCCCCGCGGTGTCCAGGTCAGCGGCGGTCACCCGGGCCCCGAGCCGGGCGAAGAGGGCCGCGGTGGCCCGTCCGATCCCGCTGGCAGCGCCCGTGACCAGGCACGACCTGCCGGTCAGTTCGACGAGTCCGCCAGTCTGCACGCCGCACCGCCTCCGTTCGCGGGGCAGGGCCCTACCCCGCCACCGGCCTCCCCAACGAGCTGGAGACCGTACCGGTTACGCCTGGCCGTCGGTGGCCCGTGCCGGGGCGAGGGCCAGGAAGTCGTCGTGGGTACGGACCCGGAGCCCGGGCCGGTCCTCCGCCAGTGCGGCGATCATCGCCGCGGCGAGCCGGCCCGCGGGCACCGGCCGGTAGGGGCGGGCGGGCCCCACCAGCAGCGGGGCCAGCGCGCTCGCGGCCCCGCTGCCGAGCCCCTCGCCCCGGCGGTGCGCGGGCCGGCGCCCGAGGATGAAGGAGGGCCGGAAGAACTCGGTCTGCGGGTAGCCGAGCGCCGTCACCTCCGCTTCCATGTCCCCCTTGACCCGCAGGTAGAAGGCCCGGGCGCCGGAGCCCGCGCCGACCGAGGAGACCACCGCGATCCGCTCGGCGCCCGCCTCCCGGGCCAGCCCGGCCACCCGCACGGTGTGGTGCTGGTCCACCTCGCGGAAGGCCTCTTGCGAGCCTGCCTGCCGGATGGTGGTCCCCAGCGCGCCGTACACGTCGGCCCCACCGGGCCCGAGGGCCAGGTCGTCGGCCCCGAGCGCGGCGAAGTCCACCACCCGGGTGTCCAGCCGCGGGTGTTCGAGGGCGATCGGGCGCCGGGCCAGCACGGTGACGCGCGTATACAGCGGATCGTGCAGCAGCCGCGCCAGCAGTTGTCCGCCGACCAGTCCGGTGGCTCCGACCAGGAGCGCGCTACGGGTCACGGGAGATCCTTTCCGCTGCCGACGGCCGGCCCGCCGGTGTCTGCGCAGGATGCCACACGGGTGTGGGTCCGCCGGTGTCAGACGCGGTCCGCCGCGATGAGGAGGTAGTGGAAGCTGCCTTCCTTGTAGGCCGTCAGGAAGGCTTCCTCGATGCCGGTGGCGAGGTGGGATCGAGCGCGCAGTTCCCAGTAGGGGATGGCCTGGGGGGTGAGGTCGGTGACGGTGATGGGGGTGAGGCCGTTGGCGGCGAGGGCGTCGAAGTAGGCGCTGCGCGGGTGGATGTTGCAGGTGTAGTGGGTGTCGATGTGACTGACGGCTTTGGAGCGCCCGCCGGTGAGGTCGTTGGAGCAGCCGGTGATGCAGACGTAGCGTCCGCCGGGGGCCAGGGCGCGTGCGAACTCGGCGAAGGCCTGGTCGAGGTCGACGTACATGGTGGTCTCGTTGGTCCACACGGCCTGTCGGGAGCCGCTTTCGAGGCCGGTGTCGAGCATGTTCCGGAAGTGGAAGCGGACGTGGTCGTCGACGCCGTGCTCCCGGGCCTGGCCGTTCGCGAAGTCGACCTGGTACTGGGAGATCGACACGCCGTCGACACCGCAGCCGAACCGCTCGTGGGCCATGAAGGAGGTACCGCCACGGCCCGATCCGGCGTCCAGCAGCCGGTGTTCGGGGGCGATCGGACCGAGGTGGTCGAGGAGGAGGTCGGCTTGCGCGCTCTCCAGCCGGTCGAGCTCGCGCACGAGACGCTCCTCGCGGTCGGCTCCTTCGGCGCGCAGGACGGCGGGGTCGTAGTCGCCGATGCCGTAGTGGTGGTGGTAGAGCTCGTCGACGTCGCCGAGGAGGACGTTGACCTCGTCGCCGGTGTGGGTGTTGTCCCAGTAGGCGGCGATGGCCCGCTGGTAGTCGGTGCGCAGCACGGTGCGGGCGGTGTGGGGGGCGGCGGTCATGTGCGGTCCTTGTCCTGGAGGGAGGGCTGGAAGGCGGGCTGGAGGGCGGGCTGGTGGTCGGTCTGGTGGTCGGGTCGGGCGGAGTGCTGGTGGTAGCGGGCTGCGGTCCGGTGCCAGGCGAGGCTGCCGGCGCACCAGTCGAGTACGCCGTCGAGGAACCGCCGCAGTTCGCTTCCGCCGAGGTGGGCGAGGTGCTCCCGCTGCTGGTGGAAGCGGTTCATGAGCTCGTTGTGAAGGCCCGCGCTGATTCGCAGCGCCTCCTGGGGCGTGCAGCGTTGTTCTTCGCGGACGGCTCGGGGGAGGTTGAAGTCTCCGTCGAAGGTGTGCTCTTCGACGGGGGCCGAGTAGATGTCGTTGGCGATGCAGGCGGCCAGGGCCGCGGTCCCGGCCGCGTCGAGTACGCCGGGATGGGCCCAGACGTCGGCGGGCAGCCGGTAGCCGCCCAGGGCGTCGAGGACGGTCATGCAGGGAAGGAAGCTGTTGGCCTGCCGGTTGACCAGGTACTCCCACACCCGCGGTCGGTGACCGGTGGCACGCCAGGTGGCTTCCTGGGCGAGAGCGGAGAACAGGGTCCGCAGGGTGTGCAGGGTCCGCTCCAACTGGTCGGGCGCGGTGATGCGCCGCAGGTGGCCGACGGCGGACCGGAGCCCTTCGAGCGCGGGGTCCTCGCGGGTGGCCGCGGTGAAGGCGCTCTCGTACCGGTCGGGCAGGTGGACCCTGCCCAGGACCGCGGAGGCGGCCGCCAGCCGGGATCCCAACAGGCCGGGGGTCGCGCCCAGGGACGGGTCGTCGCAGTAGTGGTCGTCCATGGCCCAGATGGCGAGCGTGCAGCGCGCCGGCACCATCAGCAGGTCCTCGGTCTCGACGCCCGGGTAGCAGAGCGCGGCCAGCCGCCCGAAGCCCGCATCACGGACCCGCTCCAGGCGCCCGTGGTAGAGGCCGATCTCCTCGGCCCACGCCAGGAGGCGCTCGTCGAGACGGGCGGCCAGCAAGGGATCGTCGCGGCGCGGAGGCGGACAGTCCAGCCGCACTCCGCCCACCACGGCCTCTGCTGCCGGCCCCGGCCCCGGCCAGCGGGCAGCGGTCCACCGTACGGTGGCCGTCGGCGGCCCGGCGAACCGGCGGGCGGCCGACGTGCCGGTCCCGGTGGGCCCGGGCAGCGGGCTCACGCCAGCTCCGGGGGCTTGTTGTAGTGGCCGACCTCGACGTTCTCCAGGACACCGAACGCGCTGGGCAGCAGCGGAACCACCGAGTAGTAGTTGCTGACCAGGTACGAGAGCACCGCGCGGTCGTCGATGCCCATGAACCGCACCGACAGGCCCGGTTCGTACTCGTCGGCGATGCCCCTCTGGTAGAGGCCGATCACCCCGCCGGCTTCCTCGCCCGTGCGCAGCGCGATCACCGAGCTGGTCAGATCGCCCGAGATGGGGATCTTGTTGCAGGGCAGGAACGGGATGCCCCGCCAGGCCAGCACGTGGTGCCCGTTGAACTCCGTGCCCGTGGGGCAGATCCCGGCGCGGGTGCACTCGCGGGCGAACGCGGCGATCGTCCGCCGGTGCGCCAGGAGGAACTTCGTCTGCCGGCGCATCGAGACCAGCTCGTCCAGATCGTCCGGCGTCGGCGGCCCGTGCCGGGTCGAGATCCGCTGCTGCGCGTCGACGTTGTTCAGCAGCCCGAAGTCGGGGTGGTTGACCATCTCGTGCTCCTGCCGTTCGCGCAGGGCCTCGATCGTCAGCCGCAGTTGCTGCTCCGTCTGGTCCTGGGGGCCGTTGTAGAGGTCCCCGACGCGGGTGTTGATCCGCAACACGGTCTGGGCGACGCTGAGCGGGTACTCGCGCGGCGAGACCTCGTAGTCGACGAACGTGGCGGGCAGGTGGGCTTCGCCGTCGTGCCCCGAGGCGATCGCGATGTCCGCCTCGCCCCGGCGCGACATCGCCGGCCGGGAGCGGGCGGCGTAGTCGGCGATGTTCGCGGCGAGTTGAGGCGCGGCGGAGCGGATCCTCTTGAACTCCTTGCGCGGGAGGACCAGCACCGTGCAGGCGGTCACCGCCCGGTAGGTGTACTCCCAGGTGCTCTTCCCGGCCAGACACGCATCGCCGAAGTAGGACCCCTCGGCGAGGATTCCGTGCGAGACCGACTCCGTGTACGCGCCGGCGGTGAAACGGTCCACCTTCCCGCGAGCGACGAGCACGAGCCGATCGGTCTTCTCGGCGGCACGGGCGAGCACGGTTCCCGGCTCGACCTGCCGTTGCTCGAAGGCACCGGCCACGGTGTCGAGCAGCGCATCGTCGGCGAGGTCCCGCAGGAGCGGGATCTGACGCAGGGTCCGGGACAGCACCCGGGTGCGGGCACCGGCGGTGTCGAACGCCACGCGGCCGTCGCCGAGCGTGAAGGCCAGACGCCGGTTGACCCGGTAGGTACCGCCGGGGACGTCCACCCAGGGCAGGACGCGCAGCAGCCATCGTGAGGAGATCCCCTGCATCTGGGGAACGGACTTGGCCGTGTGGGCGAGGTTCCGGGCGGCGTCGCTGCCCGTCGCCGTCGGTTCGACCGGTGGTTCTTCCAGCCGGGATATGGATGCGGGCACGGCTGACTCCCTTCATCGGAACAAGGGGGATGCGGCGGACGGAGCCCGATGGACAGGTCCCGCGGCCGTACGGGGTGCCTGGGGCGACTCCGCTGCTGCGGGTCGGCCTCATGACCACCAGTCCAGGGCAAGCCATCTCAACCGGCAACACGGCATGCGCCGTTCGGGCGGCCCGCATCCTCCGCGCCCTGACCACGACTCACCCCGGAGCCCAGTCACACGAAGAGGGGAAACGATTCTGCAATGGCCCGGGGCGAGACGGCCGGGCATCCGAACTCCGCCCACTCGGGGGCGCGCTGGCCCGGATCAGGCGCCAGCGCCCGAAGGCATCTGTGGCGGTCTGCGACGCAATGCCCCGCGGCTTCGCTCGGGTTGTGTCAGAGATGCGCGCCAAGGGGGTGTTTCGGTCCAAATGACGGCCTCGGATTCCGGGCCGGAACGCCGGGCCCGCCCGCGGGGACACCGGCGGTCCGGGGGCCGTGGGGGCGGCGGCCGGGCCTCGGGCCGATCGGCCCCCGGCCCGGTGGGACGTGGGCGGGGGCGGGCCGCACCCGGGTCCGAAGCGGAATCGCGGGCGCGGTCGCGGGCCCTGCGGCGGACGACGTCCCACCGCGGCCGGGGCGCCTCCTCACGGTGACCGGGCGGCTCTTTCCGGTCACGGACCGGGGTCACCGCCGAGCGGCCGCCTCGTAGTCTGGGACCGGCTCGCTGGTTCTCTCGGGGAACCGCGACAGCTCGTCGATCGTGGCCAGGAGGGGTACATGGCAGTGCGCGGGGAGATCGGCCGCAGTACGGAGACGGCCCGGCTCGGTGCCGCTCTCGAACGGGCCCGCACCGGTCTCGGTCCGGCCGTGGTGGTGGTCCGGGGAGAACCGGGCTCGGGCAAATCGGCGCTGCTGGAGACGTTCGCCGCAGGGGCGGCGGCCGGTGGGTTCCGGGTCGCCTCGGTCCGTGCGACCGGGTCCGCGGACCGCCCCTATGCCTCGGCCGACCGGCTCCTCGCCCTGCTCGGAGCCGCGGCGCCGACCGGCCCGGTCGGCGCCGACGAGATCCGGCACCGACTGGAGGCGACCCGCGTGCGCGGTGACGCTCCGCTCCTGCTGTGCGTGGACGACCTGGACCGTCTGGACCCCGGCTCCCTGCGCTGGCTGCGCGACCTGTCCCGCACGCCGCCGCCCGCACCCCTGTTGATCGTCGTGACCGCCGCACTGCCCGGCACCGGCTCCGGGGCGGTCACCGCCCCCGCCCGCGGCGCCGCCACATCCCCCGCCGTCGCCCTCCTCGCCGGCGCCGACCTCGTCGAGTTACGAGGACTCCCGCCGCACGCCCTGCCCCGGGCCGCCGAACGATGTCGGATCGTTCTCGGCCCCCGCACCACCGCCGTCTGCGCCGAGCTCACCGGTGGCAACCCCGCCCTGCTGCACGCTCTGCTAGCCCCGCACGCGGACACCACCCCCACGGCCGCCGCGCTCCTGGCCACCGCCGCCTCCGGCCCCCTTCCCGGCGCCGACCGCTGGCTGGCCGGGCTGGGCGAACCGGCCCTGGCCCTGGTCCGCGCGGTCGCCGTGCTCGGCGCCGACGCCGAGGTCACCGACAGCGCGGCCCTCGCCGGACTGCCCGTCGGCGCGACCCTCGCCGCCGTCGACGAGCTCGTCGAGGTCTGCGTCCTCGCCAACCGGACCCCGCTGACCTTCCGCCACCCGCTGCTCGCCTCGATGGTCCTGGGCCGGATAGCCGCCGGTACCCGGGTCGCCCTGCACCTGCGGGCGGCGACCCTGCTGCGCGGCCGGCACGCCGCCCCCACCACCGTCGCCCGCCACCTGATCGCCGCCGGACCGGTGGGCGAGGACTGGGCGGTGCGCCAACTCCGCTCCGCGGCGCACCGCCTGGAACGGGACGGCCGGCCGGAGGAAGCCGCCCACCACCTGCGCGGCGCCCTGCGCGAACACCTGCGCCCCCACGAACGCTCCGCCGTGCACCGCGAACTCGCCGAGATCGACGCCTTCGTGGACCCCGAGCGGGCCGCCCGGGTGCTCGACGCCGCCCGCCAGGAATGCGAGATCCCGGCCCTGGCCGCCGACTACACCCTCGCCCTCGCCTCCGTACTGACCGAATGCGGCCGTGCCGATGAGGCCGTGTCCGTCCTGGACGAGACGGCCGCCCGATTCGAGCGGCACCCGGGGGCCGGCTCGTGGCAGCTACGCCTGCGCCTGCACAAGGAGTTCAGCTTCCGGCGCGGCCCGCTCTGGCAGGCGGCCACCGACCCGCTCGGTGACCTGGTCCTCGCCTCCCCGCACCGGGGGCTGGTGGGCCGGGAGGTCGCGGCGCTGCGAGCGGCCCGCGAGGTCGACGCGGGCCTGGACCGGGCGGCCGCCGTACGGCACGCCCGGCAGGGACTGCCCCGCGGTACCGGACGGGTGCCCGGCTGCTCGGTCGGGCTGCTCTGGTACGCCTGCGGGGCGCTGCTGGCGGCGGGCGAGACGGCGGAGGCGTGGAGCCTGTGCGGCCGGGGCCGGCTGCACGCGGGCGCCCGGCCAAGCCGCTGGGAACACGTCCGGATGGAGCTGATCTGCGCCCGGATCCTGCGGGCCCGCGGGGACCTCGCCGCCGCCGAGGCCACCCTCGCCCCGGTGGTGGACCACCTGCTGCCGGCCGCTGCCGGTGGGTTGCCCTCGGCAGTGGCCGTGGTGGCGGCCCTCGCCGAGGTGCGGGCCCTGCGCGGGGAACCCGAGGCGGCCCGCGCCCTGCTCGCCGAGGCCCGGCTGGACGTCGGGCCGTTGCCCCGGCGCCGCGATTCCGCGTACGCGCTGATCGCGCGGGCCGCCGCGAACGAGGACATCGACCCCGCGCGAGCCACCGCCGACCTGCTCGCGGCGGGCCGCCTGCTGGAGGAAGCGGGGGTGCGAAACCCGGCCGTGCTGCCCTGGCGCTCCCGGGCCGCCCGGCTGCTCGCCCGGCAGGACCAACGGGCGCGTGCCGCCGCGCTCGCGCAGGCCGAGCTGGCCGTCGCCCGCCGCTGGGACACCCCGGAGTGCGTCGGCACCGCGCTGCACGCCGTGGCCCTGACCGAGACCGGGCACCGGCGGACGGAGCTGCTCGACGTGGCGGTCGCCCATCTCACCCCGACCCCGGCCGCCCTGGAACTCTCACTGGCCCGCTTCGACCTGGGCACCGCCCTCGCGGAACGGGGCGAGACCGACCGCGCCCTGGCCGAACTGGTCGGCGCGGCCGAACTCGCCCGCGCCTGCGGGGCCGGGGCGCTCCTGCGCCGCGCCCGGGAGGCCGCTGGTCGACTCGTCGCGCCCGGCCGCCCGGACCCGGGCTCCGCCATCGCGCCGGCGCCCACCGGGGCCCGGTACCCCGGCCGCGGCGCCGCGCCGGCCGCCGATGCGCCGACGGTTCCCCGGACCGACCCGCGGCTGAGCGGGCTCACCCCCCAGGAGCAGCGCATCGTCCATCTGGCGCGGGACGGGCACACCAACCGGGACATCGCGGGGCTGCTCTTCCTCGCGGTCCGTACGGTCGAGTTCCACCTCTCCGGCGCCTACCGCAAGCTGGGGATCCGCGGCCGCCGCCAGCTGTCCGAGGTGTTCGGCACCGGCTGACACCGGCTGAACCCGGCCGTTTCAGCGCGCGCCGTGCCCTCAGCCCGTGCCCTCCGCCCAGCGGGCGCCGAGTCGCCGCCAGGCCGGTTCGGCGCCGTCGTCCGCCGCCACCACGTACCGCTCGAAGTCGGCCGTGGCCGAGGTGCCGTGCGCCGACTCCACGGCGCGCGCGGCCAGATGGCACAGCAGCCCACGGTCCACCGGGGTCAGCCCGAGCCGGCCCAGCTGGAGGTAGAGATGGTTCATCACCAGCCGGAAGGAGGAGAACCACAGGTCTTCGGAGACGAAGTCGTGGTGGCCGTGTCCGGAGCGCAGCAGGGCGTGGAAGGCGCTCAGCTGCCGGGTGGGCATCCGCGGGGCCGCCGCGGCGCCCGCCATCGACACCTCCCCCGAGGCCAGCAGCGGTCCGGCGAGGCGCTGGTGCTCCCGGACGGCCGCGGCCCATTCCCGTACGAACGCCGGCCGGTCCGCTCCCGGCCCGCCCGGCTCCGCGGCCAGGCACGCCTCCACCTGCCGCAGGCGCGCGCACAGGGCCGCTTCCTGTCGGAGGAACCGCTCCTCGAAGCGGGCCCGGTAGGCGTCCGGGTCGGCGGTGCGGGAGAGGAAGGCGTCCGCGTGCGAACGGAGCGACAGCACGCCCCTGGTGATCGGCGCACCGCCGTCCTCGAAGGGGATCGACGCGGCGGCCACCGTGGCCCACATCAGATCCAGGGCCAGCACGGGCAGGGGAGCGGAACGCAGCTCCTCGTACATCCGGAAGGTCAGGTCGTTGGTGGCGGAGAGGAAGTCCGCCAGCAGTTCGCTGGCCTTCAGGGAGCCGAGCACCCGCTGCCGGTGGTCGTAAGGCCGTTCCACGACCGTGTTGTCCGCCTCCCAGGGCGACAGCGGCCCGTCCTCCATCTCCAGCTGCGCCAACCGCGCGTGGACGGGGGCCAGCGCGGCCCGGTCCGGTTCGGCGGTCGAGGGACGGGCGCGCAGGTAGCCGGTGACGACCGCCGTCACGGCGGGCCGAACCCGCTCCTCCCAGTCCGCCTGCCCGGTCCGGAAGTTGAGCCGCAGGTGCGGCCCCCGCAGCCAGTGCCGACCGAACCAGGCCCCCGCCACCCACGGCCGGACCTCCGCGAAGGCCGGCCGCAGCCCGCCCAGGACCAGCGCGGGCTGCGCGGCCCCGTCGTGGCAGTGGACGTGCAGGCTGTGCCAGGACGGTCCGGCGGGCCCGCTCACGCCGCACCCCGAGCTTGCGGCAGCTCGGCCAGAACCCGCCCCACCAGGAACCGCAGCTGGTTCTCCTGCCACAAGGTCAGCCCGAGCCGGTTGTTCACCAGGTGGGCGCAGCGCAGTAACACCAGCTCGGTGGCCGGGTGGTCGGTGCCGCCCAGATCCAGCGGACCGGCCAACGGGGAGGCGATCCAGTCGGCGGTGAAACCGCCGCTCTCCTCCAGCCGCCGCAACTCCTCGCGCAGCCGGCGCACGGAGGAGAGCCAGTAGCCCCGGTGGTCGTTGTCCACCGGGTCGGCGGCCAGCTCCCAGGTCCGCAGGGCCCGGGCGCGCAGCTTCTCCCGCTGGGCCAGGAAGCGCGGCTCCACGTCGGCCGCCTCCGGTCCGCTGCCGAAGGGGACCGGAGGCCCGCCCGCCCCGGCCCACCGGTCGCGGATCTCGTCGCACAGCGCGAACACCCCCACGACCAGGTCGAAGGCCAGCAGCGCCCGTTGGTCCATGGTCGCGCCGGCGCTCACCACCGACATCGCCAGTCGGCTCGACTCGCAGAAGTGCCGCTCCACCGCCGCGATGGCGGCGCCGTGACCGTAGTCGGCGTGCTCCCGGACGTACGGGGTGAACTCCACGGAGTTGTTGGGGCGGACCACGTCGTCATGGCCCTCCCGGCCCTCCAGCCCGGCCAACCCCCGCGCCACGCCCGCGAACCGGCTCCGGTCGACCACGTCGGGGGAGGGCGACTCGGCGAGGAAGGCGCCGATCCGTTCCTCCATGGCGGCGCGGATCCCGGCACGGTCGGCGCGGCTCCGGGGGAGCAGCCGCACCCGTACGTGCGGCCCGCCCTCCCAGTACCGCAGGAAGAAGTGGGATCGGGCCAGGCCCCGCCGCTCCAGACCGGCCACCAGCGGCTGGACACAGCGGGTCAGGAGCGCGTCCTGGTCGGCGTCGTAGAAGACGTGCGCGCACACCCAGTCCTCGGCCCGTGCGGCGGCCGGGTCCAGCGGGGCGGCGGTGTCGGGTCCGTCCGTCATGGTCATGATGTCCGTCCTTCGTTGATCTCGACGATGTACTCGGTCACCCGGGGCCCGGCGCCGTCGTGGTCCGGCAGCAGGCCGGCGTCGGGCAGCGCTTCCTGGAGGAACACGACCTGCTCGGGCCCGGCGGCCAGCAGCCGCTCCAGCACCCCGACCAGCAGCAGGTTGGCGAAGTCCACGTAGACCGGCTTGCGGGACTTGACCCGCCACACCTCCCCGCTGACCACGGACCGGGGGTCCAGGGCGCGGACGAAGCAGCGTCGCGGAATGCCGTGTGCGGCCAGCCAGTCGGCGAGCCGGAGCAGCAGCCCCCGATCGCCCTCGCCCTTCGCCCGGGTCGGCACGCTCCCCGGCGGCAGCACCCACTGCCGTCGGCTCACGGTGGCGGAGCCCACCACGACCCGCGGCTGGGCCAGTACCTCGCCCGCCCGGCCCACCTCGTCGAGGGACGGATCGCCGAACATCCGGCGCCCCGGGATCAGCAGGTTGGAAGTGGCGCCGAGGCTCTGCATCAACAGGCGCAGCGCGGGCGGCAGCCACAGCTCGGCGACGAGCCCCGGATGGACCGGGCGGATCTCCTCGCTGCGGCCCCGCGCGTGCAGGACCAGCAGGCCGCGTCCGGGATCGTGGCGCACCAGCAGGTCCCCGAGGCGGATCCGCCGGTCGGCCGCGCTGTCGCTCGCGCCCTCGGGGCAGTCGATCTCCAGCGCCACGGCGGAGGCGCGCAGCCCCACGTTGCTGCCGAAGTGGCGGCGGGTGTCGGCGTGCACCACCCCGGGCGGGGGCGCGGCGCTCTCCACCACCGTGTCCCGCAGGGCCCCGGCCCCGGCCTGGGTCAGCAGCCGCCGGATCCGGTCCCGGCCGCGCCCGTGCCCGGAGTTGACGGCGTTCACCACGAACCCCGGGCCGTCCGGGCCGTCCAACGGCTGGCCGTAGAAGGCGACCGAATCCGGCGCGCGCATCCACCCGGGTCCGCCACCGGCTACCGCGAGCAGCCGGTCGGCGGCGATCCGAACGACCCCGTCGCCGTCCGGCCGGGCGGAGCCGACCTCCTCGCACAGGGCGTCCCGCACGGCGGCCAGTTCACGTATCCGCGGCAGCCGGTGGCGGTGCATGGCCCGGTAGCCGTGCACCCCCACCGAGAGCAGGGCGGACAGCTCCGGGTCGGACCGCAGCCAGTCCTGGACCATCCGGTGGAAGGCCAGGAAGGGTACGGCGCCCCCGGCCGCGATCCGTTCGGCGAACAGGTCGGCGAGCGCGATCCGGCCGGGCAGCGCCGGATCGAGCACGGCCCAGCAGCGGCGCAGGGCGTCGAGGTCCCGCAGGACCGGCTGCCAGGTGGCCCGGTCCGGTCCGGGGAAGGGGTGGGCCAGCAGGGCGTTCTCGATGACGCTGTTCTTGGCGGGCAGCATCAGCCGGTCCGGCCCGAGCAGGTCCCGGATCCGCCGCAGACAGCCGTCCACGGTCTCCACGGCCCGCGGCCGGTCCGCCGGATCGGTCAGCCCCGGATATCCGGCCACCACCTCCGCGAGTGCTTCGAGCTCGCGGTCGACCGCCACCAGATCCGGGCTGTGCGCCCCGGCCAGGAGCCCGCGCAGCGCGGCGACGTGGTCGGGACACTGGTCCGGGAAGGGCCGCTCGACCTCCACCAGACCCAGCTCCACCAACCGTTCCAGATAGGCCGCCGCCTTGACCGGGCCGTTCCCGGTCCGCTCGGCGATGGTCGAGACCGCCTCCCCGCGGGTGGGCCGGCCCTCACGGACCGCGGCCACGCACACGTCCACCGCGGCCGTCGCGCGCAGCGACCGCAGTGGCTCCTCGTCGTCCTGCGGCCCCAGGAACTCCCAACGGTCGCCGACGAGCGCGGCGCCGGGGTTGAGCCGCAACCGACGGCGATCCCGGAACTCCGGATGCCCCTCCAGGGCCCGCACGATCTGCTGGACCACCCACACGTTGGCCTCGGCCACCGTCACCACCGCGGGACCCGCCCGGCGCGCCGGGACGCGGTCCCAGGTGCCCAGGCCGCTCACCGTGAAGGTGCTGAACGGGCTGGTCTTCCTCGTCACCCGGGCGAGATAGGTGACCAGCCGCAGGGCCAGGGACCGTCCCGGAGCCGGTTCGTTCGGGCGCGCCAGCCACTTGCGGACCTCCGCGAGGAGCACCGGACTGCTCAGCGCGAGCCCGTACTGGAAGCCCGGATCGGCCGCCGCCTTGCGCAGCAGCGCCCCTTGGGAACGCACCTGGTGGTCGATCAGTTCGTCGAGCCCGGCGCGCGCGACGGGCAGCCCGGCCCGCAGCAGCCGCCACTCCTCCACCTCGGCGACCAGCGGATCCGGCAGCACGGCCCGCACCTCGGGATTCCACAGCCGGTCGGTGAGGGGACGGCCGTTGTGGACGGCCCGCCGCAGGCCCACCAGGACCGCTCTGGCCGGCCCGGCCCGGCCGATCTCCTCGTGCAGCCGGTCCGACAGCCCGGCCGCCGTCCGCGCCAGCCGCGCTCCGGCCGTGCGCACGGCCTCCACCCGGTGCCACAGCTCGGGCGAGCACATGTCCTCCAGTACGGACACGGGCAGTCCACCGATCCGGACACCGAAGGTGTCCGGCGTCGAGAAGTCCTCGGTCACGGGGCGACTCCAGTTCACGGGAACGGATGCGGATGGGGATTGAGCGCGACCCCGCCCGGGACGCGGGCCCCGGCCCGGATCGCCACCGGTGGCCGCGCCAGCCGCGGCAACCCGTGGATACGGCGCGCCCGGTGCCCGAAGGTCATCGGCAACAGCCCCGGCACGATCACCTTCGCGCAGGCCAGAGCGCCCGCGCGGTGCTCGTCCGTGGTCTGGTCCACCACGATGACGTCCATCCCCCGATCGGTGAAACGGGCCACCACCTCGGCCAGGTCCGCCCGGATGTCCGTGCCGCGCGGCCGGCAGTCGGCGCCGGCGAACGCCTGCGCCACCGGCACCCCGCCGCCGTCGAGGTCCCCGTCCTCCTCCAGCAGGAAGGAGAACCGGTCGAAGGCGCCCGGATGGCAGTACAGCAGCGCGTGGTCGCGCATCTCGCGGACCAGCCCCGGATCGTCCACCATCGCGGCCGCGCGCCCCGCCCCGTCGCGGAACGCCGGCCGGCTGGAGCCCAGGTTCGCGGCCAGCTCCAACAGCCCGTTGAGGAGCGCCCGTTCGGCGTTCACATGGGCGCCGGCGGCGCAGACCGCCGCCGGTTCCCCGAGCCAGCGACGCCCCGGCGGGCGGACCGCCATCATCCACACCGAGGCGAGGCCATGTTCGGCGGTCGTGGCGAAGGCCAGCACCCGGTGCCCGCTCTCCTGCCGGATCCGCTCCACGAGCACCCCGATCCGGGGATCGGCCACCGTGCGCAGATCGATCCTGGGCACCGGGACCCTCCCGTACCAGGTCAGCAGGAAGGCATCCCGTTCGGCGAGCTCGATCAGCCCGTGCAGGGCCGCCTCCTCCAGACAGCCGCCCAGCGCACACCCGTTGGACACCTCGTAGGCCAGCGGCACGGCCGTCGGGCTGCTGTGCCGGGTCCGGTAGTAGGCGTAGTCCTCCGGCACCAGGACCGGCCCGTTCCGGGCGAAGGAGTGCCCCCAGACCCAGTTCAGCGGAAGGTCCGGCCGGAACGGCGGATAGGGGAAATCCGGCTCGGCGTACCGCTCGGCCGGGTACAGCCCCAAGTCCGGGGGGTACACGGCCCGATCGGCCAACTCCGCCCACCCTCCCCGCACCGTGGTGCGGTGCCCGCCGGGCCGGGCTCCGCCCCAGCGCTCCAGCGCCTCCGCGAGCGCGGTGCGGGCGCAGGAACCGAAGTCCAGATCACGTCCGAACCCGGCCTCCTCCGCCAGCCCGGGCAGCCGCACCGGGGCCGAGACCATCGGGTACGGGTAGTCGGTGCGCACGTCGAGCTGACGGATCAGCCCGGTGCGCCCGTCCACGTACCGGGAGACCAGCCCGGCCCACCCGGCCCGCAGGTCACGGACCCGGAGCACGTCCCGGTCCGGTTTGGGCCGGGGGACGTCCATCAGCACCGGCGGCCGGTCCGGCGGCAGCCCTCCGCAGCGGGCGCAGTCCGGCACCGGCAGGAAGGCGTGCCGGTCGACGGCCATGGTGGTCAGGGACAGGAAGACCAGCGCCCGGTCGGTGATGCCGCCCGCCGACGCGGCGACCTCCGCCGCCACCAGCTCCGCCGCGAGCAGGCAGGCCCAGGGGGTGAGGACCGGCGAGGGCCGGGCGGCGAGACGACCGCCGTGCGCGCGCAGCAGTGCGGCGCGGGGACTGTCCGCCCCCAGGGCCCGCTGCCGCCGGGTGCTGGCACACGCCGCGCACCCGGTCCGGCCCGGCACGGTGGTCGGACCGATCACCAGGACACCCAGCTCGACCCGTAGCGGCAGCCAGCGCACGTCGGCCCGCGGCGGCCCGGTCGCCGTCGTCCAGCCGTCGTCGGCGCTGACCACCAGCTCGCAGTCCGGGTCCTGAGGGGCCACCACCCGGTGATCGCGGGCCAGGGCCGCCCGGACCGCCGAGGCGAGCAGCCCGTCACCGGCCACGGCGATGACGGACCGGGCGGTGCCCGGGGCGGGCACGGCCCTCGCGGCGTTGGTCACACTCACGTCCTCACCTCCTGTTCGTTCGCGCGGGCGCCGGGTCCGGCGGGCGGCTGCCCGCCGGACCCGGCATCGGCCCGCGGCCGGTATCAGCAGCAGCAGCAGGAACAGCAGCTGGCCGGCGTACCGGTGGAGGTGCAGTTCGACGCACCGATCTCGACCATGGCGTGACCGACGTTCACGGTCTCCAGGCCGGCTCCGGGCGAGGTGGGCAGGACGTCCAGTTCATCGACGCTGAGGTCATCCAGGTCGAGGACGAGGTCGTTGCGCATCGTTGATCCCCTTTCTCGGTGGAACGGGTGAGGAAGCGACCGTCGAACGGTCGCTCCACGCATCCTGCGACCCGGGCACCGGCCCCGTCTCCACGGTCGGACCACAGGTCCGACCCCGGACCGGCCGCCCCCGACCACGGGTCCGACCCGTAGGTCGGCGTGGCGGCGCATCTCCCCGGGGCTCCTCACCAGGTCAGCGGCGGCTCGTACTGGGCCGTGGGCCGACGGCGGCCCAGGACGACGGTGAACACCGGCACCCGGGCCGCGTCCATCCCGAGCGCCCCCCGCACCACGGCGTCGTCGCAGCCGTTGGTGATCCGAGCGGACAGCCCGGCCGCCGCCGCGAACACGGCGATCCGTTGCGCCACGATCCCCGCCTCCTGGTGCAGCACCCGGTACCCGCGCGCCCCGAACCACCGCTCCCCGGCCAGCCGGTCGGCGGTCAGGAACACCACGGCCGCGGCCTTCGCCGAGTTGACCGCCGGGGTCCGGTCGCACAGCATGGCGACGACCTCACGGCCGTCCCCGTCCCCGTCCCCGTCCCTGTCGCTGTCCATCGCCCGCACCAGGGAAGCGGCCCCCGGCGGGCCCGCGAGCCGGTACCACCCCGGCGCGATCCCGGCCGTGTCGACCACCAGGACGTGCGCGTCCACCAGCGGCGGACACGCCGCGCCGGTGTGATCGCCGGGCACCGGCTCCAGCACGTACCGCAGGGCCGCGACCAGGTCGGCCCCGGCCGGCGGCGGGCCGGCGGGCAGGAACATCCGGCCCCCGGAGTCCCGGACCCGCAGCGCGGCGGCCAACTCCAGCTGCCCGGGCTCCGCCCCGGCCCCGGTCGTGCTGCTTTTGGCCGTCAGGGTCCCGGCCGGTCCGGGGGGCGGCAGCAGGAAATCGGCCGGATCGATCGGTGCGCCGGGCCCCGGCATCCGGGCGGCGAGGTCCAGGGCGGTCAGCCCGGCCCAGGCACCCGCGTCCGCGGAGTTGGGCGCCAGGTGCACAGGCCGGATCCGCGGTACCACCCCGTCGCCCGGCTCCGGCAGCCCTCCGGTCCCCGTATCCCCGGCCGGCTCGGGCACCCTGTCGCCCGGCTCCGGCACCCCGTCCGTTCCCGGAGGACCGGCCGCCCCCTCCGGTGGTCCCGCCCAGGGGTCCGCCGCCCCGAGGTCGACCAGGGCGAAAGCAGTCTCCTCCACGCCGTCCAGCCCCAGCGCCCGATTGACCGTCGCGTCGTCGAACCGGTGGTGCACCCGCCCGGGCAACCCGAGCGCACCGGCCGCCAGCAAGGCGTTCCCCACCACCATCCCGGCCTCCTGCGCACACAGCCGGTAGGCGTAATCGCGGTACCGGAACGCGCTCTTGCGGAACCAGGCCGAGGCCACCAGCAACCCGGTCCCCGCGCCCGCCCCCGTCGCGGTCCGCACCTGCGGGGGCACCCCGCCCGGCCGCAGCAGGGTCAGGGCGTGGTGGGCCGGGTCGTAGTGGTAACACCCGGCGGGCAGGCCGTCCACCGGCCGCGCCAACCAGAGGTAGAGCTCCACGGGGTGGAAGCAGCGCGCCGAGGCCACCATCCGGTGGTACGGCCACACCGCGTGCGGGCCCAACTCGATCCGCCCCAGCCCGTAGGTCCAGTACAGCAGTGTCGACAGGGACCGCCCGTCCAGCGCGTCCCGCCGCGGGACCGCCGACGGGTGGGCGGCGCGGAAGGAACCGAAGGACCACCGCGCGTCCCCGATCCGCCGCGCCGGCACCGGCAGGACGTACCGGGGCGACCCCCGGTACGTCTTGACCGGCAGCGGATCGTCCGGGCCGCCCTCCTCGCCGTGCCCTTCGGCGAACAGGTCCCGCACCCCCTCGAAGGTCCGCCACCAGAACCGCAGACCGGGCGAACCGCGCAGGTCCCCGACGGCGCTACGCATCGCCGCGTTCCCCTGCCCCGGCCCCGGCCAGCACCACCCGCACCACGAAGGGCAGCAGCCCGGCCACCACCGGATCGTGGTCGAGCGGAACGGCCAACGGGCGCGCCCCCCGGGCCCGCAGCGCCCCGAGCATCGCCTCCGCCGCGACCCCCGCCGGGGCCCGCTGCGGCCTGCCGGTCCCCGGACCCGGGGCCACGCACCGGCCCGGCGGGACCGGCGCGTACCCGGGCTCTCCCGTGATGACGGACTGACGGTCCAGCAGGACCGCGCGCAGCCCGTCCTCCACCGCATCCGGCCCACAGGTCACCGCGACCGTCCGCCCGTCCTGCCACCAGGCCAGGACGGGCACCCCCAGGGCCCCGCCGATGTCCGCCACCGTCGGCGTCCCCCGCGCCGCCCGCAGCAGGTCCCACAGCCGGGTCGCCCGGGGCGACAGCGCCCGCACCCCGACCGTCACCGGTCGGGGCGCCACCACCCCGGCCGCGGCATCGGCCAGAGCCATCCGCGCACACTGCCCGCCGAGCCCCGCCGTCACGGCCGCGTCCCAGTCCGCTCCCGCGCCCACCCCCGTCTCGTCGGCCGCCGTGAACACCCGATCAGCGGCCACCGCCGCGGCCCGCTCGATCGCCGGGTCCCAGCCCCACAGGGTGCCGTCGGGCCCGTACCGGCGCGTGTCCGGCCGATGCGCCGCGTACCGGGCGAGCCCGCGCAGCGCCGCGTCCCGCCGGGCTTCGGCGAAGTCGAGGCCCACCCCGTACACGGGCCCGGCGTCCTCGGTGTGTGCGAGGGCCTTCGCCACATGGAGCGGAATCTGGGTGAACTCCTCCTCGTCCAGGACGCGCAGCACCCCCACGTACGGGTCGAAGCACCGGGCGGCCCGTCGCGAGAACTCCTCCCCGGCCACCGGGGCCCCGGCACGGAGTTCCCCGATCCGCCGGGTGAACTCCTCGCGGCCCTCGGGCCGGACGGGCCGGACCGCGGGGTGGGGCAGCACCGTGTGGGTGGAGGTGCGCAGGGTCTCCAGATCGATCCGGGTCAGCTCACCGGCGGCCCGCGCGTCCTGGTCCGGGGCGACGACGTCCTTCGGCGCCGAGGTGATCCCGGTCAGCGTGACGAAGGCGGCGAGCCCGAGGTGGGAGGCGACCACCGCGGCGGCCGGACCCGTCAGGAACGCGTTCTCCCGGAACGGGCCGCGCGCGTCGAGCCGTTGCCACGCCGAGCGCCAGCCGTCGCCGACCGGCCCGAGCCAGGCGACGTCGTCCAGGACCAGGCCCTGCACCAGCGT
The DNA here is from genome assembly GCF_044759975.1 of Streptomyces sp. NPDC098789. Classification (NCBI taxonomy): domain Bacteria; kingdom Bacillati; phylum Actinomycetota; class Actinomycetes; order Kitasatosporales; family Streptomycetaceae; genus Streptomyces; species Streptomyces sp. NPDC098789. The sequence goes on from NZ_JBIWAJ010000010.1 coordinate 243,339, forward strand.
CGTGTCGGTGCCCCGGCACAGCCGGTCCAGCAGCAACGCCCGTTCCACCGCGTCGCCCTCGCCGACGTGCAGCACCGCGCCCGCCCCGTCGACCAGGTCCTCCGGCCGGGTCCGCCCCAGGTCGGTCAGGACGAGCTCCTGGTCCGGATCGCGGTCCGCCGCCTCCGCCACCAGCTCCGCCAGCCGCCCGGTGTCGGTGGGCCGCCCCGGCGCGAGCGCCGCCCGTACCCGCCGCACCCCGGACCGCAGCACCGAGGAGACCAGCGCGACGAACACCCGGCCCGCGCCCACCACCACGACATCGGCCCGCCGATAGGTCTCGAACCGGTGCGCGGCGCTGTCGCCGTGGTATTCGACGAACGCGATCTCGGACGCGTACGTCGCGCACTCGCGCGGGGTCAGCCCGTGCGGCAGGTCCGCACCGGCGTCGACCAGACACCCGGCGGTGTGCAGCTGCCGCACCAGGGCGCGCACCGCCTCCCGCTTCTCCGCGGGCAACCCCCCTACCAGTTGATCGAGTTCGACCGTGCCGTCGAGGTGCGGGGCCACCCGGTCCAGCCAGCGGTAGGCGGACCGGCCGCGCAGGGCCAGATCCGCGCCGGCGCCGAAGACGTGGACTCCATCGACGGTCGGCACGTACAACACATCGGACTTCAATCGGGGGCGCATCGTCCGCCTTCGGGTCGCAGGTCCGCCTCCCGCCCCTCGCGAGGGGCGGGAGCGGAGCGGCGGTCGGGTCCCACCCGAGTATCCGCAGCGGACGCGCCCCCGTCCCCACGGCCGACCCACAGGTCCCACCACAGGATTTCCCGCAGGGTCCGGACGTGGCGACGGGCGCGCTCCGGGGTAGGAGTTCCGCTGACCACCGAAGGGGAGGCAGAAGTGGGCGACTGGATCCCGCGCGAGGAGTGGGTGAAGACGCAGCCGCAGGCGCTCGTGGCGTCGTGCATCATGCTGCTGGACGACCAGGACCGGATGCTCCTCCTGCGGTACGGCCCCGGCCAGGCGGAAGCCAGTGGGGCGTGGTGGCTGCCGGGTGGCATGGTCGACGAGGGCGAGAACCCCTGGCCGGCGGCCCGCCGGGAGATGAGCGAGGAGACCGGCATCGCGTTGGGTGCGCAACCTTGCTTCATCGGCATCGACCACAGGGCCGACGTCCTGGGCACCGGCCCCGTCGTGGACTACTTCTTCGCGGCGCGGCGCACCGCCGGGCAGCGGATCCGGCTCAGCCTCGAACACGACCGGTACGCCCTCCACCACCCCGGGGACCTCCCGGACCGTCTGGCCGCGCACCGCCGAACGCTCGTCGCGCTGCACGCCGCAGCCTTGGCGGGCCGCGCCGTGTACTTGCAGGAGGGGCTGCCCGTATGAGCCACGTCCCTGAGGTCGCGACCGAACCGGAGCCTACGTGGCGTCTGATGCGTGGTCCGGAGCGCCATCGTGTGGGTCCGCGACGGCACTGCGCGCGTTCGCTGCTGAAGGCAGGGCGTGACGAGGGGGGCTTTCGTAGGTGAGGACGACGGCCTGGATGCCGGCGACGGCGTTCCGCGTGCCGACAACCGTTCGCGTGCGCGCCTCCCCATGTCCCGTCCGCCCGTTGAGGAGGCCGCTCAGGCGTCGAAGCGGCGGCGGGCGGCGTCGATGTCGCCGAGGTACCGGTGCGTCCAGCCGCACATGGCATCGACCGTCGCCCGCATCCCCTGGCCCGACTCGGTGAGGGTGTAGTCGACCCGCGGCGGCACCGTGGGGTGCACGTTCCGCACGACCAGGCCGTTGCGCTCCAGCATGCGCAGGTTCTGGGTGAGCATCTTGTGGCTGATGCCCTCGACCTCGTTGCGCAGCTCGCCGAAGCGCAAGGTGCCGCCACCGAGGGCCTCGATGATCAAGAACGCCCACTTGTTGGCGATGTCGGAGAAGATCTCCCGCGCCAAGGAGTCCGCACGCCTCAGATCTGCCTCTGCTACGACTGCCTCTCCTCCTTCCGCATCGCCGGGCGAGTCCTTGAACTGCTTGGTCACCAAAAGGTTCCCCAGTCACCGAAAAGTGCGTTCTTCCAGGTCAGCAGTCACTCTCCTACAGTTCCTGAGTAACCACAAGAGAGCGGGCGTCCTGCGGGGGCAACCCGCGGGCGCTCGGGACGAGAACATGAAGAGGAGGTGGGCAGCATGGCCATCACCCTGGTGGACCCCACTGGATTGCCCCAGATTCCGGTGTACCGGCAGGTGTCGGTCGCGACCGGGTCGAAGCTGGTCTTCATCGCCGGGCAGGTCGCCTGGGACGCCGACGGGGTCACGGTCGGCGAGGGCGACCTCGCCGCCCAGGTCGAGAGGAGCTACCTCAACGTCGGCACCGCGCTCGCGGAGGTCGGCGCCTCCTTCCACGACGTGGCCAGGCTGACCGTCTACGTCGTCGACTGGACCCCCGACAAGATGCCGCTGTTCCTGGAGGGAGTCGCCCGGGCCTCGGCCGAGTTGGGGATCACCCCGATGGCACCGGGCACGCTGATCGGCGTGGCGGCACTGGACGTGCCCGAACACCTGGTGGAGGTCGAGGCCACCGCGATCATCGATTGAGCGGGTCGCCGCTCTGCGTGAGTGCACATCCAGTTGCGTGGGAGTAACTCCATCAGTGCAAAGCATGCACTTGTCGTTAATCGCCAGGCGGCCTAACTTCAAAGCACAAGCACAAAGCGCAAGCACAAGCGCAACGGTACGAAGGCGCGAACGAGCCGCCTCGCCGCACCGATCGAGATCGAATCCAGGGAGTCCGCCATGAGCACAGCCATGCCCCGTCACGCCGACACGATGCTCCTGTCCGAGGTGACCGCCGCGGTGCAGAGCGCCGGCCTGACCCTGCTGGACCGGTTCACCCCGCATGCCCGGGGCGTGAGCATGGAGGAGGTCGTGGCGGAGATCTACGCCAATGACGACGCGGTGCTGGCCGTGTTGCGGGAGCCGCTGCTGCGGGCTCGGCCGGGGTCGCGGTGGGCGGAGGACGAGTTGGCCGGTGGCGCGCTGCCGGCGGGGGAGTGGTGGGTGGTCGACCCCGCCGAGGGCAACATCAACCACGTCCACGGGATGTCGGACTGGGCCGTGACCGCCACTCTGGTCCGGGACGACCACCCGGTGCTGACGGTCGTTCACCTGCCGTTGACCGGTGACACCTACACCGCTGTCGCCGGTGGCGGCGCCCACCTGAACGGCCACCCGCTGAAGGTGTCCGCCAAGGCCGACCTGGGCGCGGCCCTCATCGGTACCGGCCAGGCCAAGCCGGGCGAGGACGAGGCGACGTTCCGGCGGATCGGTGACTCGGTCACGGCCATGCTCATCAACGGTTTGGTGGTGCGGGTGTCCGTGCCGGCGACGATGCAGCTCATCCACGTCGCCGCGGGGCGGATGGACGCGTTCTGGCAGTTCTCCGACGTCCGTTCCGGCCTGGTCGCCGGCGCCCTGTTGGTCTCGGAGGCCGGCGGCACGGTCACCGACCTGGCGGGCGAAGCCTGGAGCACCGCCAGCCGCGACTTCCTGGCCGCCGCCCCCGGCCTCCACCAGGCCACCCTCGACATCCTCCAGCCGATCGCCTGACCTGCCAGACCTGACCGACCACGCCCGTACGTCCCCTCCCGCCCCACACCCCGCAAGGAGCACCACCCCATGACCACCACCATCGGCATCCTCGGCGCCGGCCGGGTCGGCACCAACCTCGCCACCAAGCTCGCCGCGGCCGGACACCACGTCACCCTCGGCGGCCGCACCCCGCAGGAGAACGCCGCCCACGCCACCGGGCTCTCCGAGCGGATCACCTTCGCCGACCAGCGCACCACCGCCCGCACCACGGACCTCGTGATCAACGCGACCCCCGGCGACAGCGCCCTCGACCGCCTCGCCGACCTGCGCACCGAGCTCGCCGGCAAAATCCTCATCGACGTCTCCAACGCCACCCACCACGCCGAGGACGGGCTCCCGGGCGACCTCCTCTACCCCGGCAGCAGCCTCGCCGAAAAACTCCAGACCGCCCTCCCCGACACCCGAGTCGTCAAGACCCTCAACACCATGCTCTTCATGGTCATGACCGCTCCCGAGACCCTGACCACCCCACCCACCGCCTACCTCTCGGGCAACGACGAGCAGGCGAAGAAGACCGTCACCGAACTCCTCACCGACCTGGGCTGGCAGCCCGCCCAGATCGAGGACCTCGGCGACATCACCACGGCCCGCGCCACCGAAGCCATGGTCCTCCTCGTCCCCCACATCCTGCGCCGCAACGGCTTCACCCCCTTCGCCATCTCCCTGGCACGCTGACCCGCTGACCCGCTGACCCGCCCACGGGCCATGGGCCGGTCGGAAATCTACACAGGGACAACAACTAGTGTGTTGATGAAGTGATTTGGTGTGGCAAGCGATGCTGATTCGATAGCGCAGAACCCTGTGAAGGTGACGTAAAAGTGGTGTAGACCTTACGCCCAGTACGGAGCGGAGAAGGGTGAGGCATGAGGGTGAAGCATCGTTGGCTGCGGGCGTCCGCGACCAGTTCCTTGGCAGTAGTGCTGCTGGCCGGCTGCGGCATGGTGTCGGATCCCGGGGCGGCCGAGGTGGTGCTCCGCGTCGTGGCCGCCGACTACGGCGACGGCCCGGCCAACTCCTCCGAGCCGTACTGGAAGGAGCTGGCGTCCAGCTTCGAGCAGGCGCATTCCAACGTGCGCGTGGAGGTGACCGTCCTCTCCTGGAACGACGTGGACGCCAAGGTCGCAGAGATGGTCAAGGCGGGCCACCCGCCCGACATCGCGCAGATCGGCGCCTACGCCGACTACGCGGCCGCCGGGAAGCTGTACGTGGCCGACGACCTCCTGTCGTTGCGTACGGAATCCGATCTGCTCGCGCCGCTCGCGGAAGCGGGCAGGGTCCGGGGCGATCAGTACGGTCTGCCGTTCGTGGCCTCGACCCGGCTGATGTTCTACAACACGAAGCTCTTGGAGAGCGCGGGCGTCATCGCCAAGGGCGCGTCGTGGCAGCCTCGGAGCTGGGCCGACCTCACGACGGCGGCGAAGAAGCTCAAGGGCGACGGGGTGCGCACCCCGATCGCGTTGCCCCTGGGGCCGGAGGAGGCGCAGGCCGAGTCGATGCAGTGGATGCTCGCCGGCGGTGGCGGTATCACGAACGACTCCGGGAACTACGTCATCGACTCGACCGCGAACGTGAAGGCCTTCGAGTTCCTGCGGGACGACCTGGTGGGCGCTGGACTGACCGGCCCGGACGAACCGGGAAGGCTCGACCGCCAGAAGGCCTTCGACGCCTTCACGCGCGGAGAGGTCGGGATACTCAACGGTCACCCCACCCTGGTGAAGCAGGCCGCCGCGAAGGGGATCAAGTTGGGGATGGTCGCGCTGCCCACGGTGAACGGCTCGGAGCCGCAGGCGATGGGCGTCGCGGACTGGCTCATGGCCTTCAGGAACGGGCACCCGCGGGAAGCCGGGAAGTTCCTCGACTATCTGTATGAGGAGAAGAACGTCACCGCCTTCACCTCGAAGTACGGACTGCTGCCGGTGACGACGAGCGGTTACCAGCGGATGCTCGGCTCCGACGATCCCGGGACCGCGCCGCTCAAGGTGTTCCTGAACGCCCTGCCGACCTCACGTCTGTACCCGGTGGGCAAGAAGTCCTGGGCCGGGGTGAACGCCGACTTGAAGAAGAAGATCGGCGCAGCCGTGCAGCCGGGCGCACGACCGGCGAAGGTGCTGGAAGAAATCGCCGAGGACGCCCGGAAGGCGGGCGACTAGAGATCTGCTCCGGTCCGATCCCGCGGGACCGTCGGGTTCGTCGGCTTCGTCGGGGGCCGCCCGGGGTGAGGTGTGCCACGTGGTCGGTCCGCCGTTCGGTGTGCGGGTGGCCCTGCCGGACTCGAAATGGTAGGGCGGGGTCAGGCCGTGAGCGTGCGTCAAGAAGTGCAGGTCACGGGCCGGTAACGGGGCGCGGTGGGGGATGCCGGGGCGGTGGCGGGGCGTCGCGTGGCGCGGTTTCGGCTCCATGGTGTCTCAGTTGTGGTGCATTCCATACGATTTGAGGCAGCCCTGAGGCCGCTGGTAGAGCTGACCGCATGATCAAAACGATTCGAAAGCCTCGTCATGCCAAGCCCCGTACCCGCACCTCCTCGACGCGAGTCGGTGTGCTCGGGGGTGTCCTGGGCACCCTCGCGTTGGCCGCCACTGCCACCCCGGCCTCGGCCCACCAGGCGGATTCGGGCCCGACGGGCGCGAGTGGGCAGGTACCGTCCTCCCGACCCGATGCCACCCCCTCCTCCAGGAGCTCCGACAGCTCCGACAGCTCGGCTCCGGACAGTGAGACGGGAGCCGTCGCGAAAGTCTTGGCCTTCGCGCGGGCCCAGGTCGGCAAGGGGTACGTGATGGGCGGGACGGGCCCGAACGCGTACGACTGCTCCGGCCTGACCCAAGCCGCCTACCGGCAGGCGGGCGTCGAACTCCCGCGCGTCTCCCAGGACCAGTCCGCGAGCGGCCGGGACGTCAGCCTGTCGGACCTGCGACCGGGCGACCTCCTCTACTGGGGCTCCAAGGGCGCCGCCACCCACGTGGCCGTCTACCTCGGGAACGGCACCTACGTCGGTGCGCAGAACTCCCGCGTCGGTGTCGTCGAGCGCAGCCTCGACTGGTCCAGCCCCTCAGGCGCCGTCCGCGTCCTGTGACGACCTGCGACGGCCGGTCCGGGAGCCGACGACCGGTCCGGTAGCTCGGTCAGCGGTCGCCGGGCGAGCGTCCGGTGAAGAAGTCGATCAGATCCTCGGGCGTGGGGTTGTGCGCGACGACGACGGCGGCCCTTGCGCTGCGGGGGAACAGTGCTTGCTCGTATGCGGTGAGGGCGGCCTCCAGGTCGTCGGGGTGTGCGGCAAGGGCTTGGCCGAGTTCGGCGCCGTCCAGCATGGCCAGGTTGGCGCCTTCGCCGTCCGGGGCCGATAGGTGGGCGGCGTCGCCGAGCAGGGTCACACCCGGTACGCGGCTCCAGCGGTGCCCGATCGGCAAGGCGTACAGAGGACGCAGGACCGGTGCGGTCTCGGCCGCGGCGATCAGAGGGGTGAGCTCCGGTGCCCAGCCCTCGAATTCCTCCGCGATCCGCGCGGCGGCCGCGGAGGCATCGGTGAAGTCGATGGTGGTGAACCAGTCCAGGGGCTTGGCCAGTGTGAGATGGGCGTGGAGGGTCCCGCCCTTCTCCCGGTGGGCCACGAACCACTTCCCCCGCTCGTCCCGGTCGAGCGCGCAGAGGGTTCCGCCGCCGACCGCCTTCGCGGTGGCCGGGTGGCGGGTGTCGGCGTCGTACAGACGGGTCTCGACGAAAGAGCGGCCGATGTAGGAGGGTGTGGCGTCGGAGAGCAGCGGTCGTACGCGCGACCAGGCGCCGTCCGCGCCGACCAGCAGGTTCGTGACGGTGCTGGCGCCGCCCGTGAAGGTCACCTCGTAGCGGCCCTCGGCGAGGCGGTGGACGCCGGTCGCCTTGTGGCCCCATCGGACGGTTCCGGCGGGGAGCGCGTCGAGCAGGATCTGTCGCAGCTCCCCGCGCTGCACCTCGGGGTTCCCGCCCGTGCCGTCGTCGACCTGGTGGAAAAGGACGGTCCCGTCCCGGTCGAGGAGCCGTGTCTCTTGGCGGCCCTCCAGGAGTATGGCGCGGAACTCGTCCATCAGGTCGGCCGCCTTGAGCGCGCGTTGGCCGTTGTGATCGTGGATGTCGAGCATCCCGCCCTGCGAACGCGCCGCGGGGGAGGGATCCGCCTCGTAGACCGCGACCGGGATGCCGTGGAGGCTCAGGACGCGGGCCAGTACGAGGCCGCCGAGCCCTGCGCCGATGATCGTGGCTGAAGTCCGCTCGTAATGCCTGGGTTGCATGAGTCTCCTCGGCTGCCGCGTACCTGCCGAGGGTGTCCCGGCAGGTGCGCGGCAGGCGCTCTGGAAGGATGGATTGCGCGTTCTCCGTCGCTGAACTGCCCCTGCGGTCCGCTCAGATGGCCACGACTCGGCGTCCTCGTGTGTGGCCTGCCTGGCTGTCGATGTGTGCTGCCGCGGCTTCGGCGAGCGGGTAGGACTTCTCCACGGGGATGTGGAGCCTCCCCCTGGAGATGAGGTCGACGGCTTCGGCGAGCGCGTCCTGCACGCTTCCCGCCGTTCCGGAGAAGCGGACACCCAGCTGTGGTGCGTCGAGGTCGGCGGTGGAGATCACCTTTCGCGGGTCACCGGTCAGCTCGACCAGTTCCCGGATCACGCCCGAGCCGGCCAGGTCGAGCGCCGCGTCGACGGTGCCGAGCCGCCGCACCCGATCGACCCAGCCGTCGCCGTACGTCGTGGCGAGCGCGCCCAGGCTCCGCAGGTAGTCCTGATTCGCGGCGCCGCCCGTGCCGATCACTTTGATGCCGCGCGCACGTGCGATCTGCAGCACCGCTGAACCGACGCCCCCGGACGCGCCGCTCACCAGCAGCGTCTGGCCGGGGCGCACCCCCGTCTCGGCGATGACGCGCAGGGCGGTCTCCACCACGGAGGGATATCCCGCCGCCTCCTCGAACGTCAGGTCGTCGGGCATCCGGGCCCAGACCCCGAGGACGGCGAACTCGGCGTAGGTGCTCGCCCCTTCGCCGAAGACGCGGTCGCCGATCTCGACCCCTTCGACCCCCTCGCCGATCTCGTCCACCACGCCCGCCGCGTCCAGGCCGACCCCGGAGGGGAGTTGGACCGGACGGGGCCCCAGGGTCTGGCCCTCGCGGAGCCTCCAGTCGACGGGGTTCACGCCTGCCGCGCGTACGGCGATGCGTATCCGGCCGGGGCCCGCGTGGGGCTCCTCGGCGTCTATGAGGTGCAGGACGTCGGGACCGCCGAATTCGGCGAAGCTCACCTTCTTCATGCCGCCGACCGTAACACTAACCGTTAGTGTTTAAGAATCATTATGAATATGCGCCTGTTAGCATCAAGCCATGACCGTGCCGACCGGACGCCGTGAACGCAAGAAGGCTGCGACCCGCCAGAAGATCGCCGACACCGCCCTGCGGCTCTTCCTGGAGCGCGGGTACGACGCGGTGGGCATCCGTGACGTGGCCGCCGAGGCCGACGTCGCCGTGACCACGCTCTTCTACCACTTCACCTCGAAAGAGGCGCTGGTCTTCGAACAGGACGAGGACTTCGAGCAGCGCCTCACGCGCGCGGTCACGGACCGGGACCCGGCACAGCCGCTCATGCCGGCACTGCGCCACGAGATCCGGGCCATGGTGGCGCACTGCACGGCGGACGGCGCAGCCCCGATCTACCGCATGATCGACGAGTCACGTGCCCTGCGCGAGTACGAGGACTCCATGCGGCTGCGCCACGCGGAAGCCCTGGCCGCGGCCATGACCGCGGACCCCGCACTCGCGGCGACACCAACGGCCTGCCGGGCCATCGCCCGCTTCGTGATCGACGCTTTCGCCCTGGCCCGCGAAGCAGCCGATCCGGACGCCGCGGTCGACGAGGTCTTCGAGCTGATCGAAGCCGCCTGGGAAGCCACCCGCTCCTCCCGGCGCGGGTGAGGGTCCCTTCCGTCACATCGGGCTCATCAGCCGCATCATGCGTTCCGGCGCGCAGAACCGCTGTGTGCCCTCCAGTCACGGCCGAGCGACGTGTCCTATTCAGGCCGTATTCGGCTTTATTTCGTCTTCGGTGGCCCGGGTTCCGGACCTAGCCTCCCTTTCAGGACGGACTCCGAACCCCGTCCGGCACATGCCAGCCACAAGGGGGACAATCCGATGACCGCGCTGCGCAGGACCTTGACCGCACTCGTCCTCACCGTCCTGGTCGCCATGGGCTCCGCAGGCACCAGCTACGCGTGCGACGGCACCCCGTCCACCGGCGCCGGCGACTTCTACTGCCAGACCGCCTGACACCCACCGCGCCGCACAGGGCCCCGACCGCGGACAACGTGCAAGCGGGGCCCTTTGGCGTCTCCGGGGCCGGAGTTCTGCAAAGTAGCGCCCCGCAGTATGCGGAGGACGCCCCGTTCGAGAGCGTGAATCGCTCCGCCGTGGTGGGGGTGGGTTATGCGGGATGGGGTTGGGGCCCGTGCCGCGAGGTCGCAGCCGTCTCGATCTGACTCACGGTCAGCCCGGTTGCCTCGCAGAGCGCTTCGATCGTGAGCCCCAACGGGTGTTGGTGCATCGCTTCGTCGATCTTCACCGCCCAGAGCTCCGCTTCGTCGAAGGGTCGCCGGTCGTAGTGCTGCTGGAGCTCGGTGAGGTGCGCGGGGGAGCAGGTCAGCAGGGGGCGGCGTCCGTCCTGGCCGGGGTCGGCGGGATCGACGAAGGAGGAGTCGGCGGCTTCGCCGTACACCGCCGTGCCCTCCGGAGCGACCGCGTGGCACAGGTCGCACACGTCCGGTAGGTCGGTGGAAAGCCCGCCGCCGCGCCGCCGGGGCCGGTCGGGAGGTGGCGTGGAGGTCGTGGCACCGACCGGCGGGACCGGACCGGTGTCGTCGGGGGAGTAGCGGACCGTGAACAGCTGCTGGGTGTCGGTGAGTTGGAGCAACCGTGCGACGGGGCGGCTCGCAGCCGTCAGCGCCAGGGTCTTGTCGGTCCCGGCCGCCAGACGGTTCAGGTCCAACAGGACGTTCAGTCCAGAGCTGTCGCAGAAGGTGACGGAGGAGAGGTCGAGGTCGAGACCTGTGCGGCTGGACGTCAGGGCCGCGGTGAGGTCCTCGCTCAGGCCGGGAGAGTCGTCCATGTCGATTTCTCCGCGCACGCGGGCGAGGATCCGCCGGGGGCCGGGCTCGAAGGTCACTGCGACGGTGGAGGGGCGCAGGGTGGCGCCGGTGCCGTCCTCGGGAGGGGCGGGCTCGCGGTCGAAGTGGTCGGTCATGGCCTTTCTCCCTTTCAAAGCCATGTGAAGCGGGTCATGCGTTTCCTCCGGCGCCTTCCAGATCGGTGACGATGGCCCGGGCGTGGCGGGTGATGAACGTCCAGCTGGTCCGAGGCTCGACCGGGTCCATGCCCGAATTGTACGACTTGTCGTTCCGGTTTCGCCAGACCTGAATGATGAACCGGGGCCTCGGACCGAACACGGACCGAACACGGACCGAACACGGACCGAACGCGGAACAAACGCGGAACGGACCCCGGCGTGGTCAGTTCGGTCGGAGCCTGAAGCCGCTGCGGGGGAGGGTGGGCATGCGGGACAGCGGGATCGAAAGGTCCTGGTCGGGGACGCTGTATTCGGTCCGGGCCAGTTCGGTCGCGAGGGCCGCGAGCGTCGCGACGGTGACGTCCTCACCGGGGTAGCGCTGGTCGCGGGCGGGGTCGCCGCCTCCGTGGGGCACGAGATCGGCGAGCACGGCGTTGGGCGCGAAGCCCGCGAGTGCGCTGAAGCGGTGCGGGTCGAACCGGTAGGGATGTGCCCACAGCGTGCCGTCGTGGTTCTGACCGTAGAGATCGAGCAGGACCAGGGAGTCCTTCGTGATGTCGTGGCCCCGCCACGTCTGGTCGTGGGCGGCGAGTCCGACCAGGAACGGTGCGAAGGGATAGAACCGGCGTACTTCGTTCGCGAAGGACCTTGCGTAGTGTCCTTCGGTGTCGGCGCGCAGCAGCTCCCGGTGGTGGGGCCAGCGGTGGAGGGCGTGGGCGGCGAACGTGGCGAACCAGGCGACGGCGACGGTCGGCCTGATGATGTTCAGCAGTTCCACGGCCGCGGTGTGGAGCTCCAGGAACTCGCTGTTCGCATCCCGATGCCACGCCACCGCTTCCAGGGCCGAATCGTTGGCCTCCGGCTCGGGAGCGGCGCGGACCTCGGCGAGCAGGGAGGCCATGGCGTCCTCTTGGCGCCGGCGGGCCCTGCGGGCCCGGAAGTGCCTCGGGCCGGGCGTGGCGAAGCCGTCGACCATCGCCGTGCAGTCACGGGCCAACTCGCTGATGGCGTCCTCGGACAGCACCAGGCCCGCCCAGTCGCACACGCCCCGGGCCAGTACCCGGGCCGCTTCGTCGAAGAGCACGATTTCTTCGTGGCGGTCGGCCAGCGCTTCGCGCCACCGCCAGCCGACAGGTGCGCCCAGCGCCGCCACGCCCGCCTCGTCCTTCAGGAGGCGTAGGAAGAGGGCCTCGCGGACGCGGTACACGTCCGAGTCGAGGGTGTGTACGGCGCCCTGCCCGAACAGGGTGTCCAAGTCGGCGCCCGGCAGGGCGGCGGTCCGGACGACGTGCTTCTCGTCGTAGAAGAAGTCGACTGCCTCGGGCCCGCGCAGTGCGATGGCCGGCCGGCCCAGCAGACGCGTCTGCACGATGCCGTCGGAGGCCGCGCGCATGTGATGGGGCAGCCAGGCGTATCCGTGTGCCCAGAGACCGAGAGTGCTGTCGTGCCACATCGCCGTCGAATGCGTGGAAGGGGGCATACGGCGCGCGTACCCGGCACCGTCCCGCGCACACTTGTTCAGGACCTGTCCGGTGGTGTGTCCGGCCCGGGCGCGGTGTCCGCCCCGTCTACGTCCAGGCAGGCGTGTACCCGCTTCCCGCCGTTGGCGGCCGGTGTGACGGTCACGGCACGGGCCATGCGGTGGATCAGGATCAGGCCCCAGCCGCCGGTGCCGCCCAGGTGGGGCGGTCGGACCTCGGGCGGGGCGGGGCTGGTGTCCGTGACGTCGATGTCGAGAAGGCCCTCGTGCAGGAGGAGGTCGAGGCTGCACGGGCCGGTGGTGTGCCGCACCGCGTTGCTCACGAGCTCCGTGACGACGAGAGCGGCATCGCCCTCGGTCACCGTGGAAACGGTCTCCCCGTGATCCTTCGCCTCGTGGAGGAAATGCGCAGTGGCATCTCGGGCGCGGGCAGCCGCGTGGATGCCGGTCGGCAGGTCCACGTGCTGCTGCCGTCGCTCTGTCGCATGGGAAGGGGGCATCGGGAGGCGTCCGTATCGTCGTGGTGTCGGGCTCTCTCCTACTTGAGTAGGCGCCTGCCCGGGCAGGGCGGTCCCATACCCGCATGCGCACAACCGCTGCCGACGGAGGGGTGAAGGGTGGAGGGCGGCCGGCTGCCCGCCGCTGGTGGCCGTCATCCTCGCCGTCCGGTCCCCGGGTCGTCGGTGCACGCGATGCACTCCACGTCGAGTTGATCGGCGAGCTGGTTCATGGCGCCCGCCGCCTCGTCGACGGTTCTGGGTTCGCCCTGCGCGTCCTCGGCTCCGGCGGGTGTCAATAGGTCTCCGGCCAGGGTGCGCAGGAGGGCGGTCACCTGGGCGGCCGGGATCAGTAGTTGCCCGTCGGTCGCCGGGATCAGCGAAATCGCCACCGAGATCATGACGGCGCTCCCTCGTCGCCCAGCCTCGTGGCCGGCGCCGAGCGGGCGCCCGTACGGTCGGGGGGTCTGTCTCCGGCATCGGTTCCCGCGGACGAGGCGCAGAGGTGTTCCATGGCCCGTCGGACCTCATCGAAGTGGCGCCACGGCTTGCCGCTCGTGTGGGGGTGGATCCGGTCCCGATCGGTGTCGTTCATGGTGCCTCCGTGCGGTGCGGACGTGACGAGCGCGTGACCGGCGCTGTGCTGTGGCCGGACGTCTACCCCGCGACGGTCGACCTACCCGCCAGCACGTGGACGCCGGCGACGGGTGGGACGAGCGGACCGAGGACGTCGGCGTGGGGTGATCATGGACGTGAGGGGTAGCCGCGGGACGGAGGCCGGGCAGTCGTCGACCGCGGCCCGATCACCAGCCACAACAGCACTGTCGGAGGCCGGGAGGAATCCCTCCGGTCATCACACGAAGGAGTGGCCGTCATGGGTGGCATGCACGACAAGCACCAGGAGCCCGGCAAGGGCCGTGAAGAGCAGGAGCGCATGAGGCACCCCGGGCAAGAACGCGTTGGCCCGGAAACCGGCCAGGAGGGGGCCAGGGGGGTGAGCCTAGAGGAACTCAAACAGCGGGGCGAGCACGCGACGCGGCGCGAGGACTGCGAGGGCCGTGAGGACCGCGAGGAGGAGCGGCGCGGCGAGTAATCCTGTGCGGCGAGTAATCCTGAATGTGGAACCCGGGCGGTCCCGCCCTCGGGAGGGCGGCCACTGTGCGTGCATGTTCGGGGTGTGTCCGGGCATGCGGTGCCTTGGAGGTTGATATTCATGGTTCCCCTGCTTCTCGTTCTCCTGCTGGTACTGATCCTTTTCGGTGCGGGTTTCGCGCTGAAGATTCTCTGGTGGGTCGCGATCGCCGTCCTCGTGTTGTGGCTGGTCGGGTTCGTGGCCCGTCCCAAGGGCGGTAGCGGCCGCTGGTATCGCTGGTAGCCGTCTGCTGCCCATCCAGCTCACGCACGTCATGGCTGTGGCCCGCCCCCTCCTCAACCGGGGGGCGGGCCACAGCCATGACGTGATGTCCAAGACCCCGTTACCGGGCGATGGCGTCGCTCAGGCGGGGCGGAGCGCGCTGTGGCCCCGGTCCCAGGCCGTGCGGATGTGCGCGGCGAGGCGGTCCTCCAGCAGCAGGGTCGCCGCGCAGCCGAACGCGACGTCGGGCTCCAGAGCGGGTTCGTCGGCGAGGAGGCCGCCGATGACCTCGTGCCGTACGACCTGTTCGTGGACGGCGTCCGCTTCTACGTGCTCGGTGTAGAAGCGTTCGGCGGCCGGACCGGCGCCGCACCTGCGCATGGCGGCGGCGAGCCGGCGCGAGCCGGGGGAGGAGGTCACTTCGACGCACGCGAAGTGACCGATCAGGGCTCCGCGCAGGGCCCGGTGCAGGCCCAGGAGCGACATCAGGTTCACGGTGGCCAGCGCGGGTGCGGGGGCCCGGTCCAGGTAGTGGCCGTAGGCGGGGTCCAGGCCCAGGTCGGCCATGAGGTCGGCGAAGAGCCGTGCGTGGATGCGGTCGGGGCGGCCCGCTCCGAACTCGTCGTACTCGATGGCGACCATCGCGGCCTTGGCCCGACCGGTGAGCCGGGGGATCACCCAGGCGTGCGGGTCCGCCTCCTTCAGGTGGTAGAGGGAGCGCAGGGCCGCGTACTCGCGCAGTTGCCACAGCTCACCTTCGACGTGCAGGCGGTGGCTGAGGCTGTCGCCCGGGTCGACGGGTTCGACGAGCAGGGGGGCGAACGCCGCGGCCACGGACCGCGGCGCGTCCGCCGTGCCCGTTTTGAGGGCATGGAGGAAGCGGTCCTCCAGGGCACGGCGCATCCGCAGCAGCCCGGGATCCCATTCGAGCGCCTCGTCGACCTCCGCGAACCCGCGGTAGTGCAGCTCGTACAGCAAGTAGAGGGCGAGTTGGAGGTCCTCCCCCCACGGATCGGCCCGCAGGGCGGAGCCGGGGGCCCACGCGGGGGGTCGCCCGGTACGCAGGGCACGCACCACCGCGTTGGAGAGTTCGCCGCGGCCCTGTACGAGGGCGGGCGCGGACGCCGACCCCGTGACGGCGCTGGCTCCGGAGGGTGGCGTCATGACGCGCTCCTACCTTCGGGTGTGCCTCGGGGTGTGCCTTCGGGTGACGTGGACCTCTGCTCGCGGGCCCGGTGGCTCGTGTCGCACCACGGGTAGGTACGGCTGCGACGGCAGGTGCACACGGCGACCATGAACCGGTCCGAGCGGGCCGTCGTGCCGTCCGCCATCACGATCTCGACCGGCCCCTCCACGAGTACGGGGCCCGAGGGCTCCACGCGGACCCGCCGAGCCCGCGTGCGCTCGGCAGGGGCGTCGTCGGCGTCGCGGGCGTCGTGTGCGGGGGTACCGAGTGCCCGCGGAGTCGGCGGGTCCTGCGGAGCAGAAGCGATCATGCCGAGCGCCTACCCGTGATCGCGCGGCGCACGCGGCCACGTGCCGGCCCCACGACGGCCTCATCGCGTCACGAGGAGGCCGGGTACGGCGCGGCCTTGAGGCGGCGGGCGAGGTGCGCGGTGTTCGCGGCCAGTGTCGTCGTGGTGGCCGCGGTCTTCTCGGGGGTCTTGTCGAGGTCCTGGTAGTCGGTCCCCTGCATGGCCTCGCCGACCCAGTACGTGACCGCGTTCGGTGCGAGGGAGAAGCCCACGTCGTTCAGGCCCTGGAAGAGATCGGCGCTCACCTTGTGCGCGCCGTCCTCGTTGCCGACGACGCAGACCGCCGCGACCTTGCCGTAGGTGAGCATGCGGCCTTCGTCATCGCTCTCGCCGATCTCGGCGTCCAAGCGTTCCAGCACGCGCTGGGCCACGCTGGAGGGGTGGCCCAGCCAGATCGGCGTGGACAGGACCAGGATGTCGCAGCCCAGGACCGTATCCCGGATCTCGGGCCAGGCGTCCCCCTCGCCCATGTCCACCTCGACGCCCGCCTTGACGTCGTGATCGGCGACCCGGATGACCTTTCCCGTGACGCCGTGCTCGGCGAGAGCGGCCATGGTCTGTTCGGCCAGCAGCTGGGAACTGGACGGGGACGGCGAGGGGGACAGGGTGCAGACGAGCGCGACGGCGCGCAGCGGAGTGGTCTCTGTGGTGTCCATGGTCCGCAGCTGCCGCGCTCCCGGCCGGTATGCGCCTACGGCGGGTGCGCGGGGTCCCCGACGAGGTCGCACGCCGGCGGCCTGGTCGTTTCGGCCGATCGGACGTCCTCAGGCGTACGGGCGCGGGCCGCGGGGGACAGGTCGAGCACTCCGAGCTGATTCCCCGGCTGTACGAGGACGAGGGCCTGTTGGCACTCGTCAGCCGACTCACCGGCCGGCCCGCGGCGCCCGTTCCCGACCCACTGGAACGGCACGTACTGAACATCCTGCACCGGGTGGGCGACACCCACGGCGCCCACACCGACGACTACCCGTACGCCCTCGTCCTGTTCCTCGAAGCGCCCGAGCATCCCGCCGACGGAGGTCTCGCGCAGTTCACCCCGCACACCACGGTCCTCCGGGACGTCGACGACGAACGCGCCGCCACCGCCCACCACGCCGCCGGCGATGCGTACCTCCTGCGCAGCGACACCACCGCACACCGCGTCACCCCGCTCACGCGCCCCGGCGTACGTCGCACCGTGCTGAACTTCGCCTACACCACCCCGGGCTCCCAGCCGGAGCCGTCACGATCGGCCGGCGAGCTGTACGGCTGACCCGGCCGGCCGACCCGCCCTGGCTGCGTAGCTGAGAAGGGGCAACGCGCGCAGCCGAGTTGCGCGAGCAGTCGCTGCTACATGGGTGTCGTCCCTCAGCGCCGGGCCGCCGTCGGCGGGGTGGCGGCGCCGTTCAGGCAGTGGTCGAGGAGTGCGTGCATGCGGGGGACGGGGAGGGACGGGTTGGCCGCCGCGCCCTCTGCGGTGCGAAGGTCGGTGAGGAGGGTTTCCAGGGTCTCCGGTGGCAGGGTCGGGTTGGCGGCGGCTGCCCGGCACACCGCGTCGTCGGGGTCTTCCAGCGGAGGTTCGGGCAGGGTGGGGTCGGTCGCGGCCAGGGCGCGCACCTCGGGGTCCGGGTGGCCGATGAGGTGGGTGCGGCCGGTACGGGGGAACGAGGGCAGGCTCAGCAGGTGCGGACGGTGGGCCGGGCGGGTCACGAAGACGTCCAGGAGGAGGTGCGGCGGAGCCAGCGGGTGGTGGCAGGCCAGCCGGATCCGTACCTCCTCGTCACCGTCCAGCGCCAGTGTCCCGACGAGCTCTGCGGGCAGGCCGGGCCAGCTCGCCGCAACGCGGCGGAGCACCGGTTCATCGGACGCCGCGCAGGTGGCGTACCAGTCCGGCGACAGCTCGGTGGCCGGCCGCGTGATCGGGCAGGTGCAGTCGGGACCGTGATCGACCACGGTCCGGACCGCCTCGAATTCGGCCCAGCTACGGATGGCGGGCTGAAGGCGGGCACGCATCCGCACGTCCTCGTCCGGATCCTGCCTCAGCCCCACCGCCGCCGGTCCCAGGTCGGGCCGGGTCGCGATCAGCCTGCGGATCTCTGCGTCGGGGTGGCGGGCGAGCCGCGCGAGGGCGTCGGCCGGGGTATGGCGGTTGCGGGCCAGCGGATCCACCTCGTCGGCCGCGAAGCACCGCTCGATGACCGCGGGTGACAAGGCGCAGGTGCCGAGCACGGAAGCGGCGTGACGTGATCCGATGGGCGGCAGCTCTGCCTCCACCGCCTCCGGGTCCAGCTGCCGGTTGCCCTCCCGCGCCGCCTCCCGCACCGCGGGATCGGGGTCGTCGAGCAGGACATCGCGCTGCGCGGCGGTGAGCGACTGCCACTGGAAGGCGGCGTACCGACGGAGCGTGGGGTGGTCGTGACCGGCCATGTCCCGTGGGAAGGACAGCGGGACCTGCCGGGAGGACCAGAGTTCCCAGGCGATGTCCTGTTCGCTGACCCTGCCGTCCTCGCCTCCGTCCTGAGCGGTCAGGAAGGTGACGAGGATGTCGTCCGGCAAGGGCCGGACCCGCCGGGGTTTGAGCCGGGTGCCGGCGGCGAGATACGCACGGACGAGTCCCGAAGGGTCCGATGCCAAGGGAGCGAGCCGTACGGGGTCGACGTGCAGGTTGCGGGCGAGGGCACGGCGGATCCCCTCGACCGGGTGGCGGAGGGCCGCGTCGATGACGGCGTCGGGCAGGTCCCGGCCCTCGCACATCGACAGGCCGGCCTCACCGGCCTCACCGGCCGCTTCGTCCAGGAGACGTATCAGCACGTCGGCGGGCGCTGCCGGATTGAAGGCGATGCCGCGCAGCCACAGTTCATGAAGAGAGTCGGACACCGCGTCATCCTGCCACCTCACCCCCTGAACCGGGCTGCCCGACGGCTCCCTCGTCGGCGCTGACCGGCGGCTCCGTCCGGCAGGGCTCCGGACCACGTGGTGGGAGCCCTGCACATCGCCTCTGCGACCTCTGCGACCTCGCGCCGCTGGACCGTCACCCCCACGGGATGCCGGATGCCGGATGCCGGATGCCGGACGGCAGGGGGTGCCCCCGCGAAACTCCCCCCGGGCGTACGAATGAGTTACCGGGGCCTGGGCAGGCGGAGTTGAGGCGGAGTACACGCCTTCGCCGCGTACGGCAACGGAAGAAGGAGGGCGGCAGGAAGACCTGTGCCGCTCTCCGCTCACCGGAGGAGTTGTTTTCGCGTGACCGAGCATGTGTGGAGTTACACGTCGACCTCGGGGCATCTGGCCGGTACCGATCTGATCGGGTACAAGGTCGAGGCGAGCGACGGTGGCATCGGCAAGGTGGACAAGCACTCCGACGAGGTCGGTGACGCGTACCTGGTCGTGGACACCGGAGTCTGGATCTTCGGCAAGGAGGTCCTCCTCCCGGCCAGCACGGTGATCCGGATCGACCCGCGGGAGAGGAAGATCTTCGTCGCCGGTACCAAGGAGCAGATCGAGAACGCTCCCGAGTTCCACCGCGACAAGCACCTCAGCGACCCGACCTACCGCGAGGAAGTGGGCACGTACTACGGCCCGGGCATCCCGTTCGGCGGCCGACCCGCCTGACCCCGCAGGGGGTGAAGGGGGGCCCGAACTCCACGAGTTCGGGCCCCCTTCACCCAGTAGATCGAGCTCCACGAGGGAGGAGCGTACGCACCGTGAACACGTCCGAACGACACCCCCGCACCGTCGGGGCGCTCGCCAGCAAGGCCGACGTCAAGGCCCAGACCCAGGAGAAGGCGGCAGCGATGAAGGAGCAGGGCATGGAGAAGGCGTCCCTCGTCACCGACCAGATCCGCGAGACGGCGGGGCAGGCGGTGCGGCTGGTGCAACAGAGGACGCCCGAGCCGGTCCTCGACACGACGGGCCAGGTCGTGACCGCGGCGAAGGCCAACCGCACCCCGCTGCTCGCCCTCGGCGCCGCCCTGGTCGTGATCCTGCTGGTGCGCCGGGGCCGGGGGCGCAAGTGAAGGCAGCCGCGATCGCGTACAAGCCGGTCGGCCTGGCCCTGGGCGCGGTCAGCGGAATGCTGGCCGGGATGGCCTTCAAGCAGGCCTGGAAGGTGATCGAAGGCGAGGGCGACGCGCCCGATGCGACGGACGAGCACCGGTCCTGGAGGGAGATCCTCATCGCCGCCGGCCTCCAGGGCGCGATCTTCGCCGTGGTCAAGGCGGCGGTCGACCGCTCCGGAGCCGTGGCCACCCGCCGGGTGACCGGAACCTGGCCCGGCTGATGCCACGTATTCGTCCCGCCACCCCGCCATCCCGCCGCCCGGCTGCCCCTGAGGGGGACGCCGGGCGGCGGTGCCACGTGAGCGGTCAACCACGTGACCGGTCAACCACGTGACCGGTCAACCACGTGACCGGTCAGCCACGTGACCGGTCAGCGACGTGAGCGGTCACTTCATCCGGCGGCGGTCCTCGTCGCTCCAGGCGCGGGTGTCGCGGGGCTCGACGTAGGGCTCTTCCCCCTGGGGCAGCCCACCGGCGATCGCCCGCTGGCGCACCATCTCCGCGTCGAACTCCAGCCCCAGCAGGACCGCGAGATTGCTGATCCACAGCCACACCAGGAAGACGACCACCCCGGCGATGGCGCCGTACGTCTTGTTGTAGGAGGCGAAGTTCGCGACGTAGAAAGCGAACCCGACCGAGGCGACCAGCCAGATCAGGAGGGCCAGGAAGCTGCCGGGGGTCACCCACTTGAAGCCGCGGCCCTTGGCGTTGGGCGCGGCCCAGTACAGCAGCGCGATCATGATCGTGACGAGCAGTACCAGCACCGGCCACTTCGCGATCGACCACACCGTCAGCGCGCCGTCACCGACGCCGAGGAGGTTGCCGGCCCGCCGGGCCAGGGCGCCGGTGAAAACGACGATCAGCGCGCTCGCACAGGCGAGCACCATCAGCGTCACGGCCAGCGCCAGGCGGAGCGGCAAAACCTTCCACACCGGTCGGCCCTCGGGCACGTCGTAGACGGCGTTGGAAGCGCGGATGAACGCGGCCGTGTAGCCGGAGGCGGACCACAGCGCCAGCACCAGGCCCACGACGGCCATCACCGAGCCGACGCCGCTGCGGGCCTGCAACTGCGCCACCGCGTCGCCGATCACGTCCCGGGCCGAACCCGGAGCCAGCTGCCGGAGGGTGTCCAGCACCTGCCCCGTCACCGCGTCCCCGGCCGTGCCCAGCAAGGACACGAGCACGAGGAGCGCGGGGAAGAGCGCCAGCACGCCGTAGTAGGTCAACGCCGCGGCACGGTCCCCCAGTTCGTCGTTGGTGAACTCCGCGACCGTCCCGCGCAATACTGCCCACCAGGACCGCCCGGGCAGCTCGGAGGCCCGCTCCGCGGCCCGCGCCACCGGGGAACCCGCATCGCCCCCCACAACACCGGGGGCCGTCATGCCGCTGCCTCGCCGGGCGCGACGGCGGAGCGGCGCTCCTTCTCCGACAGCCCGCCCCAGACTCCGTAGGGCTCCGCCACGCGCAGGGCGTGCTCCAGGCAGCGGGCGCGGACGGGGCACGCAGCGCACACCGTCTTGGCCGTCTCCTCGCGCTCCGCACGCTCCTGGCCGCGTTCCCCCTCGGGGTGGAAGAAGACCTCCGATCCCACGCCTCGGCACGCGGCTTTCATCTGCCATATCCAGTGGTGTTCCGCCCTCCCGGGCAGATGCGACACCTTCGCCATTTCCGATCGTCTCCTACCGCCGGGCCCTTCGGAACACGCGCTCCACCCGCTCGTCTGGCCACGAAGCCCGTTCCGAAACGTGAGCAGTGCCCAGTGCCCAGTGACCCGTCCCCCGTCCCCCGTGTCCCTTGGACCGCCGGCCAGTTGCCGGTGTCCTCCCGGGCACCGGACGTCGCTGCGGGGCGGTTGCCTCCGGCTCACCGCCGTCACGGGCGGCGGGCACGGATGACCAACAGCTCCTCCCACTCGTCGGCGGGGCGCGCCAGGCCCTGCCGCTCCAGCCAAGCCCGTCGGGAGCGCAGGACCGGCCCCCAGGGCACGGTCGCGCGCGCCGTCACCTCGGCGGACAGGCCGGCGGCCGTGAGCCGGGCCACCGTCGCGTCCGGTCCGCACATCCCCGAATGCACCATGAGCAAGCGACCACCGGGACGCAGCAGGGCCGGAGCCGCTCCGCAGATCCTGTCGATCACCGTGCGCCCGTCGGGCCCGGCGTCCCACGCCCGCTGCGGTCCGTGCGCCGGCAGGCCGGAGGCCGCGGCGGGCACGTACGGCGGGTTCGTCACCACCAGGTCGAAGCAGCGCCCCGCCGTGCGCCGCGCGAAGTCGCCGTGCAGTACGCGCAGGGCGAGACGGTGGCGCCGGGCGTTGATGCGGGCGGTGGCCACCGCGGCCCAGGACACGTCGACGGCGGTGACGTCGGCCCCTGCGTACGCGGCCTGAAGAGACAGCGCGCCGGTGCCGCTCCCGATCTCCAGGACGTTCGTACGGGCCCCAGCTCCTCGCGGGCGAGCGCCCCGGCCAACAGCAGGGTGTCCCCCTGCGGCCGGTAGACACCAGGGAGGGCGAACAGGTCCGCGGGCGACGGGCGCAGGGCCATCGTCGTACTGGGCATCGTGTACCTCCTGGGTCGTCCGCGGCGCAGAGGTGCGCAGCAGCTCGCACCGGTCACGCCGGTCACACCGCGACTGCCCCGGCGAAGGGCCCGCCATTCGACCTCCGGAGATCTTCGACGAGGTGGGCCACGGAGCTGGACGCGCCCCGACACCGGCGGCTCCCGCGCCGCGGGCTGTCCGCCCCCCCCCCGAGACGGCCATGACCGGATGTGCCGAGGGCGGCCGCGAATCCGGTTTCCGGTTGCAGCGCCGCCGCAGGGGTAGGCGCAGCTTGTCGAACAGCCTGGTCCGGTGGGTCGCGGCGCCACCTGATCGCCGTTGTCCCGTGTGCTGCGCGGCCCACGGGTGCCCCACCGGGCTGTGCGCGGCACAGGTCGCGCGCTGGACGGTCCGCCCTGCGAAGCGGACGGCCGTGACGGGCTCCTCACGAACGGCGGGCGGCCATGCGCGTCCACGACTTTGCCGTCGAGGTCACCGAGCAGTCGACGGAGCGGGCAGTGGTGTCCGTCACCGGCGACATCGATTACCACACGTGCCCCATGCTCGTCTCGGTCCTGGACACCCTCGACCTGTCGGGCCGGACCCTGGTGCTCGACCTCGGGCGGAGCACGTTCCTGGGGACCAGCGCACTGCACGTCCTGCTCGCCTTGCGCGCCCGTGCCATCGCCGAGGAGTGGACGCTCGAACTGGCCGATGTTCCGCACCAGGGACAACACGTCCTGGATCTCACCGAAACCCGCTGCCTGTTCATCCTCAGCGACGCCCACCCGGCGGGCTGAGCAAGGGCGTGGCGTTGTACCTGCGTCCGTTCTCGTCATCGGACCCGCGCTCCATCTTCCGCACCACTCGCCTCCCATCACGGGCGGGTGGACTCGCCGGCCACGAGGCTCCGGGCGGTGGAGGGTCGTGGACGCCGTCGCGCGCACGGTACCGGCATCCGATCGGTTCCTGACGGTGCGGAGGCGGGAGAGCCTTCCCGTCCTGCGGGAAGGAGCCGTGGCGCGCATGTCCGCACACACGCTCATGCACGCACACACAGGGGGCGAGGCCTACATGGTCGACGGGAAGCGGGGCAGGTGCGGGGCATCTGACGATTCGACGCACGGGCGGCACGATGCGAAGCGTAGGCGTGGAAGAAGAGCTGCTGCTCGTGGACGCACGAACGGGTGCTCCGATGGCAGTCTCCGGGGCGGCCCTGGCAGCAGCGGACCGCTCGGCATGGCAGCGCCCGGACACGGTCGGTCCGGACCACGAGTTCGAGAAGGAACTGCAGAAGGAACAGTTGGAATTCGCCACCGAACCGGCGGTGGACATGGGCGAGCTCCAACAGGAGATCGTCCGCATCCGCGCCGAGGCGGCCCGGCACGCGGCGAGCGCGGGCGCCGTGGTGGCGGCGGTGGCGACGTCACCCCTGGTGGTACACCCGTCGCTGAACGTGGGCTCGCGCTACCGGTGGATGGGCGACCAGTTCGGGCTGATGGTGCAGGACCAGCTGACGTGCGGCTGCCACGTCCACGTGTCGGTCGCCTCCGACGAAGAAGGCGTCGCGGTCCTGGACCGCATCAGGCCGTGGTTGGCCGTGCTGACGGCGATGAGCGCGAACTCGCCCTTCTGGCAGGGCGAGGACAGCGGGTACGGAAGCTACCGGAGCCGAGTGTGGAACCGGTGGCCCTCCGCAGGCCCCGTCGACCTCTTCGGTTCGGCCGACCGCTACCACGAGCAGGTGCGCGCGATGATCGACACCGGGGTGCTGTGCGACGAAGGCATGATCTACTTCGACGCCCGCCTGTCGGCCACCTATCCCACCGTGGAGGTCCGGGTCGCCGACGTGTGCCTCGACGCCGCCACCCCCGTCCTCCTCGCCGCCCTCATCCGCGCCCTGGTCGAGACGGCGGCCCGCGGCTGGCAGGACGGCAGGCCACCGGCCAGGATCGGCACGAACCTGCTGCGACTCGCCTCGTGGAGAGCCGCGCGCTCGGGGCTGGACGGACCCCTGCTGCACCCCGTGACCATGCGCGAGACGTCCCCCGAGCAGGCCGTCGAAGCCCTGTTCCTGCACGTGCGCGGAGCGCTGGAGGACCACGGCGACGACGAGCGCGTCCGGGAGGCCCTCTCCCACCTGTACGAGCGCGGGAACGGCGCCCGCATCCAGCGCAGGCTGCGCGCGGAGGGACAGAGCCTGGCGTCCGTCGTCACCCGGTGTGCCGCGATGACGATCGGGGCGTTAACAGGCGGGCCGGCCCACCTCTGATCCTCACCGGTGCCGTGTGAGCGAGCGTACGAGGACGATCAGCGCGAAGGCCATCACGAGCAAGTGCACCCAGGAGGGGCCGATCGCCGGGGCCATGGACAGAGAGGTGTAGTGAGGGAACGTCATAGCGCGCTCCTGCCCGCGAAGAGCGGTTTGACTCCCCTCGGGTCGGGCCCCGGGTCGGGCCCCGGCTCGGCTCCGGTCGGCCTCCGCGTGGGACCGCCCCGTTACTTCTTCCCGTCCTCATCCGCCTCTCGGGCACCCTCGGCCTGCGAGGGAGTGCCGCGCTGCGTCTGCGGGTGGCGCTGCCTCCGCTGGGCCTCGTCCATGTCCTCGTCAAGCCGCTCGCCCTCGGCCTGCGAGGGGGTGGAGTACTCGTCGTACTGGCTCATGGCAGGTTCCCCGCCTTCTGAGACTTGGGCTCTCTCACGACAGCTGGATATTCACACATGGCTGGATATCCATACACAAGTAGCGTAACGCCTCCTCCGCCACGCTGCCCCGCCCGCCCGGGCAAGCCCTGGCCGCCGGCCCCGGCCCGGAGGAAGCCGAGGCCCAGCCGGAGGGCGCGGCGGGCCAGCACGCGGTCGTCGCGCAGCCGGCAGGGCCCGGCCGCGGCCAACGTCACGGCCGTGTAGAAGACCGAACGGAGCGTCACCTCCGCGCTCTACAGAGCCGAGACGGTTCCACTCCCCGTGCGGGGCAGCACACCCGTGGCGGCGGGGCCCGGCGTGAACTCGGCCCGGTAGCCGAGCAGCAGGCTTCCGACCGGAGCGAGTAGGCCAGGCTTGCTGTCACAACGGGCGGTCCCGGTGATGTCCGTCGCGGCTTCACACAGCAGCGCCCCGCCGGCCGTCGTGAAGCGGACCGTACCGGCGTAGACGGTCCCGTCGTACTCGGCACGCGCCGCGAGACCGGTGACCTGGAGCGGCAGCAGCCGCAGCCCGGCTCGCACCGCCGTCACCTTCAGCCCGTCCGGCGCGCTCCCGGCGCTCGAAGGCCAGTCGCACACCTGCTGCTGCGGACTGAAGTCCAGCCCTTCGGGGCAGTCCATGATGTACGCCACGTTGTTGGAGCACTGGATGAACCGATCCGCCTGGTCGGGATGGGCGGACAGCCGGTTGGAGGTGCAAGGCCCTGGTGTCACCCCGCCGGCCCCCGGCGCCGCGACCGCGATCCCTGCCAGTGCCGTCGTGCTCAGCACGGCACCCACCCCTACGCCGGTCAGCGAACGACCCCACCCTGCGCGCATATCCTTCTCCTCCACACTGGTCCTTGATCCAAAACGCAAGCTACTGATCCGTGCCGTACGGCGGCCACCACGTTTTCGGACAGCCTTCCGTCCTGATCGCGGCGCCCGTAACGCCGCCCCGGGGATCCGGGGCGTGCGCGGTCAGTCCTCTACCAGGTGCAGCGCATCCGGGATCGCCTACGGGTTCTTCCGCTGCGGTCTCAGCGCCATAGAGCCCGTGCTCGTCATCGTGTGACCGCCCGCTCCCGGCGGCCCGACCGCCCCTCGCGAGCGACCGCTGTCCTGCATCGTGACCTTGCCGTGAACCCGATCGCCATCCACCCGCCGTAATCCGCCACACGAGGGCCGGAACAGGTGCCTGGGCCGTGGTGCGAGGTGGGTCGTGGCCCGGTCGAGGTAGGCCGTCCAGGTCTCCGAGCCCGGCGTCCAAGGCGGGGGACGCCACGGGCGAGGAGGTCGCCCGGTACCCGGATCGCGGGCCGGGCTCAAGGGATGATGATGGTCTTGCCCCGGATCCGTCCGGATTCGCTGAGGTGGTGGACGTCCGCGAGCTCGGCCAGCGGACGTGTCGCACTGATGTCGATGTCGATGCCGATGCCGAGCACGGCCGCGTCGACGAGTTCGACGAGCGCGGCAAGATGCCCGACGTCGTTGCGGGCGACGACGTGTACCGCGCTCACCCCGGAGTCGGCAGCTGGTTCGATCGGGGTTGCGATCGAGACGATCCTCCCGCCCGGCCGCACCAGCGGCGCCAGGGCCGCGGCGTCCGGCGGGCTCAGCGGGACCAGATTGAGCAGGGTGTCCACCCGACTGTCGAGCGCGGCACCCACCGGACCGGCGGTGTAGTCGATCACCTGGTCCGCCCCCTGCCGCAGGACCGCCTCGGCGCTGCGCGGACTGGCCGTCGCGATCACCTCGGCCCCCGCGTGCTTGGCCAGCTGCGTCACGAAGCCGCCGACGCCGCCGCCCGCACCGTTGACCAGCACCCGCTGACCCGTGGCCACCTTCCCGTGCTCGAACACCGCCTGCCAAGCCGTCAGGCCGGCGACGGGAAGCGCCGCGGCATGCGCGAGAGGGACGGATTTCGGCGCCGCGGTCAGCAGGGCGGCGGGCGCACGGACGTACTCGGCAGCCGCACCCCCGCTGTCGAGCCGCCCGATGACCCGGTCACCGACGGCGAAGCCCACCGCCCCCGCGCCGATCTCGGCCACGGTGCCGGCGACGTCCCAGCCGAGGGTGTACGGCAGGTCCACGGGGAAGAACGCCCGCAGCAGGCCGGCCCGCAAGGCGGCCTCGGTGGGATTGAACGAGGTCGCGGCGACATGAACGAGTACGTCACCGAAGGCGGGTCGTGGCCGGGGAACGGCTTCGTAGCGGATCACGGAGGTGTCGCCGTACTCGTGGATCCGCGAGGTCTTCATCATCGTCATGCCGCGAATCTACGACCACACATGGAGACGATCCATGCGTCAAACTGCCCAGTTCATGCGCGTACGTCTCGCACCCCTCTTCTCACCCGTACCCTCAGCCCATGGATGTGCTCAGCGACGTGGTCGCGGTGACGCGGACCGGCCGGCCCCGGTCGGCGCATGTGCGGTGGCATGCCCCGTGGGGGCAGGAGTTCGCCTCCGTCCCCGGTTCGGCGGGCTTCCAGGTGGTCCTGCGGGGTTCCTGCTGGCTCCTGCCGCCGGACGCGGAGCCCGTCCAACTGCACGCGGGCGACGTGGTGTTCCTGCCCCACGGCAGCGGGCACACCCTGGCCGACAGCCCCGAGCGGCTGGTGACACCGGCTGCCTGCGGCCCCGACGACCACGAGCCGCCGCACCACGCCTACGCCACGGACACGGTCGACCGGAGCGGAGACGGGGGTCCGGTCACCGTCGTGCTCTGCGGGGCCTACCAGCTCGACCCGTCCCGCGCTCACCCGCTGTTGCTGACCCTCCCGGATCTGATCCGCCTGCCGGCACACCCGGACCGCCATCCCGCGCTGCGCTCAGCCGTGGAACTCCTGGCGGCCGAGTTGGAGAACCCGCGGCTGGGCACGGACGCAGTCGTTCCCGGGCTCCTGGACACCCTGCTGCTCTACATCTTGCGCATCTGGTTCGACGAACAGCCCGCCCGAGGGGATGCCACCGGATGGGCCGCCGCGCTGAACGACCCGCCGGTCACCGCTGCCCTCCACGCCATCCACCGAGACCCGGCAGCGCCCTGGACCGTGGCAGAACTCGCCGGCGAAGCCGGGCTCTCACGGGCACCTTTCGCCAAGCGCTTCGCCCTGTTGGTCGGTCAACCACCCCTGACCTACCTGACCTGGTGGCGGATGACCACGGCAGCACGCCTGCTGCGGACATCGAACGCACCCTTGAGATCCATCGCCGCCCAGGTCGGCTACACATCCGAGTTCGCCTTCGCCCACGCGTTCAAACGCACGCACGGGACCGCACCCGGCGCGTACCGGCGCGACGGCTGATCCAGAGCGGCAGACGGGTTCCGTGAGACCGTCCCGGTCCGCCTCGTGTCCGGCACCGGCGGGGTCGGGTAGTCCATCCTCGCCGTGCGGGCGGGCCCATCGGTTGGCCACCCGTCGGCCCGGCCGGAGGCGCGCTCGGCCGGGGTAGGGCCTGCCCCACCCCGGCCCAGGGGGTTCGTGGGAGTGCGTGGCGGCCCGGCCGCATGATCGGCTGTCCGTACGGGAGTTACGCGACGGAGGGTGGACGGGTGAAGGTTCGGATCGGGTACGCGGCCTGGGTCGTGGGCGTAGCGCAGTTCTTCGTGATCCACGGTGTCGTCGAGTCGGCGTGGGCGAGGCCGTACAGCTGGGTGCGGAACAACATCAGCGATCTGGGCAATGCGCATTGT
The DNA here is from genome assembly GCF_044759975.1 of Streptomyces sp. NPDC098789. NCBI lineage: Bacteria > Bacillati > Actinomycetota > Actinomycetes > Kitasatosporales > Streptomycetaceae > Streptomyces > Streptomyces sp. NPDC098789. Next base: position 272,078 of record NZ_JBIWAJ010000010.1, read on the forward strand.
GCGCTGCAGCCGGATCCTGAACCTCGGTACGTCTGTTCTCCCGAACACGGCTTGATGAACGTGTCGTTCGTCGCCTTGGGACTGCTGCTCGTCGTGGGTGTGGCGCTGACCGGCGCCGCCCTGTGGCGCAGAGGCCCGGCCGGTGTCCTGGCCCGGTTGATGCTCGCCGGTGCCGGCGTCGGCTTCGTGTTGGCCGGGCTGGCTCCCGCGGACGTGAACGAGAACCAGCACGTCCTGGGCGCGCTTCTGATCATGGCAGTGGGCAACATCGGCCTGGTCCTCGCCGGGTTGGGCATGAAGGAACAGGCTCCGGCCCTGTCGCGGTGGGCGACCAGCCTGTTGGGAGCCACGGCGATCACGGCCCTCGGGCTGTTCCTCTCGCACCGCTACCTCGGGCTCGGCATGGGCGGCATGGAGCGTGTTGCCGCCTTCCCCCTGCTGCTCTGGGCCCTGGCCGTCGGCGCTCGGGGCCTCGTACGTCATCAAGTCCGCGGTGCGGACGCATCGCTGGTTCCCGGACACCCCAGCCGAGTCGGCTGAGGGCGACGCTTGCCGGCCGCACGCACTTGCACGGCCTTCTGCGGGCTGGCCGCGGTCAGGATGGCCGCCCCGTTCTGATCCAAGGGCGGACCTGGGTCCGCGGCCGCATCACCGCGGTGCGTCGGTGAGCCGGTGCCGCAGATGGGCGTGGGCCCAGGCGGCCAGGGGGGTCGGGGTGGTGGTCCGGACGGTGCGGGGTTGTTCGGGCACGAAGCCTTCGCGTAGACCCGTCGACATGCCCAGGACGGCCTCGACCAGGCCGTCGGTCATCCCCGCTTCGCGGAGGCGGGTGCGCATGGCCCCGTCGGTGGTTCTCTCGACGTCGATCGGCCGGCCGGTGGCGGTGGTGAGGATGTCGGCGACTTGGCCCCAGGTGAGGTCGGCGGGCCCGTGGACCGCTTGTACGCGGCGCCCCGACCAGGCGGGCGAGAGCAGGAGGGTGGCGGCGACCTCAGCGATGTCGCGGGGCGCCACCCAGGCCATGGGCTGGTCGAGCGGAAGGACCACCTGGAGGGTCCCCGCCCGCAGGGCGTCGAGTTGCAGCTCCAGATTGGTGAAGAAGTAGCCGCAGCGCAGATGGGCGATGTCGACGCCCGCGCCCGCGGCCACCGCGTCGAGTGCGGTTTCGGTGTGGGCCAGCCCGTCGATCTCGCCGGCGCCGTGGCGCTTTTCGGCGCCGACGCCGCTCTGGAAGACGACGCGGCCGATGCCGTTCTCCGTGACGGCGCGGACCACGCTGCTCGTGGCGCGTGCGTAGTCCGCGAGGGGGTCCTGACCTCCGGTGGTCGGGTCCACCCAGAAGAGGGCGTCCACTCCACGGGTGGCCACCGCGACCGCGTCGGCGTCGTACTGGTCGACCCGGACGGCGTCCACCTCCGCACGGATCCCGGGTGCAAGCCGGCCGGGGTCGCGCAGCAGGACCCTGGGCCGGACGCCGGCGCGGACCAGCGTGGTGACGACGTGCCGGCCGACGTTGCCGGTCGGGGTGGTGACGGCGATCTGCATGGCGTCCTCTCGTTCCGCACGGGCGGTCCCGTTCCGTCCATCGCCCGGGTCGGGTTCGTTCGAGCAGGCCGCGGCAGTCCGACCAGGCGTGTCCGCTCAGCAGGGGCCGCAGCCGAGTGAACGGGGTGAGCGGTCCGGTGGGCGCCTGCCCGCGGAAGGCGGGGTCGATGCCGGCGAGCTCGCGTTCGTTGGCGGCGGTCGGCTCGGCCACGTCGCGGGGCCGCTGCGGTCGCCCGGCGCCCGCCGTGTCCGACGTGCCGCCCGACACGCTGACGTTGCCGCACAATGGAGCCCTCGCAGACGGCGTCCAGGACCCCGCCCCAGGGGATGGTGTAGCTGGCCGTGGTGGTGTCCGCGGTGATGCGGGCTACACCCTGGATCACCACGGGCTGGTTCTGCCGGGATTCGTCGCCGCACACCGTGGGGCGAGTTCGTGGTCGGCGGCGCGCCGGGAGGCGTACGCGAACGACCTCGGACAGGCGAGCAGTTCGGTCGCGGTGACGGCCCGCTCGAACCGCGGCAAGAGCGACCCGGATCCGCTGAGTGGTTGCCGCCGTCCGCGGAAGCCCTGTGCCGGTACGGCGCGGAAGGAGGCGAAGCGGATCTCGACCGAGCTGACTCTTTGTGGGTCAGTGCCAGTAGGAGGGCGAAGACGATCCGGAGTCGTTCCAGGAGATGATCAGGAGAATGATGATGATCGCCAACGGGACGGCGATGAGCAGGGCGCACCCGATGGCACCGGGCAGGTTCTTCCGGCGAAGGCGTTGATCGAGCAGCTTGGCCTCGGGGGTGTCGCTACGCCAGTGCGGCTGGAGCTCCGCGGTGCCGTCGGCGATCGCCCCGGCCACCCGGGCGACGTCTGCGGGGTGGTACGTGCGCCACGTACTCTCGCCCCAAGTGGAGTGCGATACAAGGAGGTTGCTGCGGACTTCGTTGGCATTCGCGGTGGCGTCAAGGAAGGCCGTCCGGATGGTCGGCCAGGCTCGGGCCAGCTGCCTCTCGGATATCCAGGCGACGTGCTCCGGTTCAGCTGCTGCCACGGGCGCACCTACTCTCGGCTCGCATGCAGTTTCTCCCCACCCCGGCCGGATAGGCAACCCTCCTGTGCCGCGCCGCCCGCCGGGCAGGACCTGGGCGCGGGCGACGTCGGGGCCCCCGGCGCCCGGAGCCTCGAAGGCCGCGCCGGATCCCCGAACCGAGTGGGCCCTTGCCTCGGGGAAGTCCCGGGCACCGCCGCGAGGGCCTACCGGCTGCTGACGGCCAGCACCCACGCCGTCCACTGCCGTGTCCAGGATCCGGAGCCAAGGATCCCAGCCTGTCACCACCAACCACCGGATATCTTAGGCAAGTTGCAACGATCAACGCTTACGAAAACTCGCAAGAGCCCAATCCAGGACACTCCGAGGTTCATGCCTGCCGTGGCTGAACGGGGGCCTTGAGCTGGGAGATCGCTGAGCCGCTCTCCTTGTACCGACTGGTGTGGAACTGCCAGTGGTAGGTCGCCGAGATCTGGTCGGCGAGCGATTCGAGGTATTGCGCGGTCTGAGCGGCCAGAGGCGTGTCGGCGTGGGCCGGCCGGCTCAAGGTTATCTCTTCGAACTCGTCCGTGAGCAGGTTGACGTGCTGCACGGCGGCGTTGAACGCCTCCTGCGGGGAGCAGTGCAGGGCGGATTGCATGACGGGGACGAGGTTGAACATCTGCCCGTGGCGGATGACTTCTTTGTGGTACGAGAAGAGGTCGTTCATCAGCCCGCCGATGTGGACCGTGATGTCGCGGGCCCGGCGGATCACAGGCTGACGGATGACTTCGTCGGGCAGGAGGAACCCGCTGGCGTAGTCCGCCAGTTCGACCTCCACCTTCATCCCGGAATCGCTGTAACGGATGTGCGCGTACCGCTCGATGTCGGGAGTTCCGTTCACGTAGATGTCCCTGACCGGCCGTTTCATGGCCTGCAGGCATTCCTCCACGGCCGTGGCCAGTCGCTCCAGAAGAAGCGGCGGGGCGCTGCGCGAGAACATTTCGCGGACCCGTGCAAATCCGACGCTGATCGCTTTCGTATCCGGCAGCGCGCCGGCTGACACGGTGCCGGATCTCAGGGCTTCGACGGCTCTGTCCATCATCTCGGCGGCTTCTGGGGACATGGTGTCATCGAGGCTGGAGCGGTGAGGGCTGTACAGGTCGTCGACGTAGAAGAGTATGTCGTTGAGGAGGCCCATCGGTATGAGCCGGTCGGCCGGGGCCATGGGGAAGAGGTAGCTCGTCATAGAGGTGTAGGCCGCATGACCGGGCTGCGTCAGGCCGAGAGCCAGGCATTCGCCGCGGACGACGGCTTCGGCTCGCGTGGCGTGGGGGCTGGCGTTGCGCGGAGGAAGACCTCGCAGGTCTGAGAGATCAAACGTGGAGGACGGCGTGCGGGCCATGTCGTCTCGTTTCTCCTTCAGCCGCCAGCAGCCGACGCGTGGCTTCGTGCCCGTGCGCCGTGCGGTCGGGGGAGCAGTCCTGCTGCTACGGAGCTTCCATGCCCGACCAATGGGCGTCAAGGTCTCCGGCCCGGGATGTCCGAGGCACGGACATTGACCACCGCGGGGTTGTCGAGGGGGCGCCGACCCAGGGGGCGTCGTCAGGGTGCGGAGCCAGGACGGCGGGCGCGTCGTGCGAGGTGACGGGGGCGAGCAGGCTCCAGGCTGTACCGGGTGCCGACCGGGGGCTGGAAGTCGTACAGGGGGGTGGATCCTCCTGCGGGAGGTGCGGATACGTCAGCCCTGCCCGTCTGTCCGCTGCCTCGTGTGAGCAGCGCCTGCGAAAGACGTGCTGGGAAACGGAACGAACGGCCTGCCGATGGTGGAGCCCCGTCGTACGCGGAGCAAGGAGCTGACCGTCATGAACGGCAAGAAGCTGCAGGAGACGGCACGCCGCGCTGCCGAGGCGCTCCCCGGCTCCGAAAACAGCCGTCCCTTCACCGAGAAGTTGGACGTCTACAAGGTCGCCGGGAAGGTCTTCCTGATCGTCACGGACGATCCCGGTGAGCGGATCATCACGGTCAAGGCGGAGCCGGAGCACGGGCGGCGGTTGCAGGACGAGTGCCCGTCGATCACCGCCGGACGCTATCTCGACAAGACGCACTGGATCTCCGTGGGCGCCGACCGGGGTATTACCGCGGCCCTGGTCGAGACCCTGGTCACCGACTCCTACGATCTGGCACTCCACTCGGCGCCCCGCAGCCGACGCCCCGCCGCGCGGACCTGACCGCCCGCCCCGACCACCTCACCGCCTACCCGAAAGCCCCGCCCCATGGACCACTCCGAACCCGCGGCATCGGTCCCCTCCTCGCCTGAACCAACAACCCCTCCGGCAACGTGCCCGCGGTGTGCGAGAAGGACTGAGCCCTCTGAGCCGGGCCGGAGCCCGGTGCCCACTCGGGGGTGTCGGCGCGGGCCGGTCGGCCGGAAGGCGATGATCGTGCTGAGACGGATCTGACGAGCGAAGGGTGTGGCGGGTGAGCGAAGGCGCGGGGATCACTTCGGCGCAGGAGGCGGCGAACGACGAGCTGGTGCTCGCGTTCGGACGGCTGCAGGGCGCCGCGGGGCGGCTGGAGTACCTGCTGGGTGGTGCGATCGAGGAGGAGTTCGGGATCAGCCACTTGATGTACGAGGTGCTGCTGATCGTGGGCCGGGCGGGCGGTCCGGGCATGTCGATGCGGGCCATCGCGCAGGAGCGGGTCCTGACCACGGGCGGAATGACCCGCCTGGTGGACCGGATGGAGGCGGCCGGCCTGGTGGTGCGCGCCGACGACCCCGCGGATCGCAGGGGCAGGCTGGTGCGGCTCACCGGGCGGGGTGAGGACATCGTGGTGCGGGCCAGCCGGCTGCACGTGGAGAACATCCGCCGCTACTTCCTGGCACCGCTGCCCGAGGAGGCGCGGGAGCAGTTCATGGAGTGCCTGAGGATCCTGTCCCACTCGGCGCGGGACGCACTGCCCCGCCTGCGATAGGGGCCGAAGTCCTGAGGGCGGGGGCTTTCGCCACGCGGGAATACCTGACGCGACAGATACTGTTGAGGCAGGTATATCGCTCCGGTGCGGAGCGACTCCCTCTGCGAAGGCCTTCCTGTGAAACTCGTCTACGTTTTCGACGCCTACTGCGGCTGGTCCTACGGGTTCGCCCCCACCCTGGCCGAGGTCGCCCTGCGTCACCCCGAACTGCCCGTCGAGGTCGTGTCGGGTGGCCTGTTCACCGGGCCGCGGGCCGTGCCGATCCGCGAATTCGGCTATGTCCAGGGCGCCAATGCCAAGATCAGCGAGCTGACCGGTGTCGGGTTCGGGGCGGGGTACGAGCGGCTGATCGCCGACGGCTCGTTCGTCATGGACTCGCTGGACGCCGCCCGAGGGATGGCCGTGCTGCGGCAGGCGGCACCGGAGCGGGCGGTGGAGCTGGCCATGGCCGTGCAGGCCGCGTTCTATCAAGACGGCTTGAGCCTGTCCGACCCCGACACTTACACCCGGATCGCCGCGGCGGCCGGCCTTGACACGCTGGAAGTCGGCGCCGCGCTCACCGCATCCGCCACTTCTCTCGCGGCCGATGCCGACTTCCGGCGGGCGGCCGCCCTGGGCGCGCGCGCCTACCCGACCCTCCTGGCCCAGGACGGCGACCGCACCGCGGTGCTCGCCGTCGGCCACGCCGATCCCGACAAGATCGACGCACTCCTGGCGCAGTTCGGCGCCGCCCGCACCCGGCAGGCTGCGCCCGCGCGCTGAATCTCCGCCGACACACCGGCACGGTCGGCGCCGTCCGGACACGGCGGGGCGAACCTGAACCTCGCGCGACGATCAGCAAACCTCACCCCGCGACACCCCTCACCCCGCAGCACCCCTCACCCGGATACCGGCAAAGGACATGATGATGAGCACTCTCGACTTCAAGGTCATCGACCTGGACTTTCCCGTCGGCTCGAAGAACAAGACCGCCACCCTCATCACCGGTGAGCGCGACGCGTTCCTCATCGACACCGGATTCACCCGCGCCGACGGTCACCGGCTGGCCGCCGAGATCCTGGACTCCGGCAAGAACCTCACCACGGTCTTCATCAGCCATGCCGACCCCGACTACTACTGGGGCGCCGAGGTCATCGCCGATGCCTTCCCCGATGCCGAGATCCTGGCGACACCGCTGGTGATCGAGCACATCAAGGCCGCGTACGAGGGCAAGCTCAAGGCCTGGGAGCCGGTCGGTGCCAACCGCCCCACCCGCCTGGTCGCGATGGCCGAACTGACCGGTGACCTCACCTTCGAAGGCCACGTGTTCCAGCTCAAGGGCGGCCACCCGGGACTGCCCGACCGCCATTACCTGTGGCAGGCCGAACACCGGGCGATCGTCGCCGGCGTCCTGCTCTTCCAGAACGAGCACGTCTGGGTCGCCGACACCGGCAAGCCCCAGGATCGCGCCGTGTGGATCGAGCTGCTGGACGAGATGGCGGCCCTCGACCCCGCCTTCGCGATCCCCGGGCACCGGCTGCCCACCGCCGCCGCCCTGGACGCGAGCCCGATCACCTACACCCGGGACTACCTCACCGCTTTCGAGGACGAGCTGGGCGAGGCCGACAGCGGCGAGGCCCTGACCAACGCGCTGGTCACCCGCTACCCCGAAGCCGGCATGCTCATCGCGGCCCAGCTCGGCGCGAAGGTCGCCAAGGGCGAAATGACCTGGGGCTGACCGACCCACCCCGACCACGGGACCGGCCCCGGGCTCTTCGTCACCGTCGTCCCGTCGTCCCGACGCCCTGTCGCCCCCTTGCCCTGTCGCCCGGTCCGCCGTCGTCCTCGGCGCGGGCATCCACCCGCCGCTCCAGCGCTACGGAGCAGCCGGGCGCGTACCCACCTGCTGCCTGTTCCCCCACCAGCACCTCAACCTCGACCTCGACCTCAACCTCAACCAAGGAAGGCTGTGTCCCATGAGGGAGACCAACGACCGCCACGCCTCCACCGCCCCCGTCGACGTGGTACGCCGCCAGTACATCGCCTCCGCCAACGGCGACCTCGAAGCCCTGCGGGCCACCCTGGCCGACGACGTGGAATGGACCGAGATGGCCGGCTTCCCCCTGGCCGGTACCTACCGCACCCCCACGGGTGTCACCTCCGCCGTCATGGAACAGCTCGGCAAGTCCTGGGACGGCTGGGCCGCCCACGACGACACGTACATCGTCGACGGCGAGAACGTCGTCGTCCTCGCCCGCTACACCGCCACCAACAAGGCCACCAGCAAACCGCTCAACGTTCGCGTCGCCCACCACTTCGTCGTACGCGGCGGATTGATCGTCCGCTTCGAACAGTTCGTCGACACCGCCCTGGTCCGCGACGCCATGCACCCCGGCGCGCAGACAGCACTGGCTGGGACGGCGGGGACCTGAGGCCCTCCCGAAAGGCACACCGGTGGCCGCTCTCGCGGGTGCCCGGAACGGTCAGCGAAGGACCTGAACGGCGTAGAGCGTGCCGATCCCGGCGGCGAGGCTGCCGAGCAGGCACCGGAGCGCTCTTTCGGGCAGGTGCGGCTGGAGGCGAGCGCCGAGATATCCGCCGAGTAGGCCACCCGCACCGCAGGACAGGCCCAGCAGCCAGTCGGGGGCGACGCCGACGGCCGGGGCCAGCGTCGTCGTCGCGCGAGGCGAACACTCCACGACATCCCCTCGACACTCGACACTCGGCACTCGCCAAACGGCACCCGGAACAGGCTCCAGGTCAGGTGCCTCCCGTTCTCGTGAACATCGACCCCGCACCGATCGAGCTCGCCACCGCTAGTGCTGTGACCGGAAAGGTTCACCGTGTCGCGGCGCCCGGCACGGCACCTCTCCCCCAGCTACCGCTGGGAGGTGCCCCCTGCGTTGTCGGACCACGCAAGTACGTCCAGTACGAGCCGTGGCCCTCCGCCTTGCGATGTACCGCACCGGACACCGCGACCCGGCAAACCTTTCCGGCCACAGCACTAGGAAGCCGGGATCGGGTCTCGCCAGATGTCCATCGGAACGGCGCGGACCGCGCGTCCGTCCGCGTCCAGGATCCGGCCCATCCGTTTCACGGTGCGCAGTGACACGCGGCGCTCGGCCACCCGCAGGTCGGGGAACCTGCGGGCGAGTGCGGCTTCCAGGCGCTGGACGTCGGCGAGGGAGCGCTGCCAGACGGAGAGGATGAGGTTGTGCCGGCCGGTGACGGCCACGCACAACCGGATCTCGGGGAGCCTGGCGAGTTGGGGGCCGACCTCGTCGAGCCGGTCAGCGGGGAGGTCGGCCCGGAAGGTTGCCAGGACCGGTCGGCCGGCGTCGCGGGCGGCGATCTCGCAGCGGAAGCGGATCGCGTCGGTGGCGGCCAGCCGGTCGAGGCGGCGGCGCAGCGTGGTCGGGCTCAGCCCGGTGGCGGCGGCCAGCTCGGCTTGGTCGAGGCGGCCGTCGACGCCCAGCCTGATGAGCAGCTCCCTGTCCTCGCGGCGGACTTCGGCGCGCGCTCCGGAGGGCGGCCCGTGGCCCGTCGGGTGCTCGTCGTGGAGTTCCAGGCGCTGGGCGGGGTCCAGTGAGTCCAGTCGCCAGCGGATCCCCTCGGCGTAGAAGCCGGTCGCCAGGTGGGCGTGGACGGTGGTGATCCCCGGGAGCCTGCCCAACCGTTCGGCGGTGTACCGGGAGACCATCGCCAGGTCGGTGAAGGCCGCGGTGACGACGAGGTCGCAGCCCTGGGAGAGGTGCTCGATGGTCATCACGTGCGGGTCCTCGGCCAGTTCTTCGGCGATCTGCAGAATCCGGTCGGGAGCACAGCCGACGTCGAGGTAGGCGACGCAACCACGGTCCTCGGGGTGGGGCAGGCCGTAGGTGGTCACCCAGGCGATCCCGGCCTCCGAGAGCCGTCGCCAGCGGCGCGCCGCGGTGACCGGGCTGATCCCGAGGGTCTGGCCGAGCAGCGACCAGGGTGCCCGGGGCCGCAGCTGGATCGCGTTCACCAGAGCCAGATCCAACTCGTCCACTGTCACATCGGAGCCGGTCACCGTCGACTGCCGGTCGATTCGTTCATCCAAGGGCCTCCTGGTGGTGTGATCCTGCGAAATCGCGGGAAATCCCTGCTGTGGGCTCCAGAATCGCGGAACAAGATCGCTCTGTACAAGTTCCCGTCATACGCGGGCTCGATGGAGGTACCTGTGTCCCTGCACGACGACGCCCTGGCTCTGGCCCCGGACCTGGTCCGGCTCCGCCACGACCTCCACCGGTTCCCCGAGCTGGGCCTTGATCTCCCGCGCACCCAGGAGCGGGTGTTGCAGGCTCTGGAGGGACTGCCGCTGGAAGTGAGTCAGGGCTCCGCGCTGAGTTCGGTCACCGCGGTGCTGCGCGGCGGGCGACCGGGGCCGGCGGTGCTCCTGCGGGCCGACATGGACGGGCTGCCGGTCATCGAGAAGGCCCCGCTGCCGTTCGCGTCCGGCAACGGTGCCATGCACGCCTGCGGACACGATCTGCACACCGCCATGCTCACGGGCGCCGCACACCTGCTCGCCGCACGGCGGGAGCGACTCCACGGCGACGTGGTCTTCATGTTCCAGCCCGGTGAGGAGGGCTGGGACGGCGCCGGAGCCATGTTGGCCGAGGGCGTGCTGGACGCGGCGGGCACGCGCCCGGTCGCCGCGTACGCCCTGCACGTGGCGTCGACCATGCCGCACGGGGAGTTCAGCTCCCGGCGCGGGCCGATCCTCGCCGCCTCCGATGCGCTGAACGTCACCCTCCACGGTGCGGGTGGGCATGGTTCGGTACCTCATCGGGCCAAGGACCCCATCCCGGCGGCCTGCGAGATGGTCACCGCCCTGCAGACCATGGTGACGCGTCGCTTCGACGTGTTCGATCCGGTGGTGATCACCGTTGGACTCCTCCGGGCCGGTACCCAGCGCAACATCATCCCCGAGACCGCCCACTTCGAGGCGACCGTGCGCACCTTCTCCGCCGCCGTGCGGGCCAAGGTCAGCGACACCGTGGTGGAGCTGGTGCGGGCCGTCGCGGCCGCCCACGGCTTGCGGGCGGAGATCGAGTACGTTCCCGGGTACCCGGTGACCGTGAACGACGGGGCCGAGACCGACTTCCTCGCGGACACCGTCCGGGAGGCCTTCGGCGAGGAACGCTTCCGGACGATGGCGAACCCGATGACCGGGTCGGAGGACTTCTCCCGGGTGCTCGACGCCGTGCCGGGATCGTTCGTGTGGCTCGGCGCCGCCCCGAAGGGCAGCGATCCCGACAGCCTGCCGGTCAACCACTCGCCCTACGCGGAGTTCGACGACGCGGTGCTCCCCGACGGAGCGGCGCTCTACGCCGAACTCGCCACCCGCCGCCTCGCGGCCTGAACCCGTACACCAAGGAAGAAGCGATCAAGCACATGACCGAACCGCGCGACGTGGTCGAGCAGCAGCTCGCCGCGTACAACAGCCACGACATCGACGCCTTCGTCGCCACCTACGCCGAGGACGTCACGGTCCGCCGGGCCGACGGAGGCCAACTGCAGGGCCGGCAGGCCCTGCGCGACAAGTACGCCGGACAGTTCGCCGAAGGCCGCTGCCGGGCGGAGATCGTGGGGCGGCTCAGCGAAGGCGACTGGGTGGTCGACCACGAGGTCGCCCACGGCCTGGCCGACGAGCCCGTCCGCGTCCTGGTGGCCTACCGCGTGCGCGACGGCCTCATCGACCGCGTCGACTTCCTCGGTTGAACAGTGCTGGGAGCAGCTGGCCACGTCGGGCCAGCTGCTCCCAGAACGCTGCCGCCCCGACCGGTGCGGCAACAGCTGCTGTGCGCGGCGCGATGTCCCGTCTCCTCGAAGGCGGGCCTCAGCGAGCCGACGGGCGTCTCACCAAAGAGAACCCCTGCAAAGAGGCCGTCCGAGCGCGAGAAGTGCAGAGGATCCTTGCCCGTTCCAGTGCCACGCACGTCAGCTGCGGGGCAGCACGCCCAGGAGGGTTGCGGTCAGAGCCAGCTTCAAGTAGTCCCTCAGCTCCAGGTGGAAGCGGGCCAGGTCGGGCTCGGCCTGGTAGGCCGCCTGCAGGCTGGGCGGGGGAGTGCTGTACGCCGACAGCGCGCCGGCCATGACCATGGTTTGCAGGCTGAACAGAGTCGCGTTCTCGCCCAGCTCCGGCAGGTACTTCAGGAGCAGGTCGGTCATGGCCGTCAGGCGGTCCAGGGAGGCGCGCTTGTAGCGTGCGACGACCTCGACGGAGACGTTGTGTTCCAGGACGCTGCCCTGTGCACCGAAGAGGTCGCACAACACCACTCGGCCGGAGAGCGAGCGGCTGAGCGTCTCGGCCACCGCCGCCGCTCGCTCGGCCATGGGCAGGTTCTCATCGGTGCCGGCGGCCAACTCGCCTGCCAGCTCGGTCAGCCACTCCTGCAGGAAATGGTCCAGCAGTTCCAGCAGCACCGCCTCGCGGGACTCGAAGTAGCGCAGCACGTTCGGCTTCGCCAGTCCCACCCGGCGGCTGAGCTCGTTCAGGGTGACCGCGGCCACGGGCATCTCATCGAGCATCGCCGACGCCGTGTCGAGGATCGCCCGTCGGCGGATCTCCCGCTGCTCTTCGGTTCGCGCCCGCTGGAAAGTCACGATCACCAGCCTAACTTAGGTACCTGCGGTACGTTGACAATGTACCGCAGGTACTTTAACGTCGAAGACACAAGATACCTTCGGTACGTAACAAGGTGGGAGGTCGACATGAGCGACCAGTGGACGACGGCGAACATTCCGGACCAGCGCGGGCGAGTGGCCGTGGTGACCGGGGCCAACACCGGACTGGGATACGAAACCGCCAAGGCGCTCGCCGAGCACGGGGCGTCCGTGGTGCTCGCCGTGCGCAACGTCGAGAAGGGCGAGCGGGCCGCGGCCCGCATGACGGGCGATGTGACCGTCCAGGCCCTGGACCTGACCTCGCTCGACTCCGTGCGGACCGCGGCGGCGTCGTTACGGTCCCGACTCGACCGGATTGACCTGCTGATCAACAACGCCGGCGTGATGTACACCCCGAAGCAGACCACCCGGGACGGCTTCGAGATGCAGTTCGGCACCAACCACCTCGGCCACTTCGCGCTCACCGGGCTGCTGTTGGACCTGATGCTGCCGGTGCCCGGCTCGCGCGTGGTGACGGTCAGCAGCACCGGCCACCGCATCCGAGCCGCGATCCACTTCGACGACCTGCACTGGGAGCGGTCGTACAGCCGGGCCGCCGCCTATGGGCAGTCCAAATTGGCCAACCTCATGTTCACCTACGAGCTGCAGCGCCGGCTCGCCACGCACGGCACCACCGTGGCGGTGGCCGCACACCCCGGCATGTCCAGCACCGAGCTCGCCCGCAACAGCCCCGCGACCCTCCGGCTTCCGCTCACCTGGCTCGCGCCGCTGATCACCCAGGCGCCGGCGATGGGAGCGCTGCCGACCCTGCGCGCCGCCACCGACCCCGCCGCGCTCGGCGGCCAGTACTACGGCCCCGGCGGACGCAACGAGGTCAAGGGCCACCCCCGGCTGGTCACCTCCAGCCCGCAGTCGTACGAGGCGGCCCTTCAGCAGCGGCTGTGGGCCGTCTCCGAAGACCTCACCGGGGTGCGGTTCCCCATCGCCGAGTCCGAGCAGCGCCCGTTTCCCTCCGGATCGGCCACCACCATGTAGCCCGCGCTGCCAGCGGGCGCCGCCTCCTTGTCCGGAAGACCACAGCAATTCCGGGGCAACGCCGACGGCAATGCCCCGCGCACCGTTGCGGTCGGGTCGAGGGCGCGTCGGGCAGCCGCCGACCAGCACTTCGCCGGCGCTGCTATGCCGTGCGGCGTCGTAGCAGGTAGAAGGCGCCGAAGCCCGCCAGGGCGGTGAGGGCGAGGAGGGAGCCGGTCTCGACGGCCTGGAGGGGCCAGAAGTGGGAGACCGGGTGGTACTCGTGGATGTAGTACGAGGTGTGGGCATCCGCGCGGCTCTGGCGAATGAGCTCCGGTACCGAGAGCGGGGTCCCGTCGCTGGAGAACAGCTGGGTCGAGAGGACCATGCCGCTGGGGTAGGGGGCGTCCGCGCTGGTGGTGATGGTGACGGACGGCCAGAAGTGGAAGCGGGCCAGGGAGTAGACGTAGGTGAGGACGGCGGTCGCGGCTGTGGCGGTGGCGAGCGCGGCCATCGCACGGCGCAAGAGGATGCCGGCGAGCGCGCCGAGCGCCAGGCCGAGCAGCGGGTAGGCGAGGGCGAGCGGCGCGGCGTCGTGGTAGACGAAGGGGTCGTAGAGCGACCAGTTGCCGATGCCGAAGCGGTTGTCGCGGACCGTGCGGAAGAGCAGGACGAGGACCGTCATCCCTACGGTGACCGTGGCGGCGGCGAGGGCGAGCTTGGTGGCCAGCCAGCGGGTCGGGGACACGTTCTGGGTCCAGGCGAGCTGGGCGGTGCCCGTTTCGAGTTCGCGGCCGACCAGTGCGGCGGCGGCGTAGGCGGGGAGGAGGTAGGACGGGGCCAGGATCAGCCACTGCACGGCGAGCAGCGCGACTTTGTAGAGCCCGACCGCGGGATGGCTGTCACAGGCCTTCGAGCGCGCGCACTCCGCCATCTCGTCGACGGCGTTGGTGCCGCCCGGGCCGAGCATCCACAAGAGGAGGCCGGCGGTGATGACGACGTACGCGGTCCATATCAGGAGGGACGCACGGTGCAGGCGCAGGACTGCGCGGACAGCCCCGGTGCGGGCTGCGGACGTCGTGCGGGCCGCGGACGTCGTGCGGTGCGGGGCGAGCGTGGCGCCGGTCATGTGGTGATCTCCTGCCGTGCGGACGGTGCGGGGTGAGCGTTGTCGGTGATGAGCGCGGGCGCCCCGGGGTTGCGGAGGTGGGCGAGGAGCACCTCCTGCAGCGAGGGGCGTTCCACGGCCCAGTCGGCGTGGGTGTCGAGGGCGCCGCGCGGGCGGACCAGGGCGGTACGGCCGCGGCCGGTGGGGCGTTCCTCGATGACGTCGGTGCCGGTGAGGTCACCCGTGCCCGTGAGGAGGGTGTGAGCGTCGACGATGTCCTCGGTGCCACCGCTGAGCAGGACACGACCGCCTGTGGTCAGGAGGAGGTGGTCGCACGAGTCCTCCAGCTCGGCGATGACGTGGGAGGACATCACGATGGTGGTGCCGTGTTCGAGGGATTCGGACATCAGGGCACCGGTGAGCTGCTGACGGGCGAGCGGGTCGAGGTCGGCCATGGGCTCGTCGAGCAGCATCAGTTCGGGTCGTTTCCCGAAGGCGAGGGCGAGGGCGACACGGGTGCGCTGACCGCCGGAGAGGGAACGGATCTTCACCTTCGGGTCGAGGCCGTCTCCCGGTGTCTCCCGCGTAGACGATGCGTTCGGCGGCGGCCATGTCCCAGAGCCCGCCCTGGTTGAGTTCCCGACCGAGGCGGAGGGTGGCCTCGACGGTCAGCTGTGGGTGCAGCGGCTTGCCCTGGGCGACGTACGCGACGCGGGGGCGGGCGGTGGCCGGGCTCTCGCCGAGCACGCGCAGCGTGCCGCTCGTCGGGCGGAGCAGGCCGGTGGCGAGCGAGAGCAGAGTGGACTTGCCCGCGCCGTTCGGGCCGACGAGGGCGCAGACGACGCCCTGTGGGAGGCGGAACGACAGGCCGTCCAGGACGGGCTTCGCGCGGCGGCCGTGACCGTACGACATGGTCAGGCCGGTCGCTTCGAGAGCGGCCGGTGAGGCTGTGCGGGCACGTGTCATCGGGTGTCTCCCTGCGGAATGGTCTCGTTCAGCGCGTCCTCGAAGAGTGCGGTGATGTCGTCGCGCTCCAAGCCCGCTCGGTGGGCTTCGGCGATCCAGGCGACGAGGGCCGGGCGGTACGGCGAACCGGCACCGCCGCTGGAGCCCAGGCCCTTCGTGACGAAGGTGCCGAGGCCGCGGCGGCCCTCGACGAGGCCTTCGCGCTCCAGCTCGCGATACGCCTTGAGCACGGTGTTCGGGTTGATCGCCGTCGCCTCGACGACTTCCCGGGCCGTGGGCAGCTTGTCGCCCGGTGCGAGCAGGCCGAGGCGAAGGGCCTGCTTGGCCTGATGCACGATCTGAAGGTACGTGGCGACGCCCGAGCGGCGGTCGATGCGGAACTCGATGGCACCTGACGCGCCGGCACCCTCAGTTCTGTCGACGGGGGCCACGAGCCTCACCTCCCTTTCACTAATTAAGTAGTGAAAGGGTGATCTGTTGTGAGGGTCGATGTCAAATGGCGACGACTTCGCAACGGCGGGCCGCGACCCGACTTCGTCGCCGTAGGAAGCCACCTCCAAACGTCCCTTCCATCAACTCGGCTATCAGGAGGCTGAGTTGATGGCAAGGGTGCGCATGCGGGTGCGGGCGACGGGCAGTCGGGGGCCGGTCGGCGGAGGAACAGCGAAAGGTGGGCGTGGCTCGGTGTCGAGCACGTGTCAGGCATGTGGTTATCCGGGACGCCCGGAGCGGGAGGTCAGGCGAGGGGCTGGGCGCTGCTGAAGAGCCGGCCGGTGGGGCCGTCGGGGCCCAGGGTGGCGGCGCGGACGATGTCGCGCGCACTCTCGGCTGCGGTCCGGTCGGTCTCGTCGTGGCCACGCTCGGGATGGGTGGCGGTGTTGCCGGGATCCACGGCGTTGACCAGGATCGAGGTGTCGGCAAGGGCCCGCGCGAGCACCTCGGTCAAGGCGTTGAGCATGTACTTGGCCATGGAGTAACCCGGGGAACGCATTGGCGCGCCGAGGTCCAGTCCGGTGGCGATCTGCTGTGCGGACAGGCTGGATACGTTCACGATCCGGGCGGCGGGTGCCGACGTCAGCAGCGGCAGCAGCGCCTGGGTCAGCGCCCAGGGGCCCAGCGCGGAGACCTCCAGATGGATACGCACGTGGTCCATGTCGGCGTCCAGTGCGGACAGGGTCTGGAAGTCGGGCATCGCGCTCGCGTTGTTGACCAGAACGTCGAGCCGACCGATGCGCCGGGCAAGGTCGTCGGCTGCCTCGCGCACGCTTGTGGGGTCCGAGAGGTCCAGGCGCAGGGCAGTGGCTTCGTACCCCTCCGCGCGTAGTCGGGCGGCCAGCGGTTCGGCGGCCGCGAGGTCGCGGGCGGTGAGGAAGACGTGGAAGCCCTGATCACACAGCTCCCGGGCGACGGCGAAGCCCAACCCGGCTTGGCGTCCTACTCCGGTGATCACCGCGGTCTTGTCGGTCATGACGTTCCCCTTTCTGGGGGCGAGGAATTGTTCGGCTTGCTGGGCGGTCCCCGTGAAGCGCCCCCCCGGACCCGTCTCCTCGGCAAGCCTGACAGGTGCTCAGCGAGGCCTTGGTGGTCGGATACCGGTGCCCACCGGATCGGGAGACGGCCCGGGAGCTGGGTACCGGGGGCCGGACCTGCGGATGGGGGCTGTGCGGCCGGACGTTTGCGAGCCTATGCGGCAGCTGCGTCGGGGGCGCGGACCTGCTGGGTGAGGAAGAGGGCTGCGCGGTCCAGCGCCTGGTCGGCCTCGTCCAGAACGCCGGCGAAGGACTGGAACACGTGGGGAACGTCGGCGGTGATGTCGAGGATCACGTCCACTCCGGCCGCGCGGGCGCGGGCGGCCAGGCGGGTGGAGTCGTCCAGGAGCACTTCGTTGGTGCCCGCCTGAAGGAGCATCGGCGGGAAGCCGGTCAGGTCGGCGAGGACGGCGGGGCTGAGCATGGGCTGGTGCGGGTCGGCTCCGGCGAGGTACATGGCTGCGGTGTGCTCCAGACGCTCGCGGGTGAAGAGCGGGTCGACGTCCGCCTTGGTATCCAGGGTCTCGCCCGACTGGGTGGCGTCCAGGCCGGGGGAGAACGCCACGATCGCAGCGGGCAGCGGGAGCCCGGCGTCGCGGGCGGCGAGGCAGGTGGCGACGGTGAGGCCGCCGCCGGCGGAGTCCCCGGCGAACGCGATGGCCGAAGGGTCCTCACCGCTGTCGAGCAGGGCGCGATAGGCGCTCAGGGCGTCTTCGATCGCGGCGGGGAACGGGTGCTCGGGGGCGAGCCGGTAGTCCAGCGAGTACGACCTGAAACCCGTCTTGACCACGAGGTGCCCGGTCAGCGAGAGCGCGGTCTCGGGAGATCCGAACACCCAGCCGCCTCCGTGGAGGTACAGGATCGTCCCACCGCGCGGATTGTTGTCCGGCTCGACGCGCAGTGCGGGTCGGTTGCCCAGTGTCGTCCGCGCGGTGCGGATGGCCTCGGGCACGATCATCCGGGACATCAGCGCCGTGAATCCGGCACGCATCGCCTCGACCGACTGAGGCCCCTCAGGCCGCGGCTGCCGCAGTAGCGCGTCGATCCTGGCCCGCTGTTCCTTGCTCACGTGGGTGCTCCCGTCCGAAGTCCATTCCACTACACTATATGCCATGGCATCTACATTGAGCGGTGACCCAGTCGACCTCTCGGACTTCTTCGCCGACCTCGTCCGCTGCGAGACGCGTCTGTACAACGCCCTCAATGACCGTCTTCGCGAGCGGCACGGGATCGTCACCTCGCAGTTCGAGTTCCTGCGCCACCTCCGCGACCACCCGGGGGCCCGGGTGGCGGACCTGGCCGCGGAGTTCGCCGTCGGTATCGGAGCCACCAGCAAGGGCGTCGACCGCCTGGAACGCCAGGGATGGGTCGCCCGCCGGCCGAACCCGTCGGACCGCCGGTCCTCGCTGCTCGCCCTGACCGACGACGGCCTGCGCTTGGCCGACGCCGCAGAAGCCACCTTCACCGAGCGGTTGACCGAACTGATCGCAGGCGGCATCAAGGCTTCCCCCGTCACGGCCGCCGCGCGGGCCCTCTCGGAACTGCGCACCTCCCTGGAACGTGACCAGGTCGGCACACCCACCGGCTGACGCGTCTGCACAGCCGGCCGGTACGGCAGCGTCCGGTCATGACCGTTGGATCCGACGGTTGGGGCCTGCGGAGAAACAAGTCGTTGCTTCCGTCGTTGCTCGTCGTTGTTGTGCTATGGGGATATCCGAGGGGACCGAGACGGGGCTGGCGGCGAAGTTCCAGGCGTTGTTGCCGCATCTGGATGAGCGTCAGCGCCGGTTGGCCATAGGAGCGGAGGCCCGGTCGCTGGGGCATGGCGGGATCAGGACGGTGGCCCGGGCGGCCGGGGTGCGTGAGGGCACCGTGTCCCGCGGGGTTGCTGAACTGGAGGCCGGTGAAGCTCCATTGGGCCGGACCTGACGGGAGGGTGGAGGCCGCAAGCGCGCGGTGGACCTCGACCCTGGGCTGCGGCAGGCGCTGCTGGCCCTCGTCGAGCCGGACGTGCGCGGCGAT
>NZ_JBIWAJ010000011.1:0-119671 GCF_044759975.1 Streptomyces sp. NPDC098789
GCGGCGCGGGTCCGGGCGGAGCCCGGGGCGGCCCGCCAGGGCCGTTGTCCCCTGCGGGGCTCCCGGGGCTCCGCCCCGGACCCCGCGCCTCAAACGCCGGCGAGGCTTGATTTGGCCGGCGTCGGCCCGGTGGCGCAGCGCCTCAAACGCCGGCGGGGCTGGGTCTGGCCGGTGTCAGCGGAGTAAGGAGCTGGCTCGGGTGAGGGTGGTGGTGAGGGCGGTGGCGGTGGGGGCCGTGGCCAGGATGTAGGGGTGGGGGTGGGAGAGGTGGACGCGGAGGACGCCCGGGACGGCGCGGGCCGCGGCCAGGGCGGTGGGGCGGGACGGGGCCGGGGGGAAGTCGACGTAGCGCACCCCCGCGTGGGTGGCGCGGGGGTGCAGGGGCGGGGCCGGGAGGTCCAGGCCCGCGGCGATGGCGAGGGCCAGGACGTCGATGCCGGTGGCGAGGCGCAGCAGGTCGGGCTCCAGGACGCCCGGGCGGGCGTGGGCCTCGACCAGGCGGGGGCCGCGGGCGGTGAGGATGACCTCGGTGTGGGAGGGGCCGTCCCGGTGCCGGACCAGGTCCAGGACCCGGCGCACGAGGGCCCGTACGGACGCGGCCGGGCGGGGGTCCAGGGGCACCGGGAGCTGGTGGCCCGCGGTGGTGAGCCGGGGGCCGGGCAGCCGGTGGCTCCAGCCGAGGATGCGGTGGCGGCCGGCCCGGGAGAGCGCTTCGACCGTGAGCTCGGGGCCTTCGAGGAACTCCTCCACGAGCAGGTCGGTGATTTCGGGGTAGGCGCGGGCGGCGGCGCGCGCGTCCGCGGGGCCGGTCAGCCCCCGCACGCCCTCCCCGTCGGCGCCCGCGCGCGGTTTGACCACGCACGGGTAGCCGATGAGGTCGGCGATGAAGGGGAGCAGGTCGGCGCGTCCGCAGCGGGCGAAGGAGACGGGGTGGCCGGGGTGCAGCAGGGTGTTGGTGCGGGCGCGCAGGGCGGCCTTGTCCATGAGGGCCGTGACCGCGCCGCTGGGGGTGCCGGGCAGGCCCAGCGCCTCGTTGGCGCGGGCGGCCGCGAGCGCGCTGGCCGCGTCGAAGCCGAAGACGGCGGCCCGGCCGTCGCGGACCGCGGCCAGCCGGGCGAGTTCCGCGGTCAGTGCCCGGTGGTCGCGCCAGTCCGTCCGTACCGGCCGTTCCGCCCCCTCTCGGACGGACGGTACGGACGCGACCGGCGCGACCACCACGGGGCGCGCACCCGCTCGGCGGGCGGCGGCGATCACGGCCGGACGCGGGCTCAGCAGGATGGCGGCGGGTCTGGGGCTCTCGCTCTGCACCGTGTCCACCCCCGGGTCCGGCTCGCGCCTCCCCCCGGAGGGCCGCTGCCGTGGGTCCACTGTGCCGGTTCGGCATATGCCGCGGGGCCGCGGCCACGCCTCGTCTTGGCGCCGTGCGAGAACCCGAGGGGTTTACAACCCAGGAGATTCCGGGACGAATATGCCTATGCCTGCCGATGACGAAACGGCCGACCTGAGTCCGGCCGCCCGGCGCCTGTACGCGTACGCCGTCGAGCGGCACGCCTTCGGCGCGGCCGAGGCCATCGGAGCCCTGGGCGCCCGGGCCGCGGTCGCCATCACGGAACTGGCGGCGGCCCAGCTGCTCCAGCCGGCCCCGGCGGGACCGGCAGGGGACGGCGCCGAGCGGTGGAGCGCGGTGTCCCCGCGGGCCGCCGTGGCGCGGGCGCTGGCCCCGCTGGCGCTGCGGGTGCGCGAGACGCACGACGAGATGGAGACCGTACGCAGGCGGCTGGACGCGCTGGTGCCGGAGTACGAGGCCGGGGCCGCCCGGCGGGACCTGGGCGGGCTGGCCCCGCTGGAGCTGGTGACCGACCTGGGCGCCGTACGGGGGTTGATCACGGAGCTGGTCGCCTCCTGCGAGCAGGAGGTGCTGACCTCGCAGCCGGGCGGGGGGCGTCCGGCGGACGCCTTGGAGGAGGCGATCGGGCGGGACGAGTCGGTGCTGGCGCGCGGGGTGCGGATGCGCACGCTCTACCAGCACACGGCGCGCTACTCCCGGCCGACCGCGGCGTACGTCGACCGGATGACGGCGCGCGGGGCGCAGGTCCGCACCCTGGGGGACGGGCTGATGCGGATGATCGTGATCGACGGGCGCACGGCGCTGATGGCGGTCCCGGACATCGCCGGGGCGGCGCTGCTGGTGCGCGAACCGGCGGTCGTGCACTTCATGACGGAGGCGTTCGAGCGGTCCTGGGTGGAGGCGGAGCCCTTCGCGTCGAGCGTGAGCCCGGACCAGGCGCGGTCGCTGTCGGACGGGCTGCGGCGGACGATCGTGCGGATGCTGGCGGAGGGGCTGGAGGACAAGGTCATCGCGCGGCGCCTGGGCATGTCGGAGCGGACCTGCCAGCGGCACATCGCGGAGGTGATGCGGGCGGTGGGGGCGAAGTCCCGCTTCCACGCGGGGTACCTGTTGGCCAGCGTCAACGTCGAGAAGGGGGAGGAGGAGCGCTAGCAGGCCGGCGGCCTCAGAGGTCGGGGATCAGGCGGCCCCGGCGCGAGAGCAGGAAGCGCTTGAACTCGGCCACCGGCGGGGTGTCGGGGTGGCCGTCGAGCCAGGCGAGGCCGATCTCGCGGACCGCGCGCGGAGCGGTGACGGTCAGTTCGACGACGCCGGGGCGGGGGACGGCGGGCGGCGGCAGGAGGGCCACGCCGAGTCCCGCGGCGACCAGACCGCGCAGGGTCTCGGCCTCTTCGCCCTCGAAGGCGACCCGGGGGGTGAAGCCAGCCTCGGCGCACAGGTCGTCGGTGATCCGGCGCAGCCCGTAGCCGGATTCCAGGGTGACGAAGGTTTCCTCGGCGGCTTCCGCGAGCCGGATCCGCTTGCGGCCGGCGAGCCGGTGGTCGTCCGGGACGACCAGGCGCAGCCGCTGTTCGTCCAGGCGGCGGGCGACCAGATCGGGGGCGTCCGGCAGCGGGGAGGTCAGGCAGAGGTCGAGCTCGCCGGCGCGCAGCCGCTCCAGCATGGCCTCGCCGTAGTTCTGCACGAGGGAGAAGCGGACCCGGGGGTGGTCGACGCGGAAGGCGCGGATGAGCCCGGGGACGGTTTCGGGGCCGAGGGTGTGCAGGAAGCCGAAGGCGACCTTGCCGGCCTCGGGATCGGCGTCGCGCTGGAGGGAGGCGGCGGCGCGGGCGATGCCGTCGAGGGCCTGTTCGGCGGAGGCGAGGAAGGTGCGGCCCGCGGTGGTGAGGGCGACGGTGCGGCCCTTGCGGGCGAACAGGGTGACGCCCAGGTCCCGTTCGAGGCGCACGATCGCCCGCGAGAGGGTGGGTTGCGGCACGCCGAGTTCCTGGGCGGCCCGGGTGACGTGCTCGTGCCGGGCGACCGCGACGAAGTACGCGAGGCGCGGGGCCAGCGAACTTGTCACGCTCATGTCTTCTTCGTAACGAGTCATTGACAGGCGCTCCCCTGAGCTGCACTCATGCGTGGATGAATCAATTATCGCCAATCCACGCATTGGACGCATAAAAACCAGGGGCCTATTTTCGAGGTATGCCTCCCGCTCATACCGGGGCGTCCACCACCGTGGCCGCCTCCGCCCTGCCGTTCCCCGCTCCGGAGCCCCGCTCCCCCGGCCGCCCCGGCTACCGCCGGATGAGCCTCGCGCTCTTCGCCGCCGGTCTCGCGACCTTCGCCCTCCTCTACTCCACCCAGGCCCTGCTGCCCGCGATCTCCGACGGCTTCGGGGTGACGGCGGGTCAGGCCAGCTGGACGGTGTCCGCGGCCACCGGTGCGCTCGCCCTCTTCGTCCTGCCGCTGAGCGCGCTGTCCGAGCGGTTCGGCCGGACCCGGATGATGACGTGGTCGATGGTGACCGCCGTCGCCGTCGCGCTGCTGGTGCCCTTCGCCCCGAACCTGGAGTGGCTGGTGGTCCTGCGCGCGGTGCAGGGCGCGGCGATCGCGGGCATCCCCGCCTCGGCGATGGCCTACCTGGCCGAAGAGGTGAAGCCGAAGGCGCTGGTCGGGGCGATCGGGCTGTTCGTCGCGGGCAACTCCATCGGCGGGATGAGCGGCCGGCTGGTCACCGGTTGGGCGGCGCAGGCCTGGGGCTGGCGCGCCGGGCTGCTCACCGTCGCTGTGCTGTCGCTGGCCTGTGCGGTGGCCTTCCTGGTGCTGCTGCCCCGGGCGCGGTTCTTCCGCCCGGCCTCGCTGAACCCGCGGGCGCTGCGAGGTACCGTCGCCGGGCACCTGCGGGATCCGCTGCTGCTGCGGCTGTACGGGATCGGCGCGCTGTTCATGACCGTCTTCGGGGCGGTGTACACGGTGATCGGCTACCGCCTGGTGGAGGAGCCCTTCTCGCTGGGCCAGGGCGTGATCGGGTCGATCTTCCTGGTGTACCTGGTGGGCACCGTCTCCTCCGCGGCCGCCGGGCAGCTGGTGGCCCGCACCGGGCGCCGGGGCGCGCTCTACCTCGCCGTGACCACGACGGCGCTCGGTCTGCTGCTGTCGCTGTCCGACGCGCTGCCCGCGATCCTGGCGGGGCTGGTGCTGATCACGGCGGGCTTCTTCGCCGGGCACGCCGTGGCCTCGTCCTCGGTGAGCCGGACCGCGCGGACGGGCCGCGCGCAGGCCTCCGCGCTGTACCAGTCGGCGTACTACCTGGGCAGCAGCGCGGGCGGCACGCTCGGCGCGCTCGCCTACCACTCGGGGGGCTGGGCGGCGACGGTCGGGATCGCCCTGCTGGCCGTGGCGGGGGTCGTGTCGATCACCCTGTACGGGTCCCACGCGGCCCGCGCCGAGCGCCGCAGCACGCACCTGGCGGCGGTCGCCCGCTGACCGCCGCGCCCCCTTCGGGTCGGGAGTGGCGTTGCGCTGGTTCCTCCGTTGTCGGCGCGCCGGATCGCCGACAGCCGGCCATCCACCCGTACGACCACACCCGCCACGGACACCGAACGGTGGGGGCTCTCCGCGCCGTGTGGATGAGTCATCCCGTGCGCCCTGGGCATGTCCGACGCTTCCGGGGCAGCTGCTTAGCGAACCCGCAGGACGTTGGCTAACGTGGTACCACCCTAGGGAGAAATTGAGGTCGACCATGCCCGAGACGGCGCGACAGATCGCCGACGACTTGCGGGCACGGATCGACTCCGGCGAGTTCGGTCCCGATGCTCGGCTGCCCGGCGAACCAGCACTGGTCAAGCAGTACGGCGTGGCCAAGATGACCGCGGCCAACGCCTTGAAGCTCCTCATCGGCGAAGGCGCTGCTTACTCGCGCCCGGGTTCCGGGACGTACGTTCGCGAGTTCAAGCCGATCCGCCGGGTGGCGGCCAAGCGGCTGGCCCACTCGCAGTGGTCTTCCGGGAACTCGATCTGGTCCGCCGATGTGAGTGGCCGTCCGATGGATGTCGTGGACATCGAGGTCTACGAGTCCGTCGCGCCGCGCTGGGTGGCGCGCGCCCTCGCCCTGGAGGAAGGCGCGGCGGTGCTGGTGCGTAGTCGCCGCTACGTGGTGGAGGGCTCGGCGGTGCAGAAGGCCACGTCGTATCTCGCTGCCGACCTGGTGCGGAGCACTCCGATCGCCGAACCGAACCCCGGCCCCGGTGGTGTCTACGCCCGGCTCGCCGACATCGGTCGAGGGCCGGTCGACTTCGTGGAGGAGCTGCGGGCTCGCATGCCCAGTCCGGAGGAGTCCGAGGCCCTTGACCTGCTGCCCGGTACTCCGGTCGTGGAGATCTACCGGACAGCCCTCACGGCTGAGGGAAACCCGGTAGAGGTCAACCACATGCTTCTCGACGCCGGTTCCTACGTGATGCAGTACAACTTCCAGAGCTAGAACCCTCACCAGCACGAAGGCCCACTTCGGTTGGCCCGCGGCCGTCCGGATCTGCGTGGTCTGCGACCGCCCGATCCGTACTGGCGGGCGGGAGTTCATCCGCCACTCGGCATCCGGCGCCCGCCCCTCGGACTGGGCGCACGTTCTCCGGGACCCGGCGTGCAAGCCGGTACGGGTGGGCGCGCGGTGAGCCGGGAGTCGCCGCGGCGCGCGGGCGACGGCCGG
Organism: Streptomyces sp. NPDC098789; assembly: GCF_044759975.1. Lineage (NCBI taxonomy): Bacteria > Bacillati > Actinomycetota > Actinomycetes > Kitasatosporales > Streptomycetaceae > Streptomyces > Streptomyces sp. NPDC098789. Next base: position 6,042 of record NZ_JBIWAJ010000011.1, read on the forward strand.
AGCGCGGGTTCGCCGTCGCCCGCTGACCCCGTACACCGAGAAGACCGAAGGCCCCCACGCCCCTCAGTTCTAGAGGCGGGTGGGGGCCTTCGGCCCGTTCCGGGACCGGACCGGGCCTGGTGCGGGCCTGGTGCGGGCCCTCGTACGGGCAGCTGTGCAGGAACGTTCACTCATGCGCAGTGCGCAGACCTGAGCCTTGGCCTCCCTTTCACCGCACCCTCCCGGCGCGTCACGCTGCTGTGCATGAAGCGATATCCGTGACGGGACCGACCGGGAGGTAGTTCATGACGGGCACGGCGCAAGCCACCGCCGGAATAGACGAGTTGCGCTCGAAGCTCGACCGGATCGACGAGCGGCTCCTCGAGGACTTACGGGCGCGCATCGGCGTATGTGTCGAGATCGCCCTCGTGAAGAAGGACCAGGGCATTCCGATGATGCAGCCGCACCGCATCGGGCTGGTCCAGGAACGTGCCGCGGCCTTCGGGACCGCCCACGGAATCGACCGGGACTTCCTGCGCGCACTCTATGACCTGGTGATCGAGGAGACCTGCCGGGTCGAGGACTTGGTGATCGGATCATGAGCACTGCACACGTTCCGGGGACGCGAATCCTGCGGACCCTGTTGATCGACAATCACGATTCGTTCACCTACAACCTCTACCAGTTGCTCGGCGAGGTGAACGGCCGCCCGCCGGTCGTCGTCACCAACGAGACCGACTGGTCGACGCTGTCGATGGACGACTACGACGCGATCGTCATCTCCCCCGGCCCCGGCCGCCCCGAGCGCGCCCGCGACTTCGGCATCAGCGCCCGCGCCATCCTGGAGGGCGGCCTGCCCGTCCTCGGGGTGTGCCTGGGCCACCAGGGCATCTGCCACCTCTTCGGCGGCGAGGTCGGCCACGCGCCGCAGCCCATGCACGGCCGGGTCTCCGAGATCACCCACATCGGCGGGGAGATCTTCGCGGGCATCCCCTCCCCCTATCCGGTGGTGCGCTACCACTCGCTGGCCGCGATCCGGCTGCCCGAGGAGCTGGAGCCGACCGCCTGGACCGAGGACGGCGTGGTGATGGCGGTGCGCCACCGCAGCCTGCCCGTCTGGGGGGTGCAGTTCCACCCCGAGTCGATCAGCAGCGGGTACGGGCGCGAACTCCTGGCGAACTTCCGCGACCTGGCCCTGGCCGAGGGCGCGCGCCGCACCGCGGGTGCGACCGCGGCAGCGGCCCCGTACGCCGTGCAGGTCCGCAAGGTCGCGATGCTGCCCGACACCGAGGAGGCGTACCGGGAGCTGTTCGCCGGCAACGACCACGGCTTCTGGCTGGACAGCAGCAACGTCACCGAGGGCCTCTCGCGGTTCTCCTTCATGGGCGACGGCACCGGCCCGCTCGCCGAGTACCTCACCTACCAGGTGCTGGAGCACACCGTCCGCGTCCAGCGCCGGGACGGGCGCGACGAGCTCGTCGAGGAGGGCGTCTTCGACTACTTGGAGAAGCAGCTGGCGGGCCGGCACATCAAGGTCCCCGACGGGCTGCCCTTCGAGTTCAACCTCGGTTACGTCGGCTACCTCGGCTACGAGCTGAAGGCCGACACCGGCGGCCACGGGGCCCACAAGGCCGACACCCCCGACGCGGCGCTCCTGTTCGCGGACCGCATGGTCGCCTTCGACCACGCCGAGGGCTCCACCTACCTGCTCGCGCTGACCCGCGGCGACGCCACCGAGGCCGACGCGGCCGACTGGCTGACCCGTACGGCCGCCCGTCTGATGGCGCTGGGGCCGGCTCCGGCCGGGGCCGCGGGCGCCACCGCGCCGCGCAGCTTCGCCACCACCGGGATGACCGACCCGGCGCTCGCCGACATCATCCGGATGCGGCACGACCGGGCCGGCTACCTGGAGCGGATCGCCGAGATCCACCAGGAGATCCACGACGGCGAGAGCTACGAGGTGTGCCTGACCAACCAGGTCGCCGTGAAGGCGCGCATCGACCCGTTGGAGACCTACGCGGCGCTGCGCCGGATCAGCCCGGTCCCCTACGGCGCGCTCCTCGACTTCCCCGGGGTGTCGGTGCTCAGCGGCTCGCCCGAGCGGTTCATGACCATCGGCACCGACCGCACCGCGGAGTCCAAGCCCATCAAGGGCACCCGGCCGCGCGGGGCCACCCCCGCCGAGGACGAGGCGCTGCGCCAGGACCTGCTCGACAACGAGAAGGACCAGGCCGAGAACCTGATGATCGTGGACCTGATCCGCAACGACCTCAACATCGTCGCCGAGGTGGGCTCGGTCCACGTGCCCAAGCTGTTCCACGTGGAGACGTACGCCCCGGTGCACCAGCTGGTCTCCACCGTGCGCGGCACGCTGCGCGACGGCGAGTCCGCGGTCACCGCGGTAAAGGCCGCCTTCCCCGGCGGTTCGATGACGGGCGCGCCCAAGGTGCGCACGATGGAGATCATCGACCGGCTGGAGGAGGGCGCCCGCGGGGTGTACTCCGGTTCGCTCGGCTGGTTCGCGCTCTCCGGGGCCGCCGACCTGAACATCGTCATCCGCACCCTGGTGGCGACCGAGGACCGGGTCACCTTCGGTGTCGGCGGCGCGGTCATCGCGCTGTCGGACGCCGACGAGGAGTTCGAGGAGACGGTCGTGAAGTCCCGTGCCATGGTCCAGGCCGTGGTGGGCACCGCGCTGCACCCGGTCGCGTCGCCCACCGTACTGGTGACCCCCGCACCCCCCGTGGCCTCCGTGACGCCGCGGTCGTCCGGGAGCGCGGCGTGATCCGCCGCGCGGTCATCGTCGGCGGGCAGGGGGCCGTCGGTCGGCTCTTCACCGAGAAGCTGTTCGGCAGCGGGATCATGATCTGCGTGGTGGACCCGGCGGGTGCCGGGGAGCCGGCGGCGGGCGGCGCCCGCCGCATCCACGGGGACATCACCGACATCTCACCGGCGTTGGAGAAGGAGCTGCGGCTCGCCGACGTGGTGATGCTGGCGGTCCCGGAGCCGGTGGCGCTCGCCTCGATCAAGGGGGTGGCGGCCGCGATGCGGCCGGGCACCCTGCTGGTCGACACGCTCTCGGTGAAGCAGCGCATCGCCGAGGAACTGAGCGCCCACCTCGACGGGGTGGAGGGCCTCGGCCTGAACCCCATGTTCGCCCCGGCCCTCGGCTTCGAGGGCCGGGTGGTGGCCGCGTCGGTGACCTACGACGGGCCGCTCACCACCGAGCTGCTGGGCCTGGTCGAATCCTGGGGGGCCCGGGTCGTCCGGGTCGACGCGGTCGAGCACGACCGGCTGACCGCCGTCTCCCAGGCGCTCACCCACGCCACGGTGCTCTCCTTCGGGTTGGCCCTGCACGGGCTCGGCACCGACAGCGTGGAGGTGGGGCGGATCGCCCCGCCCCCGCACAAGACCCTGGCCTCGCTGCTCGCCCGCGTCTCCTCCGGCACCCCGGAGGTGTACTGGGACGTGCAGGCCGCCAACCCGCAGGCCGCGGGCGCCCGTGCGGCGCTCGCCGAGGCCGCCCGACGGCTCGCCGACACCGTCAAGGACGGTGACGAGGCCGACTTCGCGGCCCTGATGGCCACGGTCCGCGGCGCCCTCGGCGCCGAACTCGACAACTACCGCGAGCTCTGCGCGCGGATCTTCGCCTCGGTCTGACCCCGGACCGCCCCCGAACCTCCCCCGTACGGCACCCGTACGGCGCGCGCACGACGCCCCGTTCAGCATCCCGTTCAGCATCCCGTTCAGTCATCCGACCGAGAGGCACGAGAGACATGACCGACTCCCGCCCGGGCTTCGCCGACACCGTTCTCAACCCCGCACAGCGCGCCGCGCTCGCGGCCGACGGGAGCGTCGGCGGCGGCAACCTGCTGCGCTCCGCGCTCGCCGCCAGCCCGAGCCCGACGACCCCCTTCGTCCACTCCACCCGGCCGATCACGAACCTGGAGGGGGTGGAGCAGTACGACTACAGCCTGGCGGAGATCGAGCAGCTCGCCCAGTCCTGGTCGGCCTGGTACCTCAGCCAGGGCGTGCAGCCCAAGGACCGGGTCGCGGTCTGGTTCGAGGACTCCTTCGCCTACTCCGTGCACTTCTACGCGATCGCCCAGATCGGTGCGATAGCCGTCCTCATCAACAGCAAGGCGACCCCGGCGATCGCCGAGTCCCTGCTGGAGCAGACCGCCCCGGTCGGTCTGTACGCCGACCGGGCCCGCCTCGACGGTCTCGCCGCGACCAGCACGATCCTGGACGGGCTGGACTGGACCCAGACGGAGGAGGAGCTGCCGGCGCCCCCGGCGGCCGAGCTGGAGCAGGGCGCGTACTGGCAGCACGTGGAGGAGGACCCGGTGGTGATCCTGCACTCCTCCGGGACCACGGGTCGCCCCAAGCCGACGATCCACACCCACAAGACCATCGTGGCGGGGCCGCAGTTCCGGCTGGTCGACTTCAAGGAGAACCCGGGCGCGCTGATGCTGACCGCGCTCCCGCAGTCCCACCTGGGCTGCATCGCCTTCACCGTGTACGCGGTGCTGGCCGGGACCCCGGTCGTCGCGCACAGCGACCGCGACGGGGCCGACCTGGCGGCGACGGTGGCCGCGCACCGGCCCACCGCGGTGATGGCCTTCGCGCACTCCTACGCCGAGCTGGCCTCCCTGGAGAGCGCGGACGGCGCCCTGGACAGCGTCAACTCCTGGGTGTCCATCGGTGACGCCGTCCACCAGGCGCACATCAACAAGGTGCTGTCGCTGCGCTCGGCGGAGCTGGACTCGGCGCAGTTCTTCGACCGGCTCGGCACCACCGAGCTCGGCTGGGGCGTGCTGCTGAAGATCCGCACCCGTGACTCGGAGCGCAACGACCGCTGCGCCGGCCAGCCGGTGGGCGTCGCCGAGGTGGCGATCCTGCGCAAGGACGGCAGCCACGCCGACATCGGCGAGGTGGGCTTCCTGGCCGCCCGCGGTCCGGCCATCACCCCCGGCTACTGGGGCGACTCGGCGACCACCTACCGCTACAAGCTGGCGGGGCACTGGCTGCCGGGCGACATGGCCTACAAGGACGCGAACGGCGACTTCTTCCTGGTGGACCGCGCCGCCGACCAGATCCAGACCGACCAGGGACCGGCGTACTCGGTGCTCATGGAGGAGGTACTGCTCAACGACGTGCCCGCCTTCGAGGACGTCGCGGTGGTCGCGGGCGGCGAGGGCGAGAGCATCGTCCCGGTGGCCGTGGTGACCACGAAGGAGGGCGCGGACGACGTCGAGAAGCTGCTGGTGCGCGCCAACGAGGCGCTGGCCGCGGCCGGGCACCCGACGCTGCGGCTGCTCGAAGTCGCCGCGGACGAGTCGGACTTCCCGGTCGGCGTCACCGGCAAGGTGCTCAAGCGCAAGCTGCGCGAGAAGTACGCCGACCTCGGCTCCTACCTGCTGGGCGGCGACGGCAAGACCCTCGCGGCGGCGGGCTGAGCGCAACCACACGGGACGGCCCTGTCCCGGGCCGGCGAGGGGCGGACCGGGACAGGGCGAGGGGAAGGCAAGCGGAACGGGGCCCGGATCAGGGTCGGCGTACGAAGGCCGCGGCCACCGCGAGAGCGGTGTCGTTGGCCTCCGGGGTGCCGATCGTGATCCGGACCCCCTCGCCGGGGAAGGCCCGAACGGCCACCCCGGCTTCCGCGCATGCGGCGCCGAACTCCGCGGCGCGCCCGCCGAGCCCGAGCCACAGGAAGTTGGCCTCGCTCTGGGCGGGCGCCAGTCCCAGGTCGGTCAGCGCGCGCGCCGTGCGCTCGCGCTCCTTGACCAACTGCTCGACCCGGGACAGCAGTTCGGACTCGGCGGCCAGCGAGGCCACCGCCCCGGCCTGGGCGGCGTTGTTCACCCCGAAGGGCACGGCGGCCGCCCGGATCCGCGCGGCGACCGGCTCGTGGGCGACGGCGTAGCCGATCCGCAGGCCCGCGAGACCGTAGGCCTTGGAGAAGGTGCGCACGACGACCAGGTCCGGGCGGCCGGCCAGCAGCGCGACGCCGTCGGCCGACCGGGGGTCGGTGACGAACTCCCGGTAGGCCTCGTCCAGTACGACGAGCACCCCGGCCGGTATCCGGTCCAGGAACCGCTCCAGGTCGACGCCGGGGACGGTGGTGCCGGTCGGGTTGTTCGGATTGCAGACGATGACCACCCGGGTGTGTTCCCCGACGGCCGCGGCCATCGCGTCGAGGTCGTGGACGGCGCCGGGGCCGAGCGGGACGCGCACGCTGGTGCCCCGGGCGATGTCGGTGAGGTGCGGGTAGGCCTCGAAGGACGGCCAGGCGTAGAGGACCTCGTCGGTGTCCGCGCGGACGAAGGACTGGAGGAGGTGCTGGAGCACCCCGACCGAGCCGGCGCCGAGGGCGAGCCCGGCGGCGGGGACGCCGAGGCGCTCCGCGAGGCGGTCGGTGAGCTCGGTGGCGGCGCGGTCCGGGTAGCGGTTGGCCCGGCCGGCGGCTTCGGCGAGGGCCTCGGCGACCGAGGGCAGCGGCGGGTAGGGGTTCTCGTTGGCGGCGAGCAGGTGCACGGCGGGTTCCTTTCGGGAAGGGGTGGAGCGGGCGGAGGAACGGACTCGGTGGCGCGGGCTCGCTCAGGAGCCCTCGTGCTCGGCGAGGCCCATCAGGTAGCCGAGCTGGAAGCGGTGCTGGGCCCCGAACTCGTCGCGCAGGCAGGACACGTGGCCCTGGACCGAGCGCAGGCTGATGCCGAGCCGGCGGGCGATGGCCTTGTCGGAGCGGCCCTCGATGAGCAGCTTGCGGATGGCCCGGCGCAGGTCCGGGATCACCTCGCAGGCGGCGTCCGCGGCGCGGACCGGTCGGAAGGGGTAGGGCTCGGCGCGGTCCCAGGCCTTCTCGAAGACGTCGGCGAGGTAGCCGGTGACGGCCGCGTCGCGGACCAGGACGGCGCGGGAGCGCGGCTCGTCGGCGGGGATGAAGGCCACCTCGCGGTCGATGACGATCATCCGGTCGAAGAGCTCCGGGAGGGTGCGGACCTGCGCGCCGCGGGCCTGTACGCAGCCCACGTACCGCTTGGTGGCCTCGTGGAAGCGCGAGCTGTGCTGGTAGAGGGTGCGCATGGCGACGCCGCGGTCGAGGTGGCCGCGGACCGCTTCGTACGCCTCGTCGAGGGTGGCGTCGGGGCGGGGGCCGTCGGGTTGGGCGGTGAGTATCTCGTGGCGGGCCTCGCGCAGTGCGTCGTGGATGGCCCCGGTTATCTCGGGGCCGCCGTGCAGGTAGGCGATGCCGGCGGCCGGTGCGGGTGCGGGTGCGGGCGGGAACGCCGAGGTGGCGTGCTCGGCGCTCTCGGCGGCGTACCGGGAGAGGGTGCCGAGGGTGTCGGCCATCCGCAGGAGGGTGTCGAGCGGGTCGATCGTGGAGGTGGCTCCCTGGGTGGTGTTCATGGCGTGGCCTCTCGTGGCGGGGGAGGAACGGTCCGGTGGGGCGGGGCGGACAACGGGCAGGGCCGCGGGGGGATGCAGCATCCCTCCGCGGCCCTCGGTGCGTCTGTGCTCACTCCCCCGGCTCCGGTTCGGCTGCGGCCGGGGCCGTGCGCAGCGCCAGCAGGGCGAGCACGGTGGCCAGGAGGGAGGTGGCGCCGACGGCGTACCAGAAGGAGTGGCCGAAGGCGGCGAACAGCCATCCGCCCGCCACCGGGCCGAGGGCGGAGCCCAGGCCGAAGGCGAAGTGGAAGCTGCCGAGGTAGTGGCTCTTGAGCGGGGTCGGTGCGATCACGGCCGGGTACGAGAAGATCGCCGGCCCGCCGATGATCTCGCCCAGGGTCCAGACGAGGGTGCCGGTGACGATGACGGCCGGGCCCATCGGCAGCCCGTAGAGGGCGACTCCGGCGCCCAGCAGGGCGAAGGCCAGGCCGATGGTGACCCGTACCGGCCAGTCCTGGGTGACTTTGGTGAGGACCAGCTCGAAGGCGATGACGAGCAGGCCGTTGAGGGACACCGCGGCGGTGTACCAGATGAGGCCCAGTCCGGCGGCGGCCACGTCGAGCGGCAGCGTGGAGAGGTACTGGGCGTAGACGGCGGTGTGCAGGACGGTGGCGACGAGGTAGAGGGTGAAGCGGCGGTCGCGCAGGACCGCCAGGTAGCTGCCGGTCGGGGCCGGCTCGTCGGGCCCGGCGGCTGTCCGGCCGGCGGGCAGGGTGCGCCAGGCCAGCAGGGCGAAGGCCAGGGCGATCAGCGCCTCGCCCCAGAACAGCAGGTGGTAGGAGTCGTGGCCGAGCCGGAAGAGGCCGAAGCCGACGAGCGGCGCGGCCATCGCGCCGAGGTTGAGCCCGAAGCGGTACATGGCGAAGACCATGATCTGGCGTTCGGGGCCCGCGAGTTCGGAGAGCAGGGCCGCCGAGGCGGGCCGGAACATCTGGCCGGCGAGGCCGGCGAGGACGATCACGGCGAGCAGGGCGGTGTAGTCGGTGAGGTAGAGCAGGGCCGCGGTGAGCACGGCCGAGGCGGCCATGCTCACGGCGCTGGTGTTGCGGGCGCCGAGGCGGGCGGAGAGCGAGCCGCCGATGAGCACGCCGAGCACGGTGCCCGCGCCGTAGCTGCCGAGCGCGAGGGTGGCCCGGCCCGCGGAGTGCCCGAGCGAGGTGAGGTAGAGGACGAGGAAGATGTTGAGGAACCCGCCGAGCCGGTTGATGAACACCCCGGCGAGCAGGGTCTTCACGGCGAGCGGCGCTTCGCTGAAGGTGGCGCGTACGGTGGCCCGCGCGGCCGGGGGTACGGCCGCGCGGGTCCCGTCGGCCGGAGCCGGGGCCGCCGGTTGTTGCGGGGCCTCGGCGTCCGGCTGTGGTGCGGTGTGCGTCACGCCCCGGCCACCGCTTCCGGCTCGGGCCCGGCGGGCGAGGTGCGGATGGTGATCGCGGCCCGGACGCGGGCTTCCAGTGCGTCGAGGGCGACGCCGGTGGGGGCGTCGATGAAGAAGTTCGCGACCCGGTCCTCGGAGCTGAGCAGCGGGCCGACCTCCGTGCCCTTCTCCTTCTGGGCGAAGACGGCGCGCAGGGTCGGCGGGTCGTTGGGGCGGCCGACGGGGACCTCGGGCCACAGGTCGCCCTCGCCGGCCCATTCGACGACGGCGCCGGGCCAGTCGACGCTGATCTCGTCGAGGATGCCGGGGTCGTGTTCGAGGTAGACCTGGCGGGCGTGGCGGGCGGGCTTGGGGTATTCGGCGGGCTCCCCGAGGGCGATCTTGATGATCTCCGGCTCCAGCGGGCGGCCGGTGGCCAGGTGGTAGAGGACGGTCAGGCCGTCGCCGGGGGTGCGGGCGGCGATCTCCATCAGCCGGGGGTGACCGCCGGCGTCCAGGCGCCACTCGGAGTGGGTCATGCCGTCCTTGAAGTCCAGCAGCTTCAGGGTGCAGCGGTTGGCGGCGAGCAGGGTCTTGCGCTCCAGGCCGACCGCGCCGGAGACGGTGTGGGACAGCTCGACGAAGGTGTCGGCGTGGGAGTCGGTGGTCTCCTTGACGGTGACGGACTCGAAGACGACCTTGCCGTGCTGGATCAGGGCCTCGACGGAGAACTCCTGCCCGGGGACCTTCTCCTCGACCAGGATCGTCTCGTGCGCGGGGTAGCCGGTGAGCAGCTCGGTGAGCTGCGCCGCGTCGGTGGCGGTCGCGACGCCCGAGCTGGAGTGCCGGGTGGCGGGCTTGACGACGACGGGGAAGGGCACCGACGAGGGGTCGAAACCTTCCCGGGCGCCGGGCGGCAGGACCACCGAGGCGGGGTTGAACTCGCCGAGGTGGAGGCGCTGGAGGTACTTGCTGCGGCAGACCCGGCTGGCGCGCAGGCCAGGTCCGGGCAGGCCGAGGGCGTCGGCGATGAGGCCGGTGGGCTCGACGAGGGTCTCGCCGGCCGCGTAGGCGCCGATGATCTCGTAGGAGGACTCCCAGGCGCGGACGGCCGCGACGACTCCGGGGGTGAAGGAGCCCTCGCGGTCGACGGAGCCGTCGACGAAGGCGATGTCGGCGATGTCGGCGGCGGGGTGGCCGGGCTCGTTCAGCCCGGCCAGGGCCTGCTCCCGCCACACGGACGGGGTGATGACGAGGATCTTCAGTCCGCGCGCGGCGAGTTCGGTGAGGTAGCGCGGGGCCCGGCAGATCGCCAGGAAGGATCCGGTCAGGAGGAAGGCCGAGGGTCTCCCCGACAACGGCGGCAGGGTCTCGGTCACGGGTGCGGTGCTCATCGCGCGGGCCTCCACAGGTCGGCGGCCAGGAAGGCCATGTCGAGTGCCTGGCCGCGGTTGAGGCGCGGGTCGCAGGCGGTGGTGTAGTTGCGGTCGAGGTCGTCGAGGGTGACCGGGTCGGTGCCGCCGACGCATTCGGTGACGTGGCTGCCGGTGAGCTCCAGGTGCAGGCCGCCGGGGTGGGTGCCCAGCGAGCGGTGGATCTCGACGAACGCCCGGATCTCGGCGGTGATGTCGCCGAGGCTGCGGGTCTTGAAGCCGTTGGGCGCGACCTGGGTGTTGCCGTGCATCGGGTCGCAGACCCACAGGACGTTCGCGCCGGCCGCGGTGACCTTCTCGACCAGGGCGGGCAGGACGGCGTGGATGCGGTCGGCGCCCATGCGGGTGATGAAGGTGAGGCGGCCGCCCTCGCGGTCGGGGTCGAGGATGTCGGTGAGGGTGAGGAGCTCGTCCGCGGTGGCGGTGGGGCCGACCTTGACGCCGATGGGGTTGGCGATGGAGGCGGCGAAGGCGACGTGTCCGCCGTCGAGTTGGCGGGTGCGTTCGCCGATCCACACGAGGTGGCCGGAGCCCGCGTAGCGGCGGCCGGTGGCGGGGTCGGTGCGCACGAGCGGGGTTTCGTAGTCGAGGAGCAGGGCCTCGTGGCTGACGTGGAAGGGCGCCCCTGCGGCGGGGTCGGCGAGGCCGTCGGGTCCGGTGAGCTCGTCGTCGGCGCCCGGCAGCAGTCGGATGCGCTCCAGGGTGCGGGCGGCGGTGCGGTAGGCGGTCTCCATGCGCCAGGGGTCGGGGGCCCGGTCGGCGGCGGTGAAGCCGAGGCCGTTGACGGAGTCGCCCCGGTAGGCGGGGAGTTCGACGCCGCCGCGGGTCTCGGTGGAGCTGGAGCGCGGCTTGGCGTACTGCCCGGCCATCCGGCCCAGCGGTACGACGGGCACGGCGGCGCCGTAGGAGATGATCTCCGCCATCTGGCGCAGGGTGGTGACCGTGCTCTCGGCCTCGCCGAGTGCGCGCGGGCCGAACTCCTCGGCGCAGTGGCCGCCCTGGAGCAGGAGTGCTTCCCCGCGGGCGGCGGCGGCCAGCCGCTCGCGCAGGGCGTCGGCCTCGGCCAGCGGGACGAGGGGTGGTAGTCCGGCGAGCCGGTCGGTGACGGTGCTGAGGGTCTGCGGGTCGGGCCAGTCCGGCTGTTGGGCCGAGTGGAGGGTCCCGCTGGGGGCAGTGATCATCGTGTACTCGCTCCTCGCTTCAGGGCCCGGTCGGTCAGCGGACCGGCCACCCCGGTGTATTGGGCGGGTTCCAGCAGGTCGCGCAGGTGCTCCGGGGTGAGGTCGGTGGTGCCCGAGAGGTGTTCGGACAGGAGGTCGGACAGGGTGGTGTACAGCGGGTCGCCGGTGGCGCGCGCGGCGTCGGTGGCCTCGGTGAGCAGCCGGCGGGCTGCCGCCTTGCCCAGGTGCGGGGCGAGGACGGCGGCGATCCGTTCGGTGACGACGGCGCTGCCGGTGAGGGCCAGGTTGGCGTGCATCCGGACGGGGTCGGGGGTGAGTCCTTCGGCGAGTTCGACGGCGGTGCGGGCGGCTCCGCCGGCCAGGCGCAGGCATTCGCGCAGGGCGTGCCATTCGCTGTGCCAGACACCGGCGGAGCGTTCCTCCTCGGTGACGAGGGCCTGGGCGAGTACGGCGGCCAGCGCGGGGACGGTGAGGGAGGCGGAGCGGATCAGGGTGGCCAGTACGGGGTTGCGCTTGTGCGGCATGGCGGAGGAGGCGCCGCGGCCCGCCGGGGCGGGTTCGGCGGCCTCGGCGGTCTCGGTGCGGACGAGGAGCAGGACGTCGGCGGCGAACTTGCCGAGGGTTCCGGTGGTGTGGGCGAGTACGGCGCCCAGGTCGGCGACCGGGGTGCGCAGCGCGTGCCAGGGCAGCAGGGGCGCGGCGAGGCCCGTCTCGGCGGCGAAGGCGGCGGCGAGGTCGTCGTGGAAGGTGTCGGGGTCGATGCCGCCACCGCTGCCGGTGGCGGCGATGCGGGCGTACTCCAGGTAGCCGCCGAGGGTTCCGGCGGCTCCGCCGAGGGATACGGGCAGCCCGCCGTCCAGGAGCAGGTCGATGCGGTGGACGGAGTCGAGCAGCCCGTGCCGCCAGCCCGCCGCCTTGAGCCCGAAGGTGGTGGGCACGGCGTGCAGGGCCAGGGTGCGGCCGGCGATCGCGGTGTCCCGGTGGTCCGCGGCGAGGCGGGCCAGCGCGTCGGCCGCGGCCAGCAGGTCGGCGCGGAGCGGGACCAGGGTACGGGCGGCGACCAGCATCATGGCGGTGTCGAGGATGTCCTGGCTGGTGGAGCCGCGGTGGACGTACTCGGCGGCGGCCGCACCCGCCAGGTGCGCGGTGAGGGCGGCGACCAGGCCGACGACGGGGTTGGCGGTCTCGCGGGCGGCGAGGGCCAGGGCCCGGGCGTCGAAGTGCTCGGCGCGGGCGGCGGCGGTGATCGCCTCGGCGGCGTCCGGGGGGACCGTGCCGAGGCGGGCCTGGGCCCGGGCGAGCGCGGCCTCGGCGTCCAGCATGGCCTGGAGCCAGGCGGTGTCCGAGGTCGAGCTCTCGGCCGGGGTGCCGGCCCGTACCGGGGAGAGCAGTCCGACGTCGATGTCGGCGCCGGTGGCGGGTCCGGGGCGGGGCGCGGTCACGGCCGGGACTCCGCTCCGGTGCCGGAGGCGTTGGCCAGGGGCGCGGTGACCGCGGACAGGGCCAGCGCGGCGTGGGCGATGGCGTCGGAGTCCTCCAGGGTGACCGAGCCGACGCCGGGGCGGATGCCGGCGGCGGTGACCCAGTGGACGGATTCGGTGGGCACCCCGTAGGCGAAGCGGCGGGGGTGCTCGCGGCCCTCGGCGTCGACGAGGCGGTAGGGGCGTTCGGAGACGGCGAGGCCGCCGGTCTCGTACTCGATGCCGCAGGCGCCCAGGATCTTGTAGGGGCGGCACTGGCCGCTCTCCAGCAGTTGGACGAGGAGCGCGTCGGTGGTGCGGCGCAGGTCGGGGTGGGGCAGTCGGGCCTCGATGAGGGCGGTGGTGCGGATGTCGGGGGCGTCGACGCCGGTGGCGGTGGCGACGAAGGCGGGCCCGTCCGGGCCGTCGGGGTCGGCCGTGACGCGCAGGCCGGGGCCGGTGAACTCGACGATGCCCGCGGAGGCGAGCGCGATCAGCTCGTCGATGCGGGAGACGGGCGGGCCGATGGAGAGGAAGGCGTTGAGCGGGGTGTACCAGCCTTCGAGTTCGTCGCGGTGCGAGGTGGCTTCGAGGCCGCCGTGGTCGACGGCCATCCGGATCTCGTTGCGCAGGTCGCGCAGGACGTCGAGGGCGGCCTTCAGGGGGCCGCTGACATTGCCGGCGCGGGCTTCGTGGGCGTCGCGCAGCAGGTAGGCGAGCATCCAGCGGCGGAAGTCGTCGCGGCCGGTGAAGCGCAGGTCGCCGTAGGGGCGCGAGAGGCTCTCCCAGTTCCAGCGCTGGCCCTCCTCGACGCCCGCTTCGAGCAGCAGGAGGTCTTCGGCGTCCTCGTCGGGGGCGGCGAGGTAGCGGTCGGTGAAGGAGGCCACGGTGGCGGGGTCTTCGCCACGGGCGGCGAGGAGGCGCTCGTAGTAGACGTTCTGCACCTCCTTCTGGATCAGCGGCCAGATGTGGATGCCGAAGTGGATCCAGTCGCCGTCCTTGGCGGCGGCGCGCATCGCGTCGACGCGGGCGACGGTGAGCAGCCGGGGGGCGTAGCGCCCGTCGGGGCCCTTCTCGTTCTCGCCGCGCGCCTGGTAGGGCAGGCCCCGGCGGGACCCGGCGTACATCTTGGGTTCCAGGCCGGAGGGCCGGTAGACGAGCCGGCCGTCCGCGCGGCGCTCGAAGAAGCCGCCGCGGCCGAGGGTGAACAGCGCCATGTGGTCGAAGAAGTTGAGGCCCAGGCCCCGCAGCAGGACGGGGCGGCCGGGGGTGATCGCGGTGAGGTCGGTGTCGGCGGGGTTGGCCGGGCCGGTGTACGAGAGGCCGTACTCGGTGGCGAAGTCGGCGAGCCGCTGCTCCTCGGGCGTGAGCTTGGCGGGCAGGTGGCCCTGGGCCAGGACGACCGCGGACAGGCCCGACAGCCGAACGCCGTCGGCGAGTTCGACGGACTGGGCGCCGCCGGGGATCTCCGAGTCGTGCAGGGCGATGGCGCGGGTGCGGTGGACCTGGATGTCCACGTGGGCGGGGGCCGCGTCGAGGGCCTCTTCGAAGGCCCACTGGAGGTAGTGGCCGTAGAAGGCGCGGGTGGGGTAGGTGTCGGGGCCCAGCTCGCGGGCCTCGGCGAGGGTCTGGGCGCCGTAGCGCTCCTCGTGCCCGGGGTCGGAGGGGTCCAGGCGGCGGGCCCAGGCGTAGAGGCTGGGGCCCTCCTCGATGGGTCCTTCTATGCGGACGCTGTCGTCGGTGAAGAGGGTGATCTGCGAGGCGACGGTGTTCATCAGCAGGTGGCGGGGCTGCGCGGTGCGCCACACGTTTCCGGCGCCGGGCGGTGCCGGGTCGACGATGTGGACGGTCAGGGCGTCGTGGGCCGGGGACTTGCGCTCCTGGGCGCAGAGCCGTTCGAGGACGGACAAGCCCCGGGGGCCTGCCCCGACAATGCAGATCTGGGCGTGGCTGTGCTGCATGGCTGATCCTTCTGTTCGGGCCGCGGATCACGCGGAGGGGATGTTCCAGCCGACGTCGGAGAGTCCGCACCTGGTGCACATGGCCGCTCCTTTCAGTCGCGGATGACGGTCTTGCTGCGCATGAGGAATTCGGCGAGGTAGCCGTCGTGCGGGAGCCCGGGGCCCATCCAGTAGGTGGGGTGGTCGCCGGCGTGCACGTTGCCGATGGAGGGCTCCGCGACGAGGTCGTCGAGGAGGCTTTCGTCCTGGGTGAGGGCGGTGACGACGAGGGAGCCGCGCAGCGGTGCGATCCCGTCCGCGCGGTCCCAGGGCGCCACCCACACGCAGGGGAAGGGGAGTTCGATGCCCGCTTGGGGGGCGTCGGCGCGTTCCAGCTGGTGGACTGCGGGGCGTAGGGCGGCGCTGCCGTCGCCCAGTTCCTCGGCGATGCCGTCGCCGCCGAGCCAGGCCCGGGCGCCCCCGGTGTGGGAGAGCAGGTAGCGCTCGATGGCGAGGGCGCTCTCCAGGGGCTGGACGGGCAGGACCGCCTTGTCGTCCTCGGGGCGCAGGGCGGGGAGCACGGCGAGGCGTTCGGCGAGCTGCTCGGCCAGGGCGGTGGCGGCCTCGACGCCTTCGACCAAGACGGTGGTGGTGTTCACGCAGCCGGTGCCGCCGTGTCCGGCGACGGAGGCGACGACGGTGTCGAGGTGGGCGCTCCAGTCGGTGTCGGCGGTGATCAGGATCTTGCTGCGGCCGGGGCCCTGGAGGTGGACGGCCGGGTTCCCGCCGTACTTGCGGATGACGTCCTCGCCGCCGTAGACCATGGCACGGTCCACGGCGCGCACGAGGGTGTCGGCCTCGGCGTGTTCGGTGGGCAGCAGCACGATCTGGTCGTCGCCGAAGCCGGCGGTGCGCAGGGCGGTGACCAGCCGGTGCGGGGTGAAGGGTTCGCGGCGGGAGGGGCGGACGGCGACCCGGTAGCCCAGCGCCAGGGCTTCGGGCCACAGGCTGTGGGTGCCGGGGTGGTTGCCGGCGGCCAGGACCGCGAAGGTCTCGCCGCGGCGGGTCCACACGGCGCGGCCGGTGCGGGTGAGCGGGGAGCGCCAGTGCTCGGCGGTGCCGGCCGGGCGGGCCTGGGTGAGGCTGTCGTAGACCCGGGTGAGGCGGGCGGCGATGTTGGTGGTGGTGGCCCGTACGACGGCCAGCGGGACGCCGCCGACGCGGCTGACGGCGCGCTCGTGGACCTCGATGGAGCGGCCGTCGAGCTCGGCGGTGGCGAAGAGCTTCGCGGCGCGCAGGACGGCGGCGATGCGGGCGTCGGCGTCCAGCGGCCGGGCCCGGTGCAGGGCCTTGGCGGCGCGGTCGACGAACAGGGCGGGGACCAGGCTGAGTTCGGCGGCCGGGGCGCCCGAGACGTCGGTGACGGTGAGCCGCTTGCGGGCGCGGAAGGAGCCGCGCGGGCCGAGGGCGTCGAGGCGCGGGACGGTGCTCACTAGTAGACCCCCTCGATGACGGGCTCGTCCTCGAAGGTGGCGACGGGGGCGATGTCGGCGACGGCGTCCCCGACGAGGGCGCCGTTGGCGGGCAGCCGGGTGGCGAGGTCGCGCTCCAGGTTGTTGGGCAGCAGGAAGCCCTTGCTGACGTGGCTGACCAGGACCTGGCCGCGCTCGCCGTAGGCCACCGGTTCGCGGGTGGCGGGGTCGACCACGGAGAAGGTGACGTAGGGGCTCAGCGGGTCGAAGACGCACGGCTCGTCGTCGGGCAGGCCGGCGCGCTCGCCGGCGAAGCCGAGGATCATCGTGCTGCCGTAGTTCCCGCAGAAGGCGACGTCGGGGAAGATCTCCGTCTTGTACAGGTGGCGGGAGTCGGGGTCGAGCTGGGTGCCGCCCCAGCGGATCGCCTTCACCTTGTGGTTGACCAGCTCGACGAGGTCCTCGCGGCCGGCGAGGCGCTCCAGGACGGACGGGGTGATGGTCAGGACGCCGATGTCCTGGGAGCGCAGCACGAACTCGGCCTGCTCCAGCAGGTGCAGGGCGTAGGCCCCGGCGTCGGCGCCGCGGCCCTGGGCGATGAGCTTCTTCACCCAGCGGGGGTCGAGGTCGATGGTGAAGCCGCGGGCGCCGTGGGTGGTGGCGGAGCGGTGGAAGAACTCGCCGACGATGTGCGGGCCGGTGGGGACGAGGCCGAGCCAGTTCGCGCCGCGCGGGAAGCCGTGGGCGTCGATATTGGCGTTGGACCACGCCACCATGCGCTCCAGCCAGTCGCGGGTGAGGACGACCCGCTTGGGGGCGCCGGTGGTGCCGCCGCTCTCGAAGACGCCGACGACGTCGGGGCCGGAGCCGTAGCCGCGCGGGATGAGGTCCTCGGCGCGCACGTGGCGCAGCTCGCCGGTGACGTTGGGGAAGAGCCGCAGGTCCGCGTGGGACTTGATGTCGCTGCGGGGGTCGAAGTCGAGGGTTTCCGCCCGTCGCAGCCAGAACGGCGATCCGGTCTCCGGGTTGAAGTGCCACTCCATCGCGGCCCGGACGAACTCGTCCGGATCGGGCTGCACGTCGTACGGGAGGTCCAGGACGGGGTGGGCGGGCGAGGGCACGGTGGTCTCCTTCGGGCGGGGCAGCGGGTACGCCGGCGGGGCCCGGCACGGGGGAATGGACGGCCCCGCCGGCGTACGCGCTGGTCTGGTGGCCCGGGTGGCCGGGCGCGTGCTTCTCAGGTCACGGGTCGGGGAGCGGCTAGTGCTGTGGCCGGGAAGGTTTGCCGGGTCGCGGTGTCCGGTGCGGTGCATCGCAAGGCGGAGGACCACGGCTCGTACTGGACGTACTTGCGTGGGCCGACAACGCAGGGGGCACCTCCCAGCGGTAGCTGGGGGAGAGGTGCCGTGCCGGGCGCCGTGACACGGTGAACCTTTCCGGTCACAGCACTAGACGCGGATCAAGGTGGCGCACCAGCGGCCGGTGGAGATGCCGCACAGGGCCACCAGGTCGCCGGGGTTCAGCTCGCCGCTCTCCACCTGGAGACCGAGCGAGATCAGCTGGTCGGCGCCGCCCATGTGGCCGTGGCCGGGGGCGATGGCCGCGTTGGTGCGTTCCAGCGGGATGCCGAGCGGTCCGGCGACGGCGGCGATGCTGGAGGGGACGTCGTTCAGGTAGATGACGTGGTCGAGGTCGGTGCGCTGGACCCCGGCCCGGCGGCAGGCGCCCTCGATGACCTCGACGAGGCGGGTGTAGCGCTCGCCGATGAAGGTGCGCAGCGCGGCGGGGTTGCCGCCGAACTGCTCGCGCACCTGGTCGTAGGCGGAGGGCGCGTCCGCGCTGGTCCAGCCGACGGGGGGCAGCGGGGTGACCGCGCCGCCGAAGTCGAGGCGCAGCAGGTCGCTGTACTCGGGGTCGGTGAACTGCTCGCTGGCCAGCCACTTGTTGGCGTCGTGGCCGCGCCGGACGACGACGGCGACGGCCGCGTCGGACAGCACGGTGTTGATGACGTTCATCCGGTTGCGGTGGAACTCGCTGACCCGGTTGACGACGACGAGCAGGGCGTACTCGGCTTCGGGCTGCATGGCCAGGGTGGAGGCGACGTAGAAGAGGCCGTTGACCCCGGACCCGCACCCTTCCTGCAGGAGCAGGGTCTGGGTGCGGCCGATCTTCAGCTCCCGGGCCAGTGCGGAGGCGCTGTCCCAGTAGGAGTACTCGGGCATGTCCGTGATCGCGACGACGACCAGGTCGAGGGCGTCGGCGGTGATCCCGGCGCGGGCCAGGGCCTGTTCGGCCGCACCCCGCGAGAGGTCGGTGCCGGTGACGCCGTCGGCGGCGCGGTGGAAGGTGTGGTAGCCCCACTTGACGACGCGTTCGGGGTCGCTGACGTAGTCGGCCGCGGCGGCGGCGACGCTCTGGTCCTCCCCGAACGCGTAGCCGAAGGAGACGATTCCGATGTCGACCACGGCGGCCTCAGGCTGCTTCCGCGTCGGTGGCGCTGATCCGGGTGATCCGCTCGGTCAGTTCGTCGGCGGCCTCGCCGAGCGGGCGCTCGAAGAGGACCAGCAGGTCGTACTCGATGCCGAAGCGCTCGTGGGCGTAGCGGCCGAGCTGGAGGGCCAGGGCGGAGTGGCCGCCCAGCTCCAGGAAGGTGTCCTCCAGGGTGACGTCGGGCTCTTCGAGGAGCTCGGCGACCCAGGCGAGAGTGGCCTCGCGGACCTCTTCGGGCAGGGCGACGGTGGTCGTGTGGTGCTGGGGGATGCTCATGCGGATTGGCTCCTCTGCTCTTCCCAGATGCGGGCCACCTCGGCCCGGTTGACCTTTCCGTTGACGGTGCGCGGCAGGTAGGCCAGCGGCAGCGCCTGGTAGACGGACGGGTGCATGTACGACGGCAGCAGGTCGCGGACGTGGGCCCGCAGGGTGCGGGTGCGCGGGTCCTCGGCGCCCTCGGCGACGACGTAGGCGCAGGCGAGCCGGTCGTCGCCGGGCTTGAAGGTGTGCACCCAGACGATGGCGTCGGCGACGTGCGGGTGGGCCTGGACGGCGAGTTCGATGTCGCTGAGCTCGATGCGGTGGCCGCGCAGCTTGACCTGGAGGTCGGCGCGGCCGCGGTAGACGAAGCGGCCGTCGTGGCGGCGGCTGACCAGGTCGCCGCTGCGGTAGTGGCGCACGCCGTCGACGGTCGGGAAGCGTTCCGCGGTCAGCTCGGGGCGGCCGAGGTAGCCGTCGGCGACCTGCGGTCCGGCCAGCCAGAGCTCGCCCTCCTCGCCGGGGGCGGCTTCGCGGCCGTCCCCGGTGACCACGCGGGCGGTGCCGGAGAGCAGGATGCCGACGGGGAGGTCGTCGCGGTCGAGGTCCTCCTCGGTCACCGGGTGGTAGGTGCTCAGGACGGCGGCCTCGGTGACCCCGTACATGTTGACCAGGGCCGGCTGGGCGAGGCCGAACCGCTTGGACCAGGGGCGCACGGTCTCGGGGGTCAGCTTCTCGCCGCCGAAGATGACGTAGCGCAGCTCGGGCAGGTCGACGTCCTCGCGCAGCACGATGGTGGTGAGCGCGCCGAAGGCGGTCGGCGTCTGGTTCAGGACGGTGATGCCCTCCTGGCGGATGAAGCGCAGGGTCGCCTCGGGCGAGCGGGCGGTCCCGGCGGGCAGTACGACGACGCGGGCGCCGGTGGACAGCGGGCCCCAGATCTCCCAGACGGAGAAGTCGAAGGAGATGGAGTGGAAGAGCAGCCAGCTGTCGCGCTCGTTGAAGGCGAAGGGCCCGTCCGCGCTGGCCAGCAGGACGGCCGCGGCGCCGTGCGGGACCAGGACGCCCTTGGGGCGGCCGGTGGTCCCGGAGGTGTAGATGATGTAGGCGATGTCGTGCGGGTCCGGGCCGGGTCCGGCGGGCGGGGCGGCCACGGGCCCGTCCAGCAGGGCCGCGAGGGTGTCCTCGGAGAGGACCGGGACGGCGCCGGTGGGGCAGCCGTCGGGGTCGCCGAGGAAGGCGGCCACCGCACTGTCGGAGACGATGAACTCGTTGCGGGCGGGCGGGTTGCGCACGTCGAGGGGCACGTAGGCGGCGCCCGCCTTCATCACGCCGATCATCGCGGCGATGGCCGTGGCGCCCGGCGGCAGCCGCAGCGCCACCCGGTCCCCGCCGACCACGCCGCGGCGCACGAGCAGGTCGGCGATGGCGTTCGCCCAGCCGTCGAGGAGGCGGTAGGTGTACGAGATCCCGTCGGCCGACAGCGCGGTGTGCTCCGGGAAGCGCGCGACGGACCCGGCGAGGAGGTCGGTGAGCGTGCGGTAGTCGGTGGCGCGTTCGGTGTGCGGCGGGCCGATGGTGGCGATGGTCATGGCGGGCTCCGGGCTCCGGGGTGCGGGCGGACTGGGCTGGTGGGTTGGCTCGGTCAGGCGTGCTTCACGGCGCGGGCGAAGCGGACGATGCGTTCGGCCTGGGCGCGGGCGGCGTTGCGGGTGGTGTCGTCCACGGGCCGGGACCCCTTGCCGCCGGACCAGTGGGCCGTGCCGTAGGGGTTGCCGTCGGTGAACTTGTCGGGGTGCGTGTAGCCGGGGGCGACGACGATGCCGCCGAAGTGGTGGAAGGAGGCGGTCAGGGCCAGCAGGGTGGACTCCTGGCCGCCGTGCGGGCTGGCGGTGGAGGTGAAGCCGCCGTAGACCTTGTCGGCGAGCAGGCCCTTGCTCCAGGCCGGGCCGAGGGAGTCGAGGAACTGCTTGAGCTGGGCGGAGACGTTGCCGAAGCGGGTGGGCGAGCCGAAGAGGACCGCGTCGGCCCACAGCAGGTCGTCGGGGGTGGCCACCGGGACGGTGGCGGTCTCGGCGGCGTGCCGGGCCCAGACCGGGTTGGCGTCGATCGCGGACTGCTGGGCGAGTTCGGCGACCTTGCGCAGGCGGACCTCGGCGCCCGCCTTCTCGGCGGTCTCGGCGATCTCCCGGGCGATCTCGGTGACGTGCCCGGTGGCCGAGTAGTAGATGACGGCGACGTTCACGGCGAGGCGGCCCTGGTCGGCGGGCGCGGCGGCGGGTGCGGTGGTGGGCGCTGCGGTGGTCACGGCGTACGGCTCCTCGGCTCGAAGGTTCACCAGTCGGCGATGTGGCAGGCGCTGAAGTCCTGCTCGGCCCGGGACGCGTTGGGCGTGGGCCGGGCGAAGGCGCGGTTGTAGTAGACGAGCGGGGTGCGGTCGCTCGTGTACGTCTCCTCGACGCAGCCGAGGAGGATGGTGTGGTCCCCCGCGTCGACCGCCGAGTGCATGGAGCAGGCGACGCGGACGCCGGCCGTCTGCAGGCCGGGCAGGCCCAACTCGCAGGTCTCCATGTCCCCGGCGGCGAAGCGGTCGATGCCGGAGGTCGCGAAGCGGCGGGCGACGGCGTGCTGTTCCTCGGTGAGGACGTTGATCAGGAAGTGCCGCGCGGTGGCGAACGCGGCGTGCGTGCTGGCGCCCTTGTCCAGACAGACCGAGACGAGCGGCGGGTCGAGGGAGACGGAGCTGAACGAGCTGGCGGTGAAGCCCCAGCGTTCGCCGTCGCCGTCGATCGTGGTCACCACCGTCACCGGGCCGGGTACGCGGGCCATCGTGCCGGTGAGCTGGGAGCGCTCCATCGCACGGTCCTTCCTTTCCGGTCGGGTCTCTTCGAATCGGTGCGGGGTCGGTGCGGGCTGGTGCGAGCTGGTGCGGGGCCGGTCAGGGCTGGAGGCGGCTGGTGTGCCAGTCGCAGCCGAGGCGGGTGTAGGAGAGCCGGCGGTGCAGCCGGTCGGAGGCGGCGTTCCAGAACTCGACCTCGGCGGGCTCCAGCAGGTAGCCGGTGAACCGGTCGGGGCGGGGCAGCGGCTGCCCGCCCTCGGCCAGTGACCACGCCCGCTCGCGGAGCGCGTCCAGGTCGGCGGCCGGGTCGCTCTGGTGGGAGACGGTGGTCATCGAGTGCAGCGGGGTGGGGCGGGCCGCCCACAGCTCGTCCGATGCGGCCGCCGACAGGGCGGTGACCGGGCCGGAGAGGATGAGCTGCTGGCCGGTCTCGCGCCAGTACAGGACGCCGGACGCCCAGCAGTTGTCGGCGAGTTCGCGGCCCTTGCGGCTGGTGCTGTGGGTGGTGAAGACGAAGCCGCGCTCGGTCTCCCGGGCGATGGTGACGATCCGGTTGGAGGCGTGGCCCATCCGGGTGGCGGTGGCCAGGGCCAGCGAGCGGGGCTCGCGGACCCCGCGCCGGACGGCTTCGGCGATCCACTGCCGGGCCAGGGCGAGGGGTTCGGCGGGCGGGGCGTCGTACTCGGGGAAGGGGAGGTCGGTGGCGCCGGTCAGGGACTCGTACTTGCTGGTGTCCAGGCCCGCCCGGACGGCGGGGCTCGTCGAAGTGCTCATGGCCGCTGCTGCTCCCTAGACGTAGATGGTTCCGCGGGCGATGACCGTGCCGTAGCCGCCCACCCGCACCCCGTTGACCCGGTCCGCCATGCCGTGCGCGGTGGCGCACATCCGTGACGGGCGGCCCATCTCGACCCCTTGCGTGATCTTGATGCGCTGTCCGTACGGGGCCAGCCCGTGCCGGGCCAGGTGGATGGCCAGCGGCCCCGCGGCCGAACCGGTCGCCGCGTCCTCCACCACCCCGTAGGCCGGGGAGAACATCCGGGTGCGCCACTCCTCCCCCGCGCCGGCGAAGCAGTTCGCCGCCATGTCGGGGAAGCGGGACAGCGCCCGGTGGTCGGGCTGTACGGCGGACAGCGCCTCGATGCTCTCCAGGCCGACGAAGACGTGCCGCGGGCCGTTGTGGTAGATCTCCACCGGGGCGATGGACTTGTCGACCCCGAGGGCCTCCAGCAGCTCCTCGGCGTGCTCGTACGCTTCCCAGCTCGGGTGCGGCTGGCGCATCTGGACGATGACCGAGCCGTCCCCGTTGTCCATGCCGACGTCGAAGGGGATCACGCCCATGCCGGTCTCCAGCCGCAGCCGCTCCTCCTTGCGGCCGACCCCGAGCGCCTTGCGGGACAACCCCAGCGCGACGGCGGTGCCGAGCATCGGGTGGCCCGCGAAGGGCAGTTCGTTCACCGGGGTGAAGATCCGGATCTTGGCGTCGGCCTCGTCGGCGTCGGGCGGCAGGACGAAGGTGACCTCGGAGAGGTTCATCTCCCGCGCGATGGCCTGCATCCGGTCCGACGTGAGGTCCTCGCTGCCGAAGAAGACGGCCACGGGGTTGCCTTCGAGCGGGTTGCGCGCGAAGGCATCCACGACCATGTAGTCATGCATGGGGAAGCGCTCCCTGACTGAGTGAGGTGGCGTCGGCGAACGCGGCGCCGAGCCCGTGGAGGGTGACGAGGGGGTGTACGCCCTCCACCGCGGCTTCGACCTCGAACCGCGACCGGTGCGTGGGCGGGCCGCCGATCAGCTCGGCGGCCCGGTTGGCGGGCAGGGTGTCGGTGGGAGGACGCTCGGTCCAGAGCATCACGGCCCCCCACCGGTTCCCGGGCCGGTCGGCGACCCAGAGCTTGAGGACCAGCCCGGGCACGTCGACCCAGGCGTCCACCGCCTCCTCGCGCAGGTGCTCGCGCAGCGAGTCGATGCTCGCGCCGGTCCCGGCCAGCTCCCACCAGGCGATGTCCACCCTCATCGGGCCGCCACCTCCAGCGACCCCAGGGCCCGCAGCAGGGCCTGCCCGAGGATCCGGGGGCCGTCGACGGTGAGCACCGATTCGGCGTGGAACTGCATGGAGGCGAAGCGCGCTCCGCGCAGGGCGTGCACCTCGCGGGTGTGCGGGTCGCGGCTGACCTCGACGATGCCGAGGTCACCCGCGTCGATCTTGTCCTCGGCGCTCTGGGCGGCGTAGGTGTTGTAGAAGCCCACCCGCTCCGTCGTCCCGAAGAGGTCGATCTGCCGCTGCACGCCCTGGTTGGGGGTGGCGCGGCGGACCAGGGGGAGGCCGAGGCGCAGGCTGAGCACCTGGTGGCTGAGGCAGACCGCGATGAACGGCCGCCCCCGCTCCAGGAGTTCTCCGGCGAGCGCGTTCAGGTGCACGATCCGCGGGTCGGCGCCGTCGCGCGGGTCGCCGGGGCCCGGGCCGAGGACGACCAGGTCGTGGGCGGCCGCGTCGTAGGGCTGGTCGAAGCGGCGCACGGTCACCTCCAGGCCGAGCGAGGCGAGCTGCTGGCCGATCATCGCGGTGAAGGTGTCCTCCGCGTCGACGACCAGCGCGCGCAGCCCGGCCAGCCGGGGCTCCCACGCCCCGCGGTCGCCGCGCTCGGCGCAGCCCCGCAACCAGAAGGAGGCGATCCCGGTGTTGCGGGCCGCCAGGGCCGCCCGCACCTCGGGGTGCGCGGCGAAGCGCACCGCGGTGCCGGATTCCAGGGCGCTGAGCAGCCCGGCGGCCTTGGCCCGGGTCTCGGCGACCTCGGAGTCGGGGTCGGAGTGGCGCACCAGGGTGGCGCCGACGCCGATCCGCATCCGGCCGTCCGCTTCGATGTCGGCGGTGCGGATCAGGATCGCGGAGTCCAGGGTGCGCCCGCCCGCGGGGTCGCGGCCGATCAGGGCGGCGATCCCGCCGTAGTAGCCGCGGCCCTCGGGCTCGTGGCGCCGGATCACCCGGGCCGCGCTCTCCAGGGGGCTGCCGGTGACGGTCGGCGCGAACATCGTCTCGTGCAGGATCTCCCGCACGTCGCGCTCCGTGGTGCCCTCGATGAAGTACTCGGTGTGCGCGAGGCGGGCCATCTCCTTGAGGTGGGGTCCGGTGACCCGGCCGCCGTCGGCGCAGATCCGGGCCATCATCTTCAGTTCCTCGTCGACGACCATGTACAGCTCGTCGGCCTCCTTGCGGTCGGCGAGGAAGCGGGTGACCCCGTCGAGGGTGGGCCCGCTGGGCGGGTAGCGGTAGGTGCCGCTGATGGGGTTCATGACGGCGGTGCCGCCGGCGAGGGAGACGTGCCGTTCGGGGGTGGCGCCGACGAAGGTCCGCCCGCCCGTGTGGATGGCGAAGGTCCAGTAGGCGCCCTGCTCGCGCTCCAGCAGCCGGCGGAAGAGGGCGGGCGCGGTCCGCCGCGGCGCGTGGTCCTCGATGGTGGCGGTGTAGCTGCGCTTGATGACGAAGTTGGAGCCGGCGCCGGTGCCGATCTCGTCGGCGATGATCCGCCGCACGGTCGCCGCGTACTGCTCGTCGTCGACGTCGAAGCCGCCGCCGCTCAGGTGCACCGGCTGGTCGGCGATCCGGTCGGGCAGCGCGGCGAGCGGGACCGTCTGGCGTTCGGTGACGGTCATCGCGAGCAGCGGGGCGCCGTCGTCGGGGGCGGCGAACCCGCGCTCGGCGAGCTGGCGGTAGGGCACGATCACGAGCACCTGGTCGGCGTCCAGCGGTACGTCGGCCAGCGCGGCCGGGGCGTGCACGGCGCCGGCGAGCACCTCGACGGTGTCGGGGGCGAGCTCGGGCCGGTGCAGCAGGGCGAAGTCGCGGACGTCTCCGGCCAGGATCCGGGCGAGCAGGTCTCTGTTCACGCGAAGACCTCCCCGGCGGATATGACCCGGCCGCAGCGCTGGGCGACGTACTCCAGTGCGCGGGCGTGTTCGAGGGCGGAGAAGTCGGCGACGGCGTCGGCGACGAAGAAGGGCTGGATGTCGTTGCTGAAGGCGTCCATGGCGGTGGCGAGCACCCCGATGTGGGCGTAGACCCCGCACAGGATCAGCTGGTCGCGGCCCTCGGCGCGCATCCGCTCCAGCAGGCCGGAGCGGAAGAAGGCGCTGTAGCGCCACTTGGTGAAGACCCAGTCCTCGGTGTCGGGCGCCAGCTCGGCGACCACCTCGCGGTCCGCGTCCCCGGTCCGCATGCCCGGACCCCAGAAGTCCTTGAGCAGGCCCCGCTGTTCGTCGGACATCCGGCCGGGCTGCGCCGTGTAGGCGACGGGGACGTCGAGGGCGGCGGCGCGCTTGCGGAGCTGGGAGGCGTTGTGCACGAGGTCGGCGCGCAGCGGGTCGGGCAGGGCGGCCAGGAAGTAGCGCTGCATGTCGTGGACGAGCAGCACGGCCCGGCCGGGGTCAGGGGTCCAGGAAACGGTGTTGGCGGGCAGTTCCGCGGCGGTGGGCAGCGGATAGGACTCGACGGGGGGCAGGCCGGGCATCGGGCATCTCCTTACTACGTGGGGATTCCTTCGCGCCGTACCTGCGGGACGTCGATCCCGAGGGCGCGGAACTGCTGGCAGGGGTTCATGAACTCGCGCTGCTGCTTGATCTTTCCGTCCTCGAAGAGGAAGGAGTGGATGAAGTGATTGGTGTAGTGACCGACGGGATATCCGGGGTAGACGATCTTTCCTTCGCCCCGGCATTCGACCCAGAAGCGGTTCGGGTCCTGGGTGGAGAAGATCTCGACGTCCGTCCAGGCCCAGTCGGGGAAGCAGCGCAGGGACCACACCGCGTGCTCGCCGAGCCGGTCGCGGCCGGTGATGGTGATCGGGTTGCCGGTCTCGTTGGTCCACAGGCCGCCGACGCCGTCCTCGGTGAAGAGGAGGTGGCGGCGCAGGCGGTCCTCGCCGCGGGTGTTCATGTACTGCTCGACGATGCTCCGGTTGTGCTCGCGGACCGCCTGCTCGTCCGCCGTCCGCTCGCCTGCCGTCTGCTCGTCTGCCGTCTGCTCGAAAGACACGGTGTTCCTTTCCGGTGGGAGGAGGGCGGCGGTCAGACCAGCAGGCTGATCTCGCGCGGGTCGCGGCCGACCAGGGCCCGGCCGTAGAGCTGCTGCGGGATGCCCATGCCGAAGCCCGCGTGGCGGCTGCCGACGTTCACGTCGCGCCAGATCCGCTGGAGCGGGTTGGCCTCGTTGAAGGCGGAGGAGCCGTACGCCGTCATCAGCAGGTCCACGGCCTCCCGACAGAGCTGGGCGACCTGCGTGGAGTACTGCCGGGCGGCGGCCCGGACCAGGACGTCCGCGAACTCCCCCGCGTACGCCGCCGCGTCGGCCGCGTCGGCGACCTTGGCGGCCAGCAGCTTCGCCGTCTCGATCTTCGTGGCGGCTTCGGCCAGGTCCAGCTGGAGCGAGGGCGACTCGGCCTGGTTCGGGTAGCGGGACCCGGCGGCGGGCCGCTTGGGGGCCGACTCGCGGACGAAGTCGAAGGCGGCGGTGGCCCCGCCGAGCAGCGAGCCGAGCAGGCCGATGGAGAAGAGGCCGACCAGGCTGTTGCGGTAGCGGTGGGCGGGGTCGATCAGCCCGTCCGTCTCGCCGTTGAGCAGCGGCAGGTAGGGCAGCAGGCGGCGCTCGGGCACGAAGACCCCGGAGGCGACGACGGTGTTGCTGCCGGTGCCGCGCATCCCGGCGAAGTGCCAGGTGTCCTTGATCTCGACCTCGTCGGCCCGCATCAGGGCGAAGTGGACGACCGGGTCGGAGCCCTCGACCGGCCGCGCGATCAGCACGCCCACCCAGTCGGCGTGCAGCGAACCGGAGACGTAGGCCCACTCACCGGTGACGAGCACCCCGCCGTCGGCGCTCTCGATCCCGCGGGCGGGCATCCCGAGCACGAGGGCGGTGCGGGCGTCCGGGTTCAGGCTCCACACCTCGTCCTGGACCTGGCGGGGGAAGAGGGAGGCGACGAAGTTGCCCGCGTTCAGCACGCCGGTGATCCAGGCGGTGGAGCCGCATCCGCGGCCCACCTCGGTGGCGACCTCCAGCAGGGTGCGGATGTCGGCCTCGTAGCCGCCCAGGCGCTGCGGGGTCATGAGCCGCATCAGGCCCGCGCCGGTGACCGCGTCGATGCTCCGCCCGGTCAGCCGCCGCGCGCCGTCGCTCTGCGGTGCGTCCTCCCACAGGCCCGCGCGCAGTGCGGCCGCCCGGGCCACCAGCTCCTCGCGGCCCGGGGCCACGCCGTTCACGGCTTCACTCTGCACGGTCTTCTTCCCTTCGAGGGTTCTGGCTCGATGTCGGGTTCGGTGTCTGGGTCGGGTTCGGTGTCTGTGTCGGGCTGTGTCGGGCTGCGTCTCGGGGGGGCTCAGTTGCCCTGGGCGGCGCGGGCGAGGGTGTCCCACTGCTTCCACCCGGCGAGGCGCTCCTCGTAGGCGGTGGTGATCGTGTCCAGCACGGTCGCGCCGAGCAGGACGCGCAGCGGCGGGTCCGGGTGGTCGACCAGCTCCAGGACGGGGCCGGCCGTGGCGGCCGGGTCGCCGGGGGCGGAGCCCGCCGAGGGGGCCTTGGCGAAGTCGGCGTACGCCTCGGAAGGCTCGGCCCAGACGGCCGAACTCCCGCGCCAGTCCGTCTTGTACGGGCCCGGCTCGACCAGGGTGACGTGGATGCCGAAGCGGCCCACCTCCTGGGCGAGGGAGTCGGTCAGGCCCTCGATCGCCCACTTGGAGGCGTGGTAGAGGCCGAGCATCGGCCAGGACGCGAGTCCGGCGATGCTGGACATCTGGAGGATGTGTCCGCTGCCCTGGGCCCGCAGCACCGGCAGGGCGGCCTGGGTCACCCACAGCGTGCCGAAGAGGTTGGTGTCGAGCTGCGCGCGGGCCTGCTCCTCGGTGATGTCCTCGACCGCGCCGAAGAGTCCGTAGCCCGCGTTGTTCACGACCACGTCGATCCGGCCGAAGTGGGCGTGGGCGGCGGCCACCGCCGCGAAGGCCGCGTCCCGGTCGCGGATGTCGAGCCGCAGGGGCAGGACCGCCTCGCCGTACGCCTCGACGAGGGGGTCGAGGGAGGCGAGGTCGCGGGCGGTGGCGGCGACCTTGTCGCCCCGTTCGAGGGCGGCCTCGGCCCAGACGCGGCCGAAGCCCCGGGACGTCCCGGTGATGAACCAGACCTTTCCTGTCACTGCGGAAGTCACTGCGGCTCCTTAACCCGTCGGTGAGGCTTGTGCTCCATTCATCCCGACGCGCCGCGGCCTGTCCATGAAAGGAATTCGGACACCCCGTCCAAGTGCGGAATTTCCTCGGACGGACGCGCAGGGGCATCCCCGGACACCTCACTCGGACACCAACCGCCGTTTCGGACACGGGAGTTGGCGGGTGATACTGCCGTGAATCCCGCACCTACGGATCCCCGAGATCGAATTCACCGCAAGGAGATTCGCGTGAGCGCCACGGAACAGACTTACGACTACGCCGCCGCCGACTTCAACGCCGTCTACACGGGCGGCGAACTGCTCGAAGGGGCCGCCATCAAGGTCGTCCCGTGGGACATCGGCGAGGCCCAGCCCGACGTGGTGGAGCTGGAGCGCCTGGGCCGCTTCAGCGGCGAGGTGCTCGACGTGGGCTGCGGCCCCGGCGACAACGCCGTCTTCCTGGCCGGCCGCGGCTACAAGGTCACCGCCGTCGACGCCGCCTCCGCCGCCATCGAGCAGGCCCGCGCCCGGGCCGGCGACCTCGACATCGAGTTCGCCGTCGCCGACGCGACCGCCCTGACCGGTTACGAGGGCCGCTTCGACTCCGTCCTGGACAGCGCCCTCTTCCACACCCTGCCGGCGCCCGCCCGCCCCCTGTACGCGGCCGCCCTGCACCGGGTCACCCGCCCCGGGGCGCGCCTGAGCGTGCTGTGCTTCGCCGACGTGCCCGGCGGCATGCCCGCGCCGCTGTCGGTGTCGGAGGAGGAGCTGCGCACGACGCTGACGGCGGCGGGCTGGACGATCACCTTGCTGGAGCTGTCGGAGTACGCGGGCGTCGCGGTCGGCATGGAGAAGTTCTTCGAGCGCACCGGCCGGCGCCCCGAGCTGGACGACAAGGGCCGCACCCGGCTGCCGGTGTGGAAGGTGTACGCCGACCGCGGCGCTGACGGGGCTGCGGCGTGAGCGGGGCGCACTCCTCGCTCCCCACCACCCCCGCACGTCCCGCCGCCCCCGCCGTGGTGCGGCGCGCCTTCCCCGTGCTGCGCGCCCGCCGGGTGGGGGACACCGCCGCCTTCTACGAGCGGCTCGGCTTCCGGGCCGGGCACCGCCACCCGGCGCAGGGCGAACCGGACTTCGTCGCCCTGCGCCGCGACGACGCGGAGCTGGCGGTGAGCCGGGACGACAAGGCCGTCGACCTGCCGGCGGGCGGGGTGGACCTGTTCGTCTTCGTGGAGGCCGTCGACGTCACCGTGGACGCCCTGCGGGCCGCCGGCGCCCCGGTGGTCCAGGAACCGGAGAACACCCCGTGGGGCGAGCGCGTGGCGTACGTGCGCGACCCCGCGGGCAACCGCGTGGGCCTGGGCTCCCCCGCCGCCTGACCCCGCGCACGCACCACAGCGCCCCGGGACCGGATCGCATCCGGTCCCGGGGCGCTGTCGCTGCGCGGGGCGCTGTCGTCGCGCGGGGCGCCGTACGTGCTGACGGCGCCGGGCGCGTGCTACGCGGCGGGCTCGATGTTCAGGTTGGTGCGGAAGAGGTTGGTCGGGTCGTAGACGCCCTTGAGCTTGGCCAGCCGGGCCCGGGTGGCCGGGTCGTACAGCTCGCCCGCGTAGGCGTCGGCGGTGCGCTCGCCGTAGACGAAGTTCAGCGAGCGGCCCAGGGTCCAGGGCGCGACGGCCTCGTCCAGGGCCGCGTGCGCGGCGCGGATCTCCGCCAGCGGCGCCTCGTCCGAGCCGGACAGGACGCGCAGGATGTAGGCGGCCTCGCGGAACGGCACCGAGTTGGGCACGGCGGGCTGGCGCGCCAGGGCCCCGCCCATGTGCCGCAGGTCGACGATGCAGTCCACCGGCGATCCGGGCCCGGCCAGGGTGCGTACGGCCGCCAGGACCTCGGGGGTCAGCTCGCTCAGCAGGACGCTGTTGCCGTCGTAGGCGTGCGAGAAGGTCGGCTCGGCATAGATCGAGCCGACCTCGGGGTAGGCCAGCTCACCGAGGTGCTCGTGGATGATCTCGGCGCCGAACGCGCGCCAGGGGGCGACCAGTTCGGGTCCCGCGGCCAGGTCCGTGGTGGCGAAGCGGATGTGCACGACGTGGCGGCCGCGCAGCGGCTCGGGGAACACCGGGATCGGCGGGTACTCGATCATGCCGAGGGAGGCGGTGACGCTCTCGGGGGCGGTCGCGGTCCAGCTCCGGAACTGCTCCAGGACCAGGTCGGCCTGCGCGGCGTCGAAGTACATGCCGCCGCCGTAGACCGTGGCGACCGGCAGCAGCGAGATCTCCAGGGCGGTGACGATGCCGAAGTTGTCGCGGCCGCCGCGCAGCGCCCAGAACAGGTCGGGATCGCTGTCGGCGGTGACCCGGCGGGCCTGCCCGTCGGCGGTGACCACCTCGACGGCCTCGACCAGGTCGGCGGCGTAGCCGAACTCCCTTGCCAGCAGACCGAGTCCGCCCGCGAGGGTGTATCCGACCACGCCGACGTGCCCGGCGGAACCGCTCAGCGGGGCCAGCCCGTGCGGGGCCGTCCGCTCGACGACCTGCTCCCAGCGGGCGCCGGCTCCGATGCGGGCGGTGCGCGCCGCGGGGTCGACGGTGACCTCCGTGAGGCGCCGGGTGCTGATGACCAGGCCGCCCCGGTCCAGGACGGTGACGCCGTGACCGGTGGCCTGGACGGAGACGGCGATCCCGTGTTCGGCGGCGAAGGCGACCGCGAGGCGGACGTCCTCGGCGTCGGCCGCGCCGAGCACGGCGGCGGGGTCGTGCCGGTATCCGGTCTGGAATCCGGTGAGTTCCTCCTCGTAGCCCTCCTGTCCGGGGGTGAAGACCGGTCCGGTCACCGAATCCGTAAGGGAGGTGAAGTCAATCCGGGTGTTGTCATGGGACATCAGGACTATTCCTTTCGATGGCACGCGATGCGGTGGTTCAGCCGACCTTTTGCAGGTCGGAATTCGGGGCGTCCAGCGGCTTCGCGACGGGTTCGCTCGCGTGCGCGGACTTTCCGGACGGCATGAGCAGGCAGGCGAGCGCGCCCACGAGCAGGACTACCACGGGAAGCAGCAGGGTCGTTCCCGACGCCTGCGCCAACCCCTCGTGGAACGCGTGGCGTTCGGCGGTGGTGGCGTTCTCGGCGAGGGTCTCGGTGGCGAGGCGGGAGGACAGCTGCGCCTGCATCAGCACCCCGACGGCGGCGGCGCCGATGACGCAGCCGACCTGCCGGATCGAGTTGTACATCCCGGCCCCCGCACCGATCTCCGTGACGGGCAGCGTGCCGGTGGCCACGTTGGCCATGGGCGCGAAGGCGGCGCCCGTACCGATCCCGGCGAAGAACAGCGCGCCGGCGAGCTGCCAGACCCCGCCCTCGGGGCGCATCGCCAGCACGATCATGCCGAGGCCCGCCGCGAAGATCAGGAATCCGGCGAGGACCACCCATTTGCCGGGGACCCGGTCGGAGAGGGTGCCGGCCAGCGGCCCGGCCAGCCCGCTGGAGACGGCGACGGGCACCATGAGCAGCCCGGCCTGCTGCGGGGAGAGCTCCATGACCGCCTGCATGTAGAGGGTGAGCGGCAGGTAGAGGCCGGTGACGGCGAAGCCGATGGCGGCCGCGGCGAAGGCGGCGGTGGAGAAGTGGCGGCGCCGGAAGAGGGAGAGCGGCATCAGCGGCTCGCGCGGGTTGAAGCGCTGCCAGAGCACGAAGACGACGAGGAGCACCACGCCCGCGGCGATGACCATCGGCACGGTGACCGGTCCGGCGACGGTGCCCCAGTCGTAGTGCTGGCCGTTCTGCAGCCCGAACACGAGGGCGAAGAGGCCGAGTCCGGAGAGCAGGGTGCCGAGCAGGTCGAAGCGGCGGCGGTTGCGGGGCTGGCCGCCGGGGACCAGCTTCACGGTCATGGCGAGCCCGGCGAGGCCGATCGGCACGTTGACCAGGAAGATCCACTGCCAGCCCGCGGAGCCGACGAGGAAGCCGCCGAGCAGCGGGCCCACCGTGGTGGCCAGGCCCGCGACGGCGCCCCAGATGCCGAGGGCCGCGCCGCGCCGGTTGGGCGGGAAGAGCGTGGTCACGAAGGCCATGGTCTGCGGGGCCATCAGCGCGGCTCCGACGCCCTGTACGGCGCGGGCGGCCATCAGCATCTCCGCGCTGCCGGACAGCCCGCACCACAGGGAGGCGGCGGTGAAGACGGCCATCCCGGCGAGGAAGACGGGCTTGCGGCCGAAGCGGTCGCCGAGCCGTCCGGCGACGAGCAGGGGGACGGCGTAGGTGAGCAGGTAGACGCTGTGGACCCAGGTGATCTGGTTCAGGTCGGCGTCGAGGCCGCTCATGATGCCGGGGATCGCGACGGTCACGATCGTCGTGTCCATCATGATCAGGAAGAAGCCGACACAGAGGGCCGACAGCGCGGCCCACGGATTCTTCGCGTTCGTCGCGGCGGTGGTGTTCGCGGTGGTCGTCATCGTGTCAACTCATCTTCTCTCAGCGGTTGTTCAGTTCTCTTCGGTGGCCGACCTCGCGCCGCGGTGTTCCAGTTCCGCGGCTATCTCGGCCCAGTGCGCGGCGCAGGCGCGGGCCATGGCGGCGATCTTGGGGGCCTGGTGGTCGGGGGCGCGCAGCACCACTCCGCTCTCGCCCTCGCGGATCATCCGGGCCTCCAGCCAGCGGATCATCGCGCGGCCCTCGTCGCTGTACTTGAGCGTGGGGTCGCGTTTGAGGGAGTCCAGGACGAGGGGGAGGTCGAGGGCGGCGCGGTCGGGGCGGCGGGCGCCCCCCTCGCCGTCCGGCGCGGGGGCGCGTACGCCCGTACGCCCACCGGGGCCGCCGCCGCGCGCTCCCGTACCGGCGCCCGTACGCACCCCCGCGCCGCTGCCGGGCAGGGGGCCCTCGCCGCGGCCGAGCCGGTCGCGCACGTCGCGGGCGGTCTCCACCGATATCCCGGCGGAGCGGGCGATCTCGCGCAACGAGGCTTCGGGGCGGACCGCGAGGTAGTCCATGGCCCGCAGCCGGCCCTCGGTGGCGTTGAGCGGGCGGGCCCGGCCGTCGCAGCCGACCCGGGCGGCGGGCAGTTCGCCGGGGGCCCCGGCCTCGCCGTTCTCGGCGGCGGCGCGGCGCAGCACCCCCACGGTCTTGCCGGACAGCCCGACCTTGGCGGCGACCGCCCGGTCCGACCAGTCGGGCCAGGCGCGCAGGATGCGGCGGGCGGACTCGCGGCGGTCGGAGAGGGTCAGCGGCAGCCCGTGCCGGTTGTTCGCCTCCACGGCCAACAGGAAGGCCTCGGGGCGGGTGCCGTCGAACCAGCGGACGGCGATGGACTCGCGGCCGCGCAGCCGGGCCGCGTGCAGCCGGTGCATGCCGTCTATCACCCGCAGGGTGGAGCGGTGGACGACGATCGGCGGCAGCTCCGTCTCCAGGCCCGCGAGCAGCCGTACGTGGTCCTGGTCCACCCCGGCCAGCCGCGGGGACTCGGCGTCCAGCAGCGCGTGCACGGGCACGCAGCCGGTCATCAGGGCCGAGGCCGGGGCGGGCAGCGCGATCGGGCGCAGCGCGGTGACGACGGGGAGCGCCGTGACGACGGGCAGGGCGGTGATCGCGGGCAGGGTGGTCACGACGGGCAGGGTGGTGAGGGCGGGCAGCTTGATCGCGCGGACGGGGGCTGCCGCCGTATCGACGGTCATTTCGACTCCTTGGGTGGCATCCTCGGGCACGGGGTGCGGAGCACGGTCAGCCGCTGAACGCGTGGGCTCGGGCGTGGACTTGGGTGGTGACACGGGTGGGCACGCGGGTCGGGGCGGGCTCGGGGGCGGGGACCCGCGCGGGGCGGACGGCCGCGCGCCGCGGTCCGCCCAGCAGGCGGTGGGCGGCGGCGGCCGAGACGAGGGTCATGTGTCGGTGCCACCCGGGGAAGGAGCGCCCCTCGAAGTCGAGCAGCCCGCACTCCTCCAGCACGTCCATCGAGGTGGCCAGCGACAGCGAGGCGGTGGCCGACAGGGAGAAGCGGGTGGCGGCCAGGGTGCGGGCGTCGGGGTCGGCGATCCAGTGCTTCACCGGCCGCTCCGGGGTGGCCGGGTCCCATTCGGTGAGCAGCGCCAGCGGTCGGGCCACCCCGGGGACGCGGATGAGCGCGGGCGCCCGGCGCAGCCGGCCGCCCGCGAGCGGGGAGGAGGCGGGGCCGAGGCGGGCGGCGAGCCGGGCGACGGTGGTGGTGTGGGGGGCGCGGTCGCCGGGCGGACCGCACAGGACCGGCGTGCCGAGCGGTACGGAGACGGCGAAGCCCAGACTGCGGGCGGCGAGGCCCGCGATCAGCCGCACCGCGTCGAGGGGGGCCTCGGTGGCGGCCTCGGCGACGACGGGCACGCCGGCGGCGGCCGCGTGTGCGGCGGCGGCCTCGGCGGCCTGGTCGAGGCCGAGCCCGGGGTGGGCGGCGGGTGCGGCCGGGGCGGTGCGCGCCGCGGCCGGTATCCGGGCCCGCTCGCACAGCTCGTCGTCCTCGCTCCAGCGGCCGGGCAGCACCAGCCTCCAGTCGACCGGCACGCTGCCGTGGTCGGTGACGAGGAAGAGCCCGAGCGCGAGCTGGCAGCTCAGGGTGCGCCCGCCCGCGGGGTCGAAGCGGCGGTGCACTCCGGCGGAGCACTGGCCGCGCTTGGGAATGACCACGGGCACCATGCGCAGCGCCCGTACCCCGGCCTGCTCCCCGCACCAGGCGGCCAGTTCCCGACGGACCGGATTCCAGTCCCAGGTACTGGCGTTGACGACCTGGTGCAACGACTGCGAGGCGGCTCCGAGCGCGGCGGTGGACCGCGCCATGTTCCGCACGGACTTCTTTCCGGGCGTACCCAACAGCCCGGACAGGTAGGCACCGGCCCAACGGCGCTGATCGGTACGGGGCAGGCAGTGGAAGAGACGCCGGGCGAGTAAGTCGGCGGTCGGCATGGCGGGCAGCTCCCTCCGGCAAGGCGGGTCGGGTCGGTTGGCCAGCGAAATAAAGAATAGCGAGTGTTCTCTATGTTTTGCGACCCCACGGCACCCCCGCAACGACTTTGTCACCTCCGCCGGGCCCCACGACCAAGCGCCCCGCCCCCGCAGCGCGCGGGGGCGGGGCGCCTACGGCACCCTCACACGCAGCGGCTCCGACCACCGGCCCGGAGCGGCTTGCAGCTCACCGCACTCTCGGTCGCCCGGTGGCGCTCGCGGTGGCGGCGATCGCGGTCACCAGCTCGAAGACGGTGGCAAAGCCGATCATCACGCCCGTCGGCTTGTGGAAGCCGAACACGAAGTCGAGCTGGGCGCTGAAGGTCACGCCGAGCAGTGGTTGCAGGACGAGGGTCATCACCGCCATCAGCACGCAGACGACGGCCAGGGTCCGGGCGACGGCGGCGGTGGTGCGGGTGAGCATGAGCACCCCCAGCAACGCCAGCAGGGCGGCGGAGACGCACCCGCCGATCACGTTCATCCGCATCGCGCCCGTCCACGGGATGTCCCCGCCGGCCTGCGAGATGTTGAGGACAGCGAACGCCGCCAACAGGCCGGCGGTGACCAGCGCGAGCAGCCCGGCGACGACGACGGAGAGTGGCCTGGGGTGCGGTGTGCGCCGCGGCGTCGGGCGGGCCGCGCCCGGCGGCCAGGCCGGCTGCGTCGGTACGGCCGCCGGCGCCGGCTTCTCGAACGGCGCCCGGACACCCCGTACCCGGTCCACCTCGGCCCGCATTTCCTCGGCCGTCGCGAACCGCAGCGCCGGGTCCTTCTCCAGCGCCCGGGACACCAGCAGCTGCACCGCGGGCGGCGCCTGCACCCCCATGTCCGCGAGGAGCGGGGGCGGCTGCGTCACGTGCTTGACGGCGATCGCGGTGAACGAGTCCCCGTCGAAGGGGAGCCTGCCGGTGAGCAGTTGGAACAGCATCACCCCGACCGCGTACAGGTCGGAGCGGCCGTCCAGCGGCAGCGCCTGCGCCTGCTCGGGGGAGAGGTAGTGCGGCGTACCGATCACCGCACCGGTCCGGGTGAGCTGGGTGACCGGTCGGTCGTCCTGCTGGGCACGGGCGATGCCGAAGTCCATCACCTTCACCACACCGCGGTCCGTCAGCATGACGTTCGCGGGCTTGATGTCGCGGTGGACCAGCCCCCGTTCATGGCTGGCCGCCAGCGCCGCCAGGACGTCCGCGGTGAGCGCCAGCGCCCGCGCGGGGTCCAGCCCGCCGCGGGGCCCGGCCTCGTCCCGCAGCACCTCGCCGAGCGTGCGGCCCGCCACGTACTCCATGACGATGTACGCCACGGGCGGCGCCCCGTCCGGCATCTCCTGCTCACCACTGTCGTGGACGGCGACGACATTCGGGTGGTTGATGCGCGCGACGGTCTGCGCCTCACGCTCGAACCGCTTCAAAAAGCCTTGGTCTAGGCCCAGTTCGGCGTGCATCGTCTTGATCGCCACGACCCGGTCCAGCCGGGTGTCGTGCGCCTCGTGGACAGCGGCCATGCCGCCGCTGCCCAGTAACCGGCCCAGCGTGTAACGGCCGTTGCCGACCGCACCG
Organism: Streptomyces sp. NPDC098789; assembly: GCF_044759975.1. NCBI lineage: Bacteria > Bacillati > Actinomycetota > Actinomycetes > Kitasatosporales > Streptomycetaceae > Streptomyces > Streptomyces sp. NPDC098789. The sequence continues at coordinate 43,597 of NZ_JBIWAJ010000011.1, forward strand.
CCCAACCGGGTCGCCCACGCGTCGCCCTGCCCGTGCACCATCACAGCCCCCACCCGTCCTACCGATGACGACGCACCCTATCGGTGCGCACGGATCCCCCGGCCGGGATGGTTTCCCGGTCGGGGGATCCGTGCGCGCGGGGCCCGGGGGCGGGGCGGGCTCAGGCGGCCAGCTCCGCGAGGACCGAGTCGCGGTGCGCCAGGTTGGCGGGATCGGCCGCCCGTGCTGCTTGTCGCAGCACGGGCAGGGACCGCGGCCGAACTCCAGCGACCCGGCCGGTTCCCCCACGTACGTGGCGAGTACCCGGCGCAGCGCGATGTGCGCCGCCGCGTACAGGTAGCCGCCGGACTGGCGGCGACAGGCGCGGGCCCGCTGGAGTTAGTTCTCGTCCAGTTCGGTCATCTCCAGCACGCCGGTGATGTCGTCCGGCTTCGGCTGCCGCAGCAACCAGACATCCAGGTGAACGCGCCAGGCGCCCGGCGGGGGACGTCACTCTCCCCACCGGGCGCCTGGTGCGTACGGGCCCGGTCAGGGCCTGGGCAGTGGTAGGCCGGGCATCTGCGGGTGCCGCAGGTGCTGCCCACCGTCATAGACGTGCAGCGCGAACGTCTCCGGGCCCGGGGCACCGGCCGCGTCGTATGCGTCCAGGACCCGCTCGATCCGCTCCCACAACTTCACCGGCCCGCCCTCGCGCACGGCCCACCCGCCGTTGCCAGGGGTGAGAGTGGCTGCGGAACCGGTAACGACGTCGACCAGGTGCACCACCTCGTCCACGGTCGTCATCTGCACGTCCGGCACCGCGCTCTGGGTGAGGAACCGCAGGTGGAACGCCTCCTGGGTGGCGGCGCTGATCCGCTCCGGGCTGTGCGGCGTCGTACGAGCTTTCCCGGGAAGGCCCGCAGCCCAGTGGGCGGGGTTGCCGAACTTCGGTGCTGCGTGCGTGCGCGCGGACATGAACGACACCGTCCCGCCCAGGAGTCGGCCCTCGGCGGTCCCGTCGGCGCCGACCGTGAGAAGGACACGGGCGTATCCGTAGAGCCAGCCGGAGAGGGTGAGCAGGATCTTCCCGCCCGGCCGAGTCTGCGCAAGCAGGGCCGACGGCACCGCACGGAACGAGCAGGCAGCCACGATCCGGTCGAACCTCGCCTCGGGCCAGTACCCGTACAGGCCGTCCGCCACCGCGAGCGCGGGGGTGTAGCCCAGGCCGTACAGCGCACTCGCCGCCTGGCTGAGCCGGTGCGGGTCGACTTCGATCGAGGTGACGTCGGCCGAGCCGAGCCGTTCGCAGGCGAGCGCGGTCGAGTAGCCGGTCCCCGTGCCGATCTCCAGCACCGTGTGCCCCTCGCTCACGTCGGCGTCCGCCCACATCCGCACGACGAGCGAGGGCAGGGTGGAGGACGAGGTCGGGGCCCCGCCGTGACGTACGGCGGGCTGCTTCCAATCCGGTTCGTCGCTCTCGAACTGCGTGATCAGTGTGGTGTCGGAGTACGTGGCGGCCAGCCACCGGCCGTAGTCGCGTTCGGCGGTGACCGGCTCCCACACCGTCAGGCCCTGCTCGTCGCGCCCGGCGGCGGGCAGGTAGAAGCCGGGCACGAACCGGTGCCGCGGCACCCGCTCCACGGCCTGGCGCCAGGCCGGATCGGCAAGGACTCCGTCTTCGGCGAGGGCCTTGGCCATCGCGTGCCGCAGTTGCGCGGCATCAGTCTCAAGGTCGGTCGGCATCGTCATCGGGTGCCGCCTCCTTCCTGGGTGAGGATGTCGGCGAATGCTTCGGTGATGGCCGACGCGTCGGGCAGCCAGCCCCACTGTCCGTTCGGATTGCACTCGATGGCCGTCCAGTGCTCGGCAGCGCTCCCGTCGCCGGTCAGGGCGAAGTCGAAGCAGCCGAAGACCAGCCCGAACGATGCCAGATAGCTGCGGGCCGCGGCTGCGATGGGCGCGGGGACGTCGATGGGGGTGTGGACCAGCTGGTTCCAGTCGCCGCGGCGCCAGTCCAGGGCGCCGTCCGGCGCCTCGACGCGGCTGGCGAAGATCCGGGTCCCGACCACGGTCATCCGCACGTCGCCGGTCTTGGGCACCTCCGCCTGGAACAGGTGCGGCATCACGGCCAGGGAGTCGTCGAAGGTGGCCGCGTCGACGCGCTGGGCCCAGATCGCTCCGGCGTGCCCTTCCTCGCCCTGCGGCAGGCCGCGGAAGGGCTTGTAGATGATCGGTCCGTGCTCGGCGGCGAACTTGCGCGCCTGTTCCACGTCGTTGGTGACCAGTGTCGGAGGGATGGTGAGCCCGAGCTCCGCCAACCGCCTCAGCTGGGCGGGCTTGAATTCGGCCCGCGCGACGGCGAGAGGATGGTTGACGTACAGGGCGCCGTTCAGGCTGTGCAGGATGCCCCCGAGCCCGTTTCGTGCCTCAGCGGTCGCGAAGTCGCGCTGCTGAGCGGGGAGCTGCCCGTACCGGGCGGCGTACGGGGTGGGGCGGCGGTAGTACACCGCCGCCACCTCCCCTAACTCCACCTCCCGGCTCCCGGTGACCAGCCGCCCGCCCCACGCGGGCGCCCCCGTATCGATGCGGGCCGCGAAGGTCAGGGCGGTCCCGATGTCGGCGGGGTCGACCCGGACGACGGGCACCTCACGCTCGTTGAGCACGGAGATCACCATGTCTGCGGTGATGTCCTCCAGCGCGGTGACGACCAGGATGGTGGAGGTCATGGATCAGTCCGAGGAGTAGTCGGGGGTGGAGTCGTCCGCGGTCTGCGGCTGCGGTTCGGCCCCGTCACCGCCGCCGGACATCGACGTCGTCGGATTGGTCTGATTGGTTCCGTGCTCGCCCATCTTCACCACCTGGCCGGCGGTGTCGGTGTAGCGGGCCCTCTGCGTGGACGCGTCGAGCGTAACCGCCGCGTAGGACGGCGGGCCGATCGGCCGTCGGTCCGTGACCAACCGCATCGCCCATGGAGCTTGGGGTGCAAGCGTCGCCATGCCCATTCCCTTCCCCTGTACATCGAGCGGTAGCCGCCCGGCTGCCGCCTGAGCAGAATCGCTGCCCGGCAGGGGCCCACACCAGTACCGTGGGGGTCGCGAAACGTGGCGGAAATGCCACGCTCCGTATACGCAGACGGGGAGGGCGAGGCAGTGATGTCCAGCAAATCCGGCAACCCGCACCTGGCGCTGTGGATCGCGGCCACGGGCCTGTCCCACGGGGAGATCGCCCGACGGATCGCCGCAGCGGCCAAAGCCCAAGGCCATCGGCAGATCGCACCGGACGCGACCCGGATTCGACGCTGGACCGACGGGGAACGGCCCCGCTCACCAGTCCCCGCTCTGCTTGCCGACGTCCTCTCGGAAGCGACCGGGCAGGTGCTCACTGCCGGTGATCTCGGCCTGACCGCCGCGGGCCCGGTGTTGGATGGAATTCAGCTCCCGCTGCTGACCGAGGCGGCCGCTCAAACCCTTGCCGGATGGACGCAGATGGACCTGTTCATGAACCGCCGCGACACCCTCAAGCTCGCCATCGGCGCTCCACTGATCCTCGCCGCCGAAAGGATGCTCGGCGGCACCGCCCGCGCCCTGAACAACGACCACAAGGGCTTCGACACCGACACCGTCACTGCCCTCGAAGAGGTCACCGCCTTCTTCACCAAGGCCGACGCCTCCAAGGGCGGTGGCCTGTACCGCTCGGCAATCGTCGCCCAGCTCGCCGAAGTCGCCCGCCGCGTCCAGGACGGGGTGCCCCGCAGACTGCGGACCCGGGTGTTCGCGGCAACCGCCGACCTGGCGGCGCTCGCCGGGTGGGTGAGCCACGACAGCGGCCGGTACCCGACCTCGCAGCGGTACTGGAGCTACGGGATCTACGCGGCCGGAGAGGCAGGACAGCCGGAGCGCGGGGTGGAGATCGTCACCCGCATGTCACACCAGATGATCTACCTCGGCCGCCCGGAAGACGCCCTGAGTCTTCTCGGCGTGGCCGCGGCGAAGGCGAAGATGCCCGTGACCCGGGCGCTGGTCGCCTCACAGACCGGGAGGGTGCACGCGGCCCTCGGCGACGAGCGCCAGGCGGACCGGCACCTCGGTGACGCCGACGCACTCCTGGGCGACGGTCCCGGTGACGACGTCCCCGAATGGGTGGGCTACTTCGACGCCGCCGAGCACGCCGGCGCCCGAGCGGTCTCCGCCCGCGACCTCGCCGGACTCGGCCGTGGCCACCGGCCCGCCAGCCCTCACTTCGAGGACGCCCTCGCGCTGCGCAAGCCCGGCTTCGACCGGGTACGCGTCATGGACCGCATCGGGCTCGCCGCCGCCCTCTTCGACCAGGGCGAGGCCGAACGCGGGGCCCAGGCCGCACAGCAGGCGCTCGACGACGCGACCCGCATCGACTCCACCCTCGTGGCCTCCAGGCTGAACACGCTGCTGAACGCGGCCCGCCCCTATGAGACCACCGCGGTGAACGACGTACGCAACCGGGCGAAGGATCTCGCCGCGCGTCCGACGACGGTCGCGGCCTGAGAGCATCGAGCACATGGCCAAGCACCGTCGACCCGGACCACCGAACCAACCGTCCCGCGCCGTCCCGCGCGTGGACGGCGGCGACCCGCTCGCGGCGTACAACAAGCGGCGCCGCCCGCCGATGGACATCTACCGGCGCCACCGGCCCGTCAACGGCGGCGCCGGCCATCTCCGCCCCGACGAGCCTCGCGTCCTGGAGCAGTGGGACGGCTTCGCGTACCAAGTGATCGGTACTGCCTCCGGCCTCTGGGTGGCCCAGGCCTGGGTGAACGAACTCCAGATCGGCGACGACCCGCCACGCGATGATCCTTCGTGAAGGCCGCAGGCCCGCCTGGTCCGCCCGGCCCCCCGGGACGCAGCCAGTACCAGATCGTGACAAATGAGAGGACCATTCCCCCGTTCTCGGGCACCCGATCTGTCACTGCCTCCTGCCCTCCGGGACACAAGGTGATCGGCGGCAACTACCTCGTGAGCGAGCCCTTCCTGCCCGCCGGATTCCAGGCACTCGGGAGCCTCCCCAACCCGGACGAGACCGACTGGAGTGCCGTCGTGAACAACCAGTCCAGTTCCGCGGTCGTCGTCGCAGCGTTCGTGACCTGTGTAGTGATCGGGTCCTGACCATCGTTCCGGATCTCCGGAAACAGTGACCGCCCGGGCACGTCCCGCGGGTCGAGGCACCACGTAAGGGCCGCCCGCGAGGATCCCCCGGCCGGTGGACTTCCCCGGCCGGGGGATCCTCGTACGGGTGGCCCGCAGGCGTGCCCCGGTCAGGCGGCCAGCTCCGCGAGGACCGAGTCGCGGTGCGCCAGGTTGGCTCGGGTACCCGTGAACAGGCTCTCGATCGGGAGCCAGCGCAGGGTCACCGGGCCCGCCGGGGCGCCGTCGTAGCCGATCGCGGCCGCCGCCGTGTGGCGGGGGCCCGCCGGTACGTCGACCACCGACCAGCCCTTGGGGTGCCGATCGGTCTCCCACCCCAGGTAGTCCAGGGACAGGTCCCGGCCGAGGCCGGTGCCCAGCCCCTTGAGGTAGGCCTCCTTGCGGGTCCACAGCCGCCCGAAGGCGGAGGTGCCCGCGCATTCGGGGACCTCCGCCAGCTCGGCGCGCTCGTCCGCGTGCAACGCGGCGGTGCACACCCGGGCCGTCTCGGCCGTCGGTACCTTCTCGACATCGACGCCGATGGGTACGGAGGCCACCCCGATCAGCACGATCCCGCTGCTGTGCGACAGCGAGAAGTGCAGGTCGGAGGCGGGTTGTAGGAGGATCGGCCGCCCGTGCTGCTTGTCGCAGCACGGGCAGGGACCGCGGCCGAACTCCAGCGACCCGGCCGGTTCCCCCACGTACGTGGCGAGTACCCGGCGCAGCGCGATGTGCGCCGCCGCGTACAGGTAGCCGCCGGACTGGCGGCGACAGGCGCGGGCCCGCTGGAGTTCGTTCTCGTCCAGTTCGGTCATCTCCAGCACGCCGGTGATGTCGTCCGGCTTCGGCTGCCGCAGCAACCAGACATCAGCGCCGGCCGGCGGCGCCAGCTTCGCGGTCATCCGCCGGACCCGAGCAGCGTGACGACCATGGCCGCCAGCGCGTGCGTGTCCTTGGCCATGAGCAGCTCCGTCAGTTCGGGTGCGACGCCGAGCGAGGACTTCAGCCGGTACTGGAGCTCCAGCCCCAGCATCGAGCCGATGCCCACGCTGACCAGCGTCCGCTCGGTGTCCAGGGCGGCCGGGGTGACGCCCACGGAACGGGCGACCTCCCGACGCACGTAGTCGGTGACCAGTTCCATCCGCTCGGCCGCCGTCGCCGACGCGAGCGTGGCCGCCGAGGGTGCGGTCACGTCCACGGAGACAGGGCCGTCGGAGACCGGGGCGCCCGGGACTTCGCCCGGTACGTCCCAGTCGGGTTCGGTATTGAGCCAGTCGAGAACCGCTTGGTTCGCTGTCACAGGATTTCTCCTAGGAGGATCCGGCCTTCGGGCCGGGAAGGAATGGGTCCTCGGGGCGGAGCCACGAGGCGGCGGCGTTCCATGCGCATCTGTGTGGTGACCTCCTCTTTCCTTTGTTTTCACTGGTGTTGGGTAGGTTGGTCGCATGGCGATGGCAGCGATGACCGAGGGTGCCGGGCATGCCCGGTACACCTACCGGCTGCGCGTGTCATCCACCGCGCTCGCAGGGTTGGATGCGGAGTGGGCGCGGTGCCGGTGGGTGTGGAACGAGTGTGTGGCGATGTCCCGCAAGGTGCACGGATTGAACAAGGCCGCCACCGAACAGATCACGTGCGGTCCGGCACAGCTCGACAAAATGCTGACCGGGGCCCGGCATTCGATGGAGTGGCTGCGTGAAGGCAGTTCGGTGCCGCAGCAGCAGATCATCCGCGACTTCGCCAAGTCCCGCACCAGGGCGTTGAAGGACATCAAGGCGAAACTGCCGATGGGGCAGCGGGCGGGGATGCCCCGTATCAAGCGGAAGCGGGAAGCACTGCCCACGCTCAACTACACGCGGCGCGGCTTCTCCCTGAAGGAGGGCCGCCTGCACCTGGCCGGCGGGATCGCGCTGACGCCTGTGTGGTCGCGTGAACTGCCGTGTGACCCCACGTCGGTACGGGTGTACCGCGACAGCATCGGCCACTGGTACGCCTCCTTCGTCGTGGCCACCGCGGCGGAACCGCTGCCCGCGACGGGGCGTGTGATCGGCGTGGACTGGGGCGTGCGGGAAACCGCCACCACCACCTCCGACACCCACGACCTTCCCCACCCCCAGCACGGCAGGACGGCAGCACAGCGCCTCGCCCGGTATCAGCGGATGACGGCCCGACGCCGGACCCCGAAGAACCGGCCCGACACCGCCGGATACCGCAAGGCCCGCGCCCAGGCGGCAAAGGTGTCGAAGAAGACCGCCCGGCAGCGGCAGGACACCGGCCGCAAGTGGGCCAAGAAGGTCGTGCGGGACCATGACGCCCTCGCGGTGGAGGATTTCCGTCCGAAGTTCCTGGCCGGGTCGACCATGGCCCGTAAGGCCGCTGACGCCGCGATCGGCGCGACCAAGACCGCGCTGATCGAGATGGCCCGCAAGCACGGCCGTGCCGTGCACCTGGTACACCCCGCGCACACCACCATGGACTGCGCACGGTGCGGAGCGAGAGCCAAGCACGCACTTCCCCTCTCCGAGAGAACGTATACCTGCACCGCGTGCGGAACGGTGTCCCCCAGGGACAAGAACTCCGCACGCGTGATGCTGGTCCGGGCTGGTCTCAACCCGGCTAGTGCTGATCTTGTAAGTCCAGCTACCTGCTAGGTGCCAGGCAAAGTGAGCTAGGAATCCCCAGCTCCCAGGCGGGGGAGGTTTCAAAGCTCCTCCTTCGAGTCGTGGTGCAGGGACATCAGGGAGCGCACCCGCGCGGGGTGCAGCGGGAGGGCGCCGACGTCGCCGGGCAGTCCCAGGGCGTCCCGTACGGCGCCCGCGACGACGGCCCCGCTGCCCGCGGTGCCCCCCTCGCCGGCTCCGCGCAGGCCCAGTGGGTTGCCCGGGGCCGGCGCGTCCTCGTAGATCTCCACCTGGATCTCGGGGAGATCGGCGGCGCGCGGCCACAGGTAGTCGTCCAGGGTCAGGGACAGCGGACGGCCGCGCGCGTCGTAGCGGAACTCCTCGGACAGCGCGCCGCCGATGCCCTGGACGGCGCCGCCGACGAGCTGGCCGCGCACCGCCTCGGGGTGCACCGCGCGCCCGATCTCGTAGGTCATCGCGTACCGCAGCAGCCGCACCGCGCCGGTGCCCGGGTCGACCTCGACCTGCGCGAAGTGGGCGCCGTAGGGGTACGTCATGCCGTCCGCGGCGTACGTCGCCCGGCCGATCAGGCCGGCCTCCTCGCCGGTGCGGATCCACCGCGGGGTGAACGCCGCCGCGGCGAGCGCGGGCCAGCCGATCTCGACCGAGGAACCGGTCGAGCCGGGAGAGCCGGTCGCGCCGGTGGCGCCGAGGCCGCCGGGTACGGGGTGCACGGACTGCGGCGGGACGTCGAGCAGGCCCGCGGCCACCCGGACCGCCTTCTCGCGCACCGCCGCCGCCGCGCGGCGCACGGCCTCGCCGCCGACGACCGTGGAGCGGCTGCCGAAGGTGCCGCCGCCGTCGGGCAGGACGTCGGTGTCGGAGAGCACGACCCGCACCGCGGCCACCGGCACGCCGAGTTCGTCGGCGGCGATCTGCGCCATCACGGTCTCGATGCCCTGCCCGACGTTCGCACCGCCCATCGCGACCCGGACCGCGCCGGTCACGCCGATGTCGACGACCGCGCTGTCGTAGCCGAGCCCGGCCTTCTCCAGGATGACCGCGCAGCCGGTGCCGACGAGCCGTCCCGCGGCCCGGGCGGCCCGCGCCTCCTCGCGCCAGCGGGCGTAACCGACCGCGGCGAGCGCCTTGTCGAAGTGCTCCAGGTGGTCCTTGCCGTCGAGGACCAGGGGCGAGCCGAAGACCTGCATCGGCCGCCGGTGCGGGAGTTCGGCGCCGGTGAGCAGATTGCGCCGCCGCAACTCAACCGGATCGACGCCGAGTTGGGTGGCGGCCAGGTCGAGGGCGTGCTCGCGCACGAAGTTGTGCTGGAAGCGGCCCGGCGCCCGGTAGGTGCCGATCGGGGTCTTGTTGGTGGTGACGATGTGCACGCGCGAGCCGCACGCGGGGATCCGGTAGGCGCCCGAGATCATCGACGCGGTGAGCGCCGCGACGACCGCGCCGTGGGTGCGGACGTACGCTCCGTTGTCCAGCCAGGCCTCGTCGCGCAGCCCCAGCAGCAGTCCGTCCGCGTCGAAGGCCAGCTCGATCCGGTGCTCCTGCTCGCGCGCGTGGTTGGCGGCGACCATGTGCTCGGCCCGGTCCTCGGACCACTTGACCGGGCGTCCGGTGCGCAGGCACAGGAAGGGCACGAGGAAGTCCTCGGGATAGAACTCGCCGCGGATGCCAAAGCTGCCGCCCGCGTCCGTCTCCCGCAGGTGGATGCGGTGTTCGGGGACGCCGAGGAGGGAGGCCAGGACCCGGCGGTTGATGTGCGGGATCTTCGCCGCGCCCCGCACGACGATCCGCTCGTCCGGGCCGCCCGGGTCCTCCAGCTCGGCGAACAGGCCGCGCGGCTCCAGCGGGGTGCCGCTGTGCCGGCCGGTGCGCAGGTCGGCGCGGACCACGTGGGTGGCGGCGGCGAAGGCCGCGTCCACGTCCCCGTAGGTGAAGTCGACGGTGCCGACCCGGGCCGCGGGCGTCCCCGCGAGGGAGACGGGCCCGGGCCCGGCCGCGGCCGTACGGGCGTCCAGCGCCGGGGTCAGCTCCGCCAGGTCCAGGGCGACCAGCTCGGCGGCGTCCTCCGCGAGGTAGGGGTCCTCGGCGAGGACGACGGCCACCGGCTCCCCGGCGTACCGGACGTATCCGGTGGCGAGCGGCGGTTGGAGGTAGGCGGTGAAGTCCATCCCGGGGTGCGGTTGGCGGACCGGTATCCGCAGGTCCGGGGGCAGATCGGCGGCGGTGAGCACGGCTGCCACCCCGGGCAGGGCGGCGGCCCGCGCGGTGTCCACGCCGAGGATCCGGGCGTGCGCGAGGGGGGACCGTACGACGCGCAGCCACAGCTGGCCGGGGCGCGCCACCGCGTCGTGGAAGCGGCCGCGGCCGCGCAGCAGCCGGTCGTCCTCCAACCGGGGCACGGACCGGCCGACGGCGCCGGCGCCCACCACCCCGGTGCTCACGGCGTCTCCTCGGCGGCGGCCTCGGCGACGGCCTCGGCGCGGGCCGCCCCCGCGGCGGCCGACACCGCGTCCACGATCGACTGGTAGCCGGTGCAGCGGCACAGGTTCGCCGAGACGCACGCCCGCACCGCGCCGCGGTCCGGTTCGGGATCGCGGCGCAGCAGCGCGGTCGCGAGCATCAGGAAGCCGGGGGTGCAGAAGCCGCACTGGACCGCGAAGTTGTCGCGGAACGCGGCCTGGAGCGAGCCGAGTTCGCCGTCCGGCGCGGCGACGGACTCGACGGTCTCCACGCAGCCGCCGTCGGCCTGCACGGCGAGCACCGCGCAGGACCGCACCGGCTCGTCGTCGAGCAGCACCGTGCAGGAACCGCACACCCCGGTCTCGCAGCCCACCTGGGTGCCGGTGAGCCGCAGGTCACGGCGCAGCACGTCGGCCAGGCTGCGTCGCGCCTCGACGTCCAGGGCGCGGCGCTCGCCGTTGACGGTCAGCGCCACGGGTACGGCGCGGGCGGCGGGGGTGAGGGGGGTCGGTGCGGAGACGGACCCCGAGGCCGAGGGGGTCATACCGGCATCAGCTCCAGTCTGTCGCGGCGCAACGGGGCCAGTACGGCGGCCCGTGCGGCGGACTCGGCGAGCGCCCGGCGGGCCAGTACGGCGGCCAGCGTGCCCAGGTCACCGGTGGCCCCGGTGATCCGTACGGCCTTGGCGGCGGCCACCGCGAAGCTCTCCTGGCCGGGGCGGGCCCCGATCAGCAGGGCCTCGGCCGCCGGGATCCGCATCGGGCGCTCCAGCGGTCCCGCCAGGGCGAGGCGGGCGGAGCCGATCCGCCCGTCGGCGTCCAGGACCAGGGCCGCGGCGGCGGCCGCTTCCGGGATCCGGCCGGGCTGGACGGCGTACTCGACCAGCGCCGCGGCCGGCTCCGCGACCGGGAAGCGCACCTCGACCAGGATCTCCCCCGGCCGCAGGGCGGTGCGGTGGCGCCCCCGCAGGAAGGCGTCGGCGCCCACCACCCGCGTGCCGCCCGGCCCGAGCAGGGTCAGTTCGGCGCTCAGCAGCACCGCGAGCAGGCACCACTCGGCGCCGGGGTCGGCGTGCGCGAGGCTGCCGCCGACGGTCCCGCGCACCCGCACCGGCAGCTGCCCGATCAGCGCGGCCGCCTCGGGGAGCACCGGCAGCCGGCGGTTCAGCTCGCGGTCGGTGCTGCGCTCGACGGTGGCGTGCGGGGTGAGGGCGCCGATGCGGACACCGCGCCGGCCGGTCTGGATGCCGGTGAGCGCGGGCACCCGGCCGAGGTCGACGATCAGGTCGGGCCGCAGCGCGCGGCGGTTCAGCAGCGGGACGAGCGACTGGCCGCCCGCGAGCACCCGGGCGTCGCGCCCGGCCTCGTGGGCCGCGGCCAGCGCCCATACGGCCTCCGCCGCGCTGGCGGGGCGGACGTAGTCGAACGGGGCGGGCCTCACGGCGTGTCCTGCGGGGGCACTTGCAGTTCGGTGTGGCCGTACTTGCGCATCAGGTCGGCGAGGTCGAAGTGCGCCGACCGCTCGATGATCTTGTCCCCGCGGAACCGGTCGATGCCCAGCGCCGCGAAGGTGGCCGTGCGGCCGCTGGGCGGCAGCCCGCGGAAGGCGCCGAGCTGGGTGGCGGTGCACTCCACCCGGGAGATGACGGTGTCCCCCTCGGCCCACTGCTCGACGACGGTGTCCACCATGTCGGGGAAGGAGGTCCGGAAGGCCCGCACCCAGGTGCGCACCCCGTCCGGGCCGTGCAGGCCGAACTGCGGCCAGCTGAAGTCCTCGTGGAAGAGGTCGTCGGCGAGGTCGAGCTCGCCGTGCGTGATGATCCGTTCGAAGAGCTGCGCGGCCTTGGCCTTGCGCTCCTCCACACTCAGGGCCGTCCCCGGCATGTCACACCTTCCCCAGAATCTTCGACGGGTCCTTGACGTGCGGGTCCTCGGTCGCGGCTCCGGCCCCGGACCCGGTCCCAGCCGCGGTCTCGTCCTCCGGCCGGAGCAGCGCCCGGCTCGCGGCGGCCGCGACCAGCACCAGGACCAGTCCGATCCCGGCGACCCAGCGCAGCGCGATCGCGTAGGCGCTGGGTCCCTCCCCGGAGCCGAGCACCGAGAAGAAGACGGAGCCGAGCAGGGCCACTCCGGCCGCGCTGGCGAACTGCTGGGCCGTGGTGAGCACTCCGGCGGCGGAACCGGCCTGGCCGGGCCCGACTCCGGTGAGCACCGCGCCGGTCAGGGCGGGCACGGCGAGGCCGTTGCCGAGGCCGATGAGGACCATCGGCAGCAGCAGCCGCAGGGCGCTGATCCGGTCGGCGGCCCAGGTGAGTTCGCCCAGCAGCACGACCAGTCCGGCGGCGGCGACCAGCGTGCCGCCCAGGACCGTACGGGCGGCCCGCGCGGGCGGGATCCGGCGCGCGGCCATGGAGGCCCCGGCGAAGGCGAGGCCGAGCGGGGCGAAGGAGAAGCCGGCGGCCAGCGGGCTCAGCCCGAGGCCGGACTGGAGCACCAGCGTCAGCGCGAACATGAAGCTGAAGAACGCTCCGAAGACCGCCCCGCTGACCACCAGGCCGCGGTGGAAGGAGCGGATCCTGAAGAGCGAGAGGTCGAGCAGCGGCCGCCCGCCCCGGCGGGCCAGGGCCCGCTCCCACCCGAAGGTCCCCAGGAGCACGGGCACGGCGGCGGCCAGGCACAGCCAGGTCCACAGCGGCCAGCCCTCGGCCCCGCCGAGCATCATCGGTACGAGCGCCAGCGCGAGCCCGGCCGGGATCCCGATCGCCCCGACGGGGTCGAGCCCGCCGCGCGGACCGGCCCCGGCGGCCCGCTTCGGCACCAGCCGGCGGGCGAGCAGGAAGGTCAGCAGCCCGGCGGGCACGTTGACCAGGAAGATCGCGCGCCAGCCGAGCCCGTCGGAACCCGCCTGGAGCAGCATCCCGCCGAGCACCTGACCGGCGACCGCGCCGACGCCGACGGTGAAGCCGAACCAGGCCAGCGCGCGCGGTCGTTCGGCCGGGCTGAACACCCCGGTGATCAGCGCGAGCACCTGCGGCACCATGGCCGCACCGGTCACGCCCTGGAGCAGGCGGGCCGTGACGAGCTGGCCGGGGCTCTGGGCGATCCCGCAGAGCAGCGAGGCGAGGGTGAAGGCGAGGGCCCCGCCGAGGAACATCACGCGGGAGCCGAAGAGGTCGCCGAGCCGGCCGCCGGTGATCAGACCGCTGGCGTAGGTGAAGGCGTAGCCGGCGACGATGAGTTCGAGGGCGACCGGTCCGGCGCCCAGCTCCCGCTGGAGGGTGGGGGCGGCGACGTTGACGACGTAGAGGTCGAACTGGGCCATGAAGAGCGCGGCCAGCACGACGGGCAGCATCAGCCAGCGGCGCGCGTAGGGGACGGCCTCGGTGGGCGGGGCGGGCTGGGTGGGCCCGGTGGTCGAGGCGCTCACTTGGCACCTCCCGCGGCCGCGGCGACCAGGGAGGCGGCGCTCTGCGCGCGCTCGCCCTCCAGCCGCCAGTCGATGGCCTCGTAGGCGCGGGCCGCCAGCTCGATCGCCTCGTCGGCGGAGCGCACGACGGGCAGCCCGAACAGCTCGACGATCTTCTCCAGCCGCTCCGGGCGGGTGCCCTCGACCACGTGGTAGTCGACGTCGAGGTCCTCCAGCGCCCGCAGCAGCATGTCGTCGCAGAACGCGCGGAAGTCGGGGTGCATCCGGCGGTGCCCGCCGGGCTTGACCGCCGCGGCGGTGGCCCGCAGGTGCACGAAGCCGTCGTAGGTCTCCTTCACGTGCTGGCGCATCGCGTGGCCGAGCTGGTCGACGGCCTCGGCGAAGAAGCCCATGGCCGCGGTGGCCGGCGCGGTGGCGGCGGGGGCGGCGGGGTCCATCCCGAAGCGGACCCGGGCGGCCGCGTAGATCCATTCCTGGAGCGAGGAGCCGTCGGACACGAATCCGGCGCCCCGCGCCCCGAGCCGCGCCTCGTTCTGCACCCGGCCGACGTGCCGGCGCACGGCGAGCTGGATGTACTCGGCGGGCGTCACCTCGGCGAGCGCCTTGCCGGGCACGGCGTCGGGCAGTATCTCCCGGATGGGTCGGGCGGGGGCGAAGGCGAGACCGGTGTAGGAGGCGAGGGCGGTGGCCGTGGAGGTCTTCCCCGCGGAATAGGTACCGGACACGGACAGCCGCATCGGTGTCTCCTTTGGTGGTGTTCGGTTCGGTGGCCGGGGTGGGGCGCGGGGGTCCGGGTCGGCGGCGCCCCCGCGCCCGGGGGCCGGGGCGGCCGACCGGCCGAGGGGACCGGTCAGCCGCCCGCGGGGCCGCTCAGCTGGCCGAGGCGGCGGCCTCGGCCGGGAGTTCGTGCGCGAACGAGGCGCGCACGCCGACTCCGCCGAGACCCGCCTCGATGTCCACGCTGCGCCACACCCCGCCGCGCAGCGGCAGCAACCGCTTCGCCGTCAGCCGTGCCGAGGCGGTCTGCGCCTCGTCGCCGCGGGTCGGCAACGGCAGGGCCGTGTCCGCCGCGGTGAGCACGGTCTGCATCATCCACAGGGTGTTGCTCGCGGCCCGGTTCACCTGGTCCAGCTCGTACATGAGCACCTGGACCAGCTGGAGGTTGACCACGAAGGCGTCCACGAGCGAGACCGAGGGTTCGGTGGCCGCGTCGACGCCCAGCGCTCCGGGCCCGCCCGGGCCCTCGTTGGCACCGGGGACGAAGTGCACCCCGGCGGTGGCGCCCAGCTCCTCCATGTCGACCACCACGTCACGGATGACGTGGCGCCGGCGCTTGAAGCCGTCGCCGTAGAAGCGCCGCGCGCCCTCGCCGAGGCCCTCGTCCAGGCTGTGGAAGGCGGCCTCGGTCTCGGCCCGTACGCCCTCGTCGTGCTCGATCTCGCAGCGCACCCGCAGCTCGCCGACCGCGCCGTCGTGGACGGACAGCCGCCGCCCCGGGACCCCGGGGACGTCGTCGGTGCGCACCAGGCGCGAGGAGGCGGGGATCCGCAGCAGGTCCTCCTGCGGCGCTCCGCCGGCCCGCAGGACCACCTTGCGCAGCCGCATGGTGCCGCGGGCGTCGCCGGTCAGTCCGTAGGCGTGGACCAGGTGCAGCTCGGCGAGCTGCACGCCCAGGACCAGTGCGTCCACCGTGCTGAGGTGGGGGCGCAGGTCCGTGCCGTTCTTCTTGCGGGACCAGTCGGCCGGGTAACTGACGTCCACGGTGGCCCGGATGCCCGGCCGTTCGACGGTGACCGGGGTGGAGACGAGGTCGCGGACGAGGTACTCGGCCCGCTGGTAGCCGCGGGAGAAGAAGCGGCCCTCGGCAGGACCAAGGTAGTCGTCGACCGCTTTCAGGAACAGCTTCCGAGGGGTTTGTGTTTCGGTCACGGCGGACACGTCACGCACCCGCCGTCGCACCGGCCGAGGCCGCACGCTCGAGGGCCGCCTCGTACGCGCCGACCAGCTCGCGCAGCGTCCGTATCTCCGTGATGGACAGGTCCGCGGCGAACGGGTCGACGCCCAGCTCGGTCTCCAGCTGGATCAGCAGCTGGGCGAGCATCAGCGAGTTCACCCCGGACTTGAGCAGCTCGTCGTCCAGCGATACCTCTTCCTCCTCCGAGCTGAGGACCACGGACTGGATCTCGCGCTCGATGATCTGCTGGATGTTCTGCTCGTTCAGCATGTGATTCCTCCGTCGATGACCAATGACTGACCGGTGATGAAACGTGCTTGTGAAGAGGCGAGGTAGAGGACCGCGTCGGCGATCTCCTCCGCGCTGCCGAGCCGGCCCAGCGGAGTCCGGTGCTGGATCTTTTCCCGGTTCCGCTCGGTGACGTCCGAGGTCAGCTCGCTGTCGAAGAACCCGGGGGTCACGGTGTTGACCCTGATGCCCACGGGCCCGAGCTCCCGGGCGAGTGCCCGGCCGAACCCCTCCAGGCCCGCCTTGGCCGCCGCGTAGACGGCGACCCCGCGGTAGCCGCGGATGGCGTTGATGGACGAGATGTTCACGATGGATCCGCCGCCGCGCATCATCAGCCGGGCGCACGCCTGGGTGAGGTGCACGGGGGCGGTCAGGTTCGCCGCCAGCAGGTCGTCGACCCGCTGGGGGGCGAGGGTGAGGAAGAGCTCCTGGTGGAGCACTCCCGCGTTGTTCACGAGGAGGTCGACCCGGCCGAAGCGGCCCTGGACCGCCTTGGTGAACTGCCGGATCTGCGCGGTCTCGTGGAGGTCCACCGACTGCCACAGGAAGGTCTCGGGCAGGGCCGCGGCCTTCTCCTCGGTGAACTCGTTGGGCTTGCGGCTGAAGGTGGCGACCCGCCAGCCCGCGGCGAGCAGCCGCTCCGTCAGCGCCCGGCCCAGGCCCCGGCTGCCGCCGCTGACGACGGCGACCCGCCCGTCCCCGGGCTCGTCGGCGGGCGGTGTGGGCTGCGTGCTCACACGGCGCTCCGGATCTTCTTGAACCGGTCGGAGTGCGTGTCCGCCGTGGTCACCTCGACCACCACCGGGACCTTGAAGGCCTCCAGGCGCTGGGCGCAGTACTCGCGGATGCGCCGGGCGGTCGCCCGCTCGTCCTCGACCGGTGCGATGAGGCGGACGATGGCCTTGACGACCTGTCCGGTGACGTGGCTCGGGCGGCCCGAGACGACGGCGTCGGCGACGTAGTCCAGCTCCAGCAGGACGTTCTCGACCTCGCTGGGGTAGACCTTCTCCCCCGCGACGTTGATGAGCTCGGACTTGCGGCCCAGGATCCGGACGTAGTCCCCGTCCGTCTCCACGGCGTCCTGGGTGTTGAAGAACCCGTCGTCGTCGAAGGGCGCCGGCGCGTTGAGGTAGCCGAGCATCGCCATGTCGGAGCGGATCCACAGGATCCCGTCCTCGATGCGGTACGAGAACCCCTCGCCGCCCAGCTTGACCCACAGGCTGCCGTCGTCACGGGACTTGGTGGGCATGATGCCCAGCTCGGACAGGCCGTAGGTCTGCTTGAGCCGGATCTGCGGCAGGGCCTGGCCCAGTCGGGTCAGGGTGCCTTCCGGCATGGGCTCGGTGCCGTAGCTGACCAGTTGGAGCGAGGACAGGTCGTGCCGCTCGTAGGCCCGGGAGATCAGCAACATGTTGAGGAAGGTGGGGGTGGTGGGCAGGATCTGGATGGCATTGGCCTCGATGGCCGCGCAGACCTTGTCCGGGGTCCGCTCGTCGATCGTGACGAGGGCGCCGCCCTGGCTGAGGGTGTGCAGCAGGGTGTTGATGCCGCCGATGTGGTCCAGGTTGAGGAACCCGAGGGTGCGCCGGGGGCGGGTCGGGGGGCCGTACTTGGACAGGACCTTGGAGAAGTCGAGGACGCTGGCCTTGCTGCGGCCGGTGGTGCCGGAGCTGAAGAGGACCAGTCCGGGGACCCCGTCCGTGCGGAGCTGGTCGTACAGCTCGTGCTCGGAGGAGCGGCCGGTGATCTCGATGCTGCGGCGCCACTGCTGGGAGTCGATCGTGATGACCGTCTCCACCTCGGCGACCTCGTGGAACTCGGCCCGCTTGGCGGGCGGCAGCGGGGTCATCGGGACGATGATCGCGCCGCGCTCGATCAGGGCGAGCAGACCCGCACAGGCCTCGACGCTGCTGACGCCCTCCAGGGCCACGACCTGGCCGGCGTGGACGCCGCCCCGGTCGAGGAATCTCTCCCACTCGCCGGTCAGCCTGGCCAGCTGGGCGTAGCTGTAACTCACACCGTTGAAGACGATGGCATCGGCCTCACCGAAGCTCCGCATCCGGTCGAAGAACCATGACGTCATACGCTTTCCACCTCTTTCACCTCGTCGTGAGCGGCCGTGTGCCGGTCGCTGTGCCACTGCGGCAGGTCGAGCGCCGGGGGGACCGGCGCGGCGGGCAGCAGGGACCACCCGTGGATACGTGCGTGGGTGCGCAGCACCTTGTCGCCGCCGACGACCACCGCGGACCCGACGGCCCTGAGCATCGGCAGGTCGGACATGTGGTCCCCGTACGCGATGCACTCGGCCGGCGTGGTGCGGTGGCGGGCGGCGACGGCCCGGACCACCTCGGCCTTGGCCTCGGCGAGCATCGGGGGCCGGGTGAGCCGGCCCGTGTACCGGCCCCAGGCGATGTCGGGTTCGGTGCACCAGACCTCGTCGGCGCCGAGGTGCTCGGCGATCGGGTCGAGGACGGCGGGGAAGGAGCCGGAGACCAGGACGATCCGGGCGCCGTCGTCCTGGTGGCGCCGCAGGGCGGCGACGCCGTGTTCGTGGAAGAAGGTGCCGGAGCGCAGTTCGTCGCGGAACCAGTCCTCGGCGCGGAAGGAGACCTCGGCGGCGAAGGCGCCTTCGAGGTGGGCGAAGTAGGCGCGGTTGGTGACCGTACGGGGGCAGCCGACCTGGTTCATCGCCTTCAGTTCGCGGCGGCGGCTGGTGTACTCGTGCGGCGGGTTGCCCAGCGCGGCGAGGTAGTGGCGCAGGAAGCGGAACATGCTCGGGGCGGTCGTGAGAGTGCCGTCCACGTCGAAGAATGCGGTGCGGTAGCCGTTCACTGCGTCTCTCCACTTCCGGCCGGGATGGTGCGGTGCGTGGGTCTCGGTGAGCGATCTCTCCGTGCGGTGGTGCGGGTGCGGGTGCGGGTGCGGTGGTGCGGTGGTGCGGTGGTGCGGTCCGTGCGGGCGGCCCCCTCCCCCACGGGGGAAGTTGGGAGGAGGGAGCCGCGCGCGGGGCGTCGGACGCAGCGGGGGTGGATGCGTCAGACGCGCTCGGTGACGGGTGCCGTCACCGTGATCGGGTCGGCCGCGGCGGCCGGTTCGGCCGGTGCGGCGCTCGCCTCCACCACCTGGGTGGCGGAGGGCTTCTTAAGGGCGAGCGTGGCCAGGAAGGTCAGCGCGATGCCTGCGGCGGTGGCCCAGGTCGCGGCGAGGATCCCGTCGGTGAGCAGCGCCGGGTCGGTGGCCCCGTCGCCGCCCGCGGCGGAGGCCGCGATGGCGATGAGGACCGCGAGGCCGACGGCGCCGCCGATCTGCTGGCCGGTCTGGGCGACGCCCGAGCCGATGCCCTGGTCCTCGTCCGCGACGCCGGTGGTGGAGGCGGCGAACATGGCGGTGAAGATGACGCCCTGGCCGAGGGAGAGGACGACCAGCGGTGCGGCGATGACCGCGTACGAGCTGTCCTGGGTCAGCGTCAGGGCGAGGGCGACGGTACCCACCAGGCCGACCGTGAGGGCGATCAGCAGGGTCTTGCGGGCGCCGTAGGAGTTCATCAGCTTCCCGGCGGCCACGGTTCCGATCAGGACGCAGCCGGAGGGGAGCAGGAAGGCGAAGCCGGTGGCCCAGGCGCTGTAGCCCTGGACGACCTGCCAGTACTGGGTGAGGAAGTAGGCGTAGGCACCGAAGGTCGCCATGAAGAGGAAGGTGATCGTGGTGCCGACGGAGACGTTGCGGTTGGTGAAGAGCCGCAGCGGCATCATCGGGGCGCGGGTCTTCGACTCGATGGTGAGGAAGATGGCGAACATGACCACCGTGGCGATCAGGCTGCCGATGGTGGTGGCCGAACCCCAGCCCACCTCGGGGCCGTTGACCAGGGTGAAGACGAGCAGCGTGGAGGCCACGGTGCCGGTGACGGCGCCGGGGAGGTCGAAGCCGCTGGCGGTGGTCTTCGCCGTGGTGGGCAGGGCGCTGATGCCGTAGGCCATGGCCGCACCGGCGCACAGGACGTTGACCCACATGACGGCCTGCCAGCCGAAGGCGTCGGTCAGGATGCCGCCGAGGATGGCGCCGAGCACCATGCCGAAGCCGCCGGCGCCGCCCCAGACCGCGAGGGCCCGGTTGCGCTCGGTGCCCTCGGCGAAGAGCGTCGTGACCAGGGAGAGGGTGGCGGGTGCGAGGAACGCGCCGCCGAGGCCCTGGACCACGCGGGCCGCGACCAGCAGCCACGAGTCGGTGGCCAGGCCACCGGCGATCGAGGAGGCCGCGTAGAGGAAGAGGCCGAAGAGGAACATGTTCTTTCGACCGAAGAGGTCGGTGGCGCGTCCGCCGAGCAGCAGGAAGCCGCCGAAGGCGACCGAGTAGGCCGAGATCACCCACTGCAGGTTCTGGGCGGAGAATCCGAGGTCGCTGCCGATGTCGGGCAGGGCCACGAACATGATGTTGTAGTCGATCGCGATGATCATCTGGGCGAAGGCCAGCAGGCCGAGAATCGCTCCGAGACGACGCGGCTTGGCCTGCACGCTGGTGGGCACGCCATTTCCTTCCGGTCGGACGGTCAAGGACGGGTGGATCAGTAACGGAAGGCGTACGCGAGCCGCTTGCCGAAGGACTTCTTCCGCATGGCTTCCATGTACGCGAGGTTGCTCTGGAGGTCCGAGATGTCGGCGGCCACGCGGCGCTCCGCCTCCTCGATGGCCTCCTTGATCGGGACGACGATCGGCAGCTCGAAGATCTCGACGATCTTCTCGATGCGCTGCGGGATCGGGCCGCCCACGACGCGGTACGGGATCTTGATCTCGTCCAGCGCGCCGATGAGCAGGTCGTCGGAGAGCCGACGGAACTCCTCGGAGACCGGGCGGTGGCCGTCGCGGTCCATGTCGAACTCGACGGGCAGGTGGACGTAGGCGTCGTAGGACCGCTTGGCGCGGTCCTTCTGTATGTCGCCGAGGGTGTCCGTGTACTTCTGGTAGAAGCCCTTCGAGACCACGCCCAGGGACTTCTTGATCGTCTGGAACCACCACGGCATGCCGGGGTTGATGCCGACCCGCATGCGGGCCTCGAAGTACACCCACTCGTGGAAGACGCCACCGTCGGAGATGAACGCGCCGGTGCCGGCCTCGTTGACGAGGCGCTCCTCGTAGCGGCGCAGGCCCAGCTTGACCAGCTCCATGGCGTTGAGCTCCATCACCGTCTTGCCGGGGACGAGGTCGACCAGCAGCTCACGGGAGGTCTTGGCGTGCGTCCGGGGGATGCCGGTCGCGATGGAGAGGGCTTCCGTGGTGGTCGACTTGCCGGACGAGTAGGTGCCGGATATCGCCAGTTTGAGATCGGGCTTGTCGCCCCACTTGGGAACCTCGAGCTGCATTTTCGGTGACCTTTCTCTGGTGGCGCCTGGGGTGAGTGGAGCTGAGTGGAGCCGAGTGGAGCTACTTTCCGAGGGAGCGTGTCCGCTTTCGCGCGTGGGTGCGCATTTCGAGCGGTATTACTTCTGGACGGACGCGAGCGCCTTGTCGATGTCCACGACGGTCGGCAGGCCGCTGATCTCGATGATCTGCTGGAGCCGCTCGGCGGGAGTTCCGGTGATCGTGTGGATCGGAATTCCGGTGTCCGCGAGGGCGGGCAGCAGGACCTCGTCCGACAGCTTGCGGAAGATGTCGTTGATGGGACGGTTGTCCTCGTCCAGCGGGAATTCGATCGGCAGGTGGTAGAAAGCGTCGTACGCGGTCTTCGCGTGCCGCACCGCGAGCCTGCCGATGTGGTCCGCGACGTCCTCGTAGGCCGCGGTGACCTCGCCGCGGAAGCGGCTGTCGACCGACTGCTCGGTGCCCGGATTCGGGCCCAGGACCAGGCGGAGCTTGGCGAACACCCACTCGTGGATGATCGATCCGTCACTGATGAAGCCGGCCGGGTGGGCCGCTTCGTTGAGGGTGCGCTCGGCGTAGCGCTTCACGGTCAGCTGGAGCAGCTCACCCTCGGTCCAGTTCCAGATGTGCTTTCCCTCCCCACCGATGGGCTCCCGCATGGCGGTGCCCTGGGTGTAGGGAAGTCCGGTCACTTCGGAGAGGGCCTCGGAGAGGAGGGTCTTTCCAGATCCGTAGGCGCCGACAATGGCGATTCTCTGGCTCATGCAGAAATCATTTCAGCAGCCCGGGCTATTTCCCAGCCTCTCTTGCTGCTATGAGCACGACACCTGTTGCCAACACCAATAGGCGGGGCAGGGCGAAGAGCCGGCTGGCACACACAGAAAGCCCCGGCTCCATGAATTCTGAAGCCGGGACGGAAGATCTGCAAGTGCCACGCCGTTTTTCAGGAAAATTCTGCCAAAGGTTCCCAGCAAGGGGTACCGGAATTGTCGCCGAGTCGCCCGAAGACCACATCGGAGAAGTGGTTGGCGAAGGCGATGGTGCCGGGGCGGGCCAGCTCGGCGAGCAGCGCGCGCCGGGAGTCGACCCCGCGCTCGGGCAGCGAGTCCATCGCCACCCGCCAGTCGGGGCGGGGGAACTGGGCGGGGGTGTGGAAGACGTCGCCGAAGGCGATCAGTCGGCGCTCGCCGGAGGCGAGGACGTAGGAGGTGTGTCCGCCGGTGTGTCCGGGGGTCAGCCGGGCGGTGACCCCGGGGAAGATCTCCTCGCCGTCCTCGACGGTCCGCACCCGGGGCGAACCGGCGGTGGGCTGGGCCCAGTTGGCCCATTCGGCGGCCGAGGCCGCGAAGGACGCGTTCACGAAGGGGGAGGCGAGGCCCTGGCCGGGGCGGAAGGCCCAGCCGAAGTGGTCGTCGTGGAGGTGGCTGAAGGCGATCAGTTCGACGGCGGCGGGGTCCACGCCGACGGCTTCGAGGGCCGCGGGGAGTTGCCCGCCGACGAGGGCGCCGAGCGCGGGGTGGGTGTGCGCGGCGGGGATGTCGTGGGGGCCGAAGCCCGCGTCCACGAGCATCGCGCGGTCGCCGTGCTGGATCAGGAGGGCGCCGATGGAGGCCGCCAAGAAGCCTTCGGGGTCCAGGAGTTCGGCGTTCTCGCCGGCCCAGTCCGCGTCCGTGGTGTCGGGGAGCCAGCGGCGGGGGTCGAGCTGTACGTACCCGTCGGGCAGCCAGGTGACGGTGTGCTCACCGAAGCGCAGGGTGCGCGGCGCGGTGGCCGGGGTGTTCCACCGGGTGGCGGTCGTCATGGCGGATCGGTCCTCTTCTCAGACGGTGGCGCCGCGCCCGCCCAGGGGGCGGGTCAGCGCGTCGGACCGCCCGGAGGCGGCCCATTGCTCGGTTAACTCGGCGGTTCCGTACTGCGGGCTGAGCAGGACCAGTTGGAGTCCGGCCCGGCCGTTGACGCACAGCGAGACCTTGGTGAACTCCAGCTCGCCCAGGTCGGGGTGGCGCAGTCGCTGGGCCCCGTCGGCCCGGTCGGCGACCCGGTGGCGGGCCCAGAGGGCGGCGAACACCGGGCTGTGTTCGGTGAGTTCGCGCACCAGCGCGCCGAGTCGGGCATCGGCGAGCAGCTCGCCGCCCTGGGCGCGGAAGGCGGCGACGGCCGCGGCGGCCTCCTGGTCCCACTGGGGGAAGCGGTCGCGGGCGGCGGGGTCGAGGAAGAGCGTGCGCAGGTAGTTGGAGCGGTCGCCGCCGAGGCCGAGCAGTCGGGTCGCGGTGGCGTTGGCGGCGGTGACGTCCCAGCAGTGGTCCAGCACGTAGGCGGGGCTGGGGAGGAAACCGTCGACGACCTGGAGCAGCAGCGGCAGGTCGTCGTCGGCGCAGCGTCGGGGGCGACCGACGGCCGCGTAGCCGGCCAGCCGCATGGCGTAGAGGCGCTGGGCCTCATCGAGCCGGAGCACCCGGGCGATGGCGCCGAGGATCTCCGGGGAGACGTTCTTGGCGCGGCCCTGTTCGATCCAGGCGTACCAGGAGGCCCCGATGCCGGCGAGCATCGCGACCTCCTCGCGACGCAGTCCTGGCACCCGGCGGGCCGCTCCGCCGGGGAGTCCGACCTGCTGGGGGGTGACCTCGGCCCGGCGCTCGGCGAGGAAGTGTCCTAGTTCGGCGAGTTTCGGGTCCACGAGCCGCGGTGCGTTACGAGTCATCGTGCATCTCCTCCTCACTCCCCGGTAAGCGTAGAGAACGCTCGCTCTTTTTTCTACACCATAGAGAGTACTCGCTTTGTTTTTCTGGGATGCTACGTAGGCAGGGCACGGCCGGGGGGCCGGAACGACGCCGGACACCGTCCACCAAGGGACCAGCCATGACGACACACCACGTACGTGCGGGTACGAAGCAGGAGAGGGCGGGCCGGACCCGCAACCTCCTCATCGAGGCGGCGGGGGACGAGTTCGCCCGAAGGGGTTACTCGGGCACCTCGCTCACCCGGATCAGCAGGTCGGCGATGGCCACCATCGGCGCCCTGACCTTCCACTTCCCGGCGAAGAACGACCTGGCGGAGGCGGTGTGCGAGCGGGGTCACGACCTGACCGCCGACGCCGTCGAGGAGGCCGCCGGGTCCACCGGTCCGGGCGGTTCGGCGCTGGAGGCGCTCACCGAGGTGACACAGACGCTCGCGCGTCTGCTGGAAAAACAACCCGTCGTCCGGGCCGCCGCGCGGCTCTCGCGCGAGCTGCCGGTGACGGCCGACTGGTACGACTCCTGGACCCCGGCCGTGCGCTCACTGCTGGACCGGGCCCACCGCGGCGGCGAGTTGGAGCGCGGTCCGGGCACCGACCCCGAAATCGTCGGGGTGCTCGTCGCCTGCCTCGTCTCCAGCCTGGAGGTGTCCGCGCAGCGGCAGTACGAGTCGCCCGCGGGAAACGCGTGGAGCGTGCGGGGCCGGCTGGCCGAAGTGTGGGAGGTTCTGTGGTCCGGAATCTCCCGTACTTCCGTTTCCTCCGGGTCTGACAGCGGGGCCCCGGGGCCCTCGTCACCCGGCAAGGATCCCTCGGTGGCCTGAAAACACCCCTGGATGGACGGGTCCGGCACCGGCTCCGGCCGCTCGGGGCGGCCGGCTCCCGGGGATCGCGGGCCCGCTCAGACCTTGGCCGCGTCCTGCCCCTCGACGCGCGCGGCGCCCGTCAGGTCCAGACCGGAGATCACCGCGGGAGCCGCGATGGAGGGCAGCAGGTATCCCCACAGGGCGCTGATCCGCCCTATGAGGTTCTCCCGGCCGGTGGTGATGTTCGACATCAACTGGGTTCCCGTGTAGGCCCCGACGAGCACCTCGGCGAAGTCGTCGACGTCCACGCCGGGCAGCAACTCCCCCCGCTGCCGGGCCGCTTCGAGCTGCCCGCGGAAGAGGTCGATCCACAGCCGGTACGGGGCCGCGTCCCGCATGCCGAACTCGCCCTGCTCCACCGCGAGCCGCACACCGGCCCGGAACAGCACATTGGTGCGCATCTGGTGGGCCACTTCGAGGTTGATGTAGATCAGCCGCTGCAGGCCGTCCTCACCCTCGGTGAAGGACAGGTCGGTGGCCTGCTCGGCCATCACCGCCTTCGCGATCTCCTCCTTGGAGGCGAAGTGGAAGTACATCGCGCCCATGGTGGTGTCCGCCGTGCGCACGATCTTGTTCATGCTGGCGCCGGAGAAACCGTGTTCGTCGAACACTTCGGCGGCAGCCCGGAGGATCTTCTCTCGGGTCCGGATGGCTCGGGCTTGCCTGGCCTGCGACACGATCACTCCACTTGCGCCTGGGTCGGATGGTGCGAGCACCCCTCGCAAAAAAACGAACGCCCTCTATGTTATGCCAGCGGGCCGGAGGGCTGGGGTGGGACCTCCCTCCGATGAACGCATCCTCCGGCAGCCAGTTCAAGCCACTCTCGACTTTCCACCCGTTCCCGCTCGACAAACAAAACGAGCACTCTCTAGTTTAATTCGTGCCGGCCACCCCGGACCTCGTCCGAAGGGCTCTCGGCCGGCCTGCTCCGGTACAGCCACGCACCTGCCCCGCTTCCGCGACGCATCTGCACCACGTCTGCTCCACACCGGTTCGCGCACGGCCATCTCTGGGGGATTCACATGGAGTTCGAGTACGCCCGCTACCAGTCCGGCGCCATCACGCAGCTCCCCTTCGGCGGACCGGCCGAACCGCCGGCCACCGTCACCACCACGGTCCCCCGCGAGTACGTCCACAAGGCCGCCCTGGCGGAGGTCCTGCTGACCGGCTGGCACCGGGACGCCCAGGACTCCTTCACCATCACCGCCCAATGGCCGCGCGCCCACAGTTTCTACCGTTCCCAGAACGGCCTGCACGACCCGCTCCTCTTCGCCGAGACCGTGCGGCAGATCTTCCCGCTGCTCTCGCACGCCGCGTACACCGTCCCCTTCGGCCACCACCTGATCTGGGAGTACTTCCGCTACGCGATAGCCCCCGGCGCGGACGCCCTGCAGGCCCGGCTGCGGCCCGCCGAGGTCACCCTCTACGTCAACTGCCACGACGTGGTCCAGCGCCGCGGCAAGCTCGGCGCCCTCTCCCTGCACGTGGAGGCCCGGCGCGACGGCGTCTGGCTCGGCAGCGCCCAGACCCGCTTCAGCAGCCACGCGCCCGCCATCTACCGCCGGCTGCGGGCCGAGTACGCCGACGTGGACACCGCCCTCGCCGCCGCTGTGCCGGTGCCGCTGCCCGTCTCGCCGAAGCTGGTGGGCCACGAGCTGCGGGAGAACGTCGTCCTGGCCGCCACCACCTCCCCGCACCGCTGGCAGCTGCGCGTGGACACCGACCACCCCGTGCTCTTCGACCACCCCGTCGACCACGTCCCCGGCGCGCTCATGCTGGAGGCCGCCCGCCAGGCCGCCCACGTCGTCGCCGGGCCCGCGCGGGCCATGGCCGCGGCGATGGACACCAAGTTCACCCGCTTCGCCGAGCTCGACGCCCCGTGCTGGGTCGAAGCGGAACCGGAACAGGGCACCGGCCGGGTCCGGGTGGCCATCCACCAGGAGGGCCAGGAGCTGTTCACGGCTCGTGTCAGCACCACCCCGCTGCCCGCCCGGCGCCCCCTGCCGGGCCCCGCGGTGACCCACTCCCCGGTCCACCCCGGCCTCCAGCCGACCATCCAGCCGGCGGTCTCGGCGTAGACGCCGGGGAGCGCGCCGGGGCCTTGCGGTGCCGTTGTCGGACCCCTCGGGTAGCGTCCCAAGTATCGGGATCTACTTGGGGGTTCGACGATCATGAGTGACCTCGCCACGCGGTCGGAGCTGGACTCGGCGATGGACCGCCACCGGACCGAGCTGACCGGGTACTGCTACCGGATGCTCGGCTCGGCCTTCGACGCCGAGGACGCGGTGCAGGACACCTACATCCGTGCGTGGCGCAGCTACGAGAAGTTCGAGGGCCGCTCCTCGCTGCGGTCCTGGCTCTACCGCATCGCCACCAACGTCTGCCTGGACCTGTTGGCCGCGGGGAAGAAGCGGGCCCGCCCGATGGACCTCACGGCCCCGCAGCACCAGGCCTCCGCCGTCCTGAGCGAGCGCCCCGAGGTGACCTGGTTGGAGCCGGTGCCGGACGGGCGGGTGATCCCCCAGACCGCCGACCCGGCCGAGCTGGCCCTGGCCAAGGAGTCCGTCCGGCTCGCCTTCGTCGCGGCCCTGCAGCACCTGCCGGCCAAGCAGCGGGCGGTGCTGATCCTGCGCGAGGTGCTGGCCTGGAAGGCGGACGAGGTCGCCACCCTGCTGGAGACCAGCGTGGCCTCGGTCAACAGCGCCCTCCAGCGCGCGCGGGCCACCCTGGCCGCCGGTCGGATCCGCCCGAGCGAAGCGGCGGACCCGCTCGACGCCGACCAGGCGAAGCTGCTGGAGCAGTACCTCGCCGCCTTCGAGGCCTACGACATCTCGCGGCTGACCACCCTGCTGCACGAGGACGCCGTCCTGTCGATGCCGCCGTTCGACCTGTGGCTCCAGGGTCCCGAGGACATCGCCGCCTGGCACCTGAACCAGGGCATCGGCTGCCGCGGCTCGCGCCTGCTCCCCACCACGGCCAACGGCATGCCCGCCTTCGGCCAGTACCGGCCGGCGGCGGACGGCCGGGGACACGCTCCCTGGGCCCTACAGGTCCTGGAGGTCTCCGAGGGCCGGATCGTCGGCCTCAACGCCTTCTTGGACACCGCCCGCTGGTTCCCCCTCTTCGGGCTCCCCGAGCACCTCGACTGACCCCGCCAGCCCGGTCAGCCGGAGCAGGGCCAGGAGCCCCGCTCCGGCTCCCGTGACGGTCAGCGCGGCCCCGCCCCGGCGCGCGGCCAGCGCGAGCCGTGCGAGGGCCTCCACGGCCGCCAGGCCGGGCTCGGTGACGGCGCCGACGTCCCACACCACCCCCGCCCCGCCGGCGAGCCGCGCGAGGGCCTCCTCGGCCTCCGCCACCGTCATCCCGGGCCCGGGCACCACGAACCGTTTCGTCTCCACGCCTCAATGACCCCCGCCCCCGCCGGAACTCATCGGCGGGGGCGGGGATCGGGGTCGCTCAGGGGCGCGGGGGCGCCAGGTCGTCTCTTTCGGATCTTGTCGGTCGAGCCCGCGGCGTCCGGTGCCGTGCATGGCCGCGCTGCCGGGGCGTCCGTGTACTGGACGTACTCGGTTGCCCCGGCAGTGCGGCCAGGTGCGGTGCCGGACGCCGCGGGCCCGGCACGATCCGAAAGAGACGGCCTACGCGATGCGGTCCAGCACGATCGGGGTCGCCGTGAAGGAGGTGCCCGCCGGGGCGATGTCGAAGGAGCCGTCGAGGGCCGCCAGCGCGTACTCGAACTTCTCCGGGGTGTCCGTGTGCAGCGTCATCAGGGGCTGGCCCGCCACGACGGCGTCGCCCGGCTTCGCGTGCAGCTCGATGCCCGCGCCCGCCTGCACCGGGTCCTCCTTGCGGGCGCGGCCCGCGCCCAGGCGCCAGGCGCCCACGCCGACCGCGTACGCGTCCGTGCGGGTCAGCACGCCCGAGGCCGGGGCGGTGATGACGTGCTGCTCGCGGGCCACCGGCAGGGCCGCGTCCGGGTCGCCGCCCTGGGCCGCGATCATCCGGCGCCACACGTCCATGGCCGACCCGTCGGCCAGCGCCTTCGCCGGGTCCGCGTCGCGGATGCCGGCGGCCGCCAGCATCTCGCGGGCGAGCGCCAGGGTCAGCTCGACCACGTCGGAGGGGCCGCCGCCGGCGAGCACCTCCACCGACTCGCGGATCTCCAGCGCGTTGCCCGCGGTCAGGCCGAGCGGGGTGGACATGTCGGTCAGCAGCGCGACGGTCTTGACCCCGTGGTCGGTGCCGAGGCCGACCATCGTCGAGGCCAGCTCGCGCGCGTCCTCGATGTTCTTCATGAAGGCGCCGGAGCCGACCTTCACGTCGAGCACCAGCGAGCCCGTGCCCTCGGCGATCTTCTTGGACATGATCGAGGACGCGATCAGCGGGATCGCCTCGACGGTGCCGGTGACGTCGCGCAGCGCGTACAGCTTCTTGTCGGCCGGGGCCAGCCCGTCGCCCGCCGCGCAGATGACCGCGCCGGTGGTGTCCAGGACGTGCAGCATCTCCTCGTTGGAGAGCAGCGCGCGCCAGCCGGGGATGGACTCCAGCTTGTCCAGGGTGCCGCCGGTGTGGCCGAGGCCCCGCCCGGAGAGCTGCGGTACGGCCGCGCCGCAGGCGGCGACGAGCGGAGCCAGCGGCAGGGTGATCTTGTCACCGACGCCGCCGGTGGAGTGCTTGTCGGCGGTCGGGCGGGAGAGCGAGTCGAAGTTCATGCGCTCGCCGCTCGCGATCATCGCGGCGGTCCAGCGGGCGATCTCGGTCCGGTTCATGCCGTTGAGCAGGATGGCCATCGCCAGGGCCGACATCTGCTCGTCGGCGACGACACCGCGCGTGTACGCGTCGATGACCCAGTCGATCTGCTCGGGGCTCAGCTCGCCGCGGTCACGCTTGGTCCTGATGACGGAGATGACGTCCATGGGATGACTTCCTTCTACGCGCATAGAGAGATGAGGGGTGAGGGAGGTGCGGGGAAGCAGGACGGCCCTCCGCCCCGAAGGGCGAAGGGCCGTCCGCACGGCTATCTCAGGTGGTCGGGCCCGAAGGCCTGCGGCAGCATGGCCGCCAGCGGCAGGACGCCCTCGGGCGTCTCCACCTGGAGCTCGGGCCCGCCGAACTCGTACAGGAGCTGGCGACAGCGCCCGCAGGGCACCAGGACCTCGCCCTTGCCGTCGACGCAGGTGAAGTGCGTCAGGCGGCCGCCACCGGTGGCCTGCAGGGCGGAGACCAGCCCGCACTCGGCGCACAGGCCGAGGCCGTAGCTGGCGTTCTCGACGTTGCAGCCGGTGATGGTGCGGCCGTCGTCGACGAGGGCCGCGACGCCGACCGGGAAGCCCGAGTAGGGGGCGTACGCCCGGGACATGGCGTCCCGGGCGGCCTCCCGCAGGGCGTCCCAGTCGGGCTCGGTCGCGGTCGTCACTTGCCCTGGCCCTTGCGGTAGGGCATGCCGTCCGCCTTGGGCATCCGCAGGCGCTGCGCGGAGAGCGCGAGCACGAGCAGGGTGGTCAGGTACGGGGCCGCGTCCACGAACTGGCTCGGCACCGCGTCGGTGGTCGCGTACCAGAGGAAGAGGCCGGCGGAGATGACCGCGGAGACGATCGCCGAGACGTACTTCTTCTTGTACAGCTGCCAGGCGACGGCCAGGACGAGCAGGATCGCGATCAGCAGCAGCATCGCGTGCACGTTCTCGGCGCCGCCGCGCAGCTTGAGGCTGTCGGTGAAGCCGAAGAGGCCCGCACCGAGCGCCATGCCGCCGGGCATCCAGTTACCGAAGATCATCGCGGCGAGACCGATGTAACCGCGGCCGCCGGTCTGGCCCTCCTGGTAGATCGGGCTGGCGACCTCGGAGAGGAACACGCCGCCGAGGCCCGCGAGGGCGCCCGAGACGATCACGGCGATGTACTTGTACTTGTAGACGTTGACGCCGAGGGACTCGGCGGCGACGGGGTTCTCGCCGCAGGAGCGCAGCCGCAGGCCGAAGCTGGTGCGCCACAGCACCCACCAGGTGCCCGGGATCAGCAGCAGGGCCACGACGGTCAGCAGCGACAGGTTGGTGACCAGACCGCCCAGGACGCCGGCGAGGTCCGAGAGGAAGAACCAGTGCTTGCCCTGGAGGGTGGTCAGCCAGTCGGACAGCCCCGGCACGGTGATCTGGTAGATCTCCTCGACGCGCGGCGACTGCTTGGAGGAGCCGCCGGGCGCCTCGTTGAACGTGAAGTTCGACAGGTACTGGGTGAAGCCGAGGGCCAGGATGTTGATGGCCACACCGGAGACGATGTGGTTCACGTTGAAGGTGACCGTGATGATCGCGTGCAGCAGGCCGCCGACGGCGCCGCCCGCGATGCCGACGACCACGCCGGTCCACGGGCCCCACTGGTAGCCCGCCCAGGCGCCGAACCAGGTGCCGAGGATCATCATGCCTTCGAGGCCGATGTTGACGACGCCCGCGCGCTCGGCCCACAGGCCGCCGAGACCGGCGAGGCCGATGGGCACGGCGAGGGAGAGCGCGCCGGAGACCTGGCCGACGGAGGTCAGGTCCTGGGCCCCGCTGATCACGCGGACCAGCGAGATCAGCGCGAGGCCGCCCGCGATGATCAGCATGATCCAGGGCAGGGTGAGCTTCTTGCGGCCGGTCTGCTTCTTGGGGGCCGCTTTCGTCGCGGAAACGGTGCTGGCGCTCACGCCGCGACCTCCTTCTCGGTCTTGATGGCGTGGCCCGCGGCCAGCTCCTCGCCGACCTTCTGCTGCTGGCGGCGGATGCCCCAGCGGCGGACGAGCTCGTAGGAGACGACGACGGCGATCACGATCAGGCCCTTCATGATCGTGCCGATCTCCTTCGCGTACCCGGCCGTGTCGAGACCGGCCGAGGCCTTGTCGATGAAGGACATCAGGAAGGCGGCGAAGAGGATGCCGACCGGGCTGTTGCGGCCCAGCAGCGCGATGGTGATGCCGGTGAAGCCGACGCCCACGGGGAAGGACAGGTTGTACGTGTGGGTCTCGCCCAGCAGCTGCGGCATGCCGGACAGGCCCGCGACCGCGCCCGAGATCACCATCGAGGTGATGATCATCTTCTTGGCGTCCACGCCGGACGCCTGGGCGGCGGACTCGCTGGCGCCGGTGGCGCGCAGGTCGAAGCCGAAGCGGGTGCGGTTGAGCACGAACCAGTAGACGATGCCGAGGGCGAAGGCCACGAAGGTGAAGCCGTAGATCTCCAGGCCGTCGCCGACGGTCACCGCCGGGAACCAACCGGACTCGGCGATGTCACCGGTCGTCAGGTCGTTGGAGCCCGCGGGCTGGACGCCGAAGTTCTTCGGCAGGATCAGCCAGGCGATGAGGCTGGTCGCGATGGCGTTCAGCATGATCGTGGAGACGACCTCGCTGACCCCCCGCTTGGCCTTCAGCACGCCCGCGATGCCGGACCAGAAGGCACCGGTCAGCATGGCGACGACCACGATGAGCAGGATGTGCAGCGGCCCGGGCAGGCTCACCGCGGTGCCCACGACGGCGGAGACCATCGCGGCGAGGCGGTACTGGCCGTCGACGCCGATGTTGAAGAGGTTCATCCGGAAGCCGATGGCCACCGCCAGCGCCGCCAGGTAGTAGGTGCCGGCCTGGTTCAGGATGAGGATCTGGACGTCCTCGTAGCCGGCGTTCTCCACCATGATGCGCAGCGGGTCGATCGGGTCCACGCCCGTCGCCGCGAGCACGATCACGGTCAGCACGAAAGCGGCGACCAGTGCGAGCGCGGGCCCGGCGAAGGCGAGGAGCAGCCGGTCCTTGTCGAATTTCTTCATCGGGCCTCGTCCTCCGGGGAAGCGGTACCAGCGTCGGCACCGGCGTCGGAGTGGTTGTCGGGTGCTTCCAGGTGCCCGGTCGCGGCGCCCGTCATGGCGGTGCCGAGTTCTTCCGGGGTGACGGTCGCCGGGTCGGCGTCCGCGACCAGGCGGCCGCGGTAGATCACACGCAGGGTGTCGGACAGGCCGATCAGCTCGTCCAGGTCGGCCGAGATCAGCAGCACGGCCAGGCCCTCGCGGCGGGCCTCGCGGATCGCGTCCCAGATCTGGGCCTGCGCGCCGACGTCCACACCACGGGTGGGGTGGGCGGCGATCAGGAACTTGGGGTTGTGACTCATCTCGCGGCCGACGATCAGCTTCTGCTGGTTGCCGCCGGAGAGCGAGGCCGCCGTGACGTCGATGCCGGGCGTGCGGACGTCGTACTCGCGCACGATCCGCTCGGTGTCCTTGCGGACGGCCTTCGGGTCGAGGATGCCGCGCTTGGAGTTGGGCGCCTCGGTGACGTGGCCCAGGATGCGGTTCTCCCAGAGGGAGGACTCCAGCAGCAGGCCGTGCCGGTGGCGGTCCTCGGGGATGTAACCGATGCCGCCTTCGCGGCGCTTGCGGACCGAGGTCCTGGTGATGTCGACGCCGTCCAGGGTGACCACGCCCGCGTCGGGGACGGTCATGCCCATGAGGGCCTCGATCAGCTCGGTCTGGCCGTTGCCCTCGACGCCCGCGATCCCAAGGATCTCGCCCTTGTGGATCGTGAGGCTGACCCCGTCGAGCAACAGCCTGCCGACCTCGGCGCTCTCGTCCACGTAGTGGTCGAGCGGCGAGATCATGCGGGCCGAACTCGTGTGGGAGACGGCGACGATGCCGGTCTCGGCGACGGTCAGACCCTCGACCCGGAGCATCGGGGTCGTCGTCACCGTGGACTCGCGCGTCTCGGGCGAGGGGAGTTCGGAGCCGACCATCAGCTCGGCGAGCAGCTTGGTCGTGGTCTTGGGGTCGCGCGGGTCGGCGGTGCCGACCGTCGTGCCGCGCCGGATGACGGTGATGTCGTCGGCGACCTTCAGCACCTCGCCCAGCTTGTGCGAGATGAAGATGACGGTCAGGCCCTCGGCCTTGAGCTCGCGCAGGTTGTCGAAGAGCGCGTCCACTTCCTGCGGGACGAGCACCGCGGTCGGCTCGTCGAGGATGAGGATCTTCGCGCCGCGGTAGAGGACCTTGAGGATCTCCACGCGCTGCCGGTCGGCGACGCCGAGGTCCTCGACGAGGGCGTCCGGGCGCACGCCCAGGCCGTACGCGTCGGAGATCTCCATGATCTTCTTGCGCGCCTTCGCGCCGATGCCGTAGAGCTTCTCGCCGCCGAGGACGACGTTCTCCAGGACGGTGAGGTTGTCGGCGAGCATGAAGTGCTGGTGCACCATGCCGATGCCGCGGGCGATGGCGTCGCCGGGGCTGGAGAAGGTGACCTGCTCCCCGTCGATCGCGATGGTGCCCTCGTCCGGCTTCTGCATGCCGTAGAGGATCTTCATCAGGGTCGACTTGCCGGCGCCGTTCTCACCGATCAAGGCGTGGACCGTGCCCTTGCGGACGCTGATCGCGATGTCCTTGTTGGCGACGACGCCGGGGAAGCGCTTGGTAATGCCGTTCAGTTCTACGGCGAGAGGGGGGCTGGACGCGTTGATGACGCACTCTCCTTGGCGCGGAAGGAGCTGGAAATGCCGTGGCGGCAGGGGGGACAGAGCGGAGGAGAGAAGGTATCGCGTCCACGATGCCTCTACGCGCGTAGCACTGTCGGAAGTGAAAACTTGCGGCCAAGTGGCCAGAAAAAGCGATCAAGAACCGAGGAAGACGGCTCGGGGCCCGGGAGCGGTAGAGACCGCTGCCCGGACCCCGGAAACCATGTCGACCCGTCAGTCAAGACGTTACGGAGTGGTCTTGACCGTGATCTTCTTCGCGATGATGTCGGCCTTCGCCTGGTTCACCGCGGCGATGACGTCGGTCATCTTCTTGTACTCGGGGTTGGAGTCGGCCAGGCCGACGCCGTCCTTGTCCAGGCCGTAGCGGATCTCGCCCGTCTGCGGCTTGCCGTCCTCGACCGACTTGATGAGGTTGAAGACGGACTGCTGGACCTGCTTGGTGACCGAGGTCAGGATGCGGTCCTTGTACTTGACCAGACCCGCCTGGTTGTACTGGTCCGAGTCGACGCCGATGGCCCACTTGCCCTTGGCGGCGGTGGCCTCGATGGCACCCGAGCCGGCCAGACCGGCGGCGGCGTAGATCACGTCGGCGCCGGCGTCGAGCTGACCCTGCGCCGTGGCCTTGCCGAGGTCGGGCTTGGAGAAGCCGTCGAAGTTCGGCGGCTGGGTCAGGTAGTGCGAGAGCACCTTGGCGTTCGGGTTGGTGTCCTTGACGCCCTGCGTGAAGCCCGCCTCGAACTTCTTGATCAGCGGGACCTCGACACCACCGATGAAGCCGACCGTGCCGGTCTTGGAGACCTTGGCGGCGGCGACGCCGGCCAGGTAGGAGCCCTGCTCCTCGTTGAACACCAGGTTGGCGATGTTCGGGCCGGTCACCGAGGTGTCGTCGATGATGCCGAAGGTGGTCTTCGGGAACTTCGGCGCGACCTTCTTGATGGCCGGGGCGTAGGAGAAGCCGACGCCGATGACCGGGTTGTTGCCCTTGCGGGCCAGCTCGGTGAGGCGCTGGACCTTGTCCGCCTCGCCCTCGCCGTCGGTGGGCTCCGCCTCGGCGCCCTTGACCTTCAAGTCCTTCTCGGCCTGCTGGAGGCCCGCGTAGGCGGCGTCGTTGAACGACTGGTCGCCACGGCCACCGATGTCGTACGCGATGGCGACGGAAGCTTCCTTCTTGTCGGAGGAAGATCCGGTGTCCGAGGACTTCTTACCGCCACAGGCGGTGGCCGAGAGGGCGAGCGCCGCGGAGGCGATGCCCACGGTGGCGATCCTGGTGATCCGGCGCAAGGGGAGGCTCCTTCAAAACCTGACCGAAGCGCCGGGACCGGCGCTGGTTTCGCCGCGATCGTAACGCGCGTAGATGTCAGTTAAAGACCCGTACATGAGTCGTTATCGGATCGTCGCGAACCGGACAGTGACCGATTGGTAACCGGACAGGCGTCCAGCCCTTGTGTATCAAGGGCCGGACGCGGCCACCCCCCGCTTCTCGGTTGTTGTACGGAGCTTTACCTGATCGGCCTTGCGCGGCGCCCGTCGAGGAGCGCGGCGGCGGTGAAGAACTCCACCCCGACGGCGATCGCGGACTCGTCCACGTCGAAGTCGCCGCGGTGCAGGTCGCGCTTGGCGGTGTCCCCCGGCGCGCGCACCCCGAGCCGGGCCATCGCGCCCGGCACGTGCTCCAGGTACCAGGAGAAGTCCTCGCCGCCCAGGCTCTGCTCGGTGTCCTCGATCGAGTCCGCACCGCGCCGCGCCGCCATCGACTCGCGCAGCAGCTCGACGACGGCCGGATCGTTGACGACCGGCGGCACCCCGCGGACGTAGTTGATCGTCGACTTGGCCCGGTGCATCGTCGCGATCTCGTCGATCGCCGCGTGCACCTGCTCCGGCGCCTCGTGCCAGGCGGCCAGGTCCAGGCAGCGCACGGTCCCGGACAGCTCGGCGTGCATCGGGATGACGTTGCAGGCGTGCCCGGCCTCGATCCGGCCCCAGGTGACGGCCATGCCGCTACGGGCGTCCATCCGGCGGGACAGCAGCGCGGGCACGTCGAGCGCGATCCGGGCCGCCGCCGTCACCAGGTCGGTGGTCAGGTGCGGCCGGGCGGTGTGCCCGCCGGCCCCGTCAAGGGTGACCTCCAGCCGGTCGCAGGCCGAGGTGATCGGGCCGGCCCGCAGGCCGATCCGGCCGGCGTCCACGCGCGGGTCGCAGTGCACCGCGATCATCTTGCCCACGCCGTCCAGCGCGCCGGAGTCGATGGCCTCGGTGGCACCGCCCGGCAGCACCTCCTCGGCGGGCTGGAAGAGCAGCCGCACGGGCCGGGGCAGCAGCCCCTGGCGGTCCAGCTCGGCCAGGACCAGGCCGGTGCCGAGCACCACGGCGGTGTGCACGTCGTGACCGCAGGCGTGGGCGCGGTCCGGGACGGTGGAGCGGTAGGACACGTGGGTCTTGGCGTCCGGAATGGGCAGGGCGTCGATGTCCGCGCGGATGGCGAGCATCGGCACCACTCCGTCCCAGCTGCCGACGTCACAGATGAGCCCGGTACCGGAGTCCAGTACCCGTGGTCGCAGGCCCGCTTTCTCCAACCTCGCCTTGAGCGCGGCGGTGGTGCGGAACTCCTGGTGCCCGAGTTCGGGATGCATGTGCAAGTCCCGGCGGAACGCGATCAGTTCGGCACGCAGGTGGTCCGGCAGCGTACCGGGCAGCTCGGGCTGGGCGGGCTCGCCGGGCAGGGCGGTCAGTGACTCGCGGGACATCAACTGGTTCACCCGTTGAAGGGTAGGCGCACGGACGGGTCAACTGGCCGTAGATCAGGAAAAGTTCAACCCGTTAGGCGAAGAAAACCCGACCTCTGGGCGCATGAGCGCATACCCCCGGGGGTAAACTCCGCCGCTCATCGAGCCGTCTGGGCGGTGTGGGCGGGGAGTCTGCGCACATCACGGGCGGTCTCGGTGACCCCGGCGAGGAAGCCGCGGGCCCGCGGGGACGCGTTCCGGGTGAGCCAGGCCGGATCGATCTCCCGGACCGCGACGGTGACCCCGGTGCCCGCGAGCGCGTACGGCAGGGTGTGCACGACCGTCGAGGGGAAGCTGACGACGGTCCGGCCGACCGGCCCCCGGCGGGCGATCAGCTCCAGCGGCAGGTCCGGCCGGACGATCTCCAGTCCGGTCGCCTCGCTCAGCGCCCGCAGCTTGTCCGGGGACTCCCTGCGGTGCGCGAAGTAGCGGGTGGCGCCGTGCTCGCGGGCCAGCGCCCGTACGGCCGCCAGATAGCGGTCCGGGTCCACCACGCCCGTCTCGACCAGCGAGGTGCCCACCAGGTCGGTGCCCTTGGTCAGCCGCGGCGGGCCGAAGCGCGAGCGGGCCCAGCCGAAGTCGTTGAGCCGCAGCCCCATGCCCGGCGGCGCGGTGACGGGCATCGAGGTGAACACCTCGACCCGGCGCCCCTCGCGCACCGCGGTGAACCGGCGGCGCGCGGTCCCGGAGACCGGCGCGTACGCCAGCTCGCGGATCCGGCCCGGCAGGCCGCCGCCGCCCGCCCGGTGCCAGCGCACCAGCCGTTCGCCGCGCGCGGTCCGGTCGATGAACTCCATGGTGGCGGTGCCGTCGTCGACGACGACCAGCTCGTCGGCGCGGACCAGGGTGAGCAGCAGCTGGACGTAGCGGGAGAAGGGGTCGCCGATGACGACGCGGCGGGCGGCCCGCACCTCGCGCACCAGCGCGACGAGCGCCTTGAAGGGGGCCAGCTTGCCGCCCCGGGCCTCCTGCCAGCGCACCTCGTGGCCCTCGTCGCGGGCCAGCCCGGCCATCCGGCGCAGCTGCCCGCGGGACATGGGGTCGGTGGGCGGCAGCACGACGATCCGCAGCGGCGCCGCGCCGCCCGCGCCGCCGCCCGGCTCCCGGTGGGCCTCGCGGTAGGCCGGCTGGCGCGGGACGGAGCCGAGCAGCGGGCCGCGGGCCGCGTCGTCGGCGCCTCTCGCGTGGGCCCACTCCAGCGCGTTCAGGAGCTGGACCGGACTCTCGACGAGGGCGAGGGTGGCGGCGGTGGGGGTCATCGGGTGCTCCTTCGTCGGAGGCGCCGGGGAGGGGAGGGGGCGCCGGGGAGGCTGGGGGCGGGGGGTCAGACCCCGGCCAGGGCGCCCTGGACCCGGCGGAGCTTCTTCATCGGGGCGAGCTCGGAGGGGTAGACCCGCTTGATCCCGTCACCGAGCGCGGCCTCGATGGTGCGGATGTCGCGGACCAGCCGGTGCAGGCCGCCGGGCTCGACGGAGGCCGCCTGGTCCGAGCCCCACATCGCCCGGTCGAGGGTGATGTGCCGCTCGACGAAGGAGGCGCCCAGCGCGACGGCGGCCAGCGTGGTCTGGAGGCCCGTCTCGTGGCCGGAGTAGCCGATCGGGACGTTCGGGTACTCCTCCTGCAAGGTGTTGATCACCCGCAGGTTCAACTCCTCGGCCTTGGCCGGGTAGGTCGAAGTGGCGTGGCACAGAAGGATGTTGTCGCTGCCGAGCACCTCCACCGCGTGCCGTATCTGGCGCGGCGTGGACATGCCCGTGGAGAGCACGACCGTCTTGCCGGTGGCGCGTACGGCCCGCAGCAGCTCGTCGTCGGTGAGGGAGGCCGAGGCCACCTTGTGGGCGGGCACGCCGAACCCCTCCAGGAAGGCGACGGCCTCCGTGTCCCACGGGGAGGCGAACCAGTCGATGCCGCGCTCGGCGCAGTGGGCGTCGACGGCGCGGTACTCGGCCTCGCCGAACTCCACCCGGTGGCGGTAGTCGATGTACCTCATCCGACCCCAGGGGGTGTCGCGTTCGACGTCCCACTGCTCGCGCGGGGTGCAGATCTCGGGGGTCCGCTTCTGGAACTTGACGGCGTCGCACCCGGCGTCCGCGGCCGCGTCAACGAGCGCGAGGGCCGTGTCCAGGTCGCCGTTGTGGTTGATGCCGATCTCACCGACGACGTAGACGGGCCGACCGGGACCGGCGGTGCGCGATCCGATCCGGCGCAGGCGGGGGTTGGAGGTGACGCTCATGTCAGGTGACGCCCTTCGGTGCGGGTGCGCGTACGGGTGCGCTTGCGGGTGCGGGGTGGTGGCGGGTCGTCCAGCAGGGGGGCCAGGGCGCGGGCGCGGGCCAGGTCGTGGGGGTCGTCGACCTCCAGGACCCGGGACGGGTCGGTGGGCACCGGGAGGACCCGGCCGAAGAAGCGGTGCCGGGCGGCCCGGAAGCCGGCCGCGTCCATGGCGTACGCCGCGCCGGTCTCCAACAGGTCCCGGGGCCGGTCCTGGCGGCGCGGCCGGACGGCGGGATCGTGGTTGACGCCCGTGACCCCGCCCCCCGTGACGGCGCCCGCGGCGGCCTCTGCGGCGCCTTGGTCCGGGGCGCGCTGGTCCGGGGCGCGCCAGAGGAAGCCGTGGAAGGGCGCCACCGTCAGCGCCGAGTCCGCGGCCCCGCCCGCCACCGCCGCGGCGACGCCCTCCACGTCGGAGGCCGTGAGGAAGGGGCTCGTGCACTGGACCAGGAGGACCACGTCCACGGTGACCGAGTGCAGTTCTTCGAAGGACTCCAGGGCGTGCAGCACGGCGCTCTCGCTGCTCGCGGCGTCCCCGGCGAGCGCCGCCGGGCGGCGCAGGGCGTCGGCCCCCGCCGCCCGCGCCGCGTCGGCGACCGCGTCGGAGTCGGTGGAGACCACCACGTCGGTGACGGTGGGCGCGGCCAGCGCGGCGCGCACCGCCCGGCCGACCAGGGGCACGCCGGCCACCTCCGCGAGGTTCTTGCCGGGCACCCCCTTGGAGCCTCCCCGGGCCGGGATCACGGCCAGCACCCTCACAGCTCCCCCATCCTGCGGATCGTCGGGGCCACCCGCTGGACCCCGTGCCGGTACGCGCCCCGCGCCGCCTCCCGCAGCCGCCCGCGCAGCCAGCCGCGCAGCCGGGACTCCCCCGCGGCGGGCCGCGTCGAGCCGGGCAGCGGGGTGCCGTCGGGGGCCAGGTGGTGGCGGGCCAGCAGTCCGGGCAGGTACCCGGGCGCGGTGGTGAGCGTGTAGTACGGGTCCGGCGGCGCCAGCAGCGGCAGCGCGGCCAGCTCCGCGACCCGGGCGC
This sequence comes from Streptomyces sp. NPDC098789, assembly GCF_044759975.1. NCBI lineage: Bacteria > Bacillati > Actinomycetota > Actinomycetes > Kitasatosporales > Streptomycetaceae > Streptomyces > Streptomyces sp. NPDC098789. The sequence goes on from NZ_JBIWAJ010000011.1 coordinate 84,012, forward strand.
GGGCCGCGTCGAAGGCCCCGGCGTCGGCCAGCACCCCCTGCGCGGCGAGCCAGCCGGGGTCCCCCGTCGGCAGCAGCCCGGCGTCGAGCCGGTCCCAGGAGGCGAGGCAGCCGGAGCCGGTGAAGTGGTGGTTGCCCAGGGCCTCGCGGACGCCGAGGTCGGTGAGGACGGCGGTGGGGATCCCCCGGTGCAGGGATTCCAGCGCGGCGGTCGAGGACACGGTCACCAGCAGGTCGGTGCGGTCCAGGACCTCCCCCATGTTCCCGTACACCAGGCGGCAGTTGGCGGGCAGCCCGCCGGGCAGCCGGTCCGCGAGCCGCTGGTAGGGGAGTTCCTCCAAGTGCGTGGTGTGCTCGCCGGGGCGGCTGCGCAGCTTGATCAGCACCTCGCGGTCGGGGTGGGCCCTGGCGTGCCCGGCGGCCCGGGCGAGCAGGTACGTGCGGTCGGCGCGGCTCTCGGGCACGGAGGGCTGGGCGGCGAAGACCACGGTGCGGGCCCGGCCGCCGCCCGCTCCCTCGTACGGCGCGCCGCCGAGGAAGGGCAGGGCGGTCTCGGTGACGGCTCCGGCGTCGGCGCCGACCCCCTCGTACACGGCGCGGAAGCGCTGCGCGTCGTGGCGGGAGTTGGCGAGGACCAGGTCGGCGCCGTGGCGCAGCAGCAGCCCGTCGGCGAGCTTCTCGTAGACGACGCCGACGTACCCGGTGACGAGCACGGGGCGCGCCGCCGGCTCGGGCCACAGGGCGCGCACGCCGTGCAGGACGGCCTGGACGGCGCCGCCGACGAGGGCGAGGACGACCACGTCGTAGCGTTCGCGGCGCAGCTCGTCGAGGAATCCGGCGCAGGTCACCTCGGTCAGTCGGTCGACCCGGGCGCCCACTTCGCCGAGCTGGCGGGCGGTGGGCGTGGCCCGGCCGCGCAGCAGGTATCCGGTGAGGTGGTGGCCGCCGGTCCCCGAGGGGTCCGGCGTGCCCGGCACGAGTTCGCGGGCGGTGAGCGCGCCCCATTTCCATCGCGTATCGGAATCGGCGAGAACGGCGACCCGCTGGCTTACTGGCACGACCGAGAAGCTATGCGGGAATTGGCTTGACCGGCCCAACGAGCATGCAACAGCGGGTTAACAAGCCGTCGGCGAAATGCGGAGGCGGGCGGGTTAACGCAGCCGCCGCGCGTCGTTCACACGAAGTCCTCGTCCGGTCCATGGCGAATGCCGGGACGCCCCCATAACGTCGCCCGGGTGCTGAAGCTCTCTGTCGTCGTGCCGTTCTACAACGTGCGCGCATACGCCCCGGACGCCCTGACGAGCCTCGGCCGCAACGCGAGGGACGACATCGAGTTCCTCCTCGTCGACGACTGTTCGACGGACGGGACGGGCGAGCTGCTGCGGCGGGCGGTCCGCGAGCTGCCCGGGGCCGTGCACCTGCGGTGCGACCGCAACGGCGGTCTGGCCACGGCCCGCAACACCGGCCTGGACGCGGCGCGCGGCGAGTACCTGGCCTTCCTGGACGGCGACGACTGGCTCGCCCCCGGCCACCTCACCCGCACCCTGGCCGCCATCCAGGGCCTGAACTGCGACTTCGTCCGTACGGACCACGTCCAGGTGACCGGCCGGGAGCGGGTCGTGCAGCGCGTCCCGCACGGCCCGTACGACGTGGTGGCCGACCCGCGCGGCGCCATCCTGCCCGCCGGGCGGTCCACCTCGGTGGACTACCCGTACGCCTGGGCCGGGATGTACCACCGGCGCCTCCTCGACCGGGGGCTGCTGCACTTCACGGACGGGCTGCGGACCGCGGAGGACCGGCCGTGGATCTGGCGGCTGCACCGCGGGGCGCGCTCGTTCGCGGCGGTCGGCCTGCCCGGGGTCTTCTACCGGCGCGGGGTCTCCACCTCCTTGACGCAGATCGGCGACGAGCGTCAGCTCGATTTCATCCGCGCATTCGATCAGGTCCTGTCGGAAACCGCCCAAGATCATGAATCCGCGGACCTCCTCCCGAAAGCCGTTCGCACGTATTGCGCAATTATCGCCCACCACATCGGATCCATGGAAAGGTTCGAACCGGCCGTGGCCCGAAAACTCCGCTCGATGAGTGCGGAAGCGCTCCGGCGAATGCCCCGGCCGCTGCTCGACGAGACGCTGAATTCGATGGACGCCGAACGGAGCGCCCTGCTGCGGCGACTGCTGCGCCGCACCCCTTCGACCCGGGGGGCGTCGGCGTGAACCGGCCCACCACCCAGATCTTCCTCGCGTCCACCCTGTACGGGACGGCCACCCTCGCCGCCGCCGTCGACGCGGGGGCCTGCGACCCCACCGACCCGGCGGATCCGCCGGTCCACCGCATCCTGTTGACCAGCAACAACGCCCCGGTGCCGGAGGTCTCTCCGGCCCTCGCCTCGATGCCGGGCTTCGACGCCCTGCGCACCCGCTTCGACGAGGTCCTCGACTGGAACGAGACGATCGCCCCCTTCCACCCCGGCGCCTGGACCCCGCGACCGCAGGACGCCCCCTTGTGGGAACGCCAGTTGCGCGCGCTCTGGGGCCTGGGCGACGACCGGATCGAGCTGTACGTGGAGTCCGTACAGGTCGCCCCGGCCCAGGCGCTGTGCCAACTCTTCCCCGGCGCGGCCGTCGAGGTCTACGCCGACGGGCTGATGAGCTACGGCCCGACCCGCTTCCGGCTCGATCCGCAGCTCGGCACCCGGGTGCGGCGCGTCCTGCACCTGGACCTGATGCCCGGGCTGGAACCGCTGCTGTTGACCGAGTTCGGCGTACCGGCCCGGACGGTCCCGACGGACGCCTTCCTGAAGGTCTTGGCGGAACTCCCGGCGCCGGAGGCCGGCCCGGCCGAGGACCCGGAGCCGCCGGCCCTGCTCCTCGGCCAGTACCTGTCCGCGCTCGACCTGCTCACGGCCGCGGAGGAGGAGGAACTGCACGCCGCGATGGTCCGGGGCGCCCACGCCCGGGGACACCGGCGGCTGCTGTTCAAACCGCACCCCGGCGCCCCGGCCGGGTACTCCCGGCGGGCCGAGGAGGAGGCGGCGCGCCTCGGCGTGCCCTTGCGGGTGCTGCCCGCGACGGTGCTCGCCGAGACCCTGTTCGCGAGCATCCGCCCCGCCCTGGTCGTGGGTTGCTTCTCCACCGCCCTGCTCACGGCCGCGACCCTGTACGGACTCCCGGTGGCCCGGATCGGCACGGAACAGGTGCTGGCCCGCCTCACCCCGTACCAGAACAGCAACCGCGTCCCCCTGGTCCTGGTGGACGCCCTGGTCCCGGACCTGGCGGAGCCCACGCCCCCGCTCCCCGACCTCACCGCCCTCCTGACGGCGGTCGGCTTCACGATGCAGCCGAAGGTCCTGGCGGCCCGCCGCCCCGAAGCCGAGGCGTACCTGGCGGCGCACCTGACCCCGCGCACCCGCCCCTACTTCACCCGCCGCCGCCTGACCTCCCTGGCCCTCCCGGGCGGCCGCGTCCCGACCCGCCTGACCCCCCTGGCCACCCACCGCACCCTGCGCCGCCTCCGCCGAGCGGTCCTACGCCGCCTGCGCTGAACCGACGTTCACGGCCCGCACCCCGCAGGGGTCAGCTCGTCGCCAGTTTCGCCGCGAAGCCGAGGAAGAGGACGCCCGCCATCGAGGTGGCTCCGGCCGAGAGGCGACGGCGGCGGGTGAAGGCCGCCGAGAGGCGGGTGCCGCCGAATATCAGGAGCGTGAGGTACAGGAAGCTGCCGACCTGCAGCAGTGATCCCAGCAGCAGGAACGACAGCCCCCGGTAGGGGTACGCGGGGTCCACGAACTGCACGAAGAAGGACATCAGGAACAGGATGGCCTTCGGGTTGAGCAGGCTGATCAACAGCGCCCGGCGGTACGGGCGCTCCGGACCGGACGGCGCGGCAGCCGCGGCGGCGACCGCCTCCGGCTCCGCCCCCCGCGCCCGCCACATCGCCCAGGCCCCCCGCAGCATCCCCACCGCCAGCCACGACAGGTAGCCGGCGCCCAGCACCTTCACCACCCCGAACACCACCGGGCTGGCCTGGAGCAGCGAGGCCGCCCCCACCGCCGCCAGCGTCATCAGCACGGCGTCCCCGGTCCACACCCCGGCGGCGGCCTTGTATCCGGTCCGTACGCCGCGTCGGGCGGCCACGGACAGCACGTACAACGAATTCGGGCCGGGCAGCAGGATGATCAGGACGAGGCCGGCGAGGTAGGTCGGAAGGTCTGTGACGCCATACATGTCCGGAGTGTCTCAGAACCAGGTGGCCGAAACATAGTGCCCGTACACGCCCCGTTGCCCGCCACGGAGAGGGGGCCCGGCCTGGTAGAACGGCTCCGCAGCGGCCTCCGGTCACAAAGGCGCAACATCCCGGGAGCGCCCGCAACTATCCGCGCCCGCGAGGCATCGTCTAGTTACACGTCATAGAAACCGGGGGACCTGCCATGCACCGCCTGAACCGCCAGAGAGTCGTCATCCGCACGCTCGGAGTGGCCACCGCGGTGGCTCTCGCCGCCACCGCCACCGCCTGCGGGCCGCAGAAGTCGGAGTCGAAGGGGCCGGCCGCCTCCAGCCCGGCCGCCTCGACCCCGGCCTCGCCGTCGGCCCAGGACAACAAGCCGGGCGACGCCTCGCCCTCGGCTTCCGCTTCGGCGTCCGGGTCCCCCTCGGCCTCCGCCTCCGCCTCCCAGGTCAAGTACCTGATGGCCGAGGGCACGGAGGACGACAACGTGCGCGAGCTCCAGGCGCGGCTCAAGCAGCTCGGCATGTTCGGCGCGACGCCCACGGGCTTCTACGGTTCCAAGACGATCGCGGCGGTCAAGGCCTTCCAGACGAAGCACCAGCTGACCGTGTCCGGCTCGGTGGACGACGCCACCTGGAAGAAGGTCCAGAGCGCCAGCAAGAAGCCCACCGCCGAGGAGATGTCGCCGACGACGAACCAGGTCGACGCGCCGGACGCGCGCTGTATGAAGGGCCGGGTGATGTGCATCAGCAAGGAGAGCCGCACCCTGGCCTGGATGATCGACGGCAAGGTCGTCTCCACGATGGACGTGCGCTTCGGCTCGGAGAACACCCCGACCCGCGAGGGCGAGTTCCAGGTGGGATGGAAGGCGAAGGACTGGGTCTCGACGATCTACCACACGCCGATGCCGTACTCGATGTTCTTCAGCGAGGGCCAGGCCGTGCACTACTCGTCGGACTTCGCGGCCCGGGGCTACGCGGGTGCCTCGCACGGCTGCGTGAACGTGCGCGACAAGGCGAAGCTGTCGGCGCTCTACGACCAGGTGAAGGTCGGCGACAAGGTCGTCGTCTACTGGTGACCGGGGCGGTCCGGTGACCGGGGAAGGTCACCGGGGCCGGTAGCCGGTGGCCGGGAGACGGAAGTAAGAGGCGCGGGCAGGGCCGGGGGAACGAACCCCGCCCGCGCCAGGTTGCGCAGAGCCCAGGGGTACGGGGGGAACCCCGGCTCATGCGCGGCCGATGACCAGTCGGCTCACTTGTTACTGCGCCGGTGGTTCGAAAAGTGTTACAGCCAGCTCAGAGCGGGTGCGCGGGGCGCCTTTCAGCGGCGCAGGCGCAGGCCCAGCGAGCCCGCCGCACCCGACGGGTCCCCGGTGCCCGGGCCCGGCCCGGGGCCCGGAACGGGCAGCGGGTCCGTCGGGCCGGTCCCCTTCGGCGGGGTGCCCGGGGTGCTCTTCAGCAGCTCGTCGCAGTAGCGCTGGACCTTCTGACGGCCCTTGGCCAGCAGGTTCAACCGGTTCTCGCGGTCGCCGCTGAGCCGCCCGGAGTTGAAGTCGCGGCACAGGTCGGCCGCCCCGCGCAGGGTGTCCTTGCCCTCCCCTGCGCCGCCGCCCTCGGTGATCCCGAAGTGCTCGCGGTTGTCCTTGCCCGCGCCGTTGCCCGTGGTGGCGCCCGTGCCGTCCGTACCGCCCGCTCCGCCGTTGTTCCCGCCGCTCGCGGCGGCGCCGGTGGCGCCCGGGGTGGCGCGGCCCTCCGGGCCCGGGGTGTGCGGGCCGCCCGGGGTGCTGCCGGCGTCCGACGGCCGCGACCACCGGGGCGCCGGGGCGCTCGGTGCGGCGGTGCCGCCGACCGGCTCCGGGGTGTCCTCGGCGCTGACTTCGGCCGTGGGCAGGGGGCCCGCGTTCAGGTGCAGGGCGCGGTCGAAGAGGCCGGCGCCCGCGCTGGCCGCGACGCCGCCGATGGCCACGCTGGCGACGGCGGCCGCGAGGCCGAGGCGCCACGCGCCGACCCGGCGCGGGGCACGGGCCGTCCCGCCCGCGACGCCGACCGCGGTCGGCGTCGGTACGGGAACGATGGCGACCAGCGGTTCCGCACCGACAGCACCGGCGGCGGCAGCACCGGCGGCGACGCCGACCGATCGGCCGGCCGCACGGTCCGGGTGCGCCGCGCGGAAGGCGGCCAGCGCGGCGGCCTCTCCGGGCAGTTCGGTCGTGGCGGCCGCGCGGGGAGCGAGGGAGTCCAGGGCGTCGCGCAGCCGGGCGGCGTCCGCGCGGATGCGGAAGTCACCGCTCGGGTCCACCGGTTCACCGCGCAGCAGTCTGTCCGCCGCGGCTTTGTCCAGCCACCTGGTGCGATCGTCGGCCATCACATGTCCTTCTGCGTCCGCCAACGTGAATGCGTCACACCGGTTCGCTCCGCGAGCCCCCCGAACCGGCCCCGCTGGGCGGGTACGGCGTCCAGATCCCGGCCGCCACCGGTGTCCCCGGCGGCTCCCGTTGCTCCACTGCCGCCTCCGTCACCGGTGCGGCCGGGCCGATTATCCCCGAGGCCCGCGGCGCGCCCGCCGCCCGCCCCGCCACCCGCTCCGTCGCCCGACCCGCCACCCGCCACGAGGTCGTTCTCGCTCACGATCAGCTCGGCGAGCCGCTTGAGCCCGCGGTGCGCCGCGGTCCGTACGGCGCCGGGTCGCTTGCCCAGGGTCTCGGCCGCGCTCTTGGCGTCGAGGCCGACGACCACGCGCAGCACGACGGCCTCCGCCTGGTCCTGCGGGAGCTGGGCGATCAGGGCCATGGTGCGGCCGGTGGAGAGGGCCTCCATGGCCTCGCCCGCGGTGTCGCAGTCGGCGGCGCGGCCGGTGAGTTCGCTCTCGTCGCCGCCGATGGCGGGGCGTCGGCCGCGCATCCGCATGTGGTCGAGGGCGCGGTTGCGCGCGATGCGCGCGGCCCAGCCGCGGAAGCGGTCGGCGTCGCCGGTGAAGGAGTCGAGGTCGCGGGAGATCTGCAGCCAGGCCTCGGAGGTCACGTCCTCGGCGTCGCCGTCCCCGACGAGCGTGCGGACATAGCCCAGCAGGCGCGGGTGCACCGCGCGGTACACAGTACGGAACGCGCTCTCGTCGCCGTCCTGTGCCGCGAGCACCGCGGCGGTCAGCTCCGCGTCGTCCCCCAGCAAAGTCCCCAACCCGTTCACTGTCCTGTACGTCTGGCGCAAATCAGCACGTTACGGCGTGTCGCGGCTCCCGTCCACGCGTTGTACAACCTGCAACCAACCGTGCGCGAAGCGAGGTGTGACACAAAACGCACTCGCGGCGCTGACAGGGGTACGGGCTTGTCGCACGAGCCCGTAACGGATGGCGGCCGGGGCCTCTCCTGTGGGGGGTGGCGGTCTCGGTCGCCTTCCCCTCCACAACCTCCGCAACCCACCCCATCTCCTCCTTTCGGCTCTCTTCCGGGTGAAATCCGCGGTTGGGTACGTCGCCCGGGCCTCCGCGTCGATAGCGTGGCGTGACACCCCACCAGCATCCCGAGGAGCCCCACGCTGTCCAGCCACCTTCCGGCGCAGGTCCGCGGCAGCGCGCTGGCTCGGTTCAACGCGGCGTCGGCCGAGTCCGCCCGGGAGGCCCTGCTGCGCTGCTGCGGCAGCGACCGCTGGGCGCACCGCGTGGCCGAGCACCGGCCGTACCCGGACCTGGACGCGCTGCTGGCCGCCGCGGACGAGGCGGCGTACGACCTGCGCCAGGCGGACCTGGCCCAGGCGCTCGCCCAGGAGTCCTCGGCGGAGCTGGCCCCCGACGCCCCGTACGCCGCGCACCTCGCGCTGGGCGCGGCGCACGCGGAGTACGAGCGGAAGTTCGGGCACGCCTTCGTGATCTGCCTCGACGGGCACCCGGCCGAGGAGCACGCGCACCAGGTGCTGGCCGCGATCCGGCGGCGGATGGCGCACGAGCTCGACGAGGAGCGGGCCACCTCGGCCGACGAGCTGCGCCGGGTCGCGTGTTCACGACTCGCCCACCTCGTGGGTTTTCTCCACATGTCGGGCGGGGCCGGTGCCGGAACCACCGACGACGCGTCTGAATTGGGGCGTTTCGCTCCTGTGGGATAGTCCGTCCGTGCCTGTTTGATCACACCGATGGCCCCCGCGCAAGGGAACCGACAAAGCGTCGCTACGATGTCCGGGGCCGGAGGACCGTACCCGGCCGGGCCCGACCGACAATGAAGCCGGCTGGCCCCCGCCCCGCTTCCGGAGGGTTTTCCGTGCCGGCTGGAACGTTGTACCGCGGCCGGGAAGGAATGTGGTCCTGGGTGGCTCATCGAGTCACCGGCGTCCTCATCTTCTTCTTCCTGTTCGTACACGTCCTCGACACCGCTCTCGTCCGCGTCTCCCCCGAGGCGTACGACGATGTCGTGGCTACCTACAAGACGCCGATCGTCGCGCTGATGGAGTACGGCCTCGTCGCCGCAATCCTCTTCCACGCGCTCAACGGTCTCCGTGTCATCGCCGTGGACTTCTGGTCCAAGGGCCCCCGCTACCAGAAGCAGATGCTCTGGTCCGTGGTGGGCGTTTGGGTCGTGCTGATGGCCGGGGCCGTGTACCCCGTCCTGCACCACGCCTACCTCGAACTGTTCGGGAAGTGACACGCATGTCTTCTGACACTTCTTCCGCCCAGGGCATCAGCGACGTGGAGGGCGTGAGCCTCTACGACGTCGACAACCCGGCGCCGTACATCGAGGCCCCGCGCAAGCGCACCAGCAAGACGCCCCGCGCGACCCGCGGCAACTTCGAGATGGTCGCGTGGCTCTTCATGCGCCTCTCGGGCATCGTCCTGGTCGTCCTGGTCATCGGCCACCTGCTCATCCAGCTCGTGCTGGACGGCGGCGTGTCCAAGATCGGCTTCGCCTTCGTGGCGGGCCGCTGGGCCTCGCCGTTCTGGCAGGGCTGGGACCTGTTGATGCTGTGGCTGGCGATGCTGCACGGCGCCAACGGTCTGCGTACCGTCATCAACGACTACGCGGAGCGCGCCAACACGCGGCTGTGGCTGAAGGGCCTGCTCTACACCGCCACGGTGTTCACCATCCTTCTGGGCACGCTGGTGATCTTCACCTTCGACCCGAACATCCGCGGCACGGGCTGAGGCGATTCCTGATGAAGATCCACAAGTACGACACCGTCATCGTCGGCGCCGGTGGCGCGGGCATGCGCGCGGCCATCGAGTCGACGAAGCGCAGCCGCACCGCCGTGCTCACGAAGCTGTACCCGACCCGCTCCCACACGGGCGCGGCGCAGGGCGGCATGGCCGCCGCGCTCGCCAACGTGGAGGACGACAACTGGGAGTGGCACACCTTCGACACGGTCAAGGGCGGTGACTACCTGGTCGACCAGGACGCCGCCGAGATCCTGGCGAAGGAGGCCATCGACGCCGTCCTCGACCTGGAGAAGATGGGCCTGCCGTTCAACCGCACCCCGGACGGCACCATCGACCAGCGCCGCTTCGGCGGCCACTCGCGCAACCACGGCGAGGCCCCGGTCCGCCGGTCCTGCTACGCCGCGGACCGCACCGGCCACATGATCCTCCAGACGCTGTACCAGAACTGCGTCAAGGAGGGCGTGGAGTTCTTCAACGAGTTCTACGTCCTGGACCAGCTCCTCGTGGAGGAGGACGGGGTCCAGAAGTCGGCCGGCGTCGTCGCGTACGAGCTGGCGACCGGCGAGATCCACGTCTTCCAGGCGAAGTCCGTCATCTACGCCTCCGGCGGCACGGGCAAGTTCTTCAAGGTGACCTCCAACGCGCACACCCTCACCGGTGACGGCCAGGCGGCCTGCTTCCGGCGCGGTCTGCCGCTGGAGGACATGGAGTTCTTCCAGTTCCACCCGACGGGCATCTGGCGCATGGGCATCCTGCTGACGGAGGGCGCCCGCGGTGAGGGCGGCATCCTCCGCAACAAGGACGGCGAGCGCTTCATGGAGAAGTACGCGCCGGTCATGAAGGACCTCGCGTCCCGTGACGTCGTCTCGCGCTCCATCTACACCGAGATCCGCGAGGGCCGCGGCTGCGGTCCGGCCGGCGACCACGTGTACCTGGACCTGACGCACCTCCCGCCGGAGCAGCTGGACGCCAAGCTGCCCGACATCACGGAGTTCGCGCGCACCTACCTCGGCATCGAGCCCTACACGGACCCGATCCCGATCCAGCCCACCGCGCACTACGCCATGGGCGGCATCCCGACCAACGTCGAGGGTGAGGTCCTGTCGGACAACACCACCGTCGTCCCGGGCCTGTACGCGGCCGGCGAGGTCGCCTGCGTCTCCGTGCACGGCGCCAACCGCCTGGGCACCAACTCGCTGCTGGACATCAACGTCTTCGGCAAGCGCTCCGGCATCGCGGCGGCCAAGTACTCGGCGGAGAACGACTACGTCGACCTGCCGGAGAACCCGGCGCAGCAGGTCATCGACCAGGTCGAGCGGCTGCGCAACTCCACGGGCAAGGAGCGGGTCGCCGACCTGCGCCTGGAGCTCCAGGAGACGATGGACGCCTGCGTGATGGTGTTCCGCACCGAGCAGACGATCAAGACCGCGGTCGAGAAGATCGCGGAGCTGCGCGAGCGGTACCTGCACGTGTCCGTCCAGGACAAGGGCAAGCGGTTCAACACGGACCTGCTGGAGGCCATCGAGCTGGGCAACCTGCTCGACCTGGCCGAGGTCATGGCCGTCTCGGCCCTGGCGCGCAAGGAATCCCGCGGCGGCCACTACCGCGAGGACTACCCGAACCGCGACGACGTCAACTTCATGCGCCACACCATGGCGTACCGCGAGGTCGTCGGTGACGGGGCGGACGCCAAGGACACGATCCGGCTGGACTACAAGCCCGTCGTCGTCACCCGCTACCAGCCGATGGAGCGTAAGTACTGATGGCCACCCCGACCATGTCCAAGACGGACGAGATGGAAGCGGCGGCCGCGGCCTCCCCGTTCATCACGGTCACCTTCCGGATCCGCCGGTTCAACCCGGAGATCTCGGAAGAGTCGACCTGGCAGGACTTCCAGGTCGAGATCGACCCGAAGGAGCGCGTGCTCGACGGTCTCCACAAGATCAAGTGGGACCTCGACGGCACGCTGACCTTCCGCCGGTCCTGCGCGCACGGCATCTGCGGCTCCGACGCGATGCGGATCAACGGCAAGAACAGGCTCGCCTGCAAGACGCTGATCAAGGACCTCAACCCGGAGAAGCCCATCACGGTCGAGGCCATCAAGGGCCTCACGGTGATGAAGGACCTCATCGTCGACATGGAGCCCTTCTTCCAGGCGTACCGGGACGTCATGCCGTTCCTGGTCACCAAGGGCAACGAGCCGACGCGCGAGCGCCTGCAGTCCGCCGAGGACCGCGAGCGCTTCGACGACACCACCAAGTGCATCCTGTGCGCCGCGTGCACGTCCTCGTGCCCGGTGTTCTGGAACGACGGCCAGTACTTCGGCCCGGCGGCGATCGTCAACGCGCACCGCTTCATCTTCGACTCGCGCGACGAGGCCGGAGAGCAGCGCCTGGAGATCCTGAACGACAAGGACGGCGTGTGGCGTTGCCGCACGACCTTCAACTGCACCGACGCGTGCCCCCGCGGCATCGAGGTCACGAAGGCCATCCAGGAAGTCAAGCGCGCCCTGATCACGCGCCGCTTCTGACCCCCGGGTCCGTCGTCACACGAAGGCCCCGCCCCCGGTGTCCGCACCGGGGGCGGGGCCTTCGGCGTACCGGTCACCGGTCGCCCGTAGAGGTGGAGATCCCCCGGATGAACCTTTCATCGCACCGGGGCGACGGGCGAACGGCGGTACGGTGCCTCCCATGCCGACCCCATCCCATGAGGCACCGTGCGACCCGGGTCTCGACGAGGTGATCTGGCAAGCCTGGAAGGCGATGGCCCTTCCGGAGGGCTACCGGGCCGAGATCCCCGATGAGGAAGGGCTGGGCGTGGACGCCACCAGGGTCCCGCTCGTCGCGGAGATCGTCTCCCCCGGCAAGGAGGCCCACCGCCGGGATCACATCCGCAAGCAGCGCTGGTACGCCCAGGCGGGCATCGAGGTGTACCTCGTCATCGACGACTTCGAGGACGGGGGCACGGTGACCGTCTTCAGTTCCCCCGACCCGGCCAAGGGCACGTACGGGTCGAAGACCCGGGTCGGCTACGGCACCCCCGTCACCGTCCCCGACGGGCCGGCCAAAGGTCTGACGATCACCGGGGAGCTCACCGCCCCGTAGGGCGGTGGTCGTGCAAGGCCGTGGGAGCCGTGCGGGGACTGTGGAAAGATCGGCCGTATGAGTGAGCAGCAGCCGAACCCGTACGCAGGCGATCCCGGGCAGGGCGGATCCGGCGAGCCCAAGTGGGAGCCCGGCAACCCGGGCTACGGATACCCCCAGCCCTATCCCGACGCCCCGCCCTACCAGCAGCCCACGCTCGGCGGTCAGGGCGTCCCGTACGCGGCCCCCGGCATGGCGTCCTTCGCCCTCGGGGACATCACCGTCGCCGGGGACCAGATCATCACCCCGAGCGGGACCATGCCGCTCAGGGGCGCGATGTGGAACGCCACGGACTTCTCGCGCACCGAGGAGAAGATCCCCACCTCGTCCATCGTGCTCGCGGTCGTCTTCGCCGTCTTCTGCCTGCTCGGCCTGCTCTTCCTCCTGATGAAGGAGAAGGTCACCAGCGGCTACATCCAGGTGACGGTGACCAGCGGCGGTCGCCACCACGCCACGATGATCCCGGCCGTCGACATGAACACCTTCCCCTGGGTGATGAACCAGCTCAACTACGCCCGCTCGCTCAGCATCTGAGGGCTCGCTACTTCCTGATCAGCAGCGTCGCCGCGAGGACCAGCGCGCTGCCGCCGTAGAAGACCCAGCCCACCACCGTGAGCAGTCTGTGGAAGAAGGAGACCGGGCCCCGGATGCGGGCGCCCCGTTCCGCGCCGCCGTACCAGAGGCAGCCGATCCCCACCGCCGCCGTCACCAGCGGCGGCCATTCGCCTCCCTGCACGATCGTCACGCACCGCCAGCCGATCAGGTAAGAGGCCGCGAAGCAGAGGAACTTGACCGCACCGCGCGACGGCTTCGGCATGCCGCGCAGGAAGCGCAGGGCGCCCCGTAGGCGGCCTTCCGGGGTCGGGGGCAGGTGCGGGACCGGCCGGTCCGCGAACAGGGCCGTGGCGGGCAGCGCGGGCAGCGCGCGGGGCGCAGTCGGCCGCGTGGGCGCCGGGGCCGGCGCCCCGGGAGCGGAGGTCCGTACGACCTCCGTCGGCGGGTCGGCGCGGGCCGCCGCCAGCACCGCGGCCCGCATGGTGGTCGCGTCCGGGAAGCGGCCCTGCGGCTGCTTCGCCAGCGCCGCGTCCAAGAGCCCTTGGACGGGCGCCGGTACCTCGATGCCGACCTCGGACAGCGTCGGCGGCGCGGTGTGGAGGTGCATGTAGCCGACGGCGTATCCCGACGCGGCCTCGAACGGGAGCCGGCCGGACAGCATCTGGAAGAGGACGACGCCCAGCGAGTAGAGGTCGGATCGGCCGTCCACGCCTCGCCTGCCCTCCACCTGCTCCGGGGACATGTAGGGCGGGGTGCCGATCGCCGTGCCGGTCCGGGTCAGGGCCGCGTCCGCGCTCTCCGCGGTCGCGGCGATGCCGAAGTCGGTGACCTTGGCCGTGCCGTCGCCGGTCAGCAGGACGTTGGCCGGCTTGATGTCCCGGTGCACCAGCGCCTGCGCGTGGGCCGCGGCCAAGGCCGCGAGCATCTGCGCGGCGAGGTCCAGGGCCTCGGCCACCGGGAGCGGGCCGCGCTCGCGCAGGTGGTCGCCGAGGCTGCGGCCGGGGACCAGCTCCATGACGATGAAGGGGACGGGCTCGCCCCCGCCGGGCCCGGGTTCCTCCCCGGTGTCGTGGACGGCCACGACGTTGGGGTGGTTGAGCGCGGCCATCGCCTGCGCCTCGCGCCGGAACCGGGCCGCCCAGCCGGGGTCGTGCGGCAGGTCCCCGCGCATCGCCTTGAGGGCCACGGTGCGCGCGAGCCGCTCGTCGCGGGCCCGATACACCTGGGCCATCCCGCCGCCGCCGATCAACCCCTCTATGCGGTAACGGCCCTGGGCCAAAGTCGTGCCCGTCGCCAACAGCTCCCCCATGGGCGGATCGTACGTCAGGCGCCCCGCACCCCGAAGCGCTTCCGTCGGCCCGCGGCCGGTCGAGGATTGCTCGCGCCATTCGCTTGAACGTGTTCAAAAACAGGTCTACAGTCAGACACATCAAGCAGTTGAACACGTTCAAGGAGCCGGGGCAATGGATCTCACCGTCCTCACCTATGTCATCTACCTGCTGGTCAGCGTCGGCCTCACCGTCTGGGTGGCCCGCACCCTCACCCGCAACGGCCGCATCTTCATCGCCGATGTCCTCCAGGGCAACGAAAAGCTCGCCGACGCGGTCAACCACCTACTGGTCGTCGGGTTCTACCTCGTGAACCTCGGCTTCGTGGCCCTCTACCTCCAGGCCGACGACGCCATCCTCGAAGCCCGCGGGATCTTCGAAGCCCTCTCGGTCAAGCTCGGCGTCGTCCTGCTCGTCCTCGGCGTCATGCACCTCGGCAACGTGTGGGTACTGAACAAGATCCGCCGCCGGGGCATCATGGAGCGCCAGCAGACCCCGCCGGTCGCGCCGCAGGGCTGGACCGCCCCGGCCGGAGCCTGACCGATGCTCACCGCCGGGGTGGCGAGTGCGCCCGTACAGAAGCTCGTCGTCCTCTACGACGCCCAGTGCCCGCTCTGCGTGCACATCAGGAACTGGCTGCTGAGCCAGCGTTGCCTGGTCCCCCTGGCACTGATCCCCGCCGGGTCGCAGTGGGCCCGGAACCGCTTCCCCCGACTCGACCACGCGGCGACGCGGCGCGAGATCACGGTGATCGGGGACCGCGGCCAGGTGTGGACCGGCACGGATGCCTTCATCGTGACGCTGTGGGCCCTCCTCGAACACCGGCCCAAGGCCAACTGGTTGGCCACGGCCACCGGACGGCCCTTCGCCCGGGCCACGATGCTCGCGGCGGCCGCCTGGCGCGGAGCCGTCCGTTCCTCGCAGGATCCTGCCGCCGAGGTGGTCTGTGACGACCAATGCGCCGTACCCCGATAAGGTCGGACACCGTGACTGATCAGAAGGCTCCCAAGAGCGAACACACCCGCACGCTGATCCTCGAAACCGCCCTGAAGCTGTTCCAGGAACGCGGTTACGACAAGACGACCATGCGGGGCATCGCCAAGGAGGCCGGAGTCTCGGTGGGCAACGCCTACTACTACTTCGAGTCCAAGGAACACCTGGTCCAGGGGTTCTACGACCGGATCGGCAGCTCCCACCAGGCTGCCGTCCGGCCGATCCTGGAGAACGAGAGCGACCTGCAGAAGCGGCTCGCCGGAGTCTTCCTGAGCTGGCTGGACATCGCGGAGCCCTTCCACGAGTTCGCCGCGCAGTTCTTCAAGAACGCGGCGGACCCCGAGAGCCCGCTCAGCCCGTTCTCGGCCGAGTCCGAGCCCGCGCGGCGCCAGGCGATCGAGATGCACAAGGAAGTCCTGGCCGGGGCGAAGACCAAGGTGCCCGAGGAACTGGCCGACGTACTGCCGGAGCTGATGTGGCTCTCGCAGATGGGGCTGGTCCTCTACTGGGTCTTCGACCGGTCGGAGAACAGCGAGAAGACCCGTCGGCTGGCGGAGCGCGGCGCGCAGCTGACCACGCGCGGGATCATCCTGGCCCGCTTCCGGGTGCTGCGGCCGCTGGTGCGCGAACTGCACGAGCTCTTCGCGGACTTCCTGCCCGGCATGGCCCAGGCCGCCGCCTCCACGAAGAAGGCGTCCCGCTTCACCAAGCCGGGCAAGGCCGACAAGGCGGATAAGGCAGAGAAGGCCGAGAAAGCGGAGAAGGCCGACAGGGCGGGAACGCGGGAGGCGTCGGACGACTGAGTCGTCCGACGCCTCCCGCCGCGATCCGTTCCGTTCCGTTCCTACCGACGGGGCCCTGCGGCCCGGCGGCCGCCCGGCCTCACAGCCAGTTCAGCTCCCACAGGCGCCACACGCCCGTGCCGTCGGAGAGGTACTGCGCCCCGGTGACGGCCTCGCGGGAGAGGACGTAGTCCTTCTTCTGCCAGATCGGCAGCATCGGGATCTGCTGGGAGACGACCCGCTGGAGCTCGCGGAAGTCGTTCGCCGCCTCGCTGCGGTTCGAGAAGGACTGGGTACGGGTGATCAGGTCGCCCACCGTCTTGTCGGCGAAGCCGTTGTTCATGCTGGAGTCGGCGCCGACGAGCGGGGCGGTGAAGTTGTCCGCGTCCGGGAAGTCGGGGATCCAACCGATCGTGTAGGCGTCGAACTTGCCCGCCGCGTAGTCCCGCTGGAAGTCCTCCCACACCGGCACGGCCTCGGTCTGCACCTGGAAGAGGCCCGAGGACTCCAACTGCTTCTTGATCTCGGCCGCCTCGGCGACGTTCACGCCGCGCACGTTGAAGCCGAGCTTGAAGCTGACGGGGGTCGGGATGTCGGCGTCCTTGAGGATCTTCTTCGCGGTCGCGGCGTTCGGCGACGGGTAGGTGTCGAAGAAGGGCGTGCTGTGTCCCGCGATGCCGGCCGGGACGGTGGAGTAGAGCGGGGTGACCGTCCCCTTGTACGTGTCACCCGCGATCTTCGACCGGTCGAGCAGGGCGGCGATCGCCTGGCGGACCGGCTGCTTCGCCGTCGCCGCGCCCGGGCGGACGTTGAAGACCATGCTGCGGGTCTCGGTGCCGCCGGACTCCTGGTAGCGGGTGTCCTTCAGGCTCGGGTTCAGAGCCGCCAGGACCTCCGGGGGCATGTCGCGGTGGGCGACCTGGATCCCCTTGTCCTTCCAGGCCGCGTTCAGCGAGTCGGAGTCCTTGAAGTACTTGACCGTGACCGGCGCCTTGGCCGGCTTGACCGCGCCCTTGTAGGCCGGGTTCGGCTTCAGCTCGGCGCTCGCGCCGTCCTTGTAGGCGCCCAGGACGTACGGCCCGGAGCCGTCCACCTTGTCGTCCTCGCGCAGCCCCTTCGCCGGGTACTTGTCCTTGTCGACGATCGCGGCGGCGCCCGTCGCGATCTTGAAGGGGAAGGTGGCGTCGCGGGCGGAGAGGTTGAAGGTGACCGTCCGCCCCTCGGCCTTGACCGACTCCAGCGTGTTGAACAGCGGCGCCGGGCCCTGCTTGGAGTTGATCGCCTTGATCCGGTCGATGGAGAACTTGACGTCCTCGGCCGTGATCGTGCGCCCGTTGGCGAACTTCACGTCGGTGCGCAGCTCGCACTGGTACGTGGTGAGCTTCGCCCCGATGAACTTGCACGACGTGGCCGCGTCCGGGACCGGTACGTCCGATCCGGGCTTGATGGTCAGCAGCGACTGGTAGACGTTGCTGTACAGGGCCCAGGAACCGGCGTCGTACGCCCCCGCCGGGTCCAGTGAGGAGACCGAGTCGGTCGTACCCACCGTGATCGCGCCATGCCCGGCGGCGTCGTCGGGCAGCAGCACCCAGGCCCCGGCCCCCACTGTGCCCAGGACCAGCCCGGCCGCGATGATCTTAGAGCGGACAGACCGCAGCATCCCAGAACTCCTCATAGCCCACCCCGCGCCGAGCCGCTCGTCCGCTGCTGGCGCATATTTATCCGATTACCGGTCACCCAATCACGGAAAATTCGGAGGTGGAAGGGCGTTTCGGTGCCGGGTCCGAGGAATTATGTCTGGTATGAGGCGAGTTGCACGACGGTGATGTCAGAGGGTGCCCCCACCCTTACGGGGGGTCCCCACGCACCGGCTCCCCGGGACACGTAAAGCTGCGTGTCCCCGTATCGTTCCAGACCCGCGACGGTCGGGTTGGCGAGTTCCGCAAGGTAGTTTCCCGGCCACAGCTGACCGCCGTGGGTGTGCCCCGAAAGTTGCAGGTCCACCCCGTGGCGGACCGCGTCGTGGATCACGATCGGCTGGTGGGCGAGGAGCACGGCCGTGCGGTGGTCACGGTCGCGGCCGCCCAGGGCGCGGTCGAAGTCCGGGCCGTGCCCCTCGCTCTCGCCGGCGACGTCGTTGACGCCCGCGAGGTCGAAGTACGGCAACTCCTGGCGGGCGTTCTCCAGCGGGTGCAGCCCCAGCTCGCGGACGTGGTCCACCCACTGCTGGGCCCCGGAGAAGTACTCGTGGTTGCCGGTCACGAAGAAGCTGCCGTGCCGGGAGCGCAGCCGGGCCAGCGGCTCGGCGGCCGACCCGAGGTCGTGGACCGAGCCGTCCACGAGGTCGCCGACGATCGCGATCAGGTCGGGCTGGGTGGCGTTGACGGCATCGACGATGCGGGTGGTGTGGGCGCGGCCGAGGATCGGGCCGAGGTGTACGTCGCTCACCACGGCGATGCGGAAGCCGTGGGCGGCGCGGGGGAGTTTGGCGAGGGGGACGGTGACGCGCTTGACCTTGGGGCCGCGCAGGACGCCGTACGTGCCGTAGCCGACGGTGGTCGTCGCGGCGGCCGCCGCCGCGCCGGCCAGCACCCGCGCCACGAACACCCGGCGGGTGCTCCCGGGCCGCGCCCCGACCCCGCCGGGCCCGACCCCGCCGGAGGCCGCCTCGCCGGAGCCGGAGCCGGGATCGGCGGGGCCGGCCTGTGGGGAGCCCTGCGGCGCCGGGTGGGCCGACGCAGCCTCCGGCGGCGCCTCAAACGCCGGCGAGGCTGAACGTGCCCGCCCGGAGCCACCATCGCCAACAGCGCCGCCACCCATAGCCGCGCCACCCTCAGCGCCACCGCTCCCAGCCCCGCCGGCGTTTGAGGCGCCGCCGGAGGCACAGCGGACCCCAGCGTCCGCACCCCCCTCAGCCCCGCCCCCCTCAGCCCCGCCGGCGTTTGAGGCGCGGAGGGACCCGGCGGGCGCGCCACTTCTAGCCCCGCCGGCGTTTGAGGCGCCGCCGGAGGCAGGGAGGGGCCCGCCAGGGGCGTCGGTCACGGCCCCGGCGGGGGCGCCGCCCTCGACCCCGGCGACCTCGCCGGAGGCGGCCCGGCGCAGGAGGAGCAGCCGCAGCGGCTCCGCCACCAGCAGGGCCAGCACCAGGTACAGCAGCAGCGCCAGCCACATGAACCCCGGCCACGCCACCCCCCGCTGGACCCAGAACGGCGCCCCCGCCCGCCCCGCGACCAGCGCCGCCACCGACAGCAGCGGCAGCCCGACCACACACCCCGTCAGCACCCGGCGCGCCCACCCGCCCGGCGCGGTCGTGTCACGCACCAGCCGGACCCACACCCACCGGTGCACCAGCACCAACAGGGCCAGCACCGCCAGCGCCACCAGCGCGAAGACCAGGACGGTCACTGCGCATCACGTGATCCACGCCGCAGCGCCCGCACCCCACGCAACCCGATGATCCCCACGCCCGTCCCCAGGAGAAAGGACGCGATGGCGAGCGTCAGGTGCACCCAGAAGTACGCGGTCGGCTCACCGGCGTCGTCGAAGGCCAGCCCACTGCCGTCCTTCCACAGGTTCGAAACGAAGGTCGTCCAGATGAACCAGGACCACGCCCCGAAGGCGAGCAGGAACCAGGATGCGGCGCGGCTGAGTCTCATGGGCCCAGTATCGGTTCCGTCCCCAGGACGGACGCGTCGGGGTGGGCTGTCCCGGCGGTGGTTGCGGCGGGTTGGCCGGACCGGACCGGCTGACGCGGCGAGGGGATGTACGTTCTCGTGCGTGTCTGCCAAAAAGACCGCGCTGACGGTCCTCTCCACCGCGCTGCTGCTGCCCGCCCTGGTCGCGGCCCCCGCGTACGCCGTCACTCCCCCGCCCACGCCCACCCCCGTGCCGTCCTCGGACGACAAGGGCGGCAAGCCCCCCGTGAAGGCGCCCGCGCCGCCCCCCAAGATGTCCGGGATCGGCGGCAGCCTGCTGGGTCAGCCGGGACCGCAGGTCAACCTGATGCCGGGCGCCCCCGCGCTGCCGACGAACCTGACGGGGCGTTCCTGGATCGTGGCGGACGCGGAGACCGGCGAGGTGCTGGCGGCGCAGAACGCGCACTGGCGGCTGCCCCCGGCCTCCACGCTGAAGATGCTCTTCGCGGACACCGTGCTGCCCACGCTCCCCAAGGACCAGGTGCACAAGGTCAGTCAGCAGGAGCTGTCCGGGATGGGCGCGGGCAGCAGTCTGGTCGGGGTCAAGGAGGACCAGGAATACACCGTGCACGACCTGTGGCTCGGGGTGTTCCTGCGCTCCGGCAACGACGCCGTGCACGTGCTGTCGGCCATGAACGGCGGCGTGGAGAAGACCGTCAAGGACATGCAGGCGCACGCCGAGGAGCTGCAGGCGCTCGACACGCACGTCATCTCGCCCGACGGCTACGACGCCCCGGACCAGGTGTCCAGCGCGTACGACCTGACCCTCATCGCCCGCTCCGGGCTGCAGAAGAAGGACTTCCGGGAGTACGCGGCCACGGCCAGCGCGAAGTTCCCGGGCGAGGCGCGGCCCGGCCAGCCGCGCGACTCCTTCGAGATCCAGAACACCAACCGGCTGATGACGGGCGCGGGGGGCATCAGCCCGTACAAGGGCATCGCGGGGGTGAAGAACGGCAACACCACCATGGCCGGGTCCACCTTCACCGGGGTCGCGCAGCGCGGTGACAAGAAGCTCGTGGTGACCGTGATGAATCCGAGCGCGGGCGGCGTCAACTCGGTCTACGAGGAGACCGCGACGCTCTTCGACTGGGGTTTCGCGGCGGTCGGGAAGGTGAAGCCGGTCGGCGAGCTGGTGCCGCCGAAGAGCGCCGACACCTCCTCGCACGGCTCCCCCGCCCAGTCGCACGAGAACAACACCTCGGCCGCGGCGGGCGAGGAGGGCGGCGGCGGGCTCGGCACGGCGCTCGGCATCGCGGGCGCCGTGGTGGCGGTGCTGGCCGGCGGGGCGTTCGTGGTCAACCGGCGGTGGCCGCGGGGCCGCCAGGCGCGCGGCGGGGACCCGAGCTGACGTCCTCCGCGCCGTCGCTCTCGGCGTCGGCGTGCTGCGCGCCGTCGGCGTCGGCGTCACCATCGGCGTCGTCGCGGGTCGCCGTCCAGGCGGCGCAGAAGAGCAGCAGCTTCGCGGTGAAGTTGATCCAGAGCAGCAGGGCGATGGGGACGCCGAAGGCCCCGTACATGCTCTTGGCCGCGACCTCCCGCATGTAGCCGCTGAGCAGCAGCTTCAGCAGTTCGAAGCCCGCCGCGCCGATCAGGGCCGCCTCGATCAGGCGCCGGCGCGGCGGCTGGACCCCCGGCAGCAGGGTCAGGACGTACAGCAGGAGCAGGAAGGCGGCCAGCACCCCCACGGCGAAGGCCGCGGTGCGCAGGACCGCGCCGCCGCCGCCGTGGTCGGGGATGCCCAGCCACTTCCCGAAGCGGCCGACCGCGCTGGAGCCGACGATCGAGGCAGCGGCCGAGCCGAGGGCCGCACCGCCGAGGCCGATCAGGACGAGGGCGTCCTTGCCCTTGCGGACGAAGGGGTTCCCGTCGTCCTCGTCGTCCTTGTCCCAGACCGCGCGCAGGCAGCCGCGCATGGAGCCCACCCACCCGATGCCGGTGAAGAGCAGGATCCCCGCGGCGACGAGGCCGACCGTACCGGCGTTGTCGACCAGGCCCTCGATGTTGAGCTGGTCGGAGATCCCGGGGACCTGCTTGCTCAGGTTGGCCTCCAGCCGGTCGAGCTGGTCGGCGGTGAGCAGCGTCGCTCCGACGGCGGCGGCCACCGTGATCAGCGGGAAGAGCGCGAGGAAGCTGATGAAGGTGATGGCGGCGGCGAGCCGACTCCAGCGCACCCGGTCCAGGCGCTCGTACGAACGCCACGCGTGGGTCCGCATGAGGCGACTCACCAGGGGCCCGATCAAAGGGAGTTTCGTCAGCCAGTCCATGGGGTCACCGTAATTCAGCCTCCCGAAATAGCCGGGATTGTGGCTTTTGGGCGCTACGGTCGTCGATTGTGACTTTCCGCCTGACGGCTCGCCCGTTCCACGACCTGCTCCTGCGCAAGCTCCGCTTCCACACGATGGTGGGCCTGCGGCCGCTGCGTCCGGTCGGCCGGCCCCAGGGGCAGGAGCAGGGCCGGGAGCAGGGCCTGGAGCGGGGTCAGGCGCGGTGCGCGGTCGGCTCGTCGACCGGTGACCCGGCCTGCGCCGGAACGCCCGTCGGACCGGTCCCGAACGGGTACTCGCGCAGCTTGCGCCAGACCCCGTCGGAGCCCTGCTCGTAGAGCGCGAAGCCCGTGCAGGTCCAGTCCGCGTCGTAGTCGGCGAGGGACTCGAAGGCCAGGTCCATCGCCTCCTCGGAGATCCCGTGGGCGACCGTGACGTGCGGGTGGTACGGGAAGGCCAGCTCCCGGCTGACCGGACCCCCGGGGTCGCGGACCTGGCCCTGGAGCCGGGTGCAGCCCGTGGCGCCCTCGACGACCTTGACGAAGACCACGGGCGAGAGCGGCCGGAAGGTACCGGTGCCCGAGAGCCGCATCACGAAGGGACGGAAGGCCGCCGCGACCTCGGCCAGGTGGGCCCGGATCGCGGGCAGCCGGTCGGCGTCCACCTCGGTCGGCGGCACGAGGGTGACGTGCGTGGGGATGCCGTGCGCGGCGGCGTCCCCGAAGCCGGCGCGCCGCTGCTGGAGCTGGCTGCCGTACGGCTCCGGGACCGCGATCGAAACGCCGAGCGTTACGGTCCCCACGTATGTCTCCTCGGTGATCTGATCCGTGATCCGCATGCGGTCGTCGTCATGCGTCTGT
This sequence comes from Streptomyces sp. NPDC098789, assembly GCF_044759975.1. Classification (NCBI taxonomy): domain Bacteria; kingdom Bacillati; phylum Actinomycetota; class Actinomycetes; order Kitasatosporales; family Streptomycetaceae; genus Streptomyces; species Streptomyces sp. NPDC098789. The sequence continues at coordinate 106,997 of NZ_JBIWAJ010000011.1, forward strand.
GCGTCGCCTGTGCGGGACGTTCCGACCCCAGTGTGGGGGCAGCTCTTCCAAACGGCCAGAGTCGCAGGTCCCAGCGGTTCGCGACCGGCGCCGTCAGTGCTTCGCGGGCAGGAGACCGAGCCGGTCGTACGCGTTCGCCAGGGTCTCGGAGGCGACCGCGCGGGCCTTCTCCGCGCCCTTGGCGAGGACGTCGTCCAGGGTCGCCGGGTCGTCCAGGTACTCCTGCGTGCGCTGCTTGAACGGAGTGACGAAGTCCACCATGACCTCGGCCAGGTCGGTCTTCAGCGCGCCGTAGCCCTTGCCCTCGTACTTCTCCTCCAGGACGGGGATCGCCGTACCCGTGAGGGTGGAGTAGATCGTGAGCAGGTTGCTGACGCCGGGCTTCTTCTCGGCGTCGAAGCGGATCTCGGCCTCGGTGTCGGTGACCGCGCTCTTGATCTTCTTCTCGGTGGCCTTGGGCTCGTCGAGGAGGTTGATCAGGCCCTTGGGGGTGGACGCGGACTTCGACATCTTGATCGCCGGGTCCTGGAGGTCGTAGATCTTCGCGACCTCCTTGACGATGTGGGCGGCCGGGACGGTGAAGGTCCGGCCGAAGCGCTGGTTGAAGCGCTCGGCCAGGTCGCGGGTCAGCTCGATGTGCTGGCGCTGGTCCTCGCCGACCGGGACCGAGTTCGCCTGGTACAGCAGGATGTCGGCGACCTGCAGGATCGGGTACGTGAACAGGCCGACGGTGGCGTTGTTCGCACCCGACTTGGCGGACTTGTCCTTGAACTGGGTCATCCGGCTGGCCTCGCCGAAGCCGGTGATGCAGTTCATGACCCAGCCGAGCTGCGCGTGCTCGGGCACGTGGCTCTGGACGAAGAGGGTGCAGCGCTCGGGGTCGAGACCGGCGGCGAGCAGCTGGGCGGCGGAGAGCCGCGTATTGGCGCGGAGTTCCTTCGGATCCTGCGGCATGGTGATCGCGTGCAGGTCGACGACCATGTAGAAGGCGTCGTGGGATTCCTGCAGGGCGACGTACTGCCGAATCGCTCCGAGGTAGTTCCCGAGGTGGAACGAACCGGAGGTGGGCTGGATACCGGAGAGCGCGCGGGGACGATCAGAGGCCATGGGCCCATTCTCTCAGGTGCGGGGGCGGTCTTCGGCCCGCGCTGGCCGGAATCCGTCGGCCGGGGCGCGTCCGCGGGGTGCGGGACGGGGCGGGGGCGGGCGTGACCCCGCGTACTCGCGCGTACCCGGTCGGCTTGATCTTGCGCGAATCAAGCGACCGCTTTCCGCCGCCGGTCACCGGGCCCGCCCCACCCCTCCGGGGGCGCCTCAATCCCCCCAGCTACCGCTGGGAGGTACCCGACGATCCAGCCTCGCCGGCGTTTGAGGCGCCCCCGGAGGGCACGACGGCCGCGGACTCCGGACCGGAGCGCCGTAGCCGTCCGTCCCTCCGGGGGCGCCTCAAACGCCGGCGAGGCTGAGGTGGGCCGGCCTCGCCGGCAGGACGCAAGGCACCCACACCCGCCACATCCAGCCCCGCCCGCGATTGAGGCGCCCCCGGAGGACACGACGGGCCGCGGACGGCGCGGACGGACGGACCGGGCCCGGTCAGGACACCGGGAGGCCCGGGGCCGGGAAGTCGGTCATGAGGGAGGTCACCTCGGCGCGGAGGGTGGCCAGGGCCGGCTCGTCACCGGCGGCACCGGCCGCGACCCCCCGCGCGATCCAGTCGGCGACGACCGGCATGTGCTCCGGCCGCAGCCCCCGCGAGGTCAGCGACGGCGTCCCGATCCGCACCCCCGAGGGATCGAAGGGCTTGCGCGGGTCGAACGGCACCGTGTTGTAGTTCACGACGATCCCCGCCCGGTCCAGGGCCTTCGCCGCCACCTTCCCCGGCACCCCCCGCGAGGTCAGGTCCATCAGGATCAGGTGGTTGTCGGTGCCGCCCGACACCAGGTCGAAGCCCCGCTCCAGCAGCGCCGCCGCCAGCGCCTTCGCGTTGGCGACCACCCCGTGCGCGTACGACACGAAGGCCGGCTGCGCCGCCTCGTGCAGGGCCACCGCGATGCCCGCGGTCGTCTGGTTGTGCGGCCCGCCCTGGAGCCCGGGGAAGACCGCCTTGTCGATGGCCTTCGCGTGCTCCTCGCGGCACATCAGCATCGCCCCGCGCGGCCCCCGCAGCGTCTTGTGCGTGGTGGTGGAGACGACGTCGACGTGGGCGACGGGGCTGGGGTGCGCGCCGCCCGCGATCAGGCCCGCGATGTGCGCGACGTCGGCCACCAGCACCGACCCGGCCTCCTTCGCGATCTCGGCGAAGGCCGCGAAGTCGATCGTCCGCGGCAGCGCGGTGCCACCGCAGAAGATGACCTTCGGCCGCTCCTTGAGGGCCAGGTCGCGAACCTCGTCGAAGTCGATCAGGCCGGTGTCCGCGCGGACGCCGTAGCGCACGCCCCGGAACCACGACCCGGTCGCGGAGACGCCCCACCCGTGCGTCAGGTGCCCGCCCATCGGCAGGGCCATGCCCATCACGGTGTCGCCGGGCCGCGCGAAGGCCAGGTAGACGGCCAGGTTGGCCGGGGAGCCGGAGTAGGGCTGGACGTTGGCGTGGTCCACGCCGAAGAGCCCCTTGGCCCGCTCTATGGCGAGGGCCTCGACGCGGTCGATGTTCTGCTGGCCCTCGTAGTACCGGCGGCCCGGGTAGCCCTCGCTGTACTTGTTCTGCAGCACGGTGCCGGACGCTTCGAGGACGGCGGCGGACACGTAGTTCTCACTGGGGATCAGGCGCAGGGTGTCGGCCTGCAACTGCTCTTCCGCCGCGACGAACGACGCGAGTTCGGGGTCGGTCGCGAAAAGGGCGGGGTGGCGGCTCGCGGACATGGCGGCTCCTCCGGGGTCGATGTCAGATCTCGTCCCCGCGAGGCCCAGGCGAGCGGCCCTTGATGCGGTCGTGCGCGCACGACTCCCCCGGAGTTGGTTCTCCGTACGCCAGTCGCCGTGCGTGCCGCTCAGCTTAGCGGCCGCGCCACGTTCGATGTTTCCCCGTCCGCATCGCGAGCGAGATAGACAATGACGCCACCCTCGTCACTGCCCGCACGGACGAAACGGAGACCCCGTGTCGACTCAAGCCCACGCCCAGAGCAATGCCGCCACTGCCGCCGCGATCAGCGCCGCCGACGCGCACAGCGCGCACAACTACCATCCGCTCCCCGTCGTCGTCGCCTCGGCGGAGGGCGCGTGGATGACCGACGTGGAGGGCAAGCGCTACCTCGACATGCTCGCGGGCTACTCGGCCCTCAACTTCGGCCACGGCAACCGGAGGCTGATCGACGCGGCGAAGGCGCAGCTGGAGCGGGTCACGCTCACCTCGCGCGCCTTCTTCCACGACCGCTTCGCCGACTTCTGCGGCGAACTGGCCGCGCTGTGCGGCAAGGAGCTGGTGCTGCCGATGAACACGGGCGCGGAGGCGGTGGAGACCGCCGTGAAGACCGCCCGCAAGTGGGGCTACGAGGTCAAGGGCGTCCCCGACGGCCAGGCCAGGATCGTCGTCGCGTCGAACAACTTCCACGGCCGTACGACGACCATCGTGTCCTTCTCCACCGATCCCGAGGCCCGCGACCACTACGGGCCCTACACGCCCGGTTTCGACATCGTCCCCTACGGCGACCTCGACGCACTCGCCGCGGCCCTCACCGACACCACCGTCGCGGTGCTGCTGGAGCCGATCCAGGGCGAGGCGGGGGTGCTGGTGCCGCCGGCGGGCTACCTGGCGGCCGTACGGGAGCTGACGCGCGAGCGGAACGTGCTGTTCATGGCCGACGAGATCCAGTCGGGGCTCGGGCGGACCGGGAAGACCTTCGCCCTGGAGCACGAGGGGGTCGTGCCGGACCTCTACATCCTGGGCAAGGCGCTCGGCGGCGGGGTGGTGCCGGTGTCGGCGGTGGTCGGCGACCGGGACGTGCTCGGGGTCTTCCGCCCCGGCGAGCACGGCTCCACCTTCGGCGGGAACCCGCTGGCCTGCGCGGTCGCCCTGGAGGTGATCGCGATGCTGCGCACCGGCGAGTACCAGCAGCGCGCCACCGAGCTGGGCGACCACCTGCACCGGGAGCTGGGGCTGCTGGTGGGCGGCGGCGCGGTGACCGCCGTGCGCGGGCGCGGGCTGTGGGCCGGGGTGGACATCGACCCGGCGCTCGGCACGGGCCGGGAGATCTCCGAGAGGCTGATGGAGCGCGGGGTCCTGGTCAAGGACACCCACGGCTCCACCATCCGCATCGCACCGCCGCTGGTCATCAGCAAGGAGGACCTGGACTGGGGCCTCGACCAGCTGCGCGCCGTGCTCGGCGCCTGACCGGTCGGGCTAGAGGATCACGTGGGGCAGGAAGCGGGCGTACTCGTCCGTGACCGGCCCCGCGGATTCGCGGATGCCGAGCCCCGCGGCCTCGTCCTCGACGACCCACGCGCCGAGCACCACCCGGTTGCCGTCGAAGTCGGGCAGCGGGGCGAGGCCCTGGAAGCACACCCGCCCGTCATCCGCGTCGTCCCCGCCCGGCTCGGCGGGGGGCTCGTACGGGGGCGCGCCGGCGGGGTGCAGGGTGACCCCGGCGCCCTCGCGGCCCAGCAGCGGCTTCACGGCGTACCCCGTGGTGTGCGCGAGCTCGCGCGGGCCGTCGAGGTAGGCGGGGAGCAGGTTCGGGTGGTCCGGGTACAGCTCCCACAGGACCGCCAGCAGGGCCTTGTTGGACAGCAGCATCTTCCAGAGCGGTTCGATCCACAGGGTGGAGCCGCTGGCTCCGCCGAGGTCGATGGTGTCCAGCACCTGCGGGCCGAAGTCGTCCTCGGCCAGCCACTCCCACGGGTAGAGCTTGAAGCAGCTGCGGATGAAGCGGAGCTTCTCGTCGACGAACCGGCCCGAGAGCCGGTCCCAGCCGATCTGCTCGACCGGCAGCGCCTCGGTCGCCAGCCCGGCCTGCTCGGCGGTCTCCCGGAGGTAGGCGACGGTCATCAGATCCTCGCCGAGCTCGTCCGCCTCGGAGTGCGCGAAGTGCACGGGCCCGGGCGGCAGCAGCGGGGCCTGGCGGCGCCAGGCCTCGACGAGCCGCTCGTGCAGCGAGTTCCACTGGTCGGCGCCGGGGAAGCGCTCCTCCATCCAGAACCACTGCGGACCGGCCGCCTCCACGAGGGAGGTCGGGGTGTCCGCGTTGTACTCCAGCATCTTGGCCGGGCCGCCCGCGCCGTCGTAGCGCAGGTCGAAACGGCCGTAGAGGAAGGGCTGTTCGGCGCGCCGCCGCCAGGACTCGCCGATCAGCGCGGCGAGGCGCGGGTCGGTGATGCCGAGGTCGGCGAACCGGTCGTGCTCCACGATGTGCGCGGCCGCGGCCAGGCACATGGCGTGCAGCTCCTCGACGACGTCTTCGAGCGCCTCGACCTCGGGGAGCGTGAAGGAGTAGTACGCGCTCTCGTCCCAGTAGGGGCGCAGGGAGTCGTCGGGGTAGCGGGTGAGCGGGTAGACCAGCCCCTGCTCCTCGACGGTCCGCTGCCAGTCGGGGCGGGGCTCGATGGTGTGGCGGCGCACGCTCAGCCGCCGCTGCTCTTGGAGCCGCTCTTGGAACCGCCGCCGATGCCGCCGCGGCTGACCGCCGACTTGTCGAAGCTGCCGCCGGTGACCTTGCCGCTGCTGCCGGTGGTGCCGCCGTAGTAGTAGGTGCCGCGGCCGCCGCTGCGGCACTCCTTGCTGTCCAGCTTGTCCAGCGAGGTCTTCGACACGCACCGCTTGTCGGGCTGGTCGCTGGAACCGCAGGCGACGAGGGAGGCGGCGAGCAGTCCCACGCCGCCGAGGGCGACCGCGCCGGAGCGCATCCGCCGTCGCGTCGTACCGCTGCTGATGTCCATGGACGGGCTCCCCCTGCCGGCAGTGTTGGCCGCCACCCTAGTGCGACGCGCCCACCGATGGAATCCGGCCATTCATGGTCATGATCCTTCAGGCCGGTCCGTTGACCCAGCTCCAGCCGCGCAGACCCGGGTCGGCGAGGGCGCGCCCGAAGAGGGCGTGCGCGCACGCGTCGGTGGTCCCGGGCGGCGGGGTCAGCACCAGGGACACCGTCCCGTCGGGGTACCGGGGCGCGTACCCCCAGTCCGGCGGGAGTAAGGAGATCAGCCGCACGGCCGCCAGCTCGGGCGCCGCCCCCTCGGGGCCGCGACCGTCGGGGGCGACGACGAGGTGGTAGGTGGTGGGCATCTCGGGCTCCTTGCAGGTCAACGGGGGGCCGGTGCGAGGAACGGCAGGCCGAGGTCAGCATTGCCCAGCACGCTCTCCACCGCGAGGAGGACACCGGCCGTTCCGGTCGCCACGTCGGCGGACAGGCGCAGGGTGTGGTCGCCGAAGAAGGCCAGGTGGCCGTCGCAGCGCACGGCGTGCCAGCCGAGGGCGTCCAGGTGGCGCAGGACGGCCCGGTCGGTGGCCGCGGACGCGTCGTGCAGGTGGCGCAGTGCCAGCAGGGCGCCGGCGCGGCCGTGGAAGAGGCCGGCGTTCAGCATGAAGGACGGGCCGGCCTGCTCCCGCAGCGCGTCCCGCGCCCGGAGGAACTCCGGCTCGGGCAGGTGGCGCGCCGCCTCGTGGAGCACCATGCCCAGTCCGGCGCCGCCGAAGGCCAGGAACGGCACCTTCCAGGCGGCGTCCTCGGACCCGGCGGGGTCGCTGTCCTCGGACCAGCCCACCTCGGCGAGGTCGTGCCGCAGCAACTCCCCCGCCACGTGGCGGTACTTGGGGTCGCCCGTGGCCTCGTACAGGCGGAGCAGGAACAGCGCCCCGCCCGCCGCGCCGTGCAGCAGGCCGGGCCGGCGGCGGCCCGCGCCCCCGCCCGGCGCCTGGTCGGCGATGAGCGCGGCGGTCCGCGCGGCCCCCTCGGCGTCCCCGAAGTGCAGCTGGGTCAGGCCGATTCCGGCGAGCCCGCCGAAGAGGCCGTGGTCGAGGTCGTCCAGCCCGGTCGCGCGCACCCGCTCCATGACGGCGGCGGCCTCCTCGGCCCGACCGAGCCGGTCCAGGGCGTACGCGACGCCGCTCAGCCCGTCGTAGAAGCCGGGCCGCATGTCGGTGGCGCGCTCCACGGCGTCGGTCAGCCAGGCCACGTGCTCCTCGGCGGGCGCGTGGCCCAGCTCGGCGAGCGTCCACAGCACCCCGGCCGCGCCGAAGGCGAAGGTGGCGCCGCCGCCGGGCACGGAGAACTGCTCCACGTCGCCCGGGAAGAGCCGGTCCGCGCGCTGCGGGGTGGCGCTGGCCAGCAGGTCGTCGGTGAGGGTGCGCCGCAGCGCGGGCCAGTCGGCGCGGGTGGGCGCGGTCCACAGGGGTTCGGGGTCGACCTCGGCCGGCTGGCCGGGGTGCGGGTCCGGGCCGAGGTCCGCGCGGATCCGGTCGGCGAAGTCGGCGGGCACCGGGAAGTTCTCGGTGACCAGGCCGATCAGCTGGTCCACCTTGGCCGCGGACCAGGTGGCCATGACGGTGAGCGGCAGGAAGACGCCGAGCCGGATGCAGGCGAGGGCGTACCGGTCGACGGCCGTGCCCCGGTACCCGGTGGGGGCGCGGAAGCCGGGGGCGCCGATGGCCTGCGCGGACTCGGAGTCGACCGGGGTCGCGGTCTCCAGGTCGATGAAGGCGATGGTGTCGTCGGGCCGGACCAGGATGTTGTTGGGGTGGAGGTCGCCGAAGACGACGCCCTTGGCGTGCATGGCCTCGACGCCCCGCTCGACCTGCTCGACGATCTTCAGCGCCCAGGCCGTGTACGCGGCGTACGCGCCCTGCGCGCGGTCGTCGTTGACCAGCGGGTTGCGGCTGAGGAGCTCCCGGGCGAGCGGCTTGCCGTCCACGTACGCCCGGGCCAGGAACCAGTGCTCGTGGCCCTTGCGGTAGTCCACCACCGGGGGGATGCAGTCCAGACCGGCGAGCTGCTCCAGGGCCCAGTGCTCGTGCTCCAGCCGGGCCACGGCGTCGCAGCCGTCCTCGTCGAGCCCGGCCAGCGGGCGGGCCTCCTTGAGCAGGACGGCGCTGCCGTCACGGGTGTCGGTGGCCTGGTAGACGCCGCCGCCGTTGGAGAAGTGGAGGGCCCTGGTGGCCCGGAAGGGGAAGTCCTGGAGGGTGGCGGCGTTGCGGGCGGCGAGGGCGTCGTGGAGCACGCCCGGCAGCTCCACCCAGGCCGGGGGCCGGAAGGAGGGGCCGCGCACGTCGGGCACCAGACGGCCTTCGGGGTCCTCGACGCAGTGCACGAGCTCGCCGTTCTCCGAGCGGCCCAGGCGGGCGACGAAGCCGCCGTAGCGCACGTACAGCGGGCCGGAGCGCCAGCGCAGGTCGCTGAGGATGGTGGGGCCCGACTCGCCGTCGAGGAGGTCCCCGAGCCCGGTGAGGATCCGCTCCAACTGGGGCTCGTCGACCGGGTAGACGGTGAAGAACTTGCCGCTGCTGCCGCGGTCCCCGTACTTGCTGTTGCGCTGCTTGAGGATGCCGGCGCTGCGGATGAACTTGAAGGTGACCCGCTCCGCCACGCAGAAGTCCCAGACGAGATCGAGGATCCGGTCGGCGTTCTCCAGGGTGGCCGACACGTGGATCTTCCAACCCTGGCCGGGCAGCACGGTGGCGGGCGGGGTCATCAGCAGCCAGTGCGTGTTGTCGGTGCGGGTCCAGCCCTCGGGAAGGGGGCCGGTCACCGCCGGGAACGCGCTGGCGTCCGCGGCGGCGGTGGCCGGTACGTCGTAGAACGGATTGCCGGGCTGGCAGTAGGTCATGTAGCGAAGGTCCATGGTGCGCTCCGTTCGTGACGGGGGGGGCGGGAAGAGGGCTGGGGTCGAGGCTGGTGCTGGTGCTGGTGCTGGTGCTGCTGGCGGGGAGTTACCGACGCCAGATCGGGGCGACGTACTTCTCGTACAGCCACTCGCCCAGCGGCAGGCTGCCGAGGTCGACGCGGGCGGCTCCGGTGCGGTCGGCGGGGAGCCGGTCGACCGTCAGCGGGAGCGTGGTGACGGGCAGTTCCAGCGGGGTGGCGGACACCGGCAGGAAGGCCGACAGGGGCGCGGTGGTCTCGGTGCGGGTCAGCGCGGCGACGTGCGCGGTGCCGGTCTGCTCGCGGGTCATCAGTCCGGCCCGGTAGAGGCGGACCGTGGCGTCCGGACGGATCGCGGAGAGGTCGGCGCTGCTCGGCAGGACCAGCGTGACGCGGCCCCGGTCCTGGGCGACGTACCCGGCGGAGACGGTGTGCGCCACGGTGACGAAGACCAGCGCGGCGCCGGCCGCGCCGGTGAGCAGCAGGCCCGCGGCGACCGTGCGCCACAGCGGCGCCCCGGCGGTGCGGCCCTCGGCGGCGAGGCGGGTGAAGCCGAGGCCGAGGCGGTAGACGAGGTAGCAGACGGCCATCAGGACGGTGGCGGTGCCGACGGCGCCGAGCCGCTGGAGCAGCTCCGACCAGAGGGTCAGGGCGCCCGCGACCACGTACAGGGGGAAGGCCATGCAGGCCAGTCCGAAGGCCACCGCCCAGGGCCGGTCGCCCAGTTCGCGGGCGTAGCCGCGGCCGCCGAAGAGGATCCTGGCGAGGAAGCGGCGGGCGTCGGTCATGGCCCGGTCGCGCAGGTGCGGCACGTCCAGGTGGCTCATGAGCGCGATGTAGCCGTCGAGCTTCACGAAGGGCAACAGGTTGACGACGCCGCTGGTGTAGGTGGCGACGGCGAAGACGAGGACGGCGTCGCGCAGGTCGGAGGGGCCGAGCAGCAGCGCGGTCAGCGCGGCGGCGCCGGCGATCACGCTCTGGGTGGCGATGCCCGCCAGGGCGACCCGGACGCGCTGCTCCTTGCGGGAGAGCCGCCAGCCGTCGGAGACGTCGCAGAAGAAGGCGGGCGACATGTAGAAGAGCATGAAGCCCATCCGGCTGGGCCGGCCGCCGTAGTAGGTGAGGACCGCGCCGTGGCCGACCTCGTGGACGGCGGTGGTGGCGAGCACTCCGATCATCACGCCGAAGTAGGCGGAGACGGGGAGCGGCCGGCCCAGGGCCGCGTCGACCTCGGGCGTCAGCAGCGCCAGGGCGAGTACGCCGCCCAGGACGAACAGGGTGGCGATCGTGGCCGAGGCGCGTCCGGCGAGCAGTCGGATGACCGGTGCGAGGCGGGCCAGCAGCCGCTCGGGGCGCAGGATCGTGAACTGGAGGGTCATCGGCGGGACGAACCGGAACCAGCTGCTGCGGCGCTCCACGGGCGTGCCGTCGTCGAGGACCTTGCTCTCGGCGAGCTTGTCCACGGCGAGGCCGACGTGGTGCGCGGTCCACGGCGGGCCGAGGACCTCGGCGAGGCCGGCGTGGTCGAGGGAGCCGTCCATCGCCCGCACCAGGCGCGCCAGATCGGGCTGGAGCCGGAAGTGCTGGTGTTCGCCGCGCTGGAGGACCCAGGGGGCGCCGGTCTCGACGGGCTCGTGGATCTCCACGTTCGCGGCGACGCGCGGGCGCTCCAGGAGCGCGGGGTCACGGTCCGCGGCGGCGGCCTGCTCGGCCGGTGCCTTCCGGATCAGCGTCTTGGGGGACATGTCTGGATCACGCCTTAGATGACGTCGCGGGAGAGCAGCGACTGGCGGGCGGCCACCGCGGCGGCGGCGAGCCAACCGGCGAGGACCAGGAGCGCGAGCGGTACGGAGAGCAGCTCGGGCTTGCCGTCGAGGTAGACGGAGCTCATCGCGATGGTGGGCAGGTACGCGGCCACCTCCGGGACGATCTGCTGGAGGCCCGGTTCGACGAGGAGGGTCAGCCCGATCACGGTGACGACGGTGGCGAGCTGGTTGCGGATGATCCAGCCGAGGAGCACGCCCCAGGGCGCGGCGATCACGTTCACGGCGACCACGCCGAGGACGATCCGGGTGGTGTGTCCGGTCCAGTCGCCGTCGTAGCCGAAGTAGCCCGGCAGCGTGAAGGCGCACAGGAGGGCGAGGCCCGCGGCGAGGAGGCCGTTCAGGAGGCCGACCGCGGTGGCGACGAGGGCCTTGGCGGACAGCAGCCGCAGCCGTCCGCCGCTGAGCAGCACCGAACGGGCGACGGCGCCGGAGGTGTACTCGCGGGTGACGAGGATGCCCCCGAACACGGCGGCCATCAGGAAGGTCATCATCCACGCCTGGGCCATGTCGTCGGTGACGGCGGCGGCGGTGCTCTGGCCGAGGGCGATCTTCTGGTCGCCCGACGAGGCGTACCCGAAGCAGGTGAGGAGGGACATGAAGATCCCGGCGGAGAGCAGGATCAGCCAGCTGCGGCCGGTCCATGCCTTCATCCACTCGCCGGCGAGGACGTTACGCATGGGAGAGCCTTTCGGTGCGCGCGCTGGTCCCGGCGTCCCCGTCCACCAGCGAGAAGAAGCGGTCTTCGAGGCGCTCGGCGCCGTCGGAGGTCAGCTCCGCGAGGGTGCCCGCGAAGCGCAGGGTGCGCTGGATGACGATCACGTCGTCCACGGTCTGTTCGACCTCGGCGAGGAGGTGGCTGGAGACCAGGACGGTGCGGCCCTCGGCGGCCAGGGCCCGCAGGGTGTCGCGCAGCCAGCGGATGCCGTCCGGGTCGAGCCCGTTGGCCGGCTCGTCCAGGACGAGCAGTTCGGGGTCGGCGAGCAGGGCGGTGGCCAGCGCCAGGCGCTGGCGCATGCCGGTGGAGTAGCCCTTGGCGGAGCGGCCGGCGCTGTCGGTGAGGCCGACGCGGTCCAACACCTCCTCGACGCGGGCGTTCGAGACCCCGAGGGTGCGGGCCCAGATGCGCAGGTCGCGGCGGCCACTGGCACCGGGGGTCGGGCCGATGCCGTCCATGCAGACGCCGATGCGCCGGGCGGCGTCGGGGAGTTCGGTGTAGGGCCGGCCGAAGACGGTGGCGGAGCCGGAGGTGGGGCGGACCAGGCCGAGCAGCATGCGCAGGGAGGTGGACTTGCCGGCGCCGTTGCGCCCGAGCAGTCCGGTCACCCGGCCCGGGCGGACCTCGAAGGTCACGTCCTGCACGGCCGTGAACCGGCCGAACTCCTTCGTCAGGCCCGCGGCGCGGACGACACCGGCGGCGCTCATCGCTTGCTCGCGGCGACGTTCGCGCCGAGCTTGGCGGCGCAGCCGATCAGCCCGAGTCCGATGACCGTCATGGCGGCGATGAGCACGGCCCCGGACAGCTGTGCGTTGGCGACGGCCATGGCCAGCGCGAGCAGCGCGGCGGTGGTGCCCAGCTGGCCGTTCGACCCCTTGCGGGGATTCTCCTTCGACATGGTGGCTCCCTCTTCCTTCAGCTCTGTGCGTGTGGTGCGTGATGCGGGTGCGTGATCCGGGGCAGGGGGCCCGCGGCGGTGGCTTGCGCCACCGCCACGGGACCGAGTCACCCTGGGGGACCGGAGTTCCGGTCCTGCGAACCGTCGGTAGCCGGGGCTACCGGTGCGATCAGGTGGCGAGCGTGGCGCTCGCGACGGCGATGCCGCTGATGACCAGGCCCTGCTTGAAACCGGACCAGAACGACGGGGCCTCCATGGCCTCCAGCTCCTGCATGCCGAGCTCGAGGGTGGTGGCGGCGTCCTGCTTCAGAAGGTCCTGCATGGTGGTGTGCTCCTGTTTTTTCGTGTGGGTGGTTCAGTGGTCGTGCGGTGGGTGGTGCTGGGCGTACCGCCGAGCGCGGTACGGGCCGCTCAGGTGGCGATGATGGCCGCGGAGGCGACGTAGCT
>NZ_JBIWAJ010000011.1:119765-152706 GCF_044759975.1 Streptomyces sp. NPDC098789
CGTAGCTGCCGTACGCCGCCGCGGAGGCGACGACCGCACCGGCGCCGATGCCGATACCGGTCCACCAACCCGGAGCCTCCATGGCCTCCAGCTCCTGCATGCCCAGCTCAAGGGCGGGGAAGGCGTCGATCGCGAGGTTCTCCTGCATGGGAAAGCTCCTGTTCCGTGTGGGTCGTTCAGGGGGCGTGCGAGGGATGGTTCAGTCGTTCAGTGGGTCGTGCTGGTCGACTCAGGTGGCGATGATGGCCGCGGAGGCGACGTAGCTGCCGTACGCCGCCGCGGAGGCGACGACCGCACCGGCGCCGATGCCGATACCGGTCCACCAACCCGGAGCCTCCATGGCCTCCAGCTCCTGCATACCGAGCTCAAGGGCGGGGAAGGCGTCGATCGCGAGGTTCTCCTGCATGGGAAAGCTCCAGTTCCGAGTGGGTTGTTCAAGGGGTCGTGCTGGTGTGCTCTTTCGACCGCACCCCGCGGCGGTGCCTGCGGGTGCGGAAGTCATGGGGCCGGGCCGTGGGGCGGGGCCGTGGGGTCAGGCCGCGACCTCGGCCAGCAGGCCGTACACCTCGCCGGTGCGCAGGCCGCCGAGCATCGGCAGACCGGCGCCCCAGGCGCGGACGGTGCGGCCCGCGATGTCGGCGAGCCGGTCGGGGCCCGCGGTGATGCCGCGCTCGATGCCCCAGGAGTCGACGAGGGCTTCGATGCCGGCCGCCGGGTCGGCGGGCAGGGCGTCGGGATCGGTCGCCCGCAGCCGGGACCACAGGCGCTCCAGTCGGACCGCCGAGCCGAGCCTCGAATCGCCCGCGGAGATGGCCCGCCACAGGTGCGGCAGGATCGCCGCGACCGCGGTCATCTTGCGCACGCCGAGCCCGGAGGACAGCTCGTTGGCGATGAGCCAGCCCTTGACCGCGTACAAGTCGCGTCCCAGGTGGGCCCATTCGGCGTGGCTGAGCGCGCTCAGCTTGGCGATCTCCAGCCGCAGCCGGTCGTCGGTGGGGCGGCCGGCGCGGCGCGCGTCACGCACCTCGTGGCCCAGCCGCACCAGCCGTTCGGCGATGGTCTCCACCAGCGCGTCCTCGGTCGGCAGCTCCCGGTGGTCGCCCACGTACGGGCTGACCGCGCGGAAGAGCGCTTCGAGGACCCCCTCGGCGATGAGTTCGTCGTCGAGGGTGGCGGTGGCGGCCGGGTCCAGGACGGCGGCCCTGGGCCGCAGCGCGGTCCCCATCACGAGCCGCTTGCCCTGGCCGGGATAGCCGAGGCAGGCGACCCCGCTCGATTCGGTGCCGGTGCCGACCGTGGTGGGTACGGCGACCAGCGGGAGCCCGTGCGCGGTCTGCGGGCCGAGGATCAGCAGCCCGCTGCGCTGCGGCACCGTGAGGCGGGCGTACGCGTCGGGGTTGGTCCGCATCAGGGCGGCCAGCTTGGCCTGGTCGAGCAGGGAGCCGCCCCCGATCCCGACCACCAGCTCGGCGTCCGCCAGCCGGTGGGCGAGGTCGACCACCGACTCCAGGTCGCCGGGGCCGGACAGTTCCAGCACCCGCGTCCGGTACCGCTCCCCCGCCAGCAGGGCGCGGACCTTGGCCGTGACCGGGGCGGATGCGACCGCCTCGTCCACGAGGACGGTGATCCGCCGCTCGGGGCGGCCGGTGAACCAGGCGCCCAGGCTGTCGCAGCCGATGAGCTGCTGCGCCGGGGCGTGCCAGCCCGCGCTCACGCCGGGGCCCCGACCGCCGGGGCGGCCGTCCGTGCCAGGTGGATCTCCAGTCCGGCGACGACGCGGGCCAGCAGTTCGGTGAGGTCGGCGTCGGTGTAGGTGAGGGCGGGGAAGAGCTGTACGCCGTTCACCCCGGGGTGCACGATGGCGCCGGCCTCCCGGATCGCCTGGACCAGGGCGTGCACCTGGTCCTGCGGGAAGGGGGTCCCGTCCGGGTCGCACAGCCGGACGGAGCGGAAGAGGCCCAGGCCGGTGGTGGCGACCACCCGGGGGTGGTCGTCGACGAGCGCGCCCAGTTCGGCGTCGAGCCGGACCGAGAGCCTGCGGCCGAGGGCGACCGCGTCGAGGCGGCGCATCTCGTTCAGGGTCGCGGTGATGGTGGCGCAGGTGACCGGGGTGCCGGCCTGGGTCTCGCCGTGGGTGAGGACGGCGCCGGCGTCCGTGAAGGCCGCCGCCACCTGGTGGGAGGCGATCACGACGGCCGCCGCGCTGGTGCCGTTGGTGAGTCCCTTGGAGGAGACCAGCAGGTCGGGCTGTTCGGCCCACTGCTGGGAGGCGAAGAGGCTGCCGGTGCGGCCGAAGCCGGTGGCGACCTCGTCGGCGACCAGCAGGAAGCCGTGTTCCCGGCGCAGCCGCAGCAACTCGGCGAGGTACTCCTCGGTGAGGGGCACGGCGCCGCTGCCGAGCACCGGCTCGACGACGACGGCCGCGATCTGGCCGCCCTGGCGGGCCATGAGCGTGCCCAGTTCGGCCGGGTCGTTGGGGGTGACGTGCCGCACGAGGCGCTGGTCGACCCCGTAGAGCTGCTGCCCGAGGTCGTCGCCGGTGAGCGCGAAGCTGCCGTAGGTCAGGCCGTGGTAGCTGCCGCGCAGGCCGACGACCACCTTGCGCCGCGGCTGTTCGCGCAGTGCGTGGTACTGCCGGGCGACCTTCATGACGAGGTCGTTGGCGGCGCCGCCGGAGGTGGAGAACAGCACCCGTCCGTAGTGTTCGGGGCCGGCCGCCTCGACCAGTGCCTCGGCGGCCCGGCGGGCGTAGGTGTTCTCGTAGCGGAAGACCGAGAGGTACGAGGCTTCGCGCAGCGCCGCCGCGGCGGCGCTGGCGATCTCCTCGTTTCCGTAGCCGAGGTTGGTGTTCCACAGGCCGCTGGAGCCGTCGAGCAGTTCGCGGCCGTCGGCGAAGCGGACCCGTACCCCGTGCGCGGACACCGCGCAGAGGTCGTCGCGGCCCTGGTCATGCGGTGCGCTCAGGGACGGCCACAGCGGGTGGCGGCCGGCGGGTGCGGTCTCGGGTGCGGTCCCGTTCACGGGGTCACCTCCGTCTCCAGGAGTACGTCGTGGTGGCGCTCGCCGACGGCGGGCAGCGGGTGGCGGGAGCTGATCGTGAAGCCGGCGGCGGCCAGTTCGGCCTCCAGCAGCGCGACGGGCAGGACGCCGATGGTGGTCGTGCAGACCTCCACGGGACCGGTGTCGGCGATCACGGCGGGGAAGAGCGTGACGGTGCGGCTGCCGGAGTCCGGCGTCCAGTGCTCGAAGAGCCGGTAGGCGCGGCCGCTGTCGGTCACGATCTCCATGTCGACCTCGGCGGCCCCGGTCGGGTCGGTCCCGGTCGGGTCGGTCCCGGTGGTGGTCATGTCGACCGTCGAGAGCAGGAACCGGCCGCCGGGCTCCAGGTGTTCGCGCACCGCCCGGTACAGCCCGACGCGGCCTTCGGGGCCGAGCAGGGAGATGGTGGTGGTGCCGAGCAC
This sequence comes from Streptomyces sp. NPDC098789, assembly GCF_044759975.1. NCBI lineage: Bacteria > Bacillati > Actinomycetota > Actinomycetes > Kitasatosporales > Streptomycetaceae > Streptomyces > Streptomyces sp. NPDC098789. The sequence goes on from NZ_JBIWAJ010000011.1 coordinate 123,227, forward strand.
GATCGCGCCGAAGCGGCGGCCGAGCGCGAAGTCGCTCATGTCGGCCCGTACGGGCAGGCAGCGCTCGCGCAGGGCGGGGGGCGCCGCGGCCAGTCGCTGGTCGAGCAACTCCAGCATGTAGGCGGAGAGTTCCAGCGCGGTGACCTCGCGGCCCAGGGCCAGGAGGGGCAGCGTCAGGCGTCCGGAGCCAGCCGCCAGGTCGAGCACGGGGCCCGGGATCCGGCGGACCAGCGTGAGCAGTTCGCGCACTTCGTGGGTGCCGGTGCCGGCGAGGTCGTGGTAGACGGAGGCGCCCACGGCGTCGTACAGGTCGCAGAGCACGGCCCGTCCGCCGAGGGAGGCCAGCAGCTCGCCGGCGCGTCCGGGGACGTCGGCGGGGGTGGGGAGGCGGTGCCCCTCCTCCGCCATGGGCCCGTTCGCCTGTGTCTCTGTCGTCATCGTCATCGTCATCGTCATGGCTTTCAGCGACCCGCCGTGACGAGTTCGCCGACGCGCTCGTCGAGGACGACTGTGCCCAGGCCGATCCCGGCCTCCGCGAAGTACGCGGCGACCCGCTCCAGGCCCGTGCGGTCGGCGTGGGCGGAGCCCGCCGCCACCGAGCCGGAGACCAGCAGCACCTCGGCGAGGGCGGCGGCGGCCGGGTCGAGGCCGAAGGTGCGCCCGCTCGCCGGGTCGTGGACGAAGGCGTGCTCGCCCGACCACAGCAGCAGCGGCAGCAGCGCGTCGGCGGTGTCGGCCGGGCCGGTCGCCGCCGTGGCGGCGGTCGCGGCGGCGCCGAGGCGTCCGCCGAATCCGGAGACCCGTACGTCGACCACGCCACGGGCCCGCAGGTCGCGGACCGCGCCGACCGCCGCGAGGTAGCGCCCCAACCAGGGCCGCTGAGCGATCTGTTCCGGCGCTCCGGCGCCGTCCGGCAGCAGCCAGCGGGCCTCCACGCGGTCCAGGTCGTCCTCGCCGAGGACACCCAGCCGGGCGCCGCCCGGGGCGGTGGACAGGGCGCCGTCCTGGTCGACGTACAGCCTGCGGCGCGGACCGTCACCGGCCGTACCGGCGCCGAGTGCGGGCAGGTCGGCGAGCTGGATGACGGGGTTGGTCAGGAAGTCGGGGAAGACGCCCGCCCGCCGGGCCTCGTCGGCGTCGGCGAGGTAGGCGTCGAGGTCCATGTCGTCGGCGACGCGGATCAGCGTCGGGCCGACCACCGACATGTAGGCGCTGATCCCGTAGTTCTGGATCTGGAGGTAGAAGTCGGTGCCGAGGGAGCATTCGGCGCCGGGCTCGCTGAGCGAGCCCTCGTAACCGGTCACGGCGGGTCCGTCCGGCGCGTCCGTGCCCTCGGTGTGACCGGGGACGAACACCACGGACTCCGGGCCGACGAGGTCCGAGCCGAGCAGCGTGGAGAGGTGGTCCGGATTTTCCAGGACGACCGTCGCGGCGCCCGTCGCGGAATGCTCCGCACCCGGCTTTCCGGTACCCCAGAGCATCAGATGCCGTTTGATTCCCGCCATGACTCCCCCTTCAAGGAATGCGAAGCACTACCGAGCGATACGTGCGATACGTGCGATACGAGCGATGCCGAAGCGAAGTGATCGGGTGGACGCGGTGCGCGCGTCGGATGGGCACCGGCCGGAGCCGGGCAGCACGGAGCCGGGCGGCGCGGGGCCGTGGAGCCGGTCGTGTGGTGGAGCCGGGGCGCGTCGGGCCCGGCGCGGTCAGGCCAGCGCGGTCAGGAGGGTCTTGAGTTCCTCGGTCGCCGCCTGCGGACCGTAGAGGTTGGCCACGCCGGTGACGTTGAGGACGACCTCGTCCACGCCCGCGTCCTCGTACTCCTTCAGCTGCGCGAGGATCTCCCCGGTGTCGCCGCTGAGGAATCCGCGCCCCTCGACCAGGGCCCGCGCGTCCAGCGCCGGGTCCGTGCCGGTGATGCCGATCCCGGACTTGCGCAGCATGTCGACGTAGTGCGGCAGTCCCAGGTGGGCGGAGTTGCTGGCCAGCGCGATCTCACCCGGTGCCCGGTCGGTCCGGGCGAGCGCCAGCGGCACGATCGCCGTCAGTCGCGGCACCGGCCGGTCGGCCTTGGCCGCGCCTTCGCGCAGCGCCGGCAGCACGGTGTCCCGCAGGTAGGCGGCCGGGGTCAGCCAGGTGATCGCCACGTCGGCGACCTCTCCGGCGAGCCGGGCCATGGCGGGCCGCAGCACGCCGAGCCCGAGCTCCACCGGAGCGGAGGGGAAGGGCGCGAGCTGCGCCTCGCAGGTCACGTACTCCCCCGCCATCCGCACCACCTCCCCCGCCAGCAGGCCGCGCACGGCCGTCAGGTACTCGCGGGCCGCGGTCAGTGGCTTGCGGTACGGGGCCCCGCGCAGGGCCTGCTGGAGGGAGGGCGCCCCGGGTCCGAAGCCCGCGATCACCGGCTGCCCGGTGGCCAGGGCCAGCGAGCGGGCCTGGAGCGCGGCCTCGTAGGGGTGGCGCAGCGGCATGAGCGTCACGCCCAGCCCGGTCGGGACCCGGAAGCCGGCTCCGGCCGCGTGGACGAAGCCCTGGTGGGGTTCGACCATCACGGACTGTCCCTGCCAGAGCCGCTGGGCGTGGGTCCATTGGACGAGGCCGGCGTAGGGGAGGATCTGTTCCGGCCTGCGCGGCAGGAACGGTATGAGTACCGAATAGGCGGTCATGGTCGCGCCCCTCTTCCTTCCTCGTCGGTTGTCATTGCGTCGGGTGTGGCCCGTCGGATCGGATCCGGTCGGATCCGGTCGGATCCACCGATCGACTCAGATCCAGTCGAAGGTTTCCTGCCGGTCGACCGGCGGCTTGACCGCGGCGACGGCGGCGGTGGACCCGTCGTGCGTGGGCGGGTGGATGAAGGGCCCCGAGAGTGCGATTCCGGCCGCCACCGCGAATCCCGCGATGATCGAGGTGGTGCGGGTGCGTCCGGTGCGCGTGGTCTTCTTCATCATTTCCCCCTGTGTGGATCGCCGTTGTTCCGACAAGGAGAAGACTGCCGAGTGGAAGGCCCTCGGTGGCGGTGTTCCCGACGCAGCTTCCTGCGCCCGCGGGTGCAGCAAGTTGCACCGAAGTCGGTGGGGCAGAGCGGTGCGAATCATTCCGTTACCCATGGTCAGGCCGGTGTCCGCGTTCCTATGATCAGGCCACCGTGTTGACCGCACGGGAACAGCACCACAAGGGGGAACCATTGCGCGCCGGAAGCCTCACGCATCTGGGGATGTCACCAGAGGACGAAGACCTGTACAGATGCCTGCTCCGCCTCACGGAAGGCACGCCCGCGGTCCTCGCCGACCACCTCGGCGTTCCGGCGCCCGAGGTGGAGCGATGGCTGGGGCGCCTGGAGTCGATGGAGCTGACCTCCCTCGCCGACAACGGCAACGTCCGGCCGGCGCCGCCCGCGATCGCCGTGCAGCGGTTGATCGACCTGCGGCTGCGGGAACGGCAGGAGGAACTGCGGCGGGTGGCCGCCGAGCAGCGGCTCGTGGAATCGCTGCTGGCCGAGCGGGACGCGGTACGACCCGTCGCGCGCGAGGCGTCGGAGCGGCCCGCGATCGAGCGGGTCGAGGGGACGCCCAACGTCCGGGCGGTGATCGACGAGCTGACGTTCTTCACCCGGGAGGAAGGGCTGACCACCCAACCGCACGGGGCGCTGAGCCCGGCCAGCATCGCCGCCTCCCGGCCGCTGGACGCCCGGATCCTGCGGCGGGGCATCCGGATGCGCACGATCATGCGGCCGGTGGCCGTGGAGGACGCGCCGACGCTGGCCTACCTCCAGGAGATCTCGGCGATGGGGGCGGACATCCGGATCTCGGACAAGCCGCTGGAGCGGATGCTGGTCTTCGACCGGGCGGCCGCGCTGACCCCGATCGACCCGCAGAACCCGCGCCTGGGCGCCCTGGTGATCCGGGAGTCGGGGCTGGTCGCCAACCTGGTCTCGCTCTTCGAGCGGATGTGGTCGGACTCCGTGCCGTTGGCGGAGGCCGTCGCCTCCCGGCAGGGGCCGGGGGGCGGGCTGAGCGAGATCGAGCGGAAGGTGCTGGCCACCATGTACGAGGCGGAGAAGGACGAGAGCGGGGCGCGTGAGGTGGGCGTCTCGGTCCGTACGTACCGCAAGTACGTGGCGGACCTGATGCAGCGCCTGGGGGCGACGAACCGCTTCCAGGCGGCGCTGCTGGCCCGCGACCACGGCTGGATCTAGCCGGTCCGGGTCCCGGGCCGCCGTCGCCGGGGTTGCGTCCGGCGACGGCGGCGGGAGGGTGCCAGAGTGGGTCCCGTGCTGATCGGGATGGTGTGCGCGCTCGCGGCTGCGGTCTGTTTCGGTACCGCCTCCGTGCTCCAGGCGGTGGCCGCGCGGGCGGCCGAGCCCGGGACGGGGTCGGGGGTGGACCCGGCGCTGCTGCTGCGGGCGCTGCGGCAGTGGCGGTACCTGGCGGGCCTCGGCCTGGACGGGATCGGCTTCGTCTTCCAGATCATCGCCCTGCGCTCGATCCCGATCTACGCCGTCGGCGCGGCGCTGGCCGCCAGCCTGGCCGTGACGGCGGTGGTCGCGGCGCGGCTGCTGAAGGTCCGGCTCAGCGGTACGGAGTGGGGCGCGGTGGGGGTGGTCTGCCTCGGCCTCGCGCTGCTGGGGCTGGCCTCGGGGGCGGAGGGCTCCCGGCCCGGGAGTACGGCGCTCAAGTGGTCGATGCTGGGTGTCGTGGCGGCGGTCCTGCTGGTGGGGGCGGTGGCGGGGCGGCTGCCGGACCGGGCGCGGGCGTTGGTCCTGGGCCTGGGGGCGGGGACGGGCTTCGGGGTGGTGGAGGTCGCGGTCCGGCTGATCGACGGCTTCGCGCCGGGGGCGCTGGTGGCGAACCCGGCGACGTACGCGCTGCTGGTGGGGGGCGGGGCGGCGTTCCTGCTGCTGACCTCGGCCTTGCAGCGGGGCTCGGTGACGGCGGCCACGGCCGGGCTGGTGCTGGGCGAGACGGTCGGTCCGGCGGTGGTCGGGGTGGTGTGGCTGGGTGACCGCACCCGTGACGGCCTGGCCTGGCTGGCCGTCCTCGGCTTCGCGGTAGCCGTATCGGGCGCCCTGGCCCTGGCCCGCTTCGGCGAACCACCCCCACCGGACCGGTCCGCCCCCGCCGACGTCTGAGGCCCGGCCCAATCCAGCCCCGCCGGCGCCCGGCCCGGCCCAATCCAGCCTCGCCGGCGCATGAGGCCCCGCCAAATCCAGCCTCGCCGGCGTTTGAGGCGCCGCCGGAGGCAACACCGGCCACCCGCCGGCAGAGGGCGACCCACCGCGCATCGACCCGGCAGAGCCGGGATGCCTCCGGCGGCGCCTCAAACGCCGGCGAGGCTGAACGGGCCGGGCGTCAAGGGGTGCCGATGACGATGACGGCGAGGACGCTGAGCACGATCAGCACGTACAGGGCCTGGCGCGGCCACTCGCTCACCGGGCCCGTTCCTGCCGTGCGCGCCGACGGGCCTGGTGCTGCTCCTCTTCGAGCAGCAGATCGCGCGCCGCTCGCGCGAGGGCGACGACCTTCGGCCAGCCCTCACCGAGCCGGACCGCGGTGTCCCACGCGGCGATCGCCCCCACGGCCTCGGGCGTCCGGCGGCCCCCGGCCTGGAAGTGGAAGCACTTCACCCCGTGGGCAACGAGCCCACCTTCGTCGAGGAAGTACGCGATCCAGTCCGTGGAGACCGCGTCCTCGGGCTGCAACCCGGCATGGGCTACCACGTACTCGACGCCTCGGCGGAGCCGCTTCTCTCGGTTCACCGCTCGTCCGCGCGCAGCGGTTTGCACGACGGATCGCGGATGTCGTGCGTCCAGCTGGTCGGCCGGGCGCCGGACGCCGAGTGGGGGGTGAACTGGTGGCCGCCGGCCTTGATGGGGCGGTCACAGAAGGCGCAGATCCGGCCGACAGCCGACTCCGTGGTGCTCACGGCTGCTCCAGGGCGTCCGGGGCCGCGGTGAATTCCAAGCCGTCTGCGCCGCGAACGTACGCGGTCCGCGTGTACTTCTGCTCACCGGCGACCGTGCCGACGAACTCCTCGACAACGGCCATCAGCTCGCCCACGCGGAGTGTCCTCGGGTCCCGGACCCGCTGGTGCAGAAGGGGGTGGTCAATGTGCCCGAAGGTCTCGTTCGGCCTACTCTCACGCACTTCCATCTGAGGTCTCCCTACCGTAGTCAGCGGGTGGTGAGACGAGTGTGAGCGCGTGGCAAGGCCCCAACTATCACGACTTGTTGATAGTCAGGGCCAGCGGTCCACACAGGGTCAGATGCCCAGCCAGTTGCCGTATGAGAGAAAGCTGTCCGGGAGCTGGCGCCGTGCGGCCTCCAGGCCGGCGTACGTCTCCCGAACCGTCTGGTGATACCGGGCCTGCTGCGGCGCCGCCTTCCGCGCGAGCAGCAGGTTCTCGAACGAGCCGCCGAGATCACCGGTCCACATCTGAGCCCGGGCCAGCTCGGCCAGGTGGTGCGACCGGCGCGATGCGGGCCACCCCTGCGGGATCGTGACGCCGCGGCCAGTCTGGGCCGCCTGCCCGTACTCGTCCAGCTCGGCCAGCACGCTGACCCGGTGCACCTTCACATTGGTCGGCCCAAAGGCCAGCCAGTGGACCGCCACTGCCTCACCAGTCTCGTTGGCGATCAGCTCCGCCTCGTCGAGGTGGCCGTCAGCTCGGCCACGATCCTTCGACCTGCCGGCCATCACGGCGGCACCCAGGTGAAGCTGCCCCGTGACGACCGAGCGCTCGCGGGACGGCTCGGCCTGCGCGAGCGTCCGCAGGCCAAGTTCGACCAGCCGCTCGCCGGTCCGGTACTCCCCGTCGCGCAGGTAGGTGAGCGCCCGCATGTAGCGGTACATGCCGCCGATGATCGCGTCCGAGCCGCGCTCGGCAGCCCAGTCCATCCGGGCCAACGACAGCCCGGCCAGGTCGTAGTAACCCAGTTTCGAGGCGACGTCGTACGCGGTGCGGTACAGGCTGGCCAAGAGCAACCAACGCTCGCGCCCCGGCGCCGCGTGCGCAGCCGTGGTGGCTTCCTGGATGAGGCCGGGAAGTTGCGACGCGGTCTGCTTGATCTGGCCCGCGCGCACGGCGACGAGCAGTGCCTCGGCGTCGTCGGCGAGGAGTTGGTGCGCGCGCGGGGCGATGTCGGAGTCGGCACCGAGGTCGTAGAGGTCCAGGGACTGACGGATCGGCCGGATCAGTATGTCCAACTCGTCCGCCCGCAGCTCCCTGGCGTACGGCTGGCCAGTGACCGTGGCGACATCGACACGGAGCGCGCGGGCGACGGCGGCAATCAGGTGGGGGGACGCCGCGATGACGCCCTGCTCCGTCTTGGTGTAGGTGCTGTAGGGGACGTGGGCCAGATCGGCCACAGCCGCCTGGGTGAGGTGACGTTCCAGGCGCAGCCGCTTCATGCGCGCGCCGGTGTGGTCGTGCGGTAGAGAGTGCATACTGGCTCCCGTTCTGACTCGACACCAGAACAGTAGCCGGGCACGCGGAAGCCGCCCCGTCCCGCTCGAAGGCGGGGTACGGACATGCCTGTCGCGGCGCGAGGGCCCTCCGGCGGCGCGGCCAGCGGCGGGCCGGCAGGGTGGTTACGGGAGGGTGGCCGTCAGGGCCGCCAAGGTCGGGGTCCAGGCGCTGTCGGAGGGGGTGCCGTAGCCGACGATCAGGGCATCGCGCGGCGGCATGTCGGCATCGGGATGCCGGAAGCGGCGAAGGCCCTCCAGGGCCAGCTCCTGCCAGGCGGCCGCCTGGATCACCGACCGCTCCGTCCCCCCGGGAAGGTCCAGCACGGCGTGCAGCCCCGCCGCGATCCCGGACACGGCGACCCGCTCCCCCACCGCCGCCACCAGCTCGTCGCGCCGCCGCCGGTACCGCAGCCGCATGCCGCGCACGTGCCGGTCGTACGCCCCGGAGGTGAGGAACTGCGCCAGCGTCAGCTGGTCCAGCGCGCTGGAGGTCCAGTCGGTGCGGCCCTTGACCGCGAGGAGCTCGTCCACGAGCCCCGGCGGCGCGACGATCCAGCCCATGCGCAGCCCCGGCGCCAGGGACTTGCTGGCGGTGCCGAGGTAGACCACCCGGTCCGGGTCGAGGCCCTGGAGCGCGCCGACCGGCTGCCGGTCGTAGCGGAACTCGCCGTCGTAGTCGTCCTCCAGGATCAGGCCCCCGGTGGACCGCGCCCAGTCGACGGCGGCCGCCCGCCGCCCGGGGGTCAGCGCGACCCCGGTGGGGAACTGGTGCGCCGGGGTCAGCAGCACGGCCCCCGTCCCCGTCCCGGCGAGCTCCGCCGTCCGCGCCCCGCAGGCGTCCACCGGCACGGGCCGGGTCCGCAGCCCGCCGCTCGCGAGGAGGTCGCGGTGCACGTCCAGGCTGTACGCCTCCACGGCCACCTCCCGGACCCGGCGCGCCCGCAGCACCCGGGTCATCAGCTGCAGTCCGTGCGCGAAGCCGGAGCACAGCACGATGCGTTCGGGGTCGGCGTGCACCCCGCGCGCCCGGGCCAGGTACCCGGCGAGCGCCTCCCGCAGCTCCACCCGCCCGCGCGGGTCGCCGCCGTAGCCGAAGGCCTCGTTCGGGGCGTCGGTGAGCGCCCGCCGGGCGGCGCTGAGCCAGGCCGCGCGGGGGAAGCCGCCGAGGTCCGGGGAGCCGGGCATGAGGCTGTACGAGGGCCCCCGGCGCGCGGGGCGGCGTACCGGGGCGGGCGCTGCGGCCCGGCGCGGGCGGACCCGCTCGGCGACCCGGGTCCCGGAGCCCTGGCGGGCCGTGAGCCAGCCCTCGGCGACCAGTTCGGCGTAGGCCTCGGCGACCGTGTTGCGGGCGATTCCGAGGTCGGCGGCGAGGGTACGGGAGGAGGGGAGCCGGGTGCCGGGGGCGAGCCGCCCGCCGCGCGCGGCCTCGCGCAGCGATTCGGTGAGTCCGGCCCGCAATCCGCGTCCCGCGACCAGTTCGAGATGCAGGTCAGCGCCGAAAGTGGCCCATGAATCCGTCATGAACATGGACCATAGCGGTGGGCCGCCCGGTGCGTACGGTGGATCCATGACCACGAACGCACCGCACTCCGCACACGACCACCACGCTCCCGAGCACGCCCCCCGGATGCAGATCGCCAAGCTCGCCCCCGAGGTCTACAAGGCGGTCCTCGCCCTGGAGATCGCCTCGAAGAAGGGCCTGGACCCGGCCCTCGTCGAGCTGGTGAAGATCCGTGCCTCGCAGCTGAACCACTGTGCCTTCTGCCTGGACATGCACACCAAGGACGCGATCGCGGCGGGCGAGAGCGTCGACCGCATCGTCCTGCTCAGCGCCTGGGAGGAGTCGCGGCACTTCTACACCGAGAAGGAGCTGGCCGCGATCGAGCTGACCGAGGCCGTGACCGTCCTGACCGACGGCTTCGTTCCCGACGAGGTGTACGCGACGGCCGCGAAGCACTTCGAGGAGGCCGAGCTGGCCCAGCTGATCGCCGTGATCGCGACGATCAACGTGTGGAACCGCTTCGGCGTCACCACCCGCCTGGTCCCGGGCCACTACACCCCGGGCATGTACAAGAGCTGACCCCGCGGCCCGCGCGGGTCGGGGCTCCCGGGCCGTGGCCCGGCACCCCCGACCCCGCGACCTACGGGTGGAAGGCCGCCACGGCCGCCGCGAGGTGGGCCTGGACGGTGTCCCACTCGGCGGCGGGGCCGGCGGACAGCAGGGCCCACTTCTTGCCGTCCTGGGCGTAGAAGACCCGTTCGACGCCGCGGCGGCGGCCGTGCGACTCCGCGCTGTCGTACTCGTAGACCAGTTCGCAGGCGCCCGAGCCGCCGGCGACGGTGCCGACCCTGATCTCGGTGTAGCCGCTGGTGCGGTTGCGCAGGTCGGCCGAGGCCCCCTTGACCGCGTCGAGGGGGCTCAGCTCCGGTTCGACCACCTGGAAGATCTGGAGCAGCGAGGAGCGGTCGGCGGAGCGGTAGAAGATGCCGTTGCCGGGGTCGTCGCGGGTCCAGCCCTTGGGCACGGCGACCGTGAAGCCCTTCGGATCGGTCACGCTCACGTGCTCGCCCGCCGACGCGCTCGCGCTCGTACTCGCACTGGGCGAGGCCGAGGCGGACGGCGAGGGCGAGGCCGAACCCGACGCCGAGGCCGACGGCGTCCCCGTCGGTTCCCCGGAGGCCGGGGCCGAGACGGTGGGCGTGGCGGTGCCCTGCGCCTGGTCCGGGGCCGAGCCGCCGGTGTCGCGCAGCACGAACCAGACGACGGCCGCGCCGATCACGACGGCGGCCACCGCGATGCCCGCCGTGGCCGGGGTCATCCAGCGGCGCGACGGGCCGTCACCATCCGCACCCCCGCCCGGGTACACGAGCGGCGGCGGCCCGTACGGGGGCTGCTGCACGGGCAGTTGCTGCGTGTAGGCGGGCGGGAGCGGCGGCAGCGCGGCGGGGTCCGGCGGCCCGTACCCCGGGTACGCCGGCGGCACCCCGTACGGGGGCGCGGCGGGCGGCTGCGCGGGCGGTTCGACGGGCTGCGCCGGCACCGTCGGCGGGGCGGTCGGCGGCGCCGCGGCGGGCGCGGACGCGGAGTCCCGGACCCAGCGCTGCGCCTGCGGGTCCCAGCGGGGCGCGCCCGGGGCGGCGGGGGGCACGGCTCAGCCCCCCAGCGACACGAGCAGGGCGCCGAGCGCGGTCGCCGCGTTCAGCGGCTCGACGAGCGGGGCCCAGCGGGTGAGGGCCGCGCGCAGCCGCGCCGGCAGGCCGGGCCGGATGGTGTCGGCGTCCTCCAGGTCCGCCGCGACCCCGTCCAGTTCGGCGTCGAGCGCGGTGCGGTCCGCGCCACGGGGCAGCCGGACCAGCGCGGCGCGCAGGTCCAGTACCGCGTCCAGCAGTTCCCCGGGGCCGGGCGGGGCCTCGTCCACGCCGTGGTTGACCGTGTTGGTGACGTTGGTGCCGCCGATGCTGAAGCTGCTCCCACTGACGTCGCCGATCCGCACGGGCCGTCCGGCGTCGTGCCCGCCGCGCTCCCGGCCCTGCTCCTGCTCACCGCTGATGGCCACCGCTGCTCCTCCTCCTGCCCGGGTTGGTGGTGTTGGTGTGTCCGCTGCCACCGACGCTGAAGGCGCTGTTGTTCACCGATTGGATGAACGTGCCGCCCTCCGCGACGTTGATCGCGCGCTGGGCGAACTCCTCGGTGTGCCAGCCCGCTTCGTGCAGGGCCAGTGTCACACCGCTGACCACCCGGTCCTGGATGGTTTTCAAGTACCGGTCGAGGTCCATGAGGTGGAAGAGCGACCCCCTGTCCTGGGAGGCGAGCTCGCGCACCGAGAGGCCGGGGCCCTCGGGGAGGGCGCCGCCGTGGCCGCCGGTGATGATCCGCCACCAACTGGCGACGCCGCGGCCGAGGATGACGACGGAGGAGGCGAGCGAGCGCGGGGTGTGGCGCAGCGCCCAGGCGGCCTTGCCGAGCCAGTTGTTGTGGAGGTAGCGGTGCGCGTCGGCGTCGGCGTTCTGGAAGACGACGCGCAGCGGCAGCAGGACGTGCGGCGCGACCTCCAGCATCATCATGCCGCCCTGGGTGTGGACGCGGACGAAGACGGTGACGACGAGGTTCTCGTCCCAGCCGCCCACCCGGATGCGCAGGAAGTGGCGGCGGCGTTCGCCGCCCTCCTCGATGGCGGCGCCCATGTGCTCGGCCCAGGTGTCCGGGGTGAGCGGGACGGCGTCGCGGTGCGGCAGCCCGTCGCCGGGCAGGAACACGCACTCGTCGACGACGAGTTCGCGCATCCGGTCCAGTACGGCGGCCTCCGCGGCCGGGGAGCCGTGCGGCGAGGGCACCCGCAGGGCGTGCAGCAGCGGGACGATCCGGGCCACGATGTCGCTGTTGGTGAGCGGGACGGCCTTGCGCTCGGGGCCGAGGTCCTCGCGCGGGCGCAGCTCCACGGACAGGTGCCACGGGCGGAAGGGCTCGCCCGCGCCGCAGAGCGGGTCGTTGATGTTGTACATGATCAGCGGGTTGTGCTGCTCGACCCGGATCCGGCCGCGGATCCGGCCGAAGCGCTCGCCGGGAGCGGCCTCGGCGGGGTCGCCCGCGAGGTCGGCGTACCGGCGCGGGGAGAGCTCCCCGGCGATGGCCCGGGCGGCCTGGCCGCGTTGCAGCCAGACGAGCGCGACCAGGGCGAGGAAGACGGCGAGCACCCACCACAGCGCGGCGGACGCCTGGCTCCCGGAGGAGCCGGCGGAGTAGTTCTCGTAGCCGGAGGAGAAGGCGTCGCCCGAACCGGTGACGGAGCCCGTGAAGCCGTTCAGGAGGGCGTCGGCGCCGACGGCGCCCAGCGGTCCGAAGGCGTCACCGGCGGCCAGTCCCACGCCGACGAGGGCGACGATCAGGATGGTCATCAGCGCCCAGGTGTAGACGCGCAGCACCACGCCCAGGATGCGCACCAGACGGTTGTCCTGGGCGCGCAGCCAGCCGGACAGGCTCATCAGGAGGAAGGGCAGCAGCAGGGCGATGAGCGCGCCGCCGGTGAGGATCATGCCGACGATCCAGGCGCCGACCATCCCGGCGGCCCAGCCCAGTTCCGCGCGGCGGGCGCGCAGTGCGTGGGCGAGGACGCGGGCGGCGTCGAAGCCGTACGAGGGGGCGACGATGCGCTCCTCGTGGACGTACAGCTCGTTGATCACCTGGTCGCGGTAGCCGGCGTCTATGTAGGTGCCCGCGCACAGCATGCGGCCCGCTTCGCTGAGCGCCGGGTGCACCGGGGGGCGGCCGCCCCGGACGTCGTCACCGCCGCCGCCGCGGTCGGCGGGTGTGGGCTGGTGGGGAACAGGGAGGTCGGTCACCGGGCGACCTTAGGGTTCTTTCACCTGCCCGGACAGTCGAATCCAAGCCAAAAAGCACCAGTGCGCGCCAAAGCGCCCCGGCCAGGTTTGGCCGGGGCGCAAGGGACGTACGAGGTGCGGCTCTGCGACTAGATGAGGCCCAGCTCGCGGACCGCGTCGCGCTCCTCGACCAGCTCGGCCACGGAGGCGTCGATGCGGGCGCGGGAGAACTCGTTGACGTCCAGGCCCTGGACGATCTCGTACGTGCCGTTCTTGGTGGTGACCGGGAAGGACGAGATGATCCCGGTCGGCACGCCGTAGGAGCCGTCCGAGGGGATGCCCATGGAGGTCCAGTCGCCCTCGGCGGTGCCGTTGACCCACGTGTACACGTGGTCGATGGCGGCGTTGGCGGCCGAAGCGGCCGAGGACGCGCCACGGGCCTCGATGATCGCCGCGCCGCGCTTGGCGACGGTCGGGATGAAGTCGTCGGCGAGCCAGGCCTGGTCGGCGATCAGCTCGGCGGCGTTCTTGCCCGCGATCTCCGCGTGGAAGATGTCCGGGTACTGGGTGGCCGAGTGGTTGCCCCAGATGGTGAGGCGCTTGATGTCGGAGACGGCGGCGCCGGTCTTGGCGGCCAGCTGCGAGATCGCGCGGTTGTGGTCGAGGCGGGTCATCGCGGTGAAGCGGTCGGCCGGTACGTCCGGGGCGGCGGCCTGCGCGATGAGCGCGTTGGTGTTGGCCGGGTTGCCGACGACGAGGACCTTGATGTCGTCCGCGGCGTTGTCGTTGATGGCCTTGCCCTGGGGCTTGAAGATGCCACCGTTGGCCGCGAGCAGGTCGCCGCGCTCCATGCCCTTGGTGCGCGGGCGGGCGCCGACCAGGAGGGCGACGTTCGCGCCGTCGAAGGCCTTGTTGGCGTCATCGGTGATCTCGATGCCGCGCAGCAGCGGGAACGCGCAGTCGTCGAGCTCCATGGCGGTGCCCTCGGCGGCCTTGAGGCCCTGCGGGATCTCCAGGAGGCGCAGGTTGACCGGCACGTCCGGGCCGAGCAGGTGACCGGACGCGATGCGGAAGAGCAGCGCGTAGCCGATCTGGCCGGCGGCGCCGGTAACGGTGACATTCACGGGAGTGCGGGTCATGGCCTTCTCCGTTGGACAGCTGGCGGTGGGGCGTCACCGCCCCCTGTGCGGGCGGACGCCGCTCCCTATCCGCACTGAATCTTGACGTGAAGAGACATCCGCCGTCAGGCTATCCGACCCTGGACCGGCCCATGCGCCGGGTCCGTGTGGTCCGTGGCACACGAACGGGTGCACCGATCGGGTTTCCCCGGCCGGTGCACCCGTTCGAGCGGCCGTTCAGGCCGCGGCCCGCCCCTGCTGCCGGGCCTCCGCCAGCAGGTCGGCGAACTTCCTGCGCGCCACGGCGATCTCCCCGGACAGGGCCCGCGCGGTGCGCTCCGCCGGTACGCACCCCCGCACCCGGGGGCAGTCCGGCCCGGCGGCTTCGGCCACGAGCACCGGGCCCGGGGCGTCCGGGTCGCCCACCGTGAGGTCCCAGGTGTTCCACCAGGTGCCGCCCGCTCCGCGGTCCTGGCCCAGCTCCCGGAACACCGCTTCGATCCGCAGCTCCAGCCCGGCCGGTCCGTGCGCCCCGACCCAGATGCTGAACTCGGCCTCCGGGACCTCCAGCCGGATCTGGCTGCCGATGAAGGAAGCGCTGATCAGACCGGGGATCCGCTGGGCGGAGACCGCGGCGGCCAGATGGATCGCCGGCCCCTGCACCTGGACGGGCCGCCGGTTCATTCCGATCCCTCCCGGGAGCGGTGCGCCCCGACTCCGGCCCCGACGGACACCGGCGCCGGTACGGACGTCGGGACGGTCACGGGCGTACGGACCTCCCTGGCCGCCTCGGCCTGCTCGGCCACGGCTTCCGGCGAGCGGCGCGCGTTGCGCATCGCCTCCTTCGCCACCGACAGGAAGAACGCCGGGTAGCTGCGGTCGACGTACTTCGCCAGGGTGGTGACCTCGTCGTGCCGGGCCCGCAGCCGGTTGATCGACACGGTCATCGCCGCGTGGTGCTCGACGTGCAGGTTGTTGCCGTTGGTGTACCAGGTGCTGAACCAGCTCCCCGTGATGGAGCGGGTGTTGCGCAGCACGTCCGTGGTCTCCGTGTCGCACAGGATGTGCTCCGGCAGCTCCAGGAAGAAGTGCATCGGCGCCGCGACGAGCAGCGGCAGCACCCACAGTTCCAGCACCGGCCCGCCGTAACCGGCCAGCGCCAGGGCCACCGCGACCACGGGCAGGACGGCCATCCACCGGTACTCGGACATGATCTCGCCGCGCCTGCGGTCCGAGATGTCCCCGGCGTCGTACTCCCAGGTGCCGCGCCAGCTGCGGACGATCTCGCGGCCGATCACGTACAGCCGCGAGTAGTCGAAGGCGCCGCGGGCCAGCATCCCCCAGGTGAGGGGCGCCCGGGTGTCGAAGCCGAAGAACTCCGAGTCCTGCGGGGTCCCGAGCGCCTTGTGGTGCTGGAGGTGGCGCACCCGGTAGTGGGTGTACGACACGAGCAGCGGCAGCCCGAGCGGGATCCCGACGATCCGGTGCGGCTTGGCGGAGGTGAAGGCGGTGTGGTGCAGCGCCTGGTGCTGGAGCTCCACCATGTGCGTGTAGACGGCGGCGAGCAGCACGACCCCCGCCGCGGAGGGCAGCAGTCCGTCCTGCGCCGTGAGCACGACGCCCGCGGCGACGAGCGCCGCGGCGACGAACAGCTTGACGATGTAGACACTCTGGTCGTTCCCGGTCACGCGGGCCCGTGCGTACAGGAGCTGCGGCTTCCGGGGTATTTCTGCGATCGGCATCGATTCCACCCGTTCTCGACGTTCCCTGTCGGCTGTCCCGGCCCTGACGGGCCCCGGCTGCTAGCGGAGTGCCTTCATGGCGTCCCAGATGCGGGAGTAGTAGCCGTTGGCCACCCGCACCCGGGTCAGCACGCCGAGGGAGATCTCCCGCAGCAGGCCGGGCGAGCGGTCCACGAGCGGTACGAAGACCCCCTCGAACCACTCGGCGCCGTGATCGGCGTCCACGTGGACGTGGATCCGCTGGTAGTCGATGACGTCCTCCGGGACGCCGAGGCGCCGGCAGCCGTCGACCATCGCCTGGAAGCGCGGCGAGGCGCTCTGCTCCAGGACGCCCATCGCGCCGAGGGCGCGCGGGTTGAGGTGGCGGTGGATGCCGTACTGGAGGAGCAGCGAGGCGTTCTCGTACGCCTCGGGGAACTGGAGGTTGGAGTAGTCGATGCCGGACTTCGCCAGGTGCGTGCGCATGTACTGGGCGGAGTGCTCGAACATCCGGGTGTGGATGTGCTCGATGTTGCCCTCGCCCATCTCGTCCCAGTAGTTCTCGGCGATGGTGAGCTTGGTGGGGCCCTGGGTACCGATCTGGACCATGGCCATCAGGTCGTCGAACTTGCTGTCGACGAGCTCCTCGCCCATGAAGAAGAGGGCGATCTCGTTGAGGTCGGCCTCGTCGGCGAGGTAGGCACAGAACTCGGGCTGGGTGTGCTGGTCCGCGGTGGTCAGGAACCAGCTGCGGAACTCCGTACCCGTCTTCGGCAGGGTGGCGAAGTCCACCTGGCCGTCCTCCCAGGACAGCCAGGCGTCCTCGATCGCCGTGATGCCCGGGTCGCCGTTGAGCCGGGGGATCGAGGCGAAGTCCTCGGGCCCCGCCATGTAGGCGACGTACTGGGCGTGCAGTCGTTTGAAGAGCTTCAGCCGCACTTCGCGGTCGTGTGGTCCGGACTGCGGAAAAGCCTTGAGCAGGTCGTTCGCGAGTTCCTGGTCAAAGGAATTCGAGGAACCCGATACGGCGGAAATGAGAGGGGCAGCAAGGGCAGTGGCCATTGTTACCGTTCCCTTCTTGAGAGTCTCGTCCTAAACAAGACTCTGCCGTGTCCGGGACACCCGGGAGAAGGGCTCTCAAGGTTCAGCTAACCGCATTGCCGGAATACGCAGGAGGTCTGTCCGCGGATTCCTCCGGGCCGGCTCCCGCCGGCGGCGGGACGGCCTCCTTTCCCTTCTGCGCGGCCGGTTTGTCCTTGGCCACGACGAAGACCCCGCCGACCACCAGGACCATGCCGACCAGGTGATAGGCGCGCAGCTGCTCGCCGAGCAGCAGGACGGACAGGACGGCGCCGCTGACCGGGGTGAGCGCCGTGAAGGCCGCCACCACCGTGGTGTCCACGCTGTCGAGGCTGTCGTACATGAGCACGACCGCGACGCCGTTGATGGCGACCCCGGTGTAGGCCATGAGGGCCCAGGTCTGCCACGCCACCCCGGCCAGGGAGGCGCCCCAGTGCGACTCGAAGCCCGCCGGCACCAGGAACATCAGCGCCCCGGCCACCGACAGGATCAGCGAGAGCCGGGCGGGCGCGATGGGCGTGCGCAACAGCTTGCCGAAGGTGACGAAGACCGCCTCGCACAGCACCGAGCACACGAGCAGCAGCACGCCGAGCGCCGCGTGCGCACCGGCCGCGTGCCCGCCGCCGCTCATCACGTTGATGCTCACGGCCCCCAGCACGGCCAGCGCGATCCCGAGCCCGCGCCGCCCGGTCAGCCGCTCCCCGAGGAAGACGACGGCGACCAGGCTGATCGAGATGGGCACCATGCCGAGGAGCACGCCGGCCTCGATGGCCCCGGTGAACTTCACCCCGTACATGGCGAACACGCTGAACAGGAACACCCCGAGCAGGGTCTGCGCGAAGAGCACCGCGGCGTCGCGGCGCCCCGGCCGGGCGGGCCGCGCGCCGCCGCGCTCCGGGGGCCGCAGCCGCACGTACACGGCGAGCACCACGACCGCGGCGACCAGGCGCACGAAGGTGGCGGTGAAGACCGGCACCTCGCGCAGGATCAGCTTGCTCGCGACGAGGTACGAGCCGAGGAGGACCGTCGCGACCGTCATCTTGACGTGGACGGCGCGCATCACGACCGCCCGGCGCCCGCGGTGGCCGCCTCGGCGGCGGGGACCGGCTCCGCCGCCCCGGCGTGGGCGAGCGCGTACTCCACGATGGCCTGGGTGTGCACGTGGACCGTGTCGATCACCGGGGCGTCGAAGTCCTCCGGCCGGACCACCAGCGGCACCTCGGTGCAGGCCAGGACGAGCGCCTGGGCGCCCTGCGCGAGGACGTCGTGGGAGATCCGCAGGAAGCGGTCGCGGGTGGCCTGGGAGATGGTGCCCGTGCACAGTTCGCGCTCGATGGAGTACTGCATGAAGGCCCGGTCGTCCGCCTCCGGGACGACGACCTCGATGCCGCGGGCGGTGAACTCGTCGCGGTAGAAGGACTCCTCCATCGAGAAGGCCGAACCCAGCAGCCCGATCTTGGTGAAGCCGAGGCGCTCGGTCTCCGCCGCGGTCACCTTGCAGATGTTGATGAGCGGGAGGTCGGTCTGCGCGGTGACCAGGTCGGCGTACTCGTGGACGGTGTTGCAGCAGATCGCGAAGAAGTCGGCGCCGCCGGCCTGCAGGCGGCGCGCGGCGCCCGCGATCTGGCCGGCCACCGAGTCGCCGTCCCGGGCCGCGATCGCCTCCACCATCGGCTGGAAGTCCAGGCTCTCCAGGGCGATGCGCGGAGAATGCGCGAGACCGAGCCGACTGTTGATCTCGCGGTTTATGCGGTAGTAGTAGGTGATCGTCGACGGGAAGCTCAATCCCCCGACGAGCCCGATCTTCAGCACCCGGGGGGTCGCGCCCGTTCCCGAGCCGTCATCCGTTGCGTTCATCACTGCTCCTCCGTAATCCGGAAAATTCCAGAGATACCTACCGACTGTGCATTCCCCGGGCGGACCCGGGAAGGCACGGTCATGGTTCGGCTTTACGCAGTGCGGTTATCCACGCAACGGATGATCAGCGAATGATCCCGGTCCGGGCGATTATCCGACCCGGAAGACCTGTCCGGTCTGGTGGCCCTCGATCGACTTCACGTAGGCGGCCGCGGCCCGGGCCACCGGGACGGCGTCGAATCCGGCGAAGGTGTCGCCGTAGACGTCCATGGACTCCTCGAAGACGGTCGGGCTGACCGCGTTGATCCGCTGGCGGCCCGGGAGTTCGATGGCGGCCGCGCGGACGAAGGCCTCGACGGCGCCGTTGGCGAGGGAGGAGACGGCGCCGGTGAGCAGGAACTCGCGGGCCAGGATGCCGGTGATGAGCGTGAACGAGCCGTGCGCGGGCAGCCGCTCCAGGCCCTGGAGGACCAGCTCGATCTGGCTGACGGCCTTGCCTTCGAGGCCGGCCCGGATGTCCTGGGTGGTCAGCTCGCCCACGGGCTTCCACGGGACGCTGCCCGCCGCGCTCGCGACCGCGTCGACCGGGCCCGCCTGGTCGTAGAGGGAGCGGATGGATGCGGGGTCGGTGATGTCGACGAAGAAGTCCGAGTCCTTGCGGGAAGCGGTGACGACCTCGTGGTCGCGCTCCCGCAGGGCCGTGTGGACCGCTCGTCCGAGTGTTCCGTTCGCGCCGATCAGCAGAATCTTCATGGACCGAGGATGACGCGGGAAAGACTGTGAAGTCCAGCTACTCAGGCTTCAACCATCATTAAGATGAACTCATGCTTGATGTGAAGCGCATGGTGATCCTTCGTGACCTGGCACAACACGGAAAGGTGACCGCGGTCGCCGATCTCCACGGCGTGACCCCGTCCGCCGTGTCCCAGCAACTGCGGGCCCTGGAGTCGGAGGCGGGCGCCTCGCTCATGCGGCGCGAGGGGCGCGGGCTGCGGCTCACGGCCGCCGGAGCCGCCCTCGCCGCCGAGTGCGAGCACGTCCTGGCCGCGCTGGAGCGCGCCGAGGGGGCGGTGCGCGCGCTCGACGACGACCTCAGCGGAGAGCTGAGCATCGGCTGCGCGCCGAGCGCCCTGGGGCCGGTCGCGGCGCCGCTCGTCGCGGAGCTGGCCCGGCGCCATCCGCTGCTGCGGCCCCGGATCGTGCAGGCCGAGCCGGAGGACGCCGTCCCGCGGCTGCGCCGCCGCGAGCTGGACCTGGCCATCACCTACCACTACCACCTGCTCGGCGAGCCGCCGGCGATCGGCACCACCTCGGTGCCGCTCTTCGACGACCCGCTCTGCCTGGCACTGCCGGAGGCGCTGCGGCCGGCCGTGGCGCGGGAGGGGCTCGCGGCGCTGCGCGACCACGCGTGGATCTCCGCGCCGGCGCCCAGCAGCTGCCGCGAGATGCTGCTGCACGCCTGCCGCAACGCCGGTTTCACCCCGCGGATCGAGCACGACTGCGGCGATCTGCGCGGGGCGCTGTGGCTGGTGGCCACCGGGCACGCAGTGACGATCCTGCCCAAGCTGCTGTGCGACGGCCCGCCGCCCGGCACCGCGATCCTCACGCTGCCGGGACGCGGCCGGACCGTCGAGGCGCTGGTCCGTACGGGCGCCAAGGCGCAGCCCGCCATCGCGGCGACCCTGGCGACCTTGGCGGCGCTGGGGGTGTCCGACGGCGGCCGGGCGGCGGGCGGTCAGGGCGCCGGCGGGGCCGGGCTCAGCGGACCGTGAAGCGCACGGCGTCCGTCAGGAACGGGATCTCCAGCCACGGCTTCGGCTCCGTCACCAGCGAGAGCAGGATGATCGCGACGCCGAGGACGCCGTAGGTGACCATGTCCGTGAAGCGGGAGCGCACCGCGAGCATCCCCACGGACGGCAGCACCCGCCGCATCACCGCGGCGGCGACCAGCGCCACCCCGATGAACAGGCAGCCGACCCGGGAGTAGCCGAACGCGGTGATGAGCAGCCCGGCGGCGGTGGCCCCGAGCACGCTCAGCATCGGCCACTGGCGCGCCGGCGCGGGCGCGTCGCCGGGCGCCGCCCGGCCGCCGCCCTCGGGCCGGGCGGTGTCGCGCGTGACGGAGGGCGGCCGCCGCGACGGGCGCGCGGCGCCCTGCTCCGCGACCGTCTTGGGCTCGGCCTTGGGCTCGACCTTGCCGGTGCCCTTGCCCTCGCTCCCGGCACTCGTCCCGGCGGAGCCGTCGCCGGTGCCCCGCGGGTCCGCCCCGCTCACGCGGTCTCCGCCGCCGGAACGAGCCGCTCCGCCGCCTCCACCACGTTCACGAGCAGCTGTGCCCGCGTCATCGGACCCACGCCCCCCGGGTTCGGGGACAGCCACCCGGCCACCTCCGCGACCCCCGGGTGCACGTCCCCGACGATCTTCCCGTTCTCGTCCCGGCTGACGCCGACGTCGAGGACCGCCGCCCCCGGCTTCACGTCCTCGGGCTTGACCAGGTGCGGCACGCCCGCGGCCGCGACGACGATGTCCGCCTGCCGCAGCAGCGCCGGCAGGTCGCGCGTACCGGTGTGGCACAGCGTCACGGTGGCGTTCTCCGACTTGCGGGTCAGCAGCAGGCCGATGGACCGGCCGACGGTGATCCCGCGGCCGAGCACCACCACGTGCGCGCCGTTGATCTCCACGCCGTGGTGCCGCAGCAGTTCCACGATCCCGTAGGGCGTGCAGGGCAGCGGGCCCGGCTCGCCCAGGACCAACCGGCCCAGCGACATCGGGTGCAGGCCGTCGGCGTCCTTCGCCGGGTCCATCAGTTCGAGCACGCGGTTGGTGTCGATGCCCTTGGGGAGCGGCAGTTGGACGATGTACCCCGTGCACTCGGGGTTGGCGTTGAGTTCACGGACGACCGCTTCGATGTCCTCCTGGGAGGCGGTCGCGGGCAGTTCGCGCTGGATCGAGGCGATGCCGACCTCGGCGCAGTCCTTGTGCTTGCCGTTGACGTACCAGCGGCTCCCGGGATCGTCGCCGACCAGCAGGGTGCCCAGGCCGGGGGTGATGCCCCGGGCCGTGAGGGCCGCCACGCGGGCCGTCAGTTCGGACTTGATCGCGGACGCGGTGGCCTTGCCATCGAGAATCTGGGCGGTCATGGCCCCATCCTCCCGGATGGACCGCCCCCGGTTCCACTCGCACCACTCGTGATGACCGGCCAAGACGCCCGCATCAGTGCCCGGTTCATTGCACTTGCACAACAAGTGGCGCGCTCAAGCGCCAATCGACTGGACAATGCGGGCCGGACCCGACCACGATGGCGGCAATAGTGCCGCGGGCAGTGCCGGGGGGCGGACCGCATTCGCAAGAGATCCTCCGTGCTGACCACGCGTCCCCGCACTTCTACGGAGGAACACCCCAACATGAGCTTCGGCGACCCGAACAACCCGTACGGCCAGCAGCAGCAGCCGCAGGGCGGACAGCCCGGCTACGGCTACCCGCAGCAGGCCCCTCAGGGCGTCCCGCCGCAGGGCGGCTACGGCTACCCGCAGGGTGGCGCCCCGGCGTACCCGGGTGGTTACTCGGGCGCTCCGCAGACGATGCCGGGCGGTGTGTCCGGCGCGCGCATCATGCTCTTCATCATCGCGGCGTTCCAGGTCATCGGCGCGGCCATCTTCATCCTCGCCGCCGCCGCCGTCGACAAGGCGAAGAACGACCCGACCATCCAGGCGGACAGTCAGTTCGACGCCCTCAAGGACTTCCCGACCGGGGCCCTGTACGGCTTCGCGGTCGCGATCCTCATCTGGGGCATCGTCGCCATCTTCCTCGGCGCGAAGTTCGGCAAGGGCGGCAACGGCATCCGGATCACAGGCATCGTCTTCGCCTCGATCACGGCGCTGCTCGGCATCTACCCGTTCATCCTGGTCGGCCTGGTGCACACCATCCTGTCGATCCTGGTCATCGTCTTCCTCGCGAAGGCCGACGGCGCCGCCTGGTTCAACCGGCCCAGGAACTTCTGACGCGTTCCGGCTGATCCGCACACGGCGAAGGCCGCGACCCGCACTCGCTGCGGGTCGCGGCCTTCGGCGTTCTCGCCTCTCCCGGATCAGTGGAAGAAGTGGCGCGTCCCGGTGAAGTACATCGTGACGCCCGCCTTCCGCGCGGCCTCGATGACCTGCTCGTCACGGACCGAGCCGCCCGGCTGCACCACGGCCTTGATGCCCGCGGCGGTCAGGATCTCCAGCCCGTCGGGGAAGGGGAAGAAGGCATCGGAGGCGGCGTACGAACCCTGCGCGCGCTCGGCCCCGGCCCGCTCGACGGCGAGCTTCGCCGAGTCGACGCGGTTGACCTGACCCATGCCGACGCCGACCGAGGCACGGTCCTTGGCCAGCAGGATCGCGTTCGACTTGACCGCGCGGCAGGCCGTCCAGGCGAAGGCCAGCTCGGCGAGTTCGGTCGCCGACAGGGCGTCACCGGTGGCGAGGGTCCAGTTCGCCGGGTCGTCGCCCTCGGCCTGGAAGAGGTCCGAGTGCTGGAGCAGCGCGCCCCCGCTGATCGGCTTGAGGTCGCCCGGCTGGTGCGGGCTGCCGTCCACCTTCAGGACGCGGATGTTCTTCTTCTTGGCGAGGACCTCCAGCGCGCCGTCCTCGTACGCCGGGGCGGCGATGACCTCGGTGAAGATCTCCGCGACCTGCTCGGCGAGCGCGACGGTGACCGGACGGTTGACGGCGATCACGCCGCCGAAGGCCGAGAGCGGGTCGCAGGCGTGCGCCTTGCGGTGCGCCTCGGCGACGTCGTCGCCGACCGCGATGCCGCACGGGTTGGCGTGCTTGATGATCGCGACACAGGGCTCGTCGTGGTCGAAGGCGGCCCGGCGGGCGGCCTCGGTGTCGACGTAGTTGTTGAAGGACATCTCCTTGCCGTGCAGCTGCTCGGCGTTGGCGAGCCCGCCCGGCTGGCCGTCCGTGTACAGCGCGGCGGCCTGGTGCGGGTTCTCGCCGTAGCGCAGGCTCGCCTTGCGGTCCCAGGCACCGGCCAGGAACTCGGGGAGCACGGCGCCCTCTTCCGGAGCGTACGCATTCGTGAACCAGGAGGCCACGGCGACGTCGTAGGCGGCGGTGTGCTGGAAGGCCTCGGCCGCCAGCCGCTTGCGCGCGGTGAGGTCGAAGCCGCCGCCCTGGGCCGCGGCGAGGACGTCGGCGTAGCGCTCGGGGCTGGTCACCACGGCGACCGACGGGTGGTTCTTGGCCGCGGCGCGGACCATCGAGGGGCCGCCGATGTCGATCTGCTCGACGCACTCGTCGGGGCTGGCGCCGGAGGCGACGGTCTCGCGGAAGGGGTACAGGTTGACGATCACCAGGTCGAAGGGCTCGACCTCCAGCTCGGCGAGCTGGCGGCGGTGGTCCTCCAGGCGCAGGTCGGCGAGGATGCCCGCGTGCACGCGGGGGTGCAGGGTCTTGACCCGGCCGTCCAGGCACTCGGGGAAGCCGGTGAGCTCCTCGACCTTGGTGACGGGCACCCCGGCGGCGGCGATCTTCGAGGCGGTGGAGCCGGTGGAGACGAGCGTGACACCCGCCGCGTGCAGGCCGCGGGCCAGCTCTTCCAGTCCCGTCTTGTCGTAGACGCTCACGAGGGCGCGCCGGATCGGCCGCTGGGTCGTCACGGGGTCGTTGCTCTCTGCGGTCTCTACGGCGGTCACTGGATTGTTACCTTTCGTCCCTCAATGCGGTAGCCGTGCCGGGCCAGGCGCCCCACGACATCGACGAGCAGCGTGCGCTCGACTTCCTTGATGCGCTCATGGAGAGCGGCTTCGTCGTCCTCGCCCAGGACCTCGACCACACCCTGGGCGATGATCGGACCGGTGTCCACGCCGGTGTCCACGAAGTGGACCGTGCACCCGGTGACCTTCGCGCCGTACGCGAGGGCGTCCCGTACGCCGTGCGCGCCGGGGAAGGCGGGCAGCAGGGCGGGGTGGGTGTTGATGAACCGGCCGCCGAAGCGGCCGATGAACCGCTCGCCCACGATCTTCATGAACCCGGCGGAGACCACCAGGTCCGGCTCGAAGGCGGCGGTGGCCTCGGTGAGCGCGGCGTCCCACTCCGCGCGGCTGGCGTACCCCTTGACGGGACACACGAACGTGGGGATGCCGGCCTTCTCGGCCCGCTCCAGACCCACGATGTTCTCGCGGTCGGCCCCCACGGCGACGACTTCGGCGCCCAGATCGACGGCATCGAGCAGGGCCTGGAGGTTGGTGCCGGAGCCGGATACCAGCACGACCAGGCGGGAGGAGGCCATGGGGAGGCCCTTTCTTGCGGAATGCGGGTTTCGTCTTTGTACGGTCGTACGAAACTCGGGCACCCCGATATACGGGGGACCATACGAAGCCACCGACCGCCTGCAACGATACCGGCACACCGGACGGCCCCCGAGGGACGGGGGGACGACCGGCAGGTAGCGTCAGGCATACAAGCCGTTCACGGTCATTTACACCGGACACAGCAGCCACACGTCTCCCGCCACACCACCACACAGGGGAAGAAACGCACCCGATGCCGGACCGCCGTCAGCCCTCCTCTCCCACACCGCCGTCCGCGCCCGACGACTCCCCCCAGCAGGACAATCCCTTCGCGGCTCCCCCGGAGGGGCGGCCCGACCAGCCCTGGGCGCCGAGGCGCGGCGCGGACGAACAGGAACGCCGCGGCCGGGACGGCGGTGACGGCGGACCGGACGGCCTCGGGGGCGGCCCGGCCCGCTGGGACCCGTCCGACCCCGTCCAGCGGCGCGCCCGGTACGCACTGCTCGCGGGCATGTGGGGCTTCTTCCTCGGCGTGTTCGGCATCCCCTCGGTGGGCCTGCTGCTGGGGGCGCTCGCGCTGTACTGGGGCGTGAGCGCGTTGCGCGCCAAGCGCCCCGAGCCCGCCGAAGCCTCGGGCGCGACCGGCACGACGACCGGCACGGCCGGCGCGGCCCCGGCCGAGAGCGGCCTGGCCTCCCTGGGCCCGGCGGCCCGCCCCCAGCGCGCGGCCGCGATCAGCGGCCTGGTCACCGCCACGCTGGCGCTGGCCCTGGCCCTGGGCACCTACGGCCTGCAGATCGCGTACAAGGACTTCTACGTCTGCCGCGACGACGCCCTCACGCACACGGCCGAGCTCCAGTGCAACACCCAGCTCCCGAACAACTTCCTGGGCGACATCCTGAAGGTCCCCCAGTAGGGGTCCCCGAGTGACCGACGGGCGCCGCCCTACCCCTCGCCGGGCGGCACCCGCCTGGTCATGACCCGCGCACCCACCACCGCGGGGGTCAGGTCCCCGGCGCCCGGATCAGCCCGTCCGACGCCGAGCGTCTCCGACGAGCGGCCCGGATCAGCCCGTCCGGCGTTTGAGGACCCGCCGGAGGCAGGCCCGGCCACACCGGCTCCGGGGTCGGCGGCGGCGGCCAGCTCCTCCAGGGCCACCCGCAGCGTCGCGGCCACGTCGCCGCCGTCCGGCAGCGCCGGTACGGGCACGGGTACGGGTACCGGGAGCGCTGCGAGGTCCGGGCCGACCGGTACCGGCACCGCCGCGGTCGACGCGGAAGGCGCGGACGGCGCAGGCGGCACGACCGGCGGGGTCCAAGGGGCCGGGAAGTCCGGGACCAAGGTGCCCGCGGCCTTGCGGAGGGCCGCCCACCGGAGGTCCCGCACACCGCTGTCGTGCCAGCTGCCCGCCGGCTCGTCACGCCCCGCACGCCCCGCCCGTTCCCCGCGCTCCGCCCGGGCCAACCGCACCGGACGCTCGCGCCACCCGTGCACCAACAGCGCCACCGGCACCGCCAATCCAACCGTCCACCCCGCCGCCGCGGCTCCGGTCGTCCACCACACCGGACCGAAGTCGGCCAGCTCCCGCGAGCCCAGCGGCCCCCCGGCGATCGCCGCGAGCCCGCCCAGCAGCAACCCGCACACCACCCCGCCCAGCGCCGCGGTCAGCGCGGTCTCCGCGTAGGAGACCTCCCGGGCCCGCCGCACCGCGAACCACCCCACCACCAGCCCGGCAGCCACCGGGATCACCCCCACCGCCCAGGTCAGCAGCGAGCCGGGCCCCTCCGGCGGCAGCCCGGCCAGCAGCGGGAAGCCCGGCATCGCGGGCGATCCCGCGAAGCCGAGCGGGGTCGCGGTCGCCCCGGTGCCGACGGCGAAGCCGGGCCCGAGCGCGTACGCCGCACCCCACACCGCCGCGTTCGGCACCAGCCCCAGCGCCACCAGCAGCACCGCGAAGCGGCCCGACCACACCCCGGTCAGCGACAGGAACGAGGCCTGGACCTCCCCGCCGTGCCAGGCCAGCGAGGCCGCGAGCAGCAGCGCGCCGCCGCCGAGGAGGACGAGCGCCCCCGCGCTCCCGGCCCGCAGCGCCAGCGCGTACCGGGGGCGCGTACAGGCCCTGCGCACGCCCCTCGGCACCCAGGCCGGCCACCGCACGCCCGGGCGGCCCCGGGCGGCCCAGACCCCGGCGGCGGCCGAGACCACCGCGACCAGCGGCACGTGCCAGGCCGCGCTGAGCGGATCGGCCGGCACCGGCCCGCGGGCCGCGTACACGGTGGCGCCCGCCCCGACGGCGAGGTAGCCGCAGAGCACCGCGGCGAAGACCGTGCCGGCGGACAGGACTTCGCCCCCGGCCGCGCCGGCGCCGTCGTCGCCGCCTCCCCCGTCGTCGGTCGCGAGCCGCGCCGCCCGCCGCATGAGGAGGATGGGCAGGCCCAGCAGCAGCAAGGGAGTGATCCCCACCGGCGCCGGCACCCCGGACAAGGTGTCGTACCTGATCAGCTCGGTCCCGTGGGCGAGCAGCCACAGCCCGGCCGCCACGTGCAGGGCCCCGCCGGGGCCGCTGTCGGGGTACGGCGAGCTGATCCACAGCACGATGACGAGGACGGCGACGCAGCCGAGCCCCAGTCCGGCGGCGACGGCCCCGCCCAGCACGCACGCGGCGGCCGCCGGGGAACGGCGCCGTCCGCCGGACCGCGGCGCCGCCGGCAAGGACGTCCCGCGTTCGGTCACTTGGGTCACCCCGCCATGGTGCCAACGACACGCGCTATGGGCGGGTAACAGGCGAATGCCCGTGGTGTCGCTCAATATACGTTTATGTACTTTTTCGCCCAGGACTGCCGGGTCGCGGGGAGTGTGGCATGACACAAGGCGTCGAGACGAGCTCGGAGCTGGCCCTTCCCTCCCCGAAGGAACGCCGCAGACTGCGCGAGGCGGCCGAGCTGACCCATGACGACGTCGCCACCGCCGTCGGCGTGACCCCCTCCACGGTCCGCTCCTGGGAGACCGGCCGCACGGCCCCCCGGGGCCGCAAGCGCGAGGCGTACGTCAAGCTGCTGACCGGGGCGGACGGGACCGAGGCGGACGAGGCGGCCGAGGCGGCCGACGACGACTCCCGCATCCCCGTGACCGGCGCCGCGGGCGATCCCGTGCACAACTCCGCGGCCGGGACGCCCGGCGCCGCCCTCCGGGTCGCCGGGGCGGTACGGGCCTTCACCAAGGCCGGCGGCGCGGCGCGGCCCGCCGCGGCCCAGACCCGCCCCAAGGCCGCCGCCAAGCGGGCCGCGAAGCCCCCGGCCGGGTCACCCGGGCACGAGACCAGGGCCGCCGCCCCCACCGGGCACCGGTCCCCCCACCCGGCCCCGGCCGCCCCCGCCCAAGCCCCGACGCCGACACCTCCGGCACCGCTGGCACATCCCGAGGCGGCTCCCGCCGCCC
The DNA here is from genome assembly GCF_044759975.1 of Streptomyces sp. NPDC098789. Lineage (NCBI taxonomy): Bacteria > Bacillati > Actinomycetota > Actinomycetes > Kitasatosporales > Streptomycetaceae > Streptomyces > Streptomyces sp. NPDC098789. Next base: position 151,503 of record NZ_JBIWAJ010000011.1, read on the forward strand.
TACCCGACCCGGCGCCGGCAGCGGCACCGGAACCGGCCGCCGAAGCCGAAGCCGACGTCGACCCCGCCGCGCCCGAGGACCGGGACCGGCCGGAGCCGGCGCCCCTCGGTCCCACCGAAGCCTTCGACGCGCTCTACGGGTACGCCGCGCCCGCCCTCGTACGGCAGACGTACCTGCTCACCGGGCGCCGCACCCTCGCCCGCGAGTCGGTCGAGCGCGCCTTCCACCAGGCCTGGCAGCAGTGGCCCGAGGTCGCCACCGACCCCGATCCCGTCGGGTGGGTGCGCGCGGCGGCGTACGAGTACGCGCTCTCGCCCTGGCACCGGCTCGGGCGGGCGCACCGGCACCCCGACCAGCCGCCGGCCGAGCCCGCCGACCGCATCCTCATGGACGCGATGCTGTCGCTGCCCCCGGCACACCGGCGCACCGTGCTGCTCTACGACGGCATCGGCCTCGACCTCCCGGACACCGCCGCCGAGACCGAGGCGAGCACCCCGACCGCCGGGAACCGGCTGGTCAACGCGCATGCCGAGCTGGCCGACCGGCTGCCCGAGCTGGTCGACGTAGCGCCGGAGAAGCAGTCGGCGCTGCTGCGCGAACGGCTCGGCTCGCTCACGCCCGCCGTGTCGCTCGAACCGCGTCCGGCGGGGGACGTCCGGCGCACCTCGGAGCACCGCACCCGCTTCTGGACCCGTGCGGTCGTCGGGCTGACGGCGGCGATCGCGGCGGCGACCGCCTACACGGCCGTGACGGCGCCCACGCGGTACGAGCCGGTGCCGGCCCCCGGGGCCACGGTCGCCGGCGTGCCCGCCCCGCACAACGGCCCGCCGCGGCTCAACGACGCGAGCAGGGAACTGCACGAGAAGCTCCGCTCGGAACCGCGCGCCGGGTCCCACCGACTGCACCCGAAGGGCGAATAGCCAGGTCCAGCACAATCCAGCCCCGCCGGCGTTCGAGGCGCCGCCGGAGGCCACACCAGCCGCGACGGGCCATCCGCATCCCTCCGGCGGCGCCTCAAGCTCCCCAGCTACCGCCGGGAGGGGGCCCCGGGCGAGGCTGGGCCCCCGCGGACGCGGAAACGGGCGTGGGCCCCCCCCCCCCCGGGGGGGGGGCCCCCCCCCCCCCCCACTAACCAGGATCGCGAAACGACCAGGGGCTGAAACTATGACCCGACCAAACAAAACAATAAAGCACAGAGACCATA
>NZ_JBIWAJ010000011.1:152716-285787 GCF_044759975.1 Streptomyces sp. NPDC098789
GGGGGCCCAACACCCCCCCCCCCGCCCGGGGGGGGGGGCCCCGGGGGGGGGGGGGCCCCCGGGGGCGGCGCCCGGGGGGGGGCCCCCCCCCGGGGGGGGGGGGCCCCACGCCCGTACGGGTACTGCCGGTGCTGGGATCAGGCGCCCGTGGCGTTCAGGATCTCGCGCGCCAGCTTCGCCGTCTCGGTCGGCGTCTTGCCGACCTTGACGCCGGCGGCCTCAAGGGCCTCCTTCTTCGCCTGCGCGGTGCCCGAGGAGCCGGAGACGATGGCGCCGGCGTGGCCCATGGTCTTGCCCTCGGGGGCGGTGAAGCCCGCGACGTAACCGACGACCGGCTTGGTGACGTGCTTGGCGATGAAGTCCGCCGCACGCTCCTCGGCGTCGCCGCCGATCTCACCGATCATGACGATCAGGTCGGTGTCGGGGTCCGCCTCGAACGCCTCCAGGGCGTCGATGTGCGTGGTGCCGATGACCGGGTCGCCACCGATGCCGACGGCGGACGAGAAGCCGAGGTCGCGCAGCTCGTACATCATCTGGTAGGTCAGCGTGCCGGACTTGGACACGAGACCGATGCGGCCGGGCTTGGTGATGTCGCCCGGGATGATGCCGGCGTTGGACTGGCCCGGCGTGATCAGACCGGGGCAGTTCGGGCCGATGATCCGCGTCGTGTTGCCCTTGGCGGTCGCGTACGCCCAGAAGGCGGCGGAGTCGTGCACCGCGATGCCCTCGGTGATGATGACGGCCAGCGGGATCTCGGCGTCGATCGCCTCGATCACGGCGGCCTTGGCGAAGGCCGGCGGGACGAAGAGGACGGAGACGTTGGCGCCCGTCTTCTCCATCGCCTCGGCGACGGAGCCGAAGACCGGGACCTCGGTGCCGTCGAAGTCGACGGTGGTGCCGGCCTTGCGCGGGTTCACGCCGCCGACGATGTTGGTGCCGTCAGCCAGCATCAGCTTGGTGTGCTTCATGCCCGTGGCACCGGTCATGCCCTGGACGATGACCTTGCTGTCCTTGTTGAGGAAGATAGCCATGTGAGTCTGTGACCTCTGCCCTTACTTCGCAGCCGCGAGCTCGGCGGCCTTGTCGGCCGCGCCGTCCATGGTGTCCACGCGCTGGACCAGCGGGTGGTTGGCGTCCGAGAGGATCTTGCGACCCAGCTCGGCGTTGTTGCCGTCGAGGCGGACGACGAGCGGCTTGGTGACCGCCTCGCCCTTGTCCTCGAGCAGCTGGAGCGCCTGGACGATGCCGTTGGCGACCTCGTCGCACGCGGTGATGCCACCGAAGACGTTGACGAAGACGGACTTGACGTCCGGGTCGCCGAGGATGATCTCGAGGCCGTTCGCCATGACGGCGGCGGAGGCGCCACCGCCGATGTCGAGGAAGTTGGCGGGCTTGACGCCGCCGTGGTTCTCGCCGGCGTAGGCGACGACGTCGAGGGTGCTCATGACGAGACCCGCGCCGTTGCCGATGATGCCGACCTCACCGTCGAGCTTGACGTAGTTGAGGTTCTTGGCCTTGGCGGCCGCCTCGAGCGGGTTCGCGGCCGCGTGGTCCACGAACTCCTCGTGGCCCGGCTGGCGGAACTCGGCGTTCTCGTCGAGCGAGACCTTGCCGTCGAGGGCCAGGATGCGGCCGTCCTTGGTCTTGACCAGCGGGTTGACCTCGACGAGGAGCGCGTCCTCGGCGACGAAGGTGTCCCACAGGGTCACCATCGCCTCGGCGACGCCCTCGGCCACGTCGGCCGGGAACTTCGCCAGGGCCACGATCTCGCGGGCCTTGACGATGTCGACACCGTCGACCGCGTTGACCGGAACCTTCGCGAGGGCCTCGGGGGTCTTCTCCGCGACCTCCTCGATGTCCATGCCGCCCTGCACCGAGGCCATGGCCAGGAAGGTGCGGTTGGTGCGGTCGAGGAGGTACGAGACGTAGTACTCCGCCTCGATCTCCGGGGACAGCTCGGCGATCATCACCTTGTGGACCGTGTGGCCCTTGATGTCCATGCCGAGGATGTCCGTCGCACGGGCGACGGCCTCGTCCGCGTTGGCGGCCAGCTTGACGCCGCCGGCCTTGCCGCGGCCTCCGACCTTCACCTGCGCCTTGACGACCGACTTGCCGCCCAGCCGCTCGGTGGCCTCGCGAGCCGCCTCAGGCGTGTCGATCACTCCACCGGCCAGCACCGGTACACCGTGCTTGGCGAAGAGGTCCCTCGCCTGGTACTCGAACAGGTCCACGCGCGTCCGTCCCTTGTCTTCAAAGATTCGCAGTGATTCGCGGTTTTCTGCTATCTGCGTGGGCGTGCCGCGGAGGGCAACGTGACGGCGCTGTCACAAGGGAGGCGCACACGGTGACCGTGGACGCGGCATGTCCGTCCCGCAGGTTATCCCCGCGGGCCGTAGGTCCCTAAATCGCAGATCACACCTGAGCGGTGATACCTGTCACAGATCGCCTCACGGTTGATCTGCAGATTCGTGCGATCCGCCCCTGTGCAGCGGATGGCGGCGTGGTCCACGGGGGCGGCCCGGCGGTCGCTCACTGCGGGACCGGCAGCGGCTTCCGCTCGATCGCGGCCGCCATCACCTCCGGGAAGAGGTCGGGGGTGCAGGCGAAGGCCGGGGCGCCGAGGGCGGCGAGGGCCGCCGCGTGTTCGCGGTCGTAGGCGGGGGCGCCCTCGTCCGAGAGCGCGAGCAGGGTGACGAACTGGACGCCGGCCGCCTTCATCGTCGCGACCCGACGCAGCATCTCGTTGCGGATGCCGCCCTCGTAGAGGTCGCTGATCAGGACGACGACGGTGTCCGCGGGCCGGGTGATCTTCGACTGGCAGTAGGCGAGGGCGCGGTTGATGTCCGTGCCGCCGCCGAGCTGGGTGCCGAAGAGGACGTCGACGGGGTCGTCCAGCTGGTCGGTGAGGTCCACGACGGCGGTGTCGAAGACGACGAGGCGGGTGGCGATCGAGCGCATGGAGGCGAGGACGGCGCCGAAGACCGAGGCGTAGACGACGGAGGCGGCCATCGAACCCGACTGGTCGATGCAGAGGATCACCTCCTTCTTCACCGATTGCGCCGCCCGGCCGTAGCCGATCAGCCGTTCGGGAACGACCGTGCGGTGCTCCGCCAGGTAGTTCTTGAGATTGGCGCGGATCGTGCGGTCCCAGTCGATGTCCCGGTGCCGGGGGCGGCTGATCCGGGCGGAGCGGTCGAGCGCGCCGCCCAGGACGGCCCGGGTCCGGCCGGAGAGCTTCTTCTCCAGCTGCTCCACCACCGCGCGGACCACCATCCGGGCGGTCTCCCGCGTGGTGTCGGGCATCGCCTTGTTGAGCGAGAGCAGGGTGCCGACCAGGTGGACGTCCGGCTCGACGGCCTCCAGCATCTCCGGTTCCAGCAGCAGCGCGGAGAGGCCGAGCCGCTCGATGGCGTCGCGCTGCATGACCTGGACGACGGAGGCGGGGAAGTACGTACGGATGTCGCCGAGCCAGCGGGCCACCGCCGGGGCGGAGCCGCCGAGTCCGGCGGAGCGCTCCCCGGTGCGACCGGGCGCCTTGCGGCCGCCGCCGGGGCCGCCGCCGTAGAGGGCGCCGAGGGCGGCGTCCATCGCCGCGTCCCGGCCGGTCAGGGCGTGTCCCGTGCCGTCCGCCTCGCCTCCGCCGAGCACCAGGCGCCAGCGCCGCAGCCGCTCCCCCGCCGCGTCCGTCGGGTCCGTCGCGCGGCTCGCGTCCGCCGCGTCCGTCGTGTTCATCGCGTCCGTCGTGTTCACCGGGCCACCCCCACCAGCTCGTCGTCTTCGCCGCGGGCGCCCGCCAGCAGCATCCGGACCATGGCCACCACCGCGTCCGCCCGCTCCGCGTCCAGCTCCGGTCCGAAGCCCTCGGGCGCCGGACCGGCCGTGGCCGCGGCGCCGCCCGACACGGCGGGGCCGCGCCGCACCAGCTCGCCCAGGGTCCGCTTCACCCCCGGCTCGTACGCGCCGAACGTCCGCCGCAGCAGCGGCAGTACGTCGACGAACGCGCGCTCCGGCACCCCGGCCAGCCAGCCGTCGATCAGGCCGAGCAGGCGTTCGTCGTGCACCAGCAGCGTGCCGCCGCCGGACGCTCCGCCCGCGAAGCCCTCGATCCAACCGGCCGCATCGGCGGGCCCGGCCGCCGGGGACAGCGAAAGGCCCATCAGCCGCGCCGTCTCCTCGGCGGTGAGGGCGCCGTCGTCGAGCAGCAGCCGGACCGCCCGGCCGCGGATCAGCCCGGGCACCGTGTCCCGGCCCGCCAGCGTCCGCAGCACCCCGGCCCAGCGCCCGCGCAGCCCGTCCGCACCGGCGTCGTCCACGGCGTCGCCGCGGTCGAGCATCCCGATCGCCCCGTGGACCGCGTCCACGTGGCCGCGCAACTCGGCCGCGGCACCGGCGTCGAGCCCGGTGGCGCAGGCGGGCACCAGCGCGACGCAGATCCGCTCGGCGAGCCCGGCCGCGACCGTGCCCAGCGCGGCCGTGTCCGTACCGCGCACGTCGCCGTAGCGCAGCGAGCGGGCGAGGGCGGGCAGCGCCCGGGCGAGCCGGGCCACATCGGTGTCCAGCGCGGCCCGGTCGGCCAGCGCCCGCAGCACGGCGGGCAGCGCCCGCCCCAGCCCGGCCAGCAGGCACTGCTCGGCCAGGGCCGTCACCTCGCCCAGCTCCGCGGCGGCCGCCGCGTCGGCCTCGGCCTTGGCGGTGGCCGCGGCGAGCACGGTGGTGCCCCAGATCCCGGCTTCGGCGACCCGCACCGACAGCTCCGGTTCCCAACACAGCCGCCAGCTCTCGCGGAAGGTGCCGGTACTGCTCCGGGAGGCGGTGGGCGCGCCCCACCCGATGCCCAGCAGCCGCAAGCGGTGCAGCAGCAGGCTCTTGGCGCCGTCGGTGTCCTTGCGCAGGTCCAGCTCCAGGTCCCGCACCTGGGCCTCCGCCTTCAGGCGCAGGGAGCGCTGGAGCCGGGTCAGGTCCCGTTGCAGGGGCACGACGGGCGTCTCGTCCGGGACCTCGCCGAGCACGTCGCCCACGACCAGCTGGTCCTCGATGAGCGCGAGGGGCACGGTGGAGCCCTCGCACATCACCGCGGTGGCCGCTTCGAGGGTTTCGCCGAGGCCGGGCAGCGGGCGGCCGCGCAGCGCGGCCAGGGTCTCCGCGAGCCGGACCGCCTCGATCACGTGCGCCGAGGAGACCTGCCGGTCCGCCGCGCGGAGCAGCCCGGCGACCTTCGTCAGCCAGCGCTCCACGGGCCGGTCGCGGGCCGCGAAGAGGTGCGCGTACCAGCCGGGGGAGGTGATGCCCGCGCCGTAGCCGCCGGCCCGGGCCAGTCTGCGATGGGTCCAGGGCACCCAGGTGGTCTCCACCTTGACCTTGGGCAGGCCGGTGAGCAGCGCCTTGTCGGCGGCCGCCGTGGTCCTGGCGCGCAGCGCGGGCACGTGCCAGGCCCCGCACACCACCGCGTAGTCGTCGCCGAACTCGCGGCGGGCGGCCCGCATCCGCTGGCGCATGTACGCCTCGCGGACCGCGTCGCGGGGGTGGCCGCCGTCGCCGTACTCCTCGCGCAGGGCGGCCATGGCGTCGCCGAGCGCCTCGAAGGCGGCCAGCGGCTCGGCCTCGCCGCCGCTCCCCCGGTGTTCGACGACGTCCTCCCACCACTGCTCCGGGTCCTCGTAGCCGGCGGCTCCGGCGAGCGCCGCGAGCGGGTCGAGCCGGATGCCGGCGACCGGACGGTCCCCCTCGCCGCCCTTGGTCCCGGGCCCGGACTCCGGCGCGGGCTCCGGCTCCGCTTCGGCCCCCGGCACGACCGCGAGCGAGTGCGCGGCCGGCAGGTCGATGAAGCGGACCGGGATCCCGCGGGTCTGCGCCCAGCGGATGGCGACCCACTCCGGGGAGAAGCCGGCCAGCGGCCAGAAGGCGGCCCGGCCCGGATCGTCGGCGACGTGGGCCAGCAGCGCCACGGGCGGCCGCATCGCCGGGTCGGCGGCCAGCGGCAGCAGCGCGTCCCCCTCCGGCGGGCCCTCGATCAGCACGGCCCGCGGCGCCGCCGCGTCGAGGGCGGCGCGCACCGCCCGGGCGGAGCCGGGCCCGTGGTGGCGCACGCCCAGCAGGAGCGGGCCCGCGGTCCGCGGGCTCACGCCGTCACCTCCCGGCAGGCGCGGTAGAAGTCCTTCCAGCCCTCGCGCTCGCGGACCACGGCCTCCAAGTACTCCTGCCAGACCACCCGGTCGGCGGCCGGATCGCGGACGACCGCGCCGAGGATGCCGGCGGCCACGTCCGAGGGGCGCAGTACGCCGTCGCCGAAGTGGGCGGCCAGGGCGAGCCCGTTGGTGACGACGGATATCGCCTCGGCGGTCGACAGGGTGCCGCTCGGCGACTTCACCTTGGTGCGGCCGTCGTCGGTGATACCGCCCCGCAGCTCGCGGAAGACGGTGACGACGCGGCGGATCTCCTCCAGGCCCTCGGGTGCGGGCGGCAGGTCCAGGGCGCGGCCCATCTGGTCGACCCGGCGGGCGACGATGTCGACCTCGGCGTCGGCGGTCGCGGGCAGGGGCAGTACGACGGTGTTGAAGCGGCGGCGCAGCGCGCTGGAGAGCTCGTTGACCCCGCGGTCGCGGTCGTTGGCGGTGGCGATGAGGTTGAAGCCGCGGACCGCCTGCGCCTCCTGCCCCAACTCGGGGATGGGCAGGGTCTTCTCGGACAGCACGGTGATGAGGGAGTCCTGGACGTCCGCGGGGATCCGGGTCAGCTCCTCGACGCGCGCCGTCATGCCCTCGGTCATGGCCCGCATGATCGGGCTGGGGACGAGCGCCTCGCGGCTCGGGCCGTGGGCGAGCAGCCGGGCGTAGTTCCAGCCGTAGCGCATCGCCTCCTCCGGGGTGCCCGCGGTGCCCTGGACGAGCAGTGTGGAGTCCCCGCTGACCGCGGCGGCCAGGTGTTCCGACACCCAGGTCTTGGCGGTGCCGGGCACGCCGAGCAGGAGCAGGGCGCGGTCGGTGGCCAGCGTGGTGACGGCGACCTCGACGATGCGGCGCGGGCCGACGTACTTGGGCGTGATCACGGTGCCGTCGGCGAGCTCGCCGCCGAGCAGGTAGGTGGCGACGGCCCAGGGCGAGAGCTTCCAGCGGACCGGGCGGGGCCGGTCGTCGGCGGCCGCGAGGGCTTTCAGTTCGTGGGCGAAGGCGTCTTCGGCATGCGGGCGCAGCACCTCGGCGCCGGCGCCGTTCTCGGGCATGGTCATGGTCCCCCTCCAATGCTCGGCAGCCGCTCCCGACTGCTGTGACCACGGTGCACCACGCCACTGACAACACCCCCTGCCCAGCACGTCGTTGCAGGTCAGAGCGATTGTCAGTGGGGGTGCCTACGGTGGAACACATGACTGAGCAGGGGGTCCGCTGGACAGCGGAACAGGTACTGGCTCTGGCTCCTGACGTGGCGTCACGCAAGGCGGGGGCCAAGCTGGGCGGGGCGGGTCCGTGGTCGCATACCGGAGGTTCCGCTTCCGGTGCGCTGTGGGGGTGGTGCAAGGGCAGTGGCAGTACGCCGTACCGGACGGTCGTGGACCTGACGGGCCCGGCGTACACGTGCTCCTGCCCGAGTCGGAAGTTCCCGTGCAAGCACGCGCTGGGGCTGCTGCTGCTCTGGGCGGCGGAGGGTTTCGGGGAACCGGTCGAGGCTCCCGAGTGGGCCTCGACCTGGCTGACCGAGCGGGCGGCGCGGGCCGCCCGGGCCGCCGCCCCGGGGGCGGCGGCAGCCGTCGCGGACCCGGAGGCGGCCCGCCGGCGCGCCGAGCGCAGGGCGGCCCGGATCGGCGCGGGCGTGAGCGAATTGGAGCAGCGGCTGGCCGATCTTCTGCGCGGCGGACTGGCCGGTCAGGAGCACGCCGGATATTCCCTGTGGGAGGAGACGGCGGCCCGTATGGTCGATGCACAGGCACCCGGACTGGCCTCCCGGATAAGGGAGTTGGGAACCATACCGACCTCCGGTCCGGGTTGGCCCGGCCGGATGCTGGAGGAGTGCGCGCTCCTCCATCTGCTGGACCGGGCCTGGCTCGGGGTGGGGGAACTTCCCGGGCCGCTGGCCGCCACGGTCCGGGCCAGAGTGGGCATCACGAGCACCGCGGAGGGGGACGCGGTGCGCGATAACTGGCTGGTGCTGTCCCAGTACGACAACGTCTCGCCGGACGGCCGGCTCACCACGCGCCGGATCTGGCTGCGCGGGGCGGCGAGCGGACGGGCAGCGCTGGTCCTGGACTTCGGTCCGCCCGGGCGGCCACCGGGGCTCGCCCTGCCAGTCGGTCTGGCGCTGGATGCGGAAGCCCGCTTCCGGCCCGGGTCGGCGGGGCTGCGGGCGGATCTCGGGGAGCGGTTCGCCGCGCCCGTGCCGTGGCCGCTGGCCCCGGCGGGGATCGGGACGGGGGCCGCGCTCGACGCCTACGGAACGGCGTTGCGCGAGGACCCGTGGCTGGACGCCTGGCCGGTGGTGCTCGGCCCGGTGGTTCCGGTCCCCGGGGAGCGCGGCTGGCAGCTGGCGGACGCCCGGGGAACGTCCGCCCTGCCCGTGACGGGGGCCGCGGGGCGATCCCGCTCGGGGTTGTGGCAGTTGGCGGCGCTGTCCGGGGGCGACCCGGTGACGGTGTTCGGCGAATGCGGACACCGCGGCTTCACTCCACTGACCGCTTGGGCCGCGGGCTCCGACGAGCCCGTCGCCCTGGGCTGAACGACGGCGCGGCGCGAGCCGCGCGGCAGTACCGGTGGCGCGGGGGCGCCAGCGGGCAACGAGCAAGCCGGGGGGCTTCTGTGAACGACAACCACGCCAGCTAGCGGGCCGAAAGGCCGGCGCACGGCACGACGCGCACGACACACACGACGTACACGACACACAACGCAGGCGACCACACACGGGGAGGACTGCTCCGGTCCCGCGGAGGGGGCGGGACCGGAGCGCACCACCCGGCAGCAAGGCCACGTCCGACGACACAGCGGACAAGGTCGAGGACAGGGCCGAGGACAAGGACGAGGGAGGGGCACGTGAACGGGAACAGGCACGGGGACACGCACGGGGACGGGCAGGCGCCCGGGGGCGAGCCGTGGGAGGAGCTGGTCGGCGCCGCGCTGCTCGGCACCGAGCGGCGGCGCGGCAGCGGGACGACCGGCTCGCCGCGGGCCCTGCTGGACGCGGCGGCCGTCGTGGCGGTGCGCCGCCGGGCGGGGCTGCGTCCGGCCGAGGCGGGCCCGCGGCCCGAGCCCGCGGCGCCGGATCCGCGTCCCGCGCCGCCGGATGCCGCGCGGCGCCGGCTCGCGCAGCTGCTGGCGGGCCGCACGGGCGGGGGCGGCGGGCGGCGCGGATCGGCGCCGGACCTGACCGAGCTGCTGCCGCAGTGGCTGGCCGCCGCCGTGCGGCACGGTTATCGGGCGCCCGCCGCCCAGGTGCCCGCGCTGCTGGACGCGGCCAAGGCCCGTACGGATCTGCGCCCGCAGGCCCTGGCGCTCGCCGGCGCGCGGGGGCGGTGGCTGGCCCGGCTCAATCCGGAGTGGCGGTTCGCGCTGCGCAGCGGGGCCGGGGGCGGCGAACTGCCCGCCCCCGACGATCCGGCGGGCGTGGCACGGCTGTGGCAGGAGGGGCTGTTCGCGGAGCGGGTGGCGCTGCTGGGGGCGGTCCGGGCACATGAGGCGGCTGCCGCGCCGCTGCTCCTGGCGACCACGTGGTCCACCGAGCGCGCCGAGGACCGGCTGATGTTCCTCGATTCGCTGCGCTCGGGGTTGTCGGAGGCGGACGAGCCCTTCCTGGAGCAGGCCCTGGGCGACCGGAGCCGCAATGTCCGGGCGACGGCGGCCGAGCTGCTCTCCGCGCTCGTGGGGTCCGCTCTGGCGGGCCGGATGGCGCAGCGGGCACTGGCCTGCGTGGGGCCGCAGGGCGTGGTCCCGCCGGTGGCCTGCGATGCCGGGATGCTGCGGGACGGCGTAGTCGAGCGCCCGCCGGCCGGTCGCGGGGAGCGGGCCTGGTGGCTGGGGCAGCTGGTGGAGGCGGCTCCGCTGTCGTGCTGGCGGGAGCGGTTCGCCGGCCTGGACCCGGCCGGGATCCTGGCGCTGCCGGTGGCCGAGGGCTGGGCCGAGGAACTGCACGCGGCCTGGTGCCGGGCGGCGGTCCGCCAGCGCGACCCGCTCTGGTCGAAGGCCCTGCTCGGCTCGGCGTCCGCGCCGCCCGCGGCGGGCCCGGCCACCGCCTCGCTCGCCGAGCGGGCGAAGCTCCTGGAGACCCTGCCCGAGGAGGAACGGGCGGGGTGGGTAGCCGAGTTCGTCCGGGCCCACGGGCTGTCGGAGGCCTTCCAGTTGCTCGGGGTGAGCGTGGTGCCGTGGGCCGCCGAGCTGGGCGACGCCGTGGTCGACGCGCTGGACTCGGCCCGGTTGGCGGGGAGTTACCCCTGGAGCTTCAGCGGGGTGATGGGGCTCGCGGAGCGCTGCCTGGACCCGGCGGCGGCCGACCGGCTGGAGTCCCTGCTCTCGGTGGCGCTGGCCGCGGAATCGGCCGGGGCGGCCGGGGCGGACGCGAACGCCCCCGGCGGATCGGCGGCCGCGGAGGTCACGCCGGGCGCCGAGGCGTACTGGGCCGAGGCCTTCCAGCGGTTGGTGTCCACCCTGCGCCTGCGCGCGGCGATGCTGGCGGAGCTGGCGGAGCTGGCGGAGCTGGCGGAGCCGGCCCCCGCCCGGGCGGCCTGACCCGCGGCGGTGCGGGGGGCCGGGCCGCCGGGGCGGGGGCTCGGTGGTCCGGTGGCGCGGCGGTTCAGGCCGACTGGCGGACGTTCGCGCGGACCCAGTCGACGATGGCGGTGGTCGTGGCGCCCGGGGTGAAGATCTCGGCCACGCCCTTCTCCTTGAGCGGACCGATGTCGTCCTCCGGGATGATCCCGCCGCCGAAGACCTTGATGTCCTCCGCCTCGCGCTCGCGCAGGAGTTCCAGCACCCGCGCGAAGAGCGTGTTGTGGGCGCCGGAGAGGATCGAGAGGCCGATCGCGTCGGCGTCCTCCTGGATGGCGGTGTCCACGATCTGTTCGGGGGTCTGGTGGAGGCCGGTGTAGATGACCTCCATGCCCGCGTCCCGCAGCGCCCGCGCGATCACCTTGGCACCACGGTCGTGGCCGTCAAGACCCGGCTTCGCCACCACCACACGGATCGGACCGGTCACACCCATCGCACTGCCTCCCGAGTGAACGAACGTTAAGTACAGCATCGCGCACACCTCCGTTTCGCGGTCAACCGGGAGGGGGAAATCACACGTGGGACAGCATTGATTTCACTCGGGAAGTCCGCGCCGTCGGTCGCCGGGAGAGCCGCGTAGAGCCACCCCGCCACCGCGCCGTCAGCCGCACGGCACGGCGGCGGGGCACCGGCGGCCACGCAGCGGACCAGGGGAGCCGCACCCGGAGCGCCGACGGCCACACCCGGAAGCCGCCAGGGGGAGGCCGTCGATGGGGCTGCCATTCGTCTTCACGTCCGTACCCGCGTCCGGCGCCGCGCTGCGCGCCGCCGCGCTCGAACTCGTCGTCCTCGCCGGACACCTACTGCTCTACCCGACCGGGATCCTCCCGGAACGGCCGGAGCGCACCGGCTGCGCCCCCGGGGCCGCGGCCCCGGGGGCCCGGCCGCCGGCGCTGCTGCTGCACGGCTTCACCGACAACCGCTCCGTCTTCGTGCTGCTGCGCCGCGCCCTGGCCAAGGGCGGCCGCCGCCGGGTGGAGACGTACAACTACTCGCCCCTCACCCTCGATCTGCGCGCGGCCGCCCGCCGGCTCGCCGAGCACGTCGAGGAGGTGTGCCGGCGCACCGGGGCCCCGCGCGTGGACCTGGTGGGGCACAGCCTCGGCGGACTCATCGCCCGGTACTACGTCCAGCGCCTCGGCGGTGACGCGCGGGTGCGCACCCTCGTCACTCTCGGTACTCCCCACGCGGGCACCCGGGTGGCTCCGTTCGCGGGCGCGCACCCCGTGATCCGGCAGATCCGCCCGGACTCCTCTGTGATGGCCGAACTGGCCGCGGCCGCGCCCGGATGCCGGACCCGCTTCGTCGCCTTCTGGAGCGAGTTCGACCAGTTGATGGTTCCGGTGGAGACGGCCCGACTCGACCATCCCGACCTGCGGGTGGAGAACGTGCAGGTCACCGGCATCGGACACCTCGTGCTCCCGAAGCATCCGGCCGTCATCGCGGCCGTTCACCGGTCCCTCGACGGTCCGTCGCTCCTCGCCCCGACCGCCCCGGGAACCGCCTCCGTCGCCTGAACGGCGAACACCCCACAGTCGAACGGATTTCGAACCCAGGGCCAAGGCTCCGTCTCCGCACGACCGAAAGACGGCCGAATGCCCGGTTCCGGAAACTCGAGAACCCCTAGAAGATTGTCGTTGCCAGTAACCGACGGGTACAGTCACGCCACTGCTCTCCTCCGGGGTCCTTGAACCCCCCGGCCACCCAGGCTCCCCACCGCCGAGGCGAAAGAGAAGTTGGTGAACGACAGCACCACGTCGGGCCAGTATCCGGACAACGGATACGACGGCCTCTCCACCACCACCTTCGCCAGCGAGGTGCCGTACCCGTCCTTCGACACACAGGGCCAGGGGTACGACTACGGCGCCTACGCCGCTCCCTACGACACCGGCGCCTACGACACCACCGCGTGGAACGCCCCTGTCCAGGACGGCTACCTCTCCAGCATCCCGACCCAGAGCGCCGCCGACGACGTCAGCGGCCAGTGGGACGCAGGCGCCTGGAACACGGAGTACCAGCCGACCAACTTCGGCTACGACGGCGCCGCCCCCGTCGGCGCGACCACCGGCGACCCCTCGGGCCACTGGGCGATGCCGGGCTACGGCACGACCGGCAACGAGACCGGCGCCTACGACGCCACCGCCTGGAACACCGTGGCCCCGGAGGAACTGCCGCAGCAGCTCCAGCCCGAGGCGACCTACACGTACTCCTACGGGTACGAGGCCACCACGCTCACCCCCGCCTACGACGCCGGTGCCTACGCGGCCCCGACCTACGAGGGCGACTACGCCGCGCACCACGACGGCGGCGGCTACGACAGCGGCGGCGGTGGCTACGACAGCGGCTACGAGGCCGCACCCGAGTCGGAGTCCGGCCCGGCCACCGCGGTCTTCGACGCCGTGCCCGCCGAGGACACCGCGGCGGAGCGGGACGACGTCCTGGCCGCGGCCGCCCACGCCGACCTCCCCACCCAGACCATGGCCACGACCCCGCCCGTGCCGCGCTCCGCGCGCCGGGCCCCCACCAAGGCGAACGGCGGCCGCCGGTCCCCGGCGAAGCGGTCCGCCCTACTGACCGTCGCCGTCCCCTCGGTGTGCGTCATAGGGGTCGCGGGCGTGGCCGCCGCAGCGGTCGGCGGTCTGCCCTCCGGTGACAAGCCGTCCGCCGACACGACCACGATGGCCGCGCCCGACCCGGCGTCCGTCAAACCGGTCGCCGCGAACAGCAAGCTCGACACCCAGCTCACCGCACTCAGCGCCGACGCGGGCGACTTCGCGGACCGGGCCAGCCGTACCCAGGAGCGCATCGACCTGAAGGAACGGCAGGACCTGGAGAAGAAGAAGCGCGCGGAGGAGGCGGCGGCCAAGGAAGCGGCCCGCCCCAAGTTCTCCCTCCCGGTCGACCAGCACGGCCTCAGCGCGGGCTTCGGACAGGCCGGCGGCATGTGGATGTCCGTGCACACCGGCATCGACTTCCCGGTCTCCTACGGCACGCCGGTCATGGCGGCCACCGACGGCACCGTGCGCACCCAGTGGAACAGCGCCTACGGCAACATGGCCATCGTGGTCTCGCCCGACGGTACCGAGACCTGGTACTGCCACCTCAGCAGCACCAAGATCCGGTCCGGCAAGGTCAAGGCCGGTGACGTCATCGCGTACTCGGGCAACTCCGGCAACTCCACCGGCCCGCACCTCCACTTCGAAGTGCGGCCGGACAGCGGCTCCCCGATCGACCCGCAGGCGTGGCTGCGCAGCCACGGCCTCGACCCCAACTAGGCCGCACGAAACCACGAGGACGCACGTGGACACGTAGACACGAAGAAGGGGGCGGGCCCGGGGACTTCACCCCGGGCCCGCCCCCTTCTCGTACGGTCGGCGCCTACAGCTTCTGGACGGGCGCGTACCGCAGCAGCAGCCGCTTCGGCTTCTCGTCCCCGAAGTCGATGGTGGCCTGCGCGTCCGCGCCGGTCCCCTTGACCTCCATCACCGTGCCCAGCCCGAACTGGTCGTGCGTGACCCGGTCCCCCACCAGCAGCGTGATGACCGGCTTGTCCGAGGTCCGGCGCGTCGCGAAGCCCGAGGGGCCCGACTTGGAGCGCGAGGACGACAGGAACGACTCGGGCGAGGTGCCGAAGGAGGTCCCGCCGCCACCGCCCGAGCGGGAGCCGACGGAACTGCGCATCGGGCCCGCGGGCTTCTGCGCCCCCGTCCGCTTCCACTGGAGGTACTGGTCCGGGATCTCCTCCAGGAACCGCGAGGGCGGGTTGTAGGAGGGCGTGCCCCAGGCGCTGCGCATCGAGGAGCGGGTCAGGTACAGCCGCTCGCGCGCCCGGGTGATCCCGACGTACGCGAGGCGCCGCTCCTCCTCCAGCTCCTTGGTCTGGCCGAGCGCCCGCATGTGCGGGAAGACCCCGTCCTCCATGCCGGTCACGAAGACCACCGGGAACTCCAGGCCCTTGGCGGTGTGCAGGGTCATCAGGGTGATGACGCCCGTGCCCTCGGTGTCCTCGTCGGGGATCTGGTCGGAGTCGGCCACCAGCGCGACCTGCTCCAGGAACTCCGCGAGCGTGCCCGGTCCCGGCGCCGGGGCCGCGGCCACGGTGTCCGGATCGGCGTCGGCGCCCGCGTCGGCCACCGCCACCGTCACCGCCGCCGTCACCGTCACCGCCGCCGTCACCGCCGCCGTGTCCGGGGCGTCGGCCTCGGGCGCCGCCGGCGCCGCGTCCGCGGCGGCCGCCCGCGCCTGCTCGAACTCCAGCGCCACGGCCGCGAGTTCCTGGAGGTTCTCGATCCGCGTCTCGTCCTGCGGGTCGGTCGAGGCCTGGAGCTCGGCGAGGTAGCCCGTACGCTCCAGGACCGCTTCCAGCACGACGGCCGGGCCCGCGCCCGAGTCGACGATCGTGCGCAGTTCCTCCATGAGCACGTTGAACCGCTTCACCGCGTTGGTCGAGCGCGCGGCCATGCCGTACGCCTCGTCCACCCGCTTCAGCGCCTGCGGGAAGGTGATCCTCTCGCGCAGCGACAGCGCGTCGATCATCGCCTCGGCGCGGTCGCCGATGCCGCGCTTGGGCACGTTCAGGATCCGGCGCAGCGGCACCACGTCCTCGGGGTTCGAGAGCACCCGCAGGTAGGCCAGGACGTCCCGGACCTCCTTGCGCTCGTAGAACCGGACTCCGCCGACGACCTTGTAGGGCAGGCCGACCCGGATGAAGATCTCCTCGAACACGCGGGACTGGGCGTTGGTGCGGTAGAAGACGGCGACGTCGCCCGCCTTCGCGTCGCCCGCGTCCGTCAGCCGGTCGATCTCGTCGGCGACGAACTGCGCCTCGTCGTGCTCGGTGTCCGCGACGTAGCCGGTGATCCCGGCGCCCGAGCCGGCCTGCGTCCACAGGTTCTTGGGGCGGCGGTTCTCGTTGCGCTCGATGACCGCGTTGGCGGCGGACAGGATCGTCTGGGTGGAGCGGTAGTTCTGCTCCAGCAGGATCGTCGTCGCGTTCGGGTAGTCCTCCTCGAACTGGAGGATGTTGCGGATGGTCGCGCCGCGGAAGGCATAGATCGACTGGTCCGCGTCACCCACGACGCACAGCTCGGCGGGCGCCAGGTCCGGGTACCCGGCGCCGACCAGCTCGCGCACGAGCGTGTACTGCGCGTGGTTGGTGTCCTGGTACTCGTCGACCAGTACGTGGCGGAAGCGGCGCCGGTAGTGCTCGGCGACGTCCGGGAACGCCTGGAGCAGGTGCACCGTGGTCATGATGATGTCGTCGAAGTCGAGGGCGTTGGCCTCGCGCAGCCGTGCCTGGTACATCGCGTAGGCCTGGGCGACGGTCTTCTCGAAGCCGTCCACCGCCTGTGCGGCGAAGGCGTCGGCGTCGATCAGCTCGTTCTTCAGGTTGGAGACCTTCGCGCTGAACGACTTCGGCGGGAAGCGCTTGGGGTCCAGGTCGAGGTCCCGGCAGACGAGCGCCATCAGCCGCTTCGAGTCCGCCGCGTCGTAGATCGAGAAGGACGAGGTGAAGCCGAGGAGCTTGGACTCGCGGCGCAGGATGCGCACGCACGCGCTGTGGAAGGTCAGCACCCACATCGCGTTCGCGCGCGCGCCGACCAGCTCCCCGACGCGCTCCTTCATCTCTCCGGCGGCCTTGTTGGTGAAGGTGATCGCCAGGATCTGGCCGGGATGGACCCCGCGGGCACCCAGCAGGTGGCCGATGCGGTGGGTCAGCACCCGGGTCTTGCCGGAACCGGCGCCCGCCACGATCAGCAGCGGGGAGTCCGCGTGCACGACGGCGGCGCGCTGCTCGTCATTGAGGCCGACGAGCAGCGCCTCCGGGTCGATGACCGCCCGGGGGGACCCGCCCCGGTAGTACGCGTCCCCGCTCGGGGGCGCGTCGAAGCGACCCCCGAAGAGGTCGTCGGCGCCCGGCTCGGGGGCGTGGTCCTCGGGCGGCGGCGGAGGCTCCTCGTGGGAGGGGGTGAGGTCCGCCAGGAAACTGTCGTCAAAGAGGCTGCTCATCGCCTTCCGAGTCTAGGGCCCGGGACCGACAGCCGGTCCCGGCACCGGAAATTCGGTCCCGCATATGCTCCCGGACCCTTCCCAGCCCCGCGCGGCGGCGCTAGCGTCCAGCGCCAACCGGAAGGAGGTGCCGGCCCGTGTCCCACCCCGCTCCCTCCCCCCACCGCAAGCCGCGCACCCGATTACGCCCGAGCGCCCCGGCGGCCGCCGCGGGCCGACTGGGCGTCGTCACCACCGCCGCCGTCGCCGCGCTGGGGCTGATCCCCCAGCAACTGGCCCTCGCCGCCCCTGCCGCCCCCGCCGCCCCCGCCACCCCTGCCGTCCCGGCCCCGCGGCCCTCCGTGGAGGAGGTGCGCTCGCGGGTGGACGCGCTCCAGCGGCAGGCCGGGACCGCCACCCAGGAGTACGACGCGGCCGCCGAGCGGGTGGCCGTACAGCGGGCGAAGCTGGTCGCGCTGATGGACCAGGTCGCCCGCAACACGCAGCGGCTGAACGAGACCCGGCGCCTCCTGGGCAGCCTCGCGGCGGCCCAGTACCGGGGCGCCGGTCCCCTGGGCGGCGCCGCCACGCTGCTGCTCGGCTCCGATCCGCAGGGCTTCTTCACCCAGGAGCACCTGATGTCCCGGCTCGGGGACCGCGGCGAGCGCCTCCTGGCGGACGCGCGGCAGCAGCAGCTGGACACCTCCAAGAGAAGGGCGGAAGCGGCCGGGGCGCTGAGCGAAGTGGAGTCCTCGCAGGCGGAGCTGCGCCAGCGCAAACAGGCGGTGCAAGGCCGGCTGGCCGAGGCGAACGCCCTGCTCACGGGGCTGACCCGGGCGGAGCGGACCCGGCTCGCGGAGCTGGAGGCGGGCGCGGGGGCCGCTGCCCCGGGCGGCCCGCTGCCCGCGGACGCACCGGCCTCGGCGCACGGCGCGCGGGCGGTCGCCTTCGCCCGGGCCCAGCTGGGCAAGCCGTACGTCTGGGGGGCCACCGGACCCGGCTCCTACGACTGCTCGGGGCTGACCCAGGCCGCCTGGCGCGCGGCGGGCATCGACCTGCCGCGCACCACGTGGGACCAGGTCGAGGCGGGCCCGCGGATCGCGACGGCCGACCTGCGCCCCGGTGACCTGGTCTTCTTCTACGACGACATCAGCCACGTCGGGCTGTACATCGGCGGCGGCCGGATGATCCACGCCCCGCGCCCCGGGGCGTACGTCCGCGAGGACTCGATCCACTACCAGCCGATGTACGGGAGCGTCCGACCCGGCTAGGGGGTGTCTGAGGGGTCATCGGGCGGCCACGAACGGTCGTCGGAGGACAATCGGAATCAGTGTGGATCAGCTCCGGGCAGTTCGGATCATCTCGACATCTTCCCGTTACCTCCAGGTTTAGCGTCCTCCCCCAAGACCCGCACGACGGATCAGCAGGGAAGGACGTGAGGCCCCCGTGGCCAGTCATCGAAAGCCCAGGCAGCGCCCGCTCCTCTCCGGCGGCGCCCTCCGCACCGCCGCCACCCTCGCCCTGGCGGGCGCTGCCACCGCCACCGCCTACGAAGGCACCTCGCAGGCCGACCCCCAGCCCACCCCGGACCAGGTCAAGGCCCAGGTGGACCGGCTCTACGAGGAGGCCGAGGCGGCGACGGAGCAGTACAACGGGGCGAAGGAGAAGGCGGAGGCCGCGCAGAAGTCGCTGACCGAGCTGCGCGACGAGACGGCCCGCAAGACCGACCGGTTGAACAGCGCGCGCGGCGCCCTCGGCTCGCTCGCCGCCTCGCAGTACCGCAGCGGGAGCCTGGGCACCGCCGTCCAGCTCGCGCTCGCCGACGACCCGCAGGACTACCTCGACCGGGCCGCCTTCATCACGCGGGCCGGCGACCGCACCGCCTCGGAGGTGGCCTCCGTACGCCGTCAGCTCGACGAGGTCGGGCGGCTGCGCGACAAGGCGGCGGGCCGGCTCTCGGAGCTGCGCGCCCGCGAGAGCGAACTCTCCGACCGCAAGTCCGTGATCGAGGGCAAGCTCGACGCCGCGAAGCAGCTGCTGGCCAAGCTCACGGCCGAGGAGCGCGCGCGGTACGAGGCCCAGGGCGCGGGACCCGCCACCGGCGCGGGCTCCGCCACGGCCCCGGCGGCCGCGCCGCCCGGCGACGGTTCGCGCGCGGCCAAGGCGGTGGCCTTCGCCTACGGGGCGCTCGGCAAGCCGTACGTCTGGGGGGCCACCGGGCCCGGCTCCTTCGACTGCTCGGGGCTGACCCAGGCGGCCTGGAAGGCGGCCGGGGTCTCCCTGCCCCGCACCACCTACACCCAGATCAATGCCGGCCACCGGGTCTCCCGCGACCAGCTCGCCCCGGGTGACCTGGTGTTCTTCTACTCCGGGATCAGTCACGTCGGCATGTACATCGGCAACGGCCAGATGATCCACGCCCCGCACCCCGGCGCCCCGGTCCGGATCGCCCCGATCGCCTCGATGCCCTGGGCCGGCGCCTCCCGCCCGGTATGAGCGCGGGGCGCGGGCAAGGAGCTGAGTGCCAGGTCCCATCCCGAACCACCACCTCAGCCCGTCTTAAGCCACGTACACGTCGCCGATGACCCCGAAGATCTTCCCTTCAAGGTCGGTGCTCCGGGCCCGGCCGCCGATGCCGTCCGCAGGCCGGAACCCCGGTTTCCCAGGCTTGCATCAAAGGACTTAAGACATCATCAGCTGCACGGCCTCGCACCGGGCCTGCTGGTCCATTCCGCACGACGGCCATCAGCGGGCGCACTGACTTAACTACCGTTCTCCGGGCACATCTCCCAGCCAAACTCTGCGACCCATCTCGTCCAGCTCCTCTTTCAGGCGCTCGCACTCCGGGATCGCCCGGCGCAGCAGTCGCCAGTACTCAGGTCCATGCCCGCCCACCCGGATGTGCGCCAGTTCGTGAGCGATCACGTAGTCGACGAGCTGCGCGGGCAGCTGAAATACCGCCCAATGCAGGGCCATCTGACCGTTGTCCGTGTCACCTGGCCGATAGGTACCCCAGCGGCGTCCCACATCTCGCACTCTTACTTCCGGTTCCGCAACATCCATGCGCGCTGCCCAGGGCTGAAGCCGCCCCTGCGCCCAGCTCAGCCCCACCCTGCAATACCAGGCCGTGACGGCACGCCGGGCCAGCTGAATGTCCGCAGCCGTGGCCCTGTCCAACCGCAGCCGCCCGGCGGACAGGCGGACCAGTACACCGGGTTCGTCCACCAGCAGTAGCCGGTACTCGCGCCCCAGGTATCGGTACGTCTCACCATCGATGAAGCCACGGGTTGGGTGGACTGGCTTCAGCTGGTTGCGCAGCCACAACTTGCCTTCGATCCACAGTCGGCTGCCCCGCACGAACGCCTCGGCCCGATCCCTTTCGCAGGCCAGCGGTGCCCTCAGGGTCAGGGAGCCATCCCGCTCGACCGTCAGCCCCAGCTTCGAGCGCCGGGAGCTCACCCGCACCCGCAGCACCCGGCCGTCGACGGTCAGCTCCTGCCCGTCGTTCAGCGGTGGCGGGGCAGAAGTCATCGGCAGGAGCGAATCAGGCACCCCCCTATTGTCCCCGCCCTTCCGAGCGGAAGGCGGCGGCGTGCTGCTGTGCGAACCCGGCGAGTGAATTTGACAGGATCGTCAGCTGCGGTAGCCCGCCATTCTTGGGCCGGATCCGCTCCTTCTTCAGGAAGTTCCAGATCTGCACTTGCAGGTCGTCCAGGCTCGTCTCCTGCTCCGCCCAGGAAGCGCGCGACACGTGTGCCGAGATCAGGTCGGAGAGGCCCACAGCCAGGGTGCGCAGGACCGCCTGGTCGGGCACGTCAAAGGCCGGGTGCGCGGTCAGCTGGTCGGAGAGCTTCGCGTACAGCCTCCGCTCCGTCGAGGTCAGGTCCGACACGGCTGGATCGGCCCGCTCCGCCTGCCGGGCACGCTCGATGAGCGGGCCGAGCTCCCGCTTGATGTCCTCCCAGCGGCCTTCGAACTCGTCCAGGACCCTCTGTAGATCCTCCGAGAGCGTGCGGTACACCGGGCGCTCGTCCGCTTCGAGGCGTTCCTGAAGGTGGTAGCGCAATGCCTGCACCTGCTCGGCAGCCGACTCGCGCACGTTCGGGACGCGTCCCACGATCTCGTCGAAGTCGGGATCGAGAATCGAAACGGGCGCGATGGCCTGCGTGATCTCGGGCAGTGTCAGATGTTCGGCGATCAGAGCCCGTACCTTGCGCCCGTAGCCGCGCATCGAGAAGGATCCGTCGGCCTCGTCGCGATAGTGCCTGCGCACACGCTGCTGAAGCTGGGTCCAGCGGCGGGCATACGGCACCAGCTCAAGAGCATCCTCATGCGGCAGTACGCGTTCCATGGCGTCAAGGAACTCTCCGAGGAGGCGGTCGTACTCGGCCCGCTCCATCGGGTCGTGCAGTGCCAGCATCGCGCGCGCCATGCGTCCGGGCCCGTCCAGCCCGCCAGTGCCCAGCTGCTTGAGGAACCGCCGCAGGTGCGTCGCCGCTCCGTGCATCGCGGGTACTTCCGAGGACAGAGTCCGCACCCCGGCGAGCACAGGCGGATCTCCGCGGTACGCGGCAAGGGTGACGCCGAGGTTGTCGAGTACCCCGTAGTAGTCCACGACTCGGCCCTCGCGCTTGAGGCGAGCCGGCCGGTTGACACGGGCCACCGCCTGGAGCAGCTCGGCGTCCTGGATCGGTCGGTCCAGGTACAGCGCCTGTTCGATCGGGGCGTCGAAACCCGTCAGCAGCATCGACTTCACGATCAGGAAGGCAATGGGCGGCTTCTCCACGGCGGCGTCGACGGTGGCGTCGCTCCACGGATTCAAGCCGACAGTGCCACCCGGCAACGGATCGGTCTCCACCGGGTGCGCGATCACCCACGGATTGTCCGGCGGCAGCTCGGGAAACGGCTCCAGGAACCGCTCGATGTGCTCCTCCTGGAACTTCGCATCGGTCCATTCCCGCCATGCGCCACTCTTGCGTTCGTCGCCCTCCGAGATCACCGGTACGAAGTCCATGCGACGCAGGACTTCCTGGTACTGCCAGGCGCGCAGCAGGAGGAGCTCATCCTGCGTGTACTCCTCCGGCTTCTTGCCGCGCAGCGCTTCGGGGTCGAACTCGTCGCGCACCCGGGCGAGCAAATCGGCGCGCACGTCACGGAGAGCGGCCCGGTAGTACACGGCCGCACGTCGGCTGACGGCTGCGATCTGGGCCTTGAAGCCGCCAGTGAGCGGCCCTCGCACGTAGTGCGCGAGCATGTCCGCGGCCTTCGCCCGGATCATGGGGAAGGACTCGGCGACGTCCCGGCTCGTGGGCTTGGTTCCCTTGCGGGCCTTGTCCTGGTGCTCTTCGGGGGCAGAGGCGATGAGGTCCTCGAAGGTTTCATTCATCCCCTCCTTCCCCATGATCTCAGCGGGTCCAGTGCGCCCTTCGTAGCGGACGGGGACAACGACCTTGTCCTTCTCCGCCTCCGTCATCCGGTAGGAATCGAGGAAGGTGTTTCCGGGCTCCAGACCGAAGATCCGGCCCGTGTCGGTCAGCTTGCCCTTCATGATCGGCGTACCGGTGAATCCGATCCGCGCGGCGTTCGGAACGGCATCCCGCAGGCAGGCATGCAACACAGAGGTGTGCGAACGGTGCGCCTCGTCGACCAGCACCAGGACGTGGGGGTCGGTGCTGCACTCCGTGAACCTCCGTCTGACCGCCTCGGTGGTGGCTTCGTCCGGTGTCGGGTCGGCGATCTCCTGCGGGTCCTCGCCCGCGGCGATGCGGTCCTGCGTGCGGCGCATCTCCTCTTCGAAGTCCCGGTCGTCGCCGTCCGACTCGCCGATGAGCCCGGGTACCCGGCCCAGATATTTCTGGATCATCGCGAAGATCACGGCCCGGCCACCGGGCTTGCCGGCCCGTTGCAGCATCCCCTCCACGTCGGTCTGTGACTTGGCGATCCGAATCGGGCTGCCGCTGACCTGAACGGCAGCCGAGAGCTGCCGCTGGAGCTGCTTGCGGTCGGTCACGACGAGGAGAGTGAAGCGGTTCAGCTCCCGGTCGCGGCTCATGTGCAGCCGCCGGGCCAGGAAGGACATGGTGAGGCTCTTCCCAGAGCCTTGGGTGTGCCAGATGACACCGCCGCGCTCGTCGTCCTCGGCGCCGGCCTCACCGCGCTTGCGGGCGGTCCGCAGCTTACGGACGATCTTCTCGACCGCCCGGTACTGCTGGTGCCGACAGACCGCCTTGACGGTGAGCGGGGGCTCGCCCTCCTTGGTCTTGACGGGGAGTTCGAAAACGTAGTGCCGGATGATGTTCAGCAGGTTGCGGGGCTTGAGGACGGTCGCGATCAGCTTGTGCTGCCCGGTGAGCTTGACGCCGCCCCGCAGGAGTCTGCCGGCCTCCAACTCGGCTCGCAGAGCGCCTTCGTCGGGGTAGTCCGGTTCCACGCTGCGCCAGACCGCGTAGTGCTCTTCGGCGGAGGAGATCGTGCCGAGCGCGGCGGTGGTGCCGCTGGCGGCGATCAATAGCTGGGCCGGGGCGAACAACTCCGGTACGCCGCTGCGGATCTGCGCCGCCGGCCGCCCGTCGGTGTCCAGCGGCTGCCCGGCGTACATGCGCAGGTCCCGAACGGCATCGCCTATGGCGTCCTTGCGCTCCGGGCTCTTGCACTCGACGACGGCGACGGGGATTCCGTTGACGAACAGCACCAGGTCGAGGACGGCGTCCTTGCCGTCGGCCTTGCGGACGCGGAACTGGTCGACGACGAGAAACTGATTCCGCGCCAGGATCTCTTCGTCCTCCGACCCCTCCCACTCCCAGTCGACGTACTGGACGAGGAAGTCCTTGTTGCCCGGCCCGTCCATCCGGATGCCGCGCAGCAACAGAGCGGTCGCGTCCCCATTGGCCTTGAGCAACGACTGCGCGGCCACGCTCCGGGCGGCCCGCCGCATGTCGTCGACGGCCTGTTCTGCCTCTGTGCCCGTCATCCACGGGTCGTTGGTCCCCGGCAGCCGGTTCACCCGCTGCAAGGCGGCGGTAAGGCGCTTGGTCAGGAGTACGTCGCCGGGGTACGTGCGCTCGTCGGCGTCGAGATCGGGGCCGTGTACGTGCTCCCAGCCCATCGCCTTGAGCTGCGCGATGAAGGGCAGCTCAACCTCGTCCCGCTCGACCGCGCTCCGTACCATCCCCCGCGCCCCTCTGACCCTGAACCGTGCAGCTGATCATCCGTCTGCCTATTCTGCGCCAGGAGGTCAAGGGGGGAGCCAGGTCAGGCCAAGGGCCCAGGTGAGGGCCGGGTAGATTTTGTGGCCTTTGGCGGCTTTTAAGGGTGGCTCAGGCGGGGAACTCCCCGCCTTTCACTGCATCGACGAACGAGGACCAGCTGTCCGACGGGAACAGCAGGGCAGGGCCGTGGGGGGTCTTGGAGTCCCGGACAGGGACGCCGGAGGGGTGGCCGTCCAAGACTTCGATGCAGCTACCCGCTTCGTTTCCGCTGTAAGACGACTTGCGCCAGCCACCCAGCTCGGAAGCGTCCGGGGTGATGTACTCAGCCATGGTGTCCGAATTCCTTCGCTGTCGCCCGCATCAGGGCAAGTGACTCTTTCAGTGGCAGTGCGTCGCCTAGTGCGAGATCGTAGGCGCCCTGGAGCTGCTCGACCACGGCCGGAGAGTCATGCACCTTGCCCATGCGCAGACCTTCGGCATAGGCCGCCGGGGGCTGATCCTCAAACCACATCAGCGTCAGCATGCTCTGCATCAGTGGGTGACCCCCCAGTCCGAACGGCACCACATGCACACGAATGCGCTCCCCCTCCGCCAGGCGGACGATGTGCGTGATCTGCTCGGCCATGACATCCGGGCCGCCGATCGGGCGACGTAACACTGCCTCGTCCAGCAGCGCCCACACTACGGGCATCACCGGGTCGGCGAGGATCTTCGAGCGCTCAAGCCGTGTGACAACGGTCCTGTCACGCTCCTCCTCACTCACAGGAGGGAAGCCAATACGCAGAACCGCACGCGCGTACCTTTCCGTCTGCAGAATGCCCGGGACGAAGGACAGAGCGAACTCACGGATCATCGTCGCCTGTTGTTCGAGTTGGCGCGCCGGCTCGAAGTAGTCAGCAACCGCCACATCGTCATGCGGCAGAAAGCTAGTAAGCACGTTTCCCGTGTTCAGCGCCTTGTCCAAGCGGCGCGCGTCCTCTTTTGACGGCACCCGCCGGCCCGCCTCGATATGCGCAATGTGCGAACGGGTCATGACCGCAGCAACGGCCAGCTGCTGCTGCGTCAGCCCCGCCGCTTCCCGCTGAGCCCTCAGCCAGTCACCGTAGGTATTGCTCATGGCCAACTCCCTTGTGACAAAAGCTTTGTCACCTTGCACCCACTAGCGAGCCTAACTCGCACCGTCTCAGTCTGTGAGTGGATCGCTACACAGCGAAGGGATGGGGTGGTGGTCGCAGCGCCGGGGAGAGTCCTGCTTGGACGCCCGAGTGCTTGGCCCATCCATCAGGCGCTCGCGTGGCCTGTGGCGCTGCCCCGTCCCTGCACCTACCACCGGGACCACACGTATAGAACCCCCACGACCGCGCGAACGGCCCGGGGCATGGCCAACCTGAGGAAAGCAGATCGACGTGAACCACCGTATCGCCCGAGTCTTCGAGCCGTTCCTGAGGCTGTTCCTGCCCACACGCCGATGGCCGCGGGCTGCCGCTTCACCGATCACTGCGTACGTTCCTGCGGCGCCGAAGGCTACGGCGCGGCCTGGCATCCACACCCTGCTGGCCGCCCCAGGCGAGGTTTCCCCTCTCGCAGGGGCGCATCTCGGTGCGTACCACTTCCATCTCCGCGAGGAAGAACGGCTGCGCCGCCAGCGGCGGCGGAACCTGTGGTTCGCCACGTACGGAATCGACCTCGACACCCGCAACATCCACAGGATGGGGGTCGCCTGATGGACGCGAACTGCACCGCCCGGTTGCTCCCCTGGACCAGCCCTGAAGGCAAGCCCTGCTATCTGGTGGGCGACGGCGCCGGACCTGTCTCCCGCCTGGCCGACAGCATGGAGGCGGAGCAGCTCGACATGGCTGCCGATCTCCTGGACGAGGCGCAGTGCGTGCTCGCCGAGCTCAAGTGGACACCGGGAGAACTCCATCTCCTGGCGGTCCAGCTGACCGAGTCCCTCGGTGCCGTCCACCGCGTCGCGGAAAGCCGGGGCACACGCCTACCAGATCCCGCCTACGACACCGACGAGGCCGAAATTCCTCTTCGCCTGCCGCCCGGCAAGCGCCGAGGTGATTGACCGACTCCGGGACAAGCCATGCGGGCCGAGCTCACTCTCCTGGAAGGAAGTTGAGAGCTCGGCCCGGGAGATCACCCGCGCTGCGACTGAGTGCCCGCACCCGCCAGCAGGTCGTCGGCTAGACCGAGCTTCATTTGCCGGAGCTTCACGAGCTCCTCTTCCTCTTGGCGAATGCGGTCATCACACGCGACGAGGGATGCCACGATCCTGCGCTGGTCTTCCAACGCAATCGGCAAGTCGATTTCAAGCTCGCGAAGTTTGGTCGGATTGACGTTCACTTGCTGGACTGCAACCGTTGAAATCGCTTTCACACGTTGACGGACGAGCGGATGCTGAAACCACTCAACCAGATACTCGGGCATAACCCGCCGGAGGTCCGGGTTCAGGCGAACCAAGTAGGAAGCAAACGTCGCCCGTGGTAGTTCACCCCGCCACATGGCTGTTTTGCCGACGTGATCGATGCTGTTCGTCCGGTTGAACAGCACATCTCCGTGACGCAGCTCAAGCCTGTCCGGAACCGAGATCGGAGAGTATCGAAGGTCACCGACCTCAATTCGCGCGTCACGAATATTATTCATGCGCAAAACTGGAACGCCACCGGGTTCACCGATCAGCGCGTAGGAGATTCCATAGTCCGTAGTCGGCACGACCTCTTTGAGCGAAATTCGCTCCCACCCCTTTCGGGGGCAACTTGACCTATCCAACGCCATAGAGTTGAGCAAGACCCCTCGCCGCACAGCCTTGAGTTTCGAAATCGTCAACTCGATGCAACTCTCCGCCGCCGACACAATGTCGAGCACTTCGATAATGCGGCGCTGCTGCGGCAGAGATTTCTCCGGGACCAAGAATGCCCGAAGATCCGCCTGGGAAATTTTGAACTGTCCGCTCGTACTGCGCATAGACGCTTCCACTTGCTGCCTGAACCTACGGGAGCTAATCAGCACCCCGAGAAATTCCGGGTCAATCTTCAACGGATCCGGCAAGAGCCTGTAGATGAGATCCGGCAATAGCAGCTTCTGGCGAGTATCGGGCACTACGCAGCCCACACCAACCAATGCTCGCGAACCATTCGCTCGCGCGATGAGGACGTCTTTAGGCGCAATTTCCAGATGCGTGCGCGGAGCAGCTCCCTCAGGGAGGCGTTTCGCGTTATCAGGTTTGAATTTTCCCGACGTGATAGCCCCCAAGCTGAGCACCCCCCACTCCGCCGATCCGGGAGCCTGCGGCTCGCAGGTTGGACTCCATCCAGCCTCAACACGCTTGAGGAGGGAAGAAAGCGGAACAAGAGGAGTGGATTCAATTCGCATACCGAAGCTCCTTCAGTACACCATCCAGATACTCGGCAGCCTTATTGCGCCTGGCCTCAATATCCCGCATCGATTCCGCGTATTTGTCCACCCACCCATGGATCGAGGCCACCAACTCGCGCCGATTGCGCGCCAGGTGGCCATCCAATTTACCTGTCAAATCCGCCTGCAGGATACCGAGGACAGCGCCCTCCTCAGCCACCGCGCCCATAGATCGACGCACACGCACAAGGCGAGGTTCGTTCTCCTCGGCTTCAGCATTGCCCGGCAGCAGAAGGAACTCCTGAACGGCGCCCGGCTCGGCCTTGGCCGGCTCCGCCGGCTTCGGTTTGCGCGTGGATTCGATCGGCCAGAAATCGTCCTCCAGGTCGGTAACGACCTTGCCCGCCGCCGTGCGTTCCTTCTTCAGCTTCGCCAGGTCCTTCGGAGCCAGGACCGCCTTCACCAGCTCCGCATCCACCTCCGCGTCCTCGTCGCCCGACGCAGCCGCTAGTAGCGCCGCCCCGAGTGCCGCCTTCGCCTCTTCCGCCGCCTTCACCCGCGCGTCGAAGTCCGCCTTGACCCGGTCCGCCTCCGCCAGTTCCTCCAGGAAGTCGGGGGCGATGGCGGCGACCACCTTGTGGTCGTACGCCTGGCGGCGTTCCGCCGCCGAGCGTTTGCGGCTGCCGCCCGTGCTCGGGTTCGGTTCCGGCGCGAGCATCGTCTTGACCATCTCGACCCAGCCATCGATGACCCCGCCGAAGCCGGTCACCGAAAGCGCCATCAGGTCGTACTTCGCCTCGTGCCACCAGCCGGCGACGGCGCCCGCCAGTGCATACCGGTCCAGGAGGCCAACCTCAAGGAGCCGGGTACGGAATGAGTTGATCAAGTCGGCCCGAAGCCTGGCCAGTTGGGCCTTGTGTTCGCCCTCCGTGCGGTCATCGCCTTCGGCCGGTGCCAGCAGGGCGATCTGGTCTGTTTCTGACCGCCACCAATCCTCGAAGGCCTTCCACAGCACCGCCTCCCGCTTGGCCGCCAGCTCCGTCAGCCGCGCCGCGTCCGGCCGCTCGCCCTCCGGCAAGAAGTCGACGTACTCCGGGTCGCCCTCCCGCGGCGCGAACAGTTCCAGCGCGTTCACCCCGTACGCGTCTAGCAGCGCCTTCTTCGCCTCGATCTCCGCGACCGGCACGCCACCCATCAGGTGGGCCCGCACGTCCTGCGGCTCCGGCGGCGGGGTGTTGTCCACGTACCGGCGGATGTTCAGGTTGTCCGCGTTCTGCGCCAGCTCCGACCGGTCGACGACCTTCGCGAAGCCCTCGACGTCCGCGTACGCGTGAAACGTGGAGACGATCTTCTCGACGTGCTCCGGCAGCAGCATGCTCTGCGCGCGCACCGCGTGGTACTCCCGGTCGGCATTGATGAAGAGCACCTTGCCCCGCCGCCCCTGCGGCTTGTGGCCCGGCGCCCGCAGCACGATCACACACGCCGGGATGCCGGTCCCGTAGAAGAGGTTCGGAGCGAGGCCGATCACGGCCTCGATCAGGTCCGCGTCCAGCAACGCTGTACGGATCCGCTGCTCGCCGCCGCCCCGGAAGAGCACGCCGTGCGGCATGACGGTGAAGACCGAGCCGCCCTTTGCCCGCACCATGTCCAGCATGTGCTGGAGGAACATCAGGTCGGCCTTGCCCTTCTCGGGCGCCTCCCCGTACGGCATCCGCGAATTCTGGTTCGGTACATCGACCTGCTTGTAGTCCATGGAGAAGGGTGGATTGCTGAGCACCAGGTCGAAGTTGCCCTCCGGGTGCAGCGGATTCGTGAGGGTGTCGCCGGTCTTGAGCGAGAAGGACTTGGCTCCGTGGAAGAGCATGTTCATCGTGGCCATGACCCAGGAGCCACTGTTGGCGTCCTGGCCGGCGAGGAACAGGTTCCCGGAGTCGCCACCGTGCTCGTCGATGTACTCCTTGGCATGGATCAGCATGCCGCCCGATCCCACACACGGGTCGTAGATTCGCATTCCGGCCGTCGGCCGGGCCAGCTCGACCATCATCCGAACGACCGCACGCGGGGTATAGAACTCGCCGCCCTTGCTGCCGGCAGTGTCCGCGAAGTCCTTGATCAGGTACTCGTACGCGGCACCGATCATGTCCGGGAACTCGAAGTCCTCGCCACGCATCCGGATGCTGCCGAAGTGCTCGATCAGCGCCGCCAGCCGCTTGTCCGCCAGGTCCGCCGCGGACCTGCCGCCGCCTCCGCCCCCGCCGATGCGGTTGAAGTTGACGTGGCTGAAGAGGCCGCGCAGCTCGCCGTTGCCCTCCTGGTTCTCCAGCTCGTTGAGGGCGGGCTGGAGGAAGTGCGTCGCGACCTCGTCCACCGCACCGGCGAGCCGCTCCCAACGGGCCGCCTCCGGTACGTACAGGACTCCGCGCAGCCGGTAGTTCTGGTACGCCTCCGCCTCGTCCTGGACGTCCTCCTCCGAGGCACCCGCCGCCCGCTCCTCAGCGATGATCACGTCACGCGCGGCCTCGAACTCGTCGTTGACGCGCTTCAGGAACAGCAGCACGAAGATGAAGTCGCGATACTCCGCCGCGTCCATCGTGCCGCGCAGAATGTCCGCGGCCGCGAATAGGTGGCGTTCCAATTGCGCGAGCGTCAGCTTGGCCACGTAGGGCACTCCCTCTGCGTCTGGCTAGTCCGGTTGCACCGGGAAGCCTACGGCCTCGGGAGATACAGGGGTGACCCTGTGCGGTCAGTAGTCGATGACGCCCAAACCGTCCTCGATGAAGCCGACCACGTCGGTGTACGGGTCCCACTTGTTCTGGTCCGGCCCCTTGTGCCGGGCGTTCAGCTGCTTGGCGAACCCGCGGGCCTTCTTGTACTTGTCACGGACCTGGTCCGGCATCACACGCTTCGCCGCCTCCGGGGAGACGCTCTGGATGCTCGGACCGTAGGTTTGCGCGAACCCGGGCTGCTGCTTCAAGCGGGCCGCGGCGCTGTCACAGACACCGCCGAAGGTGCTGGTGTAGTTCTGGTAGTGCAGCAGCCGCCACAGCTCGAAGCAGGGGTGCGAGTAGGCGATCTTCACACCCGCCCTCTTCGCCCTGGCAAACGCGGTCGGGATGTCCTCGTGCTGGTCGCGGTCGAAGAGACACCAGACCTGTGGCCAGTTCCAGTCGTCTTCCTCCAGGCCGGCCTTCCGTGCCGCACGCTCGGCCGTCGCGACAAAGGGGATGGCATCCTCCACCAGAGGCAGGGGTTTGCGTCGTTTGGTCGGCGCGTTCAGGTTCTTGAAATGGACCAGGACGCTACGCCCCTGCTGCGCGGGGGTGCCGTGTTCACGTACGAAGTCAACGAAGCCCGGCTCGGTGACCTCACCCTCAGTGAGGACGTACACCTCGCGCGGACGCTCTTCCGGTCGCACTTTCTTCGCGCGTCCCGGATTGTCCCTCCCCTTGTCCCTCGCCATCAGGCCCGCTCCGCCCCCTGTGCCCGTGCCGTCAGCAACTTTCGCCCGATCTGCCCCGCCGCCATCCGCGGCACGCCCCCGAAGGCACCCGCGAGGTAGGAGTCCGTGAGGTCTTCCTCAGCCCCCGGTCCCACATCACTCAGCGGGTAGATCTCCGTGGCGCCCTGTTTGTCCTTCTCCGTGAGCCAGATCTGGCCCGGCTCCAGCTGACGCCCGCCCCGGGGAGAGCTGAGCAGCGAAGGATCATGGGAGGTGAACACGAGCTGAGCGCCCTTGGTGTTGGTCCACGACGCCTGGAAGAGCCGCACCACCTCCGCGGCGAAACGCGGGTGGAGGCTCGCATCCAGCTCATCGATCAGGAGGACCGCACCTTTGTCCAGAGCCAGTAGGAGCGGTCCGATCAGCGCGAACCACGAACGCGTACCGAAGGACTCCCGATCCCAGTCGAGGGAGACGGACTCCCCGCTTTCACCGGCGTGGAGAAGTCGGACCATGGGCGCCTTCCCCGGCCGCCGCTCGACCTCGGCCCCGGTGATACCCAGGTCGGCAACCCGT
Organism: Streptomyces sp. NPDC098789; assembly: GCF_044759975.1. Lineage (NCBI taxonomy): Bacteria > Bacillati > Actinomycetota > Actinomycetes > Kitasatosporales > Streptomycetaceae > Streptomyces > Streptomyces sp. NPDC098789. The sequence continues at coordinate 184,030 of NZ_JBIWAJ010000011.1, forward strand.
AGAAGCTCTTCGATCCGCTCGCGTGACTGTTCATCGAGCAGCTTGCCGGCGGTGAAGGCCTCACGCTGCGCGATCTCGGTCTCCGGAGTGACGTCCCAGAGGTTCTCCTGGAACCACCGGTAGATCCGGGTGAGCTGCGGGTGGTTGTCGTTGGCCGCGCGGGAGAGGAAGAGCGCGTCCGGCCGGGTCGTCCGGGCCAGCAGCGCACGGTCCTGGATCCGGTCGTTCGGAAAGTTGAAGGCCTTCTCACGCGAGGCATCCCTGTCGAGCCACTCCTGCCGCCGCCCCTTGGGGTAAGCGTGCAGCCACTCGGACTCCACCCGGGTGGGGCCCAGCTCGAATCCATAGGTCCAGCGAACCCCGTCCTCCAGAACGAAGTCAGCCTCATAGAAGGCGCTCTCGTCAGCGGCTTTCGGATCGAGAGCGAATACGTCGCGAGGAATCCCCTGGTACGACGTCCACTGTGCGTATGAGCTGAGGACTGCTTCCCGCATCTTCCTCAGCGCGAAGATCACATTGGACTTACCGGAAGCATTCGCGCCGAAGATACCCAGCAGTGGATAGACGCGGAGCTGCCTGCCATCGGACAGCTCGACCGTCCTCGCGGCGTCCGACTCCTCGTCTTGCGGTACGACGAAGGAAAGCTCCTGCTCCTCACGTAGCGACCGTACGTTCGCCGTGCGGAATCCCAGCAGCATCCTTCCTCCTCTCGTCGCGCACAGAGTAGTCGCGTGATCGCTTATACGCCTACTGGACGGTCAGACCAGCCGGCGGGCCGTCGCCCAGCGGGTCAGTTCGTGCCGGTTGGAGAGTTGGAGCTTCCTGAGCACCGCCGAGACGTGCGACTCGACCGTCTTGACCGAGATGAAGAGCTGCTTGGCGATCTCCTTGTAGGCGTACCCGCGCGCGATCAGCCGCAGCACCTCGCGCTCGCGCTGGGTGAGGCGGTCCAGGTCCTCGTCGACCGGCGGCGCGTCCGTCGAGGCGAAGGCGTCGAGGACGAAGCCCGCCAGCCGGGGCGAGAAGACCGCGTCGCCGTCCTGCACCCGGAAGACCGAGTCGACCAGGTCGGCGCCGGTGATGGTCTTGGTGACGTAGCCGCGCGCACCGCCCCGGATGACGCCGATGACGTCCTCGGCCGCGTCCGAGACGGACAGCGCCAGGAAGCGCACCGGGTTCTCGGCCGCCGTCATCAGCGGGGCGCAGCGCCGCAGCACCTCGACCCCGCCGCCGCCGGGGAGGTGGACGTCGAGAAGCACTACCTCGGGCCGGGTGGCGGTGATGACGGTGACGGCCTGGTCGACGTCGGCGGCCTCGCCGACGACCTCGACGCCCGTGCGCGGGGTCTCGCCGATCTCCGCCTGCACGCCGGTGCGGAACATCCGGTGGTCGTCGACGAGCACCACCTTGACCCTCCGGGTCTCGCCACCGACGGCCTCGCCCGTGGTGCTCGCGTTGTCCTCGGTCATGCCGGCATCGCCGCCCTCTCCATCTCCAGTTCGACTTCCGTGCCGCCGTCGGGCGCGGACCGCAGCCGCGCGGTCCCGCCGTTGCGCTGCATCCGGCCGATGATCGATTCTCGTACGCCCATGCGGTCGTCGGGTACCGCGTCGATGTCGAAACCGGGGCCCCGGTCCCGTACGGACACGAACACCGTCCGACCCTCGACCTCGGCGTAGACCTGGACGGGGCCGCCCTCGCCACCGTACTTGGCGGCGTTGACCATCGCTTCGCGCGCGGCCTGGACCTGCGCGACCAGCCTCTCGTCGAGCGGGCAGTCACCGACCACGACGACCTCGATGGGCACCCCGTGGTGGTCCTCGACGTCGGCCGCGGTCTTCTTGACCGCCTCGGCGAGGGTGTCGGGCTCCTCGGCCTCGTCCTTGCCGGTGCCCTCGGGCTTGTAGAGCCAGTTCCGCAGCTCCCGCTCCTGGGCGCGGGCCAGGCGCCGGACCTCGCCGACGTCCTCGGCGTTGCGCTGGATCAGGGTGAGGGTGTGCAGCACCGAGTCGTGGACGTGGGCGGCGACCTCGGCCCGCTCCTGGGCCCGGATGCGCATGAGGCGCTCCTCGGAGAGGTCCTGGGTCATCCGGATCAGCCAGGGGCCGGCCAGCAGGGCCACGCCGACGAGGACGGCGAGGGTCGCGGTGAGGACGTTGCCCAGCTGGGCCGCGGAGCCCCGTACGACGATGAAGACGGTGAGGCCGACGCCGACCAGGACGACCCCGGCGAGCGCGCGGGCGATCTGCAGGAGCTGGCCGTGCCGGCCGTCCGCGGAGCTCCAGTGGGCCCGGCGGGCGTTGTCGGCCTGCCGCCACACCAACACCACGCCGGCGCCGACGAGCAGGGTCGGCCAGATGTAGCGGTCGGCCTTCTGGTCGCCGGCCTGGAGCTTCGAGATGAAGATGCCCGCGCCGACGAAGAGCGCGATCAGCGCGGTGACCTGCCCCCGGTCGGGCTTGCGCAGCCGCCGGCTGCCGTCGGCCAGGGTCTCGAAGAAGGACCGGTGCCCGGTGCGGCCGCCGACGCCGAGCGGTACGAACACCCAGAAGGCGGCGTAGAGCAGCACCCCGAGGCCGTCACCGAACAGGAAGGTGCCGAGGAAGGCGAGCCGGACCCAGAGCACGGGCAGCCCGAGGTGCCCGGCGAGCCCGCGGGCGACGCCGCCGAGCATCCGTCCGTCGGCGCTGCGGTAGAGCTTGCGCGGCGGGGTGTCGGTGGTCTCGGCGGAGGCGTGGGCGTGCGGTGTGCGGGGGGCGGCTGGTGCGGGCATGTCACCGATGGTCACACGCGCGGGGGGTCCGGGACATCAGGGCAGCCCCCCAGTTCCGTCGGGGGGATATCAGGGTTGCGCCAGGGTCGGGCCCGGTGCCGCTGGGCCGGACCGCCCGGCACCATGGACCCATGACCGACGTGCACGACTCCCCTCCGCCCCCGGCGACGCCCCCGGCGGACCCCGCCGACCGTCCGCCGCTGCGCCGCAGCAGGCGCGACAAGGTCCTCGCGGGCGTGTGCGGCGGCCTCGGCCGGCACTTCGACCTCGACCCGGTGGTCTTCCGGGTGGTGCTGGGCGTCCTCGCCGTCACCGGCGGCGTCGGCCTGATCTTCTACGGCTTCGCCTGGCTGCTGCTGCCCCAGGAGGGCGAGGAGGACAGCGAGGCGAAGAAGCTGCTGACCGGACGGGTCGAGGGCGCGACGCTGGCGGCGGTCTTCGCCGCGCTGGTGGGCTGCGCCCTGTTCCTGACCATGGCGGACAACGGCGCGATGGCGGTCTTCTCGGTCCTGGTCGTGCTCGCGCTGGCCGGGGCCTCGTACTGGTCCCAGCGCCGCCGCCACCTCCAGCCGCCGGAGGCGGACGCGCCCGATCCGCAGGGCCCCGCGGCGGCGCGCGCCGCGCAGCGGCCGGGGCACCGACCGGTGCCGCCGGAGACCCAGGCACCGCCCGCGCCCGGCCGCCCGTCCTGGTGGCGCGACCCCCTGGTCAAGGACGGTACGACCGGACCGGTCGGGTCCACCGGCTACCTGTGGGGGCCCGCCGACGCGGTCGTCCCGGCCGACGGCCCGGGCCCGGCGGCCCCGGCGCCGCGCGCCGCCGTCCCGAGCGTCCCGCGCGGCGGCATCGGCGGCCGGGTCTTCGTCCTGGCGATGCTGGCCGCGATCGCGGGGACCGCGAGCGAATGGCGCACCGGGCCGCTGGGGCACGCCCTGGAGATCGGCTTCGCCTGCGCGCTGGCCGTCTTCGGCCTGGGCCTCGCGGTCAGTTCGATCCGGGGCCGGACCGGTTTCGGCACGGTGCTGCTGGGTCTGATCACCGCGGTGCTGCTGGCCGGGGCCACCGTGATGCCGTGGGAGATCGGCACCGACTGGCGCCGGATCGAATGGCGGCCGGCGGCGGTGGCCGACGTACGGCCCGCCTACACGGCGGGCACCGGGTTGGCCACGCTGGACCTGAGCCGGCTGGACGTGCCCAAGGGGACCACGCTGCGCGTCGGCGCCTCGCTCGACGCGGGTCGACTGAAGGTGATCCTGCCGCGCGAGGTCACCGCGAAGACCGACGTCCGCCTCTCCTGGGGCGAGGTGCGCCTGCCCGGGGACACCCGCGACTACCTGCGCATCCAGCACCCCGCGACGCGAACGGCGACTGTAGCGCCCGCTCCCGGCACCGAGGCCGGCGGGACGATCGAGCTGCACCTGGAGACGGGTGTCGGACAGGTGGAGGTGGCCCGTGCCGCGTCATGAGTTCCAACCGGGACGGCTGCTGGCGGGCCTGGTCCTGCTGACCGGGGGCGTGCTGTACCTGCTCGACGCCGCGGGCGAGCGGGACGTCCCCTGGTTCCTGATCCTCCCGCTGGCCTTCGGCGGGCTGACCCTGGCGGCGCTGGTGGGCGTGACGACCTACGCGGTGCGGCGCGACCGCAAGGACCGGATCCGGGAGTCCAGCGAGAGGTAGGGCGCCCCGGCCAGCACCAGCGGCAGCCAGGCCATCAGGTACACGAGGTCGTTGCCGTAGTAGTACGGGGTCGCCGTCCAGGAGACCGTCAGCCACAGGCTGAGCGAGATCAGGGCGCCCCCGGCCGCCGCGAGCCGGGTCAGGAGCCCGGCCAGCACCGCGAGACCGACCAGCAGCTCCCCGACGGCCAGCAGCACCGCGAAGCCGACGGGCGCCTTGAGGGCCAGGTCCACCAGGGCGGGGATCGCGGAGGTGTCGCGCACCCCGCGCATCAGGTCGCCGATGGAGCCGTCGCCCGAGGCCGAGAGGAACGCGGAGTCGGTCAGCTTGTCCAGACCGGCGTAGACGAAGGTGACGCCGAGGAAGATCCGCAGGGGCAACAGCGCGTGGCGCACGCCCTCCGCGCGCAGCTGGGACAGGCGGTCGGCGACCTCATCAGTTCGGCTCACGCCTCATTGTGTACCGCGTGCGCGCCGGGCGTACCCGGGCGGGAGCGCACCTTCGCCCGATCCACCCAGCGCCTCCCTCCGCGCCTCACTCCGCGACGTCGATGCTGCACCGGTTGGATTCCACCCCGGCCGCCGTCACCACCTGGACGTCGACCCGCCCCGGTTCCACCTCCGCCGGGACCGGCACGGTCAGCACCGTGTCGGACGGGGTGGTGAACCCGCCCGCGACGGGCACCAGCGGTACGTGCACGTGCACCGTCCCGATCCGCACCACCAGCCGCGCCAGCATCTCGGGCGTCTGCGCCCCGGGCGGTACGAAGCCCACGCCCCGGATCTCGATGTCGTCCCCCGGCCGCACGGAGGCGTCGATGTCCCCCGGCTCCCGGGTCCGCACCACCGACAGCACCAGGGGGCGGCTGCCCTCCGCGTACTTGGCCGCCAGGTACACCGCGGCCGACAGCGCGACCAGCAGCGCCAGCGCCCACGGCAGGTGCGGGAGCCGGTCGGGGAAACGGGCCAGCGTCACCGCCGCGAAGGCCAGCACCACCGTGGACACCAGCGCGTACTGGGCGTCGGGGAAGCTCCCGCGCCCCGCGTCGTCGGTCAGCAGGTCCGCCCCGCGCGGCCGGTCCGCGGGCAGCTTCTGCAGCCGCTGGCCCATGATCCGTACGGCGACCACGCGCCGGACCAGTACGGCCACCCCCGCGGTCAGCGCCACGACCGCCAGCAGCGGCAGCGCGCGCCACAGCCCGAGCCCGGCGTAGAGCGCGACCCGCTCCGGCCCGGGCGTCGAGGCGGCCAGCCGCACCGCGGGCAGCAGCGCCGCGAAGGCGGTGAGTACGAGCCAGGCGCACGCCACCGTCTTGGAGGTGGACAGCCGGTTGTCCTCGCCGACCATCGGGGCCAGCAGCCCGCCCCGCACGGTCTGGGCGCGGGCGGCCACGGTCAGCAGCCCCGCGAGCACCAGCGCGGCCAGCAGCGCGGCGGTGCGCGCCGTGCTCCAGCCGTTGCCGACGGCGGTGCCGACCTGGACGAGCAGCAGCACGCCGGCGGCGATCCACACGCCGAGGACCGCGCGGCGCGAGAGCAGGTAGAGCCAGGAGTGCCCGGCCTCCCGGCCGCGGGCGGCCACCGTCCGGGCGGACAGCGTCAGTTCGTCGGACACCCACTGGCGTGAGGCGCCGGCCGAGCGGGCGACGGCGGCGGGCAGGCCCTGCCCGGCGGCGAGCCCGTCACGCTGCTCCAGGAAGGCTTCGACCGCGCGGCGGTGGCCTTCCCGGGCGCCGTGTGGGCAGTCGTCACACGTGCAGCCGCCGCCGTGGGTACTTCTGTGCATCTCTTGGACAGCCACGTGCGTGCCGCCTCTCTGACTACTTTCGCGCAACTACCGGGGAATGCCAGCGAATTGTGCACCACTGCGGCAGTGCTCCGGATTGCGCACGATGTCAGAGCAGGTGATTAACCGTTCATGATGTTGACGCCACCGCCGGCGGGACGGGGCTCACGCCCCTTCCTCCGGCCGCTCCACCTGCTCCCACAGCGGCTGGCAGTTCACCCACGCCGCCAGGTCGGTGCCGAACTGCTGCCGGGTCGAGGCCGCGCCGTGGTGGTCGATGAGCACCGGCTTCCCGGCAGCCCGCGCGATCAGCTGCACCTGCGCGGCCCGCTCGGCCGCGACGAACCACCACAGCGCCGCGTCCACCGAGTCCCCGACGGTCAGCACCCCTTGATTGCGCAGCACCAGCGCCTTGTACGGGCCCAGCGCCCGCCCGATCCTCCCCGGGTCCGCCCCGGCGCCCGCGTACTCGTCCATGAGCGCGTGGTCCTCGTAGAAGGCGCAGGCCTCGTGGGTGATCGGGGCCAGCAGCTCGCCCAGCGCCGCGAGCGCCCTGCCGTAGGGGGCCTGCGCACGGACCACGGACACCACCTCGGGCCGGGCCCGGTGCACGGCGGCGTGCACGGCGAAGGCCAGTTGGTTGACCCGGCGCTCCCCCCGGACCACCCGGCCCTCCCCGTCGACCAGCAGCAGGTCCTCGGGGCCGAGGCCGGCGAAGGCCCGACCGAAGGGGTTCACCCAGTAGCAGTCGTCGTACTCCGGGTCGCGGGCGGTGACGTGCCCGCCGACCCCGTCCTCGTACCCGAGCCGCCCCAACAGCCGCAGCGCGCCCGCCAGCCGCCGTTTGCGGTGCGCGCGGCTCTCCTCGGCGGTGGCGAAGACCGGCGGCAGCTCGAAGCCCAGCCGCTCCACGGGCACGGGTGCGGGTGCGGGCGTCCGTACGTGCCCCTCGGCCATGGCCCCTCCTTCACGTTCGCGTCCTTCGAGGTCGCGGCGCAAGGTACCGGTGGCCGCGCGAAGTGGCCAGAGGGAACCCGGGAGAAGCGGCCGGAGAAACGGCGGAGCCGCCGCCCCGGGAGGGGACGGCGGCTCCGGTCGTCGCTCGTACGGACTGAGGGCTTGCGCCCTACTCCCACTCGATGGTGCCCGGGGGCTTGCTCGTGCAGTCCAGGACCACGCGGTTCACGTCCGGCACCTCGTTGGTGATGCGGGTCGAGATCTTGGCCAGCACCTCGTAGGGCATGCGCGTCCAGTCCGCGGTCATCGCGTCCTCGGAGGAGACGGGGCGCAGCACGATCGGGTGGCCGTAGGTGCGGCCGTCGCCCTGGACGCCGACGCTGCGGACGTCCGCGAGCAGGACGACCGGGCACTGCCAGATCTCCCGGTCCAGACCGGCGGCGGTCAGCTCGTGGCGGGCGATGGCGTCGGCCTCGCGGAGCAGGTCCAGGCGCTCCTTGGTGACCTCGCCGACGATGCGGATGCCCAGGCCGGGGCCCGGGAAGGGCTGGCGCTGGACGATCTCGTCCGGCAGGCCGAGCTCCTGGCCGACCATCCGGACCTCGTCCTTGAACAGCTGGCGCAGCGGCTCGACGAGCTCGAACTCGATGTCGTCGGGGAGCCCGCCCACGTTGTGGTGGGACTTGATGTTGGCGGTGCCGGTGCCGCCGCCGGACTCGACGACGTCCGGGTACAGGGTGCCCTGCACGAGGAAGGCGACCGCGGGGCCGTCCTCCTGGAGGATCTCCAGCTGGGCCTGCTCGAAGACGCGGATGAACTCGCGGCCGATGATCTTCCGCTTGGTCTCCGGGTCCGAGACGCCGGCCAGCGCGGTCAGGAAGCGCTCCTGCGCGTCGACGACCTTCAGCTGCACGCCGGTGGCGGCGACGAAGTCCTTCTCGACCTGCTCGGTCTCGCCCTTGCGCATCAGACCGTGGTCGACGTAGACGCAGGTGAGCTGCGAGCCGATGGCCTTCTGGACGAGGGCCGCGGCGACCGCGGAGTCCACGCCGCCGGAGAGGCCGCAGATGGCGCGCTTGTCGCCGACCTGCGCGCGGATGGCCGCGATCTGCTCCTCGACGATGTTGCCGGTGGTCCAGGTGGGGGCCAGGCCCGCGCCGCGGTAGAGGAAGTGCTCCAGGATCTGCTGGCCGTGCGTGGAGTGCATGACCTCGGGGTGGTACTGGACCCCGTACAGCCGCTGCGCGTCGTTCTCGAAGGCGGCGACCGGGACGACCTCGGTGGAGGCGGTGACGGTGAAGCCCTCGGGGGCGGCGGAGCAGGCGTCGCCGTGCGACATCCACACCGACTGCTCGGCCGGGGTGCCCTCGAAGAGGGTGGAGCCGGACTTGGAGACGGCCAGCGCGGTGCGGCCGTACTCACGGGCGCCGCTGTTGTCGACGGTGCCGCCGAGGGTGGTCGCCATCAGCTGGAAGCCGTAGCACATGCCGAAGACCGGGATCCCGGCCTCGAAGAGGGCGCGCGCGTCGTCCAGGCGCGGCGCGCCTTCCTCGTACACGGAGGACGGGCCGCCGGAGAGGATGATCGCCTTGGGGTTCTTGGCCAGCATCTCCCCCACGGGCATCGTGCTGGGCACGATCTCGCTGTAGACCCGGGCCTCACGGACGCGGCGGGCGATGAGCTGGGCGTACTGGGCGCCGAAGTCGACGACGAGAACCGTGTCCGGGGCGCTGTCGTGGGCGGCGGAGGGTGCTTCTGGCACGGGGCGGCCTTCCGGCGGGAGAGGGTGGCTGTTTTGTCGATTCTACCGGTGGCGCGGGCCCCCGCTTTGTCGCACCATCCGAGGCGCACGTCACCGCGCGAGCGCCCGCCGCGCCTCCCCGATCACCCGCCGGGCCTCGCCCCCGTAGACCGCGGACTCCCGCAGCGTCTCCCAGACCCGCAGGTACGTCGCGATGCTGCTCGCGTCGTCGATCCAGAGTTCGGCGTGCCAGTCCTCCACGACGACCAGCCGCTCGTCGTAGATCCAGAACCCGTTCGCCGGGTGGATCTTCAATAGGGCGTCGAAGGGGACGATGCCCAACTCGACGGTGTCGAGTCCGATGACGCTCAGCAGTCGGTCGAGCTGCGCCGCGAGCACCGCCGGTGGACAGACCCGGGCATGCAGCGCCCCCTCCCACATCATGATCTGATGCCGCTTTCCGGAGTCGTACAGCCCTTCCTGGCGGCGGATCCGCACGCGCACCGCGTCCTCGGTGTCCCGCGGCGACTGCATGAGCTCGGCATGCCGGGTGAACACCGCGCGCGCGTAGTCGGCCGTCTGGAGCATCCCGGCGACGAGAGAGTTCTCCCATATGCGCAAGGTGGTGGTGCGGGCGTGCTCGGCAGTGATCGTCTCCTGCACCGCGCGGTGACCGGAGGCCAGTTGGCGACGCCATGAGCGGACGTGGGATTCGAGTCCGCCGAGCCGTGCATGCAGTTCGTCCGCCGCGCCCGGTTGACCGGTTGCCTCGGCCCATGCCCGCAGGTCCTCGACCGTCGCGGTTTGGCGGCCGTTCTCCAACTTGTAGACCTTGGAGTGCGCCCAGCCGAGCCGGTCGGCGAGCTGCGTACCGGTGAGCCGACCACCAGGCGCCGAGACCCGCAGGTCCCGGAGCCTGGCGCCGAGGGCGGCGCGCGCCGCCTGGAAGTCTGTGCTCACCCGTACACGCTACTCCGGCAGGCCCGCCGCGAACTCTGCGAACGGGACGGCAAAATGCCATGCGGCGTCGCGGACTTGGGCGTAGTGGTTGACCCGTACCGGCTCGGTGATCAGCTCGATGTCGAGCAGATCGTCGTCGTCGCCGAAGTTGAGCAGGGCGACGAAGCGGGAGTCGAAGATCCAGAAGTCCTCGGACGGCAGCCGCAGGCGGTTCGCCTCGGAGCGCGAGAGGTTGCGGATGTCCTCGCCCACGGCGCAGTTCCGTTTGGCGTTGTCGAGCAGGTACAGCTGCCCCGGAGTCGGAGGGTCGTCGACGAGTCGCACGCGCTCGACGCGCTTCCCCTGTGAGGTCTGCGCCCGCATGGTGCGGGACCACGCGTCGTCGTAGTCCCACTCGACGGGCAGGCCCGCCGCGAACTGCGCATAGGTCTCGGTGGCCTCGTCCGAAGCGAAGCGGGTCCGGGTCTCCAGCCGCCAGGCGGTGTGTTCGAAGTTGTCGAAGAGTTTCCCGAACGCGTCCAGGTCGATGATGCGCGGCACGCGGGTGACCTCCTTGGGGCCGAAGTCGACCAGCAGCTCGCGGGGAACCACGATAGGAACCTCGCCGTCACCCAGGTGCTGGAGCTGGGCGATGTCCTCGGGATCGCTGAGCGGTAAACCGTGCACGATCACCTCTCCACTGTCGAGGTCCTCGTGGATCGCGGGACAACCGCCTCCACCCGATCCCGTGCCGTTGCAACGCAGTCGTCGCGCCATGGCCACACCCTTCCACCGGAAACCGATGGCTCCAGCATTCACCGCATCGCCGTCGCCACGCAGCACATTCCCGAGACCAGACAAGAACATTCAAGAACATCCGATCGCACTGCGAGAACAGACCGGAACATGGACTGCCCCAGCCCAACCACCCTTCCCTAGCCTCCACTTCATGGCCACGCAGACCACCATGAGTCCGCCCGTCCACCTCACCCTCCCCACCGACGCCCCCAGAGCGACCCCCGGGTGCGACGTGTGCGCGGCCCTGGTCGCGCAGCGGGGGGAGGCGTACCGGCGGGGGGACCGGTCCGCGGTGTCGGACTGCAACGTGGAGATCGGCGCGCACCGCGGGAGGGACCGGTGCTGAAGCCGCGCACGGTGCTCCGGTACGTCACCCACACCATCCGGCACACGCCGGACGGCGGGGTCACCTACGAGGTGTTCTGCGCGGCGCACGCCTGCGCCGCCGAGTCCGGGCCGCAGGACGCCCAGGAGGCCGCGCAGGACTGGGCGCTGCGGCACACCGGGCGGACGGGCCACGACCTGTTCCGGCGCGTCTTCACCGACCACGGACGGGTCACGCGCGTGGACGAGCCGTCTCAGCATCCGAATGCACTTGGTGGCGGAGGGGACGGATGGTAATAATCGCTCCCATGCGCAAGCAGCTGAGCTTCCTCTTTACCTATGGCACCGGCCGGTCCGGTCGCCATGGGTCATCGTGATGCTCGCTTGAGCCGCTGACTTCCCAGAGCGCCCCGGTCCGACAGGACCGGGGCGCTCTGGCGTTCCCCCGGACCTGCGGGCCCCCACCCCACACCCCACCGGAGGAAGACATGTCCGCCAGCACCGCCACCGCCACCACCCCCGCGCAGCTGATCGCCGATTCCCGCGAGCGGATCGACGCCCTCGACGACCGGATCATCGGGCTGATCCAGGAGCGGATGGCCGTCTCGGCCGTCATCCAGGACGCGCGGATCGCCGCGGGCGGGCGTCGGGTGCACCTGTCACGGGAGAACGAGGTGCTCTCGCACTGGAGCAGCGCCCTCGGCAAGTCGGGCACCTCGCTGGCCCTGACCCTGCTGGAGCTGTCCCGCGGCCGGGTGTGAGAGGAACCGTGCGCTGCCCGCGCGCGCCTGTTCGTCACTCGTCCGGGCCGTGACCGGCTCCCGCGTCGCCGCGTTGAGTGGATCGTCCGTGCCAGCCAGGCGCGGGCCCGCAAGAACCACGCGTGGCTCCGCTGGAGCGATGGAGACGCCCGCCCCGTGGAGCGGCGCGTCGTGGGACCTCGCTCCTTCGTACGACCGGACGGCAGGGGACAGCAGCCCGGTCACAGAAAAGAACGGCCGGCCCAGGGGACGCCCCGGGCCGGCCGTTCTTCCGTTTACGGGGTCCCGTCGTTACGCGCGCCCGCTGCGGCGGCGGAACGCCACGAACAGCGCGCCACCGGCCGCCAGCAGCATGGCCGCGCCCAGTGCGAGCGGCGCGGCGGAGCTACCGGTGGAGGCCAGCGGCCCGTTCCCGCCCTGGGCGCCCGCGGCGCCACCGGTCGCGGTGTTGTTCGACGCGCCGGCCGAGACCGAGGTCGACGGGCTGGGCGAGGCGGACGGGCTCGGGCTGCCGCTCGGCGAACCCGACGGGGACGGGCTGGCGCCGCCCTTGGCGTCCAGGACGATCTCGGCGGTGTTGTTGCCGGTCTTCGGGTCGAAGCGGTGCGGGGTGACCCCCTGCGGGCCCGCCTCGCCGACGGAGACGGAACCCTTGCCCGCGGCTCCCTCGACGACCTTGTCCACCCGCAGCTCGAAGGCGTAGCCCTCCTTCCCGTTCTCCAGCACGGTCGCCGCGCTCTCGCAGAAGTAGCGGGGCGCGCCGAGCTGCTGCTGCGCCGTGCGCTCGCTGCCGTCGGCGTTCACGGCGCGGCAGGCTTCCGGCTTCTTGGTGACGGAGGTGCCGGCCGGGACGCGGACGTCGGTGCGGGCCACGGCGATGGGCGCCTCGCCGACGCGCGCGCGGTTGATCCAGGCCGGGCCCTGGTTGCGGAAGCCGACTTCGGCCGTGACGCTCTGGCCCGCCTTGGCCGGGACGGTGGCGCCGGTGGCGGTGAAGTCCGCGGTGTTGGCGGTGCGGAAGGCGAACTCGCGCCGGTTGTCGCCCGGTTCGAGGTCGGTGGCGGACTTGCCGCTCGTCGCGGCCGCGTGCTTCTTGACCGCCAGGGTCTTGCCCGTGCCCTTGCCGGCCGGGGTCGAGAGGGCGGAGGCCCCGTCCGGGCGGCTGCCCGTCTCGTAGATGCCGTAGCCGAGCTGGTCCTCGTACGCCCGCTCGGTGGCCTTGATGGTCAGCGGGTCGGCCAGCTCCCAGGCTTCGCCGGGGGCGAAGTCGCCCTCGAAGGAGCAGAGGGTGACGGCCGTCCGGCCGCCGGCGCGGGTGACGCAGTTGTCGTAGCTCTCCACGAACTCCATGCCGCGGGTGGCGACGAGTTCGAGGACCACGCCGTGGGCGGCGCGGTTGCCGGTGTTGGCGAAGGCGAGCGCCACGGGCTGCTTCTGCCCGGGCACCAGGTCGGCCTTGAGCGGGAGCTTCTCCATCACCAGGTCGGGGCCGCCGACGCTCACCTTGGTGGTGGTGGGCCGGATGGTGGCGCCCTGGAGGGTCGCGGTCACCGCGAGGTCGGCGGCGGCGCCGTCCGCGCTGCCCTTGGCCGCGCCGATCAGCAGGTCGATCCCGGGGCGCCCGCCCCCGGTACCGGGGTCCTTGCAGACGAGGGTGGCGGCGGCGCGCACGCACTCGGGGTGGGCGACGGCCGGGTTCTCCCGGACGTCGGCGATCCCGGCGAGCTTGCCGAGGTCGACGGTGAAGGTGACCTCGCCCCGGGGGAGCTGGGCCGGGTCCCCCGCCGCCGGTTCGGGCAGGGTGAAGACCAGGCGGGATTCCTTCGCCACTCCCGTCGGGGTCCCCGGGTGGAGCCGGAGGCCGACGGCGGACGGACCGATGAGCGGAAAGACGGGGTCCGCGGCGGCGGCCGGGGTGGTCAGCCCCAGGGCCACCGAACCGGCCACGGCCAGCAGGGAGATGCTCTTTCTCATGACCATCGAGACTGCCGAACGTCTGTGGCAGTTGCCTGGTTCCCCCTGTGACAGGCATCACTCGCAACCATCCGGAGGCGTCGCGTGTCACTTGAGTACGGGGTCTGCCCTCGGAGGGGGAGAGCAGACCCCGTTGTCATGCCTGCTCCCATGCCTGTTCCCCTGCCCGCAGACTCAGTCGTTCCGCTTCTTCGGCGGGACCGGCGGAACCGCCAGGAACGGCAAGCGGAGCGCCGCGAAGGCTTCCTTGGGGACCGCCGGACGGGCCGGTTCCACGGCCGTCAGGCGCTCGTAGGCCGCGCCCTGCTCGGGGCGGGGGTCGCGCTCGCCCTTGTTGGGCCAGTACGACATGGCCCGCTCGGCCTGGGCGGTGATCGTCAGCGACGGGTTCACGCCGAGGTTCGCCGAGACCGCCGAGCCGTCCACCACCGAGATGCCGGGGTGTCCGTGGAGCCGGTGGTACGGGTCCACCACGCCCTCCTCGGGGGAGGCGCCGATGGCACAGCCGCCGAGGAAGTGCGCGGTCAGCGGGGTCCCCATCAGCTCGCCGATGTTGCTGCCGGGGAAGCCGTTGATCTCCTCGGCCAGCAGGGTGGCGGCCTGCGTGGCCTCCGCGATCTGGACCGGGTTGGGCGCGCCGTGGCCCTGCCGGGCGGTCAGCAGGCCCTTGCCGATGCCGCCGGGCTTGCGGTACGTCGTCAGCGAGTTGTCCAGCGACTGCATGACCAGGCCGATGATGGTCCGCTCGGACCAGCGGCGGTTGGAGAGCGAACGGGCGAACTGCAGCGGGTGCTTGGCGGTGCGGGCGAACCAGGCGCGCACCCGGTGCGGGGCGTAGGGCACTTGCAGGATGGTCATGAACCCCATCGCGTTGGAGCCCTTGCCGTAGCGCACCGGTTCGATGTGGGTGTCGGCGTTGGGGTGCACCGAGGAGGTGATGGCCACGCCCCGGGTGAAGTCGGCGCGCGCGTCCTTGCCGTGGCGCCGGCGGTAGCGGCGGTCGTCGGTCTGCGCGCCGACCAGGCCCTCGGAGTTGGTCCGGGTCAGGTCGCCGAGCCGGTCCGAGAGCCGGGGCAGCTCGCCGCGGTCCTTCATGGCGTGCAGCAGCGTCTGGGTGCCGTAGGTGCCCGCCGCGATGACCACGTACCGGGCGCGCAGGACCTTCGCCCGGCCGCCCTTGCGGCGGCCGTCGGTGGGGACCGTACGGACGCGGTGGCCGCCGTCCGGGTGTTCGGAGACGGCGGTGACGGTGGTCATCGGGTGGATGACGGCGCCCGCGCGCTCGGCGAGGTGCAGGTAGTTCTCGTTGAGGGTGTTCTTGGCCCCGTGGCGGCAGCCGGTCATGCACTCGCCGCACTCCGTGCAGGCCTTGCGGGAGGGGCCCGCGCCGCCGAAGTAGGGGTCGGCGACCTCCTCGCCCGGCCGGACCCCGCGCTGTCCCTCGGCGTCCGACCCGTCCCCGAAGAAGACGCCGACGGGCGCCATGTGGAAGGAGTCCGCGACGCCCATCCGGGCGGCCGCGGCCTTCAGGTGCACGTCGGAGGGGGTCATCGTCGGGTTGAGCCGGACCCCCAGCATCCGCTTGGCCTGGTCGTAGTAGGGCGCCAGCTCGTCGTGCCAGTCGGTGATGGCCGCCCACTGCCGGTCCTCGAAGAAGGCCGTGGGCGGCACGTACAGCGTGTTGGCGTAGTTGAGCGAGCCGCCGCCCACTCCGGCGCCGGCGAGCACCATCACGTTGCCGAGCAGGTGGATGCGCTGGATCCCGTACAGCCCGAGGGCCGGGGCCCACAGGTAGTTGCGCAGGTCCCAGCTGTTCCTGGGCAGGCCCTCCCGGGTGAAGCGGCGGCCCGCCTCCAGGACGCCGACCCGGTACCCCTTCTCCGTGAGCCGCAGCGCGGAGACCGCGCCGCCGAAGCCCGAACCGATGACGATCACGTCGTAGTCGTACGCGTCGCCGCCCTGCGCGTCGCGCACATCGTTGTCCTGCGGCACAGCCGTGCTCCTAGCGCAGTCGGAGAGCCTTCATGACCTTGAGGCTGCGGGTCATGAACGCCGCGTACTTCTCGTCGTCCATGCCCAGCGAGGGCGCCATGGGGAGCAGTCGCTGGTGCGCGACGGTCTGGGCCTCGGTGTACTTGAGGATGCCCTCGGAGCCGTGCCGGCGCCCGAGGCCGGAGTCCTTCATGCCGCCCATGGGGGCCTGCGCGCTGCCGTAGGCGGGCGCGTAGCCCTCGTTGATGTTGACGGTGCCGGTGCGCAGGCGGGCGGCGACCGCCAGGCCGCGGCGGGCGTCCTTGGTCCACACGCTGGCGTTGAGCCCGTAGGCGGTGGCGTTCGCCTGGTCGACGGCGGTGTCCTCGTCGCCGAAGCGGTAGATCGAGACGACCGGGCCGAAGGTCTCCTCGGCGCACACCGCCATCGGCGCCTCGACGCCGTCGAGGATGGTGGGCTCGTAGAAGAGCGGGCCGATGTCGGGCCGGGCGGTACCGCCCGCGACCAGGGTCGCGCCCTTGGCGACGGCCTCGTCGACGTGCCGCTGTACGGTCTCCAGCTGGCGCTCGCCCACCAGCGAGCCCATGTCCGCGCCGTAGGCCAGGGAGTTGCCGAGCCGCATGGCCTTGGTGCGGGCGGCGAACCGCTCGACGAAGGCGTCGGCGATCGACTCGTGGACGTAGAGCCGCTCGATGGAGATGCACAGCTGGCCCGCGGAGGAGAAGCAGGCGCGGACGGCGCCCGCGGCGGCCTTCTCCACGTCGGCGTCGTGCAGCACCAGCATGGCGTTCTTGCCGCCGAGTTCGAGGGAGACCCCGACCAGGCGGGCGGCGGCCCCCCGGGCGACCTCGCGGCCGGTGCGGGTGGAGCCGGTGAAGGAGACGTAGTCGGCGTGGCGGACCACCTCGGGGCCGACGACCGGCCCCTCGCCGAGCACGATCTGGAAGACGGCCGCGGGCAGCCCCGCCTCGATGAGCAGGTCGCGCGCCCACAGGGCGGTCAGCGCGGTCTCGGTGTCCGGCTTCATCACGACGGCGTTGCCGGCGACGAAGGCGGGCAGCGCGTCGCCGCCGGAGAGTTCGAGCGGGTAGTTCCAGGGGGCGATCTGGCCCACGACCCCGCGCGGCTGGCGCAGCTCGACGACCTTGGTCAGCACCGGCACGGCGCCGGTGTGGCTCTTGGGCCGCAGGTAGGCGGGGGCCTGGCGGCCGTAGTGGCGGGCCGAGATGGCGACGGCCTGCACCTCCTCGGCCGCGTGCAGGCGGGCCTTGCCGGTCTCCAGCTGGATCAGGTCGAGGACCTCGGCCTGCCGGTCGAGCACCAGGTCGTGGAAGCGCAGCAGGACGGCGGCGCGGCGGCGCACCGGCACGGCGGCCCAGGCGGCCTGCGCGGCGCGGGCCCGCTCGAAGGCCTCGGCGACGTCCTCGGGGGTGGCCTCGGGCAGCTCCGCCAGCCGGTCACCGGTGAAGGGCGTGTGGTTGGCGGTGCGGCCGGAACCGAGCACCCCCCGGGTGAGCCGGGCCACCAGGTCCGGGGTCACGACATCGGTGGCGGTCCGGGCGCCGGGCGGGGCCGGGGCCACCGGATTGGTGGGGGCCGGAGCGGCGCGGAGGGGGGCGGGGGCCTGCGAGTCCGTCATGGCGGTGAGCGTATTGCGCCGGGAGGGCTTTGGGTACCCGTGGGTAACCGGATTTTGTCATTTCCGCCAGTGATCGCTGGCAGGATCGCTCCGATTGGCGCGATCGGCGCGATCACCGCGCCCGCCGTGCTCAGCCCCGCGCGCCGCCCGCCGCGCTCAGCCCTTCGTGCCCGGCGGCTCCCAGCCGGTGAGCACGATGTCGAACTGCTGGCGCAGCTTGGCCCAGCCCTCGACCGGACCCGACATGTAGACGGCGTACTCGGTCTCGTTCGGGGCGATGTACATCTGCTCGATGGCCCGGCGGGGACCCGCGTGCGTGCCCTTCTCGGTCCAGGTGAAGTCCCACAGGGCCGCGCGCGTGCTGTCGCGGAAGGTGTTCTGGTTCAGCAGCTGCCGCTTGTAGTCCGTCCGCAACCGCACCTGTTGCTCCAGGTCGAGCAGGTGCGTGTACGGGTTGACGTAGTCCGGGGAGCTGTCGGCGGCGATCCGGATGAAGTGCTTGCCGTTGTCCGGGGTGTAGTCGATCTGGTCGCCGTTCATCTGGCGCGTCCAGCCGTTGGGCACCAGCAGGGTGAAGCCCGTCGGGTCCTTCACCCGCTGCCAGCCGTCCGGGACGGGCACCGGGGACTGGGCCTGCGACTGGGCCCGGGCGCTCTGGCCCGAGCCGCCGTCCTTGCCGTCCGCGCCGTCCTGCGACTCCGTGTACTTGAGGATCCCGAAGGCTCCGGCCCCGCCCAGCAGGGCCGCCACCACGGCCACCACCGCCGCGCGCCGGATCCGGCCGCCGGTGGGGCGCGGCGCCGCGTGCGCGTGCGGATCCGGGGTCGTGCGCGGTCCGGGGTGCGCGGAGGGCGCGGTCGGCGCCTCCGTACGGAACCCCGCCGGCGCGGCGGCGGGCGCCGCGGGCTCGGGCTCGGCGGCCGGGGCGGGGCCGGGCGCGGGGGTGGGGGCGGCCAGCTCCTCCGGGGTCAGGCCGCGCGTGGGCACGTACGCGTGCGCCGACTTCGGCTCGCGCCCCTCCATCGCCTGGAGCAGCATCCGCTCGGCCTCGGCGGCCGACGGCCGCTGCGCCGGGTCCTTGCGCAGCAGCGCCGTGATGACCGCGCCCAGGGCGCCCGCCTGGCGCAGGGCGGGCGGTTCGTCGTTGACCACGGCCTGCAGGCTGGAGATGGGCGAGGTGCGGCGGAAGGGCGAGCGCGCCTCCACCGCCGTGTAGAGGGTGGCGCCCAGCGACCACAGGTCGGAGGCCGGGTCCGGCGCCCCGCCGGTGACCCGCTCGGGGGCCAGGTAGTCGATGGACCCGACGAGTTCACCGGTCCGGGTGATCGAGGTGTCCCCCTCGATCGCCGCGATCCCGAAGTCCGTGAGCAGCACCCGGCCGTCCTTGGCCAGCAGGACGTTGCCGGGCTTGACGTCCCGGTGCAGCACGCCGACCGCGTGCGCGGCGCGCAGCGCGCCCAGCACGTGCAGCCCGATCCGGGCCGCCTCGCGGGGCTCGATCCGCCCGGCCGCCTTGGCCGCCTCGGCGAGGGAGGGCCCGTCGATGTACTCCATGACGATCCACGGCCGGTCGTCGTGCTCGAACACGTCGTGGACGGTGACGACCGCCGGGTGGGCGATCCGGGCCGCGGCCCGGGCCTCCTTCTTCGTCCGGGCGTGCAGCACCGCACGGTCGGCCTCGGCGACGTACAGACCCGCCGTCAGTTCCTTGACGGCGACCGTCCTGCTGAGGAGTTCGTCGTGCGCGCGCCACACCTTGCCCATGCCGCCGCTGCCGATCGGCTCGCCGAGCCGGTACCGGCCCGCAAGTACCGCGCCCGCGCCTGTCCTGTGTTCCACTCAACCCCGCCGCTCTCTACCTACGGGCCAGATTACGGATCGCGCGGGCACTGCCGGAACCGCGCGGGGCCGGTGAGACAGCACTGTGACGCAATCGCCGTACTGATCACCTGTCAGCGGGGCCTCAGGAACCCGGCCGGTAACTCCCCGTGGCCTTCTCGAAGACTTCGGTCACCTTGTCCTGGGCGTCCTGCGGGCCGATGACCATCACCACGTGATAGCGGCCGCCGAGGGCGACGGCGCGGTTGCGCACGTAGACGGAACGCCCGCCGCCGTCGGTCCAGGTGTACTGGCCCTCCGCCATCAGCTGCTGACCGACCTTGGTCTGCTTCACCCCGGTCGAGGTCGCCCAGGTCGAGGTACGGAAGGGCTCCAGCTCGCGCTCCTTGTCGCGCTGGTAGCTGAGCGGGTCCGGGTTGCCGTCCACGGCGTCCCGGCCGGGGGTCACGATGAGCACGAAGTCGCCGTTGGTGTAACGGACCTGACTCATATCGTTGACCCCGTGGCGCTCCCAACCGCTGGGGACGAGGATCTGGAAGCCCTCCGGGTCCTGCTCGGCGGTGTAGCCGGCGGGCGCGCTCGCGGGCGGGGCCGTGTTGGACTGGGGGGTGCCGCTCTGCGGGGCCGGCTTGGACTGCGGGGTGCCGGTGGGGGTGTTGGCCCCGCCCGGTGCCGGTGCGGAGGCGGAGGCGGTCGGCTTGCCGCCGCCCCGGGCCTGGGCGCCGTCCCCGTCCCCGGTGGTCGCCTCGGGCAGGAAGAACATGGCGTACGCGACCCCGCCCGCCAGCGCCACCAGGACGAGCAGCAGCAGGGTCCGGCCGAGGGAACGCCCGCCGCGGGGGCGGGAGGTGGCGTGCTGGGTGCCGCGGTGGCGGCCGTGCGAGAGGTCGCCCTTGCGGCGCACGACGGGCAGCCGGGTCGGGTCGGCTTCGGGCAGCGGGAAGGCGAAGCCGCCGATGCCGGCGCCGTCCGGCTCGGGGGCGGAGCGTACGAGCGAGCGCAGCCAGCCGCGCAGCTCCTCGAAGTCGGGCCGCTCGGTCGGGTCCTGGCGCAGCAGCGACTCGACGATCGGGCGCAGCGGACCGCACTCCTCCGCGAAGGCGGGCGGCTCGGCGCACACCATCTCGACCAGCTCGGCGGCGCTGTCCTCGGGGTAGGGGGCGTGCCCCTGGACGGCCCGGTAGAGGAGCGCGCCCAGGGCCCACAGATCGGTGGCGGGCCCGATGGGCGCGGCCAGCTGCCAGTTGTCGTGGACGGGGCCGGCCTGTTCGGGCGCCCAGCGCTCGGTGACGGCCCCGACGACGGCCATGCGGGTGAGCCGGGCGCGCTCGGCGTCGAGCGCGGTGACGGGCCCCGCGGCCACGGCCGCGGCCCAACCGCCGGCGGCGACGGGCACCGCCCGCTCCACCGCCGCGGGCGCCTCGGCCTCGCGGAACCCCTGCGGCAACGCCAACCGGCCCGGCAGCCCGGGTGCCGGGGAGCCGCCCTGGCCGGGGCCCTGCGGGGGCCCGTACTCCGGACCCGCGGCAGCCGCGTACCGCGGTCCGTCATCGCCCGTCCGGGTCCGGGCCGGGATCGGGGTCCAGCCGCGGTCCGGGTCCGCGGCGGTCCCGGGTTCCGGCGCGCCGAACTCCGGGCCGGGGGCCCGGTCCCGGTCCGGGATCGGCGCCGCTGCGGCCCCCGCGCCACGGCTGGCGTCCGGCGCGACGGACACCTCGTCCCCGGCGTACGGCGACCACAGCACCTCCGGCTCCGGGGAGCGGTCCGGGAACCCGGCCGGATCCGGGTCCCCGCCACCGGAGTACGGGTCCGGGTCCGCGCCGGGCTCCGGGCCCAGGGCCCAGGTCGGCTCCGGGGGCGGGAACTCCGCGCCGCCGGCGCCGACATACGGGTCAGGGTCCGGGGTCGGCTCCGGGCCCAGGGCCCAGGCCAGGGCGGGGGACGGTGGTGTCCCGGCGTCCGGGGCCGGTCCGGGGGCCGGGGCGGCGGCGCTGGGTGCGGGCGGGTTCGCCTCCGGATCCGGGATCCGGGGCCCGTCCGGGGCGGGCTGCTGGTCCGGGGCCGGGGGGAGGGCCGCCGGGGTGGTGGTGCGGCGGGGCGTGGCACCGTGCCAGGTGGCACCGGGGCCGCCGTACGGGTACGAGTACCCCTGCGGCAGGTTGGACCCCTCGGGCCGGCTCTCCTCCGGGGCCGCCCCGCCCCGTCGTTCCTCCGTCAAGCGCGCGGCGGCCTGCGCCCCGGCCCGGTAGGCCGCGACGGACCCGGCGCGCGCGGCGGCCTTGAGGTCGGGGCGCCCGGCCGTCGCGTCGGGAGGGATGTGATCGGTGTACGTCGGCACGCCCCGCGGCCCCGGCAAGGTCCCCGACAGCGGCGCGGTGTCGTAGCCGGGCGCCACCAGCGGCGCGTACGGCGGCGCCTCGCCCCGGCCCGGGTCCGGTTCGGGCGCGTCGGAGGGGGCCCGCTCCGGGTCAGGGTCCTCGGACGCGAAACGGCCGAGTCCCGGGCCGCGGTTGTCGTCACCGTCGGGGCCGGGGCCGCCGAGGTGGTCGTCGTAGCCGTAGTGGGCGCCCGGCTCGGGCGCGTCGGAAGGGGCCTGGCCCCGCCCGCCGAAGCTCGGAGCGCCCAGGTCGGGACTGCCGAACTCCGAGGCCCCGTAGGGCTGCCCGGTCGGTCCGGTCGGTCCGGTCGGCCCGGACCGCACCGCCCCCGGCGGCTGTTGCCGCGGCACCGGCACGCCCCGCGCCCACGCCGCGTCCTGGCGCGCGCCCTCGGCGCCACCCGGATCCACCGGGAACTCCGCCGGGTCGGCCGCCGGCACGGGGTCGTAGCCGCACAGGGCCTCCTCCGCCGCCCCGGCCGCCAGGCCGGTCAGCACGACGCGCCCGTCCTCGCAGACGAGCACCGTCCGGGCGGTGATGTTCCGGTGGGTCCAGCCGTGCGCGTGCAGCACCCGCAGCGCCGTCAGCACGTCCGCGGCCACCTCCGCCGCGCGGTACGGGCTCAGCGGCTCGTCCGCTATCAGCGCGGCCAGTGACCTCGCGGGCACCAGCTCGCTCACGATCCACAGCGAGTTGCCCTCGGCGAAGACGTCGAAGACCTGGTCGAGGCGCGGATGGTCCGGCACCCGCGCCGCCGCCTGCGCCGCGGCGATCGCGCGCCGCACCGCCGGCAGTTCGTGCACGGGCCGGCGTCCGGCCGCGGGCGCGCGGTGGCCGTCGAGCATCTCCGCGTCGACGATCTCCGGTAACGGCACCTGCCGGACCAGTACTTCCTGCCCGCTGCGCGTGTCGAAGGCCCGGGTTTCGACCAGTTCGTACTCGTTGGACGCATCCTGCGGGGGCAGCGGAAGGCGGTACCGCTCGGCCAGGATCCGGCCCGCGTACTCCTCCATGTCGCCTCCCCCGAGCGCGTTGGTGAGCGGGCGCCCCGGGTCTGCGCGGTGTGCGCTCCCGTGGCCCCGCTGACACGATACGTCGCTCGGGGCGCCCGCGTCCCGGGCCTTCCCAGGCCCGTGACGCCGCCGCGACATTCAGTGCGGCACGGGGAACTCCGTCAGGGGGTCAGCCGACCGGCTGGAAGGTGTCGAAGGCCGTGTTCCGCATCTGCGTGCACTCGGCTCCGTCCCACTGGTCCGACGCGCAGCTGAGCATGATCGCGTAGCCGTGGGTGGCGTCCAGCTTGAAGCCGCGGTTCAGGACGCGGACCTTCATGTCGTTCTGGGTGCGCTCGAACTCCCAGTCGGCGACGGTCGGGTAGCCCCGGTACTCCACGACGCGCAGCCCGAGCAGCTTGTAGTCCTTGCTGTCGCTCGCCACACCGGGGGCCGCTTTGGCCCAGGCGAGCCGGGCGTCGCTGCCGGGGCTGCCGGTGTAGTCGACCTGGATCCGCGGGAAGCCGCCGTCGCGGCTGAAGATGCCGCCGGAGTTCTGCCCCGCGACGCCGGTCTGGTGGAAGCCCTGCGGCATCGTCATGGAGAAGCGGAACTTCTCGCTCGTCACCGTGGCGTAGCCCGCCGGTACGCCGTTCCCCGTGCCCTGTCCCGGGAGTTGGCCCGTGTTCTGGCCGGGGGTCTGCGCCTGGCCCTGGCCCTGCGAGGACTGGCCCTGGGTCTGCTGTCCGGTGCTGCCGTCGGGACTGGGCGAGGTGCCGCCGGTGGTGCTGGTGTTGCCGGTCCCCTTGCCGTCGCCGCTCGCGCTCGCGCCGGTCTTCGGGCTGGCCGACGTACCGCTGCCGCCGGCGCCCTTGCCCGTGTCCTTGGAGCCGGGGTCGTCGTCACCGCTGAAGGCGTAGACGACGAGCGAGCCGATGACCGCCAGGACGACGATCAGGCCGGTGATCGCCAGGGCGATCGTGCGGCGCGACATGACGTCGGTGAGCGGGGCCGCGACGGGGGCCGTGCGCGGCGTACGGGCGGGGGCGGCCGGGGCCTCCGCCGCCGAAGCCGCGCTCGCCGCCGCCGCCTTCTGCTCGGCCGCGGCCGCGGCGGCGGCCTTGCGCGCCGACTTCAGCGCGGCGCGGGCGCGTTCGCGCTGCGCGCGGTCGCGCTCCTTCTGCTCGGCCTTCTCCGCCTTCTCGGCGGCGCGTTCGGCGGCCTTCTCCGCGACCTTGTCCGCGGCTGCCTGCTGGGCCTCCGCGAGGGATATCTGGCGGGTCTCCTCCACGGCCGGGATGAGCGGCGCGGGCGGTTCCTCCGGGGCGTCGAGGACGGCGTTCAGCAGGGCGCGGGCGCCGGCGTCGTCGAGCCGGTGCGCCGGGTCCTTGGCGAGCAGGCCGTAGATGACCTCGGTGAGCGGGCCCGCGTTCTTCGGCGGGTCGACGGGCTCGGTCATCACGGCGGTGAGCGTGGCGAGCGCGGACCCCTTGTCGTACGGCGGGGTGCCCTCCACGGAGGCGTAGATCAGCCCGCCGAGCGACCACATGTCGGCGGGCGGGCCCGGCTTGTAGCCGCGGGCGCGCTCGGGCGAGATGTAGGACGGGGCGCCGACGAGCATGCCGGTGGAGGTGACGGAGGGGTCGCCCTCGACCTGGGCGATGCCGAAGTCGGTGAGGACGACGCGGCCGCTCTCGGCGATGAGCACGTTGGACGGCTTCACGTCGCGGTGCAGGATGCCTTCGCCGTGCGCGGCCTTGAGCACGTCGAGCACGGCGAGGCCGACCTCGGCGGCGCGGCGGGGGGTGAGCGGGCCGCGCTCGCGGATGAACTCGGCGAGGGAGGGGCCCTCGATCAGCTCCATCACGATCCAGGGGCGGTCGTCCTCGTCGACGACGTCGTACACCGTCACGGCGCCGGCGCTGCGGATCCGGGCGATGGCCTTGGCCTCGCGCAGGGTACGGGTGACCAGGCGGCGCTTCTCGTCCTCGTCCACGCCGTGGCCGAAGCGGAGTTCCTTGACGGCGACGGTGCGGCCGAGGGTGATGTCCTTGGCCCGCCACACGGTGCCCATGCCGCCCTTGCCGAGCACTCCGCCGAGGCGGTACCGGCGGGCGAGCAGGCGCCCTTCGTCGGTGGTGCCGGTCGGCGGCACCGGGGCACTGGCCGCGACCGGCTTGCGACCGGCGCGCGGCGCCGCGGGGTCCGCGTCGCCCGCGGGGGCCGACCCGGACCGCGTGCGCACGATCCCGGGCACTTCCAGCACCTCGTCCTCGGGCGCGGCGTCCTGCGGCTCGGCGTCCTCGGGCGCGGCCTCCTTGGGCGCGGCCTCCCGCGGCTCGGCGTCCTTAGGAGCGGCGTCCTTGGGCGCAACGGCTTCGGGTCCGGCCGCCTGGGAGCCGGCGCCCTTCGAAGCGGCGCCCTTGGACGACGCGACCGCGGGAGCAGCGTCCTTCGCCGCGGCGTCCACGGACAGGGCGTCCTTCAACAGCCCGACCTTCGCACCGCCGCCCCGACGCGCGACGGCCTCGGGCCCGGCGTCCTCGGCCACGGCGGCCGCGGGCTCGGACGGCTTGGAGCCGGCGCCCTTCGGCTCGACGGCCGCGGGCTCCGCGGGCTCGGCCTCGGCCTCGGCGGCGACGTCCGGCGCGGCGGCCTCGGCACCGGCGGCCTCGACCCCGGCAGGGGCCGGGTCCGGTATCGGGGTGGCGTCCTGAACGCCCGCGCCGGCCACTGCGGAAGGCTGCTCCGACACCTGCTCCGACGCCTGCTCCGACACCCGGTCAGGGCCTCTCCCGACGGCTGACTCCGCCACCGCGTCGGCGGTTTCCGCAGGGGACTCCGGCTTGCGCTTGTGCTCCGGCTTCGACATGCGTCCCCTCTGCGATCGTGCCGCCTTCTCCGGCCGGCCCGTCATCCCGCTGGGCCCGACGTAACCCGCCCCGGCCGAAACCTCATTGTTCCTCACTCCGCAACGGACGGGTGTTCCGGGTCCGCGGTTCCCCCGGGCCACCGTACGCCGTCCGCCCGGCCCCCGGTACCGAGCACGACCCGGAGCGGAGCCGGAAGCGGAACCGGGACCGGAGCGCGGGTCGGACCGTGCATCCGGGCCGGGAGACGGGCGGGAGCGGGACGGGGCCGGCTCAGAGCGGAACGATGTCCGGAGCCCCCAACCGGGCCGCGTCCGCCGTCTGGTCGTCCGGTTGACGCTGTGACTCCCGCTCCGCCTGGACCCGCTTCTCGTAGTGCTCCACCTCCTTGGCGATCTGCTCCTCGTCCCAACCGAGCACCGGCGCCATCAGCTCCGCGCACTCCCGCGCCGAGCGCGCCCCCCGGTCGAAGGTCTCGATCGAGATCCGGGTCCGCCGCGTGAGCACGTCGTCCAAGTGCCGCGCGCCCTCGTGCGAAGCGGCGTACACGATCTCGGCCCGCAGGTAGTCGTCCGCGGCCGCCAGCGGCTCCGCCAGCCCCGGGTCCGCCGCGATGAGGTCCAGCAGTTCCTCCGTCAGCGAGCCGTACCGGTTCAACAGGTGCTCCACCCGCACCACATGGAGGCCCGTCCGGGCGGCGATCCGGGCCCGCGCGTTCCACAGCGCCCGGTAGCCCTCCGCCCCCACCAGCGGGACGTCCTCCGTCACGCACTCGGCGACCCGCTGGTCCAGTCCGTGCACCGCCTCGTCGACCGCGTCCTTGGCCATGACCCGGTACGTCGTGTACTTGCCGCCCGCCACCACGACCAGCCCCGGCACCGGATGCGCGACCGTGTGCTCGCGGGAGAGCTTGCTCGTCGCGTCCGACTCCCCCGCCAGCAGCGGCCGCAGCCCCGCGTACACGCCCTGCACGTCGTCCCGGGTGAGCGGCACCGCCAGCACCGAGTTCACGTGCTCCAACAGGTAGTCGATGTCGGCGCTGGACGCCGCCGGATGCGCCTTGTCGAGGTCCCAATCGGTGTC
This sequence comes from Streptomyces sp. NPDC098789, assembly GCF_044759975.1. Lineage (NCBI taxonomy): Bacteria > Bacillati > Actinomycetota > Actinomycetes > Kitasatosporales > Streptomycetaceae > Streptomyces > Streptomyces sp. NPDC098789. The sequence continues at coordinate 210,552 of NZ_JBIWAJ010000011.1, forward strand.
CGTGGTGCCCACGATCCAGTGCCGTCCCCACGGGATGACGAACAGGACGGACTTCTCGGTCCGCAGGATCAGCCCCGTCGCCGAGTGGATCCGGTCCTTCGGCACCACCAGGTGGATGCCCTTGGAGGCCCGGACGTGGAACTGGCCGCGCTCGCCGATCAGGGCCTGCGTGTCGTCCGTCCACACCCCGGTCGCGTTCACGATCTGCTTCGCGCGGATCTCGTACTCGCCCCCGCCCTCGACGTCCTGGACGCGCGCGCCGACCACCCGTTCGCCCTCGCGCAGGAAGCCGACGACCCGGGCCCGGTTGGCGCAGTGCGCCCCGTACGCCGCGGCCGTGCGCACCAGCGTGGCGACGTAGCGCGCGTCGTCCATCTGGGCGTCGTAGTACTGGAGCGCCCCGACCAGGGCGTCCTTGCGCAGTGCGGGGGCGATCCGCAGGGCGCGCCGGCGCGAGAGGTGGCGGTGCACCGGCAGGCCGCGGCCGTGCCCGCTGGAGATGGACATCGCGTCGTACAGGGCCACGCCGGAGCCCGCGTACAGCCGCTCCCAGCCCTTGTGCTGGAGCGGGTAGAGGAACGGGACCGGCTTGACCAGGTGCGGCGCGAGCCGCTCCAGCAGCAGGCCGCGCTCCTTGAGTGCTTCGCGGACGAGCGCGAAGTCGAGCATCTCCAGGTACCTGAGCCCGCCGTGGATCAGTTTGCTGGAGCGGCTGGAGGTCCCCGAGGCCCAGTCGCGGGCCTCCACCAGGCCGGTGGAGAGGCCTCGGGTCACGGCGTCGAGCGCGGTGCCGGCTCCCACCACGCCCGCGCCCACCACGAGCACGTCGAGTTCTCGCTCGGCCATCCGGGCGAGCGCCTCGGCGCGCTGCGCTGGCCCCAGTGTCGCTGTCCTCACGGCTGCCTCCCGTTGATGCGGGTGTTCCCGCTCATGTCCCCCTTGGTCACGATTCTGACCGTGGCACACCCACATCGGCCACCGCCTGTGGACAACACAGCGGTGGCGACCACCCCACAATGCCGCAGATCGGTCATATATACGCCTAGTCTGACATAGCGCCAGCTCCAGCTGTCCACAGGACTTGCGCGTTCAGCCCCCTCATGTCAGGGGAGGAAGGACGGCAAACCCCATGCCCGCTGACCTCGCCGTCATCGGACTCGGCCACCTCGGCCTCCCACTCGCACAGGCCGCCGTTTCCGCCGGAATCGAGACCGTCGGATACGACAGCGGACCCGCCACCGACTCCACCCTCACCGCCGCGGAGATCCGCCGGATGTCGGCGGCGGGCTTCCGCGTCACCACCAACCCCGCCGAACTCGGCCGGGTCCGCACGGCCGTGATCTGCGCGCCCACCCGGCTCGGCGCGGACCGCGCCCTCGACCTGTCCGCCGTCGGCGAGGCCGGCCGCGCCCTGGCCGCCCGGCTGCGCCCGCACACCACCGTCATCCTCGAATCCGCCGCCCATCCGGGCGTCACCGAGGAATACTTGCGCCCCATCCTCGAAGCGGGCTCGGGTCTGCGCGCGGGCCGCGACTTCCACCTCGCCTACTCCCCCAGCCGCCACGACCCCGGCAACCGGACGCACGGCATCGCCAACACCCCCAAGGTGATCGGCGGACTGACCCCGGCCTGCACCGAATCCGCCGCGGCCTTCTACGCGCGCCTCACGGAGAAGGTGGTCCGCGCGCGCGGACTGCGCGAGGCGGAGACCGTCCAGCTCCTGGAGACCAACTACCGGCACGTCAACATCGCGCTCATGAACGAGATGGCGGTCCTCTGCCACGACCTCGGCGTGGACCTGTGGGACGTCATCCGCTGCGCCGAGACGAAGCCGTACGGCTACCAGGCCTTCCGGCCCGGCCCGGGCGTCGGCGGCCACGGCATCCCCCTGGACCCCAACTACCTCCCGCACACCACCCGCACCCCCGGCCACCCCCTGCGCATGGTCGGCCTGGCGCAGGAGATCAACGACCGGATGCCGCAGTACGTCATCCAGCGCAGCGCCACCCTGCTCAACGAGCACGGCAAGTCCGCGCGCGGGGCGCGGGTACTGCTGCTGGGGGTCACCTACAAGCCGGACCTGGCCGACCAGGAGGGCTCCCCGGCCCGCGAGATCGCGAGCCGGCTCCTCGACCTCGGCGCCCTGATCAGCTACCACGATCCGTACATCGCGGGATGGCGGGTACGGGACCAGCCCGTACCGCGTGCCGAATCGTTGTACGAGGCCGCGGCCAACGCCGACCTGACGATCCTGCTCCAGCACCACCGCACCTATGACCTGCAAGGACTCGCGGTGAAGGCCCAGTTGCTGCTGGACACGCGGGGCGCGAGTCCGGTGGGGGCCGCGTACCGGCTCTGAAGGCGCGCCGAAATCCCCCCTCGGGCTGTCACCGGCACCTGTTAGCCTGCGGCGTTCTTATTTCGCACTTACGTCCCCACGGTCATCCCATGGGGCACCCGTGCGCCCGTATCCCTGGGGGGGGATCTCTCATGAGCCAGCAGTTCCAGCCGCCCGCGCCCGACTCCGTCACCCCGGCCCCCGGCTACCCGGCCCCGCCGGCGCCGAAGGGCAACGTGGCCCTCGGCGTCATCGCGGCCGTGGTCGCGGCGCTGGTCGCGGCGGCTGCGTACGGCGGGATCATGAACGCGATCGACCGCGAGTTCGGCTACGCCGCTGTCGGTGTCGGCGCTCTCGTCGGCATCGCCGCTGGCAAGCTCGGCGGCCGGAACCCGGTGCTCCCGATCCTGGCCGGGGCGCTCTCCGTCGGCGCCGTGTACGCGGGCCAGCTCTTCTACATCGCGCTCACCGTCGCGCGCCTCCAGCACGTGGGCGCGGCCGACGTGCTCGACACCCTTGGCATCGACGGCCTGGCCGACATCTGGAGCAAGAGCGCGGACCTCATGGAGTTCGTCTTCCTCGGGCTCGGAGCCTTCGCCGGCTTCAGCGTGGCCCGCAAGACCGCCGCGTAACCCCTCGTCAGAGAGCACCGGCAAGACCCTGAGCAGGCACGACCGGATCACGGGGCGATGAAACCACTGTTGTGGTCACATGCCCCGGTCATATGATCCGGCCGTGTCCGCTCATCCGCCGCTCGGTCGGCCCGTATTCGAACCCGTCGACCGCATACCGGCCCTCGCCTCCCTCCGCAGCGCGGTACGGGGCCAGGACTGGTCCGCCGTCGCCGCCGCCTTCGACGCCCTGCCCCGCGAACAGGAACGGCCCGCGGCCTCCCGGGTCGTCGCCGACACCGAAGGGGCCGAGGAGTTCCTCGGCCGGGTCGTGGCGCAACGGCCCGGCGACCCGCTGGCCCGCACCCTGCTCGCCGACACGTTCGTCCAGATCGGCTGGAACATCCGCAGCGGGTACGGGGCCGAGCACGTCTCGAAGGACCAGTTCCGCGATTTCCACGCCTACCTGCGGCGCGCCGAGGTCCTCCTGATCGACGTGTGCGCCGAGTACCCCGCCTTCGGTCTCGCCTGGCACCACCGGGTGATCACCGCGCGCGGCCTGCAGCTGGGCCAGAGCGAGGCCCGCCGCCGCTACGACCGGCTCGCCGAGCACCACCCGCACCACTACCCGGCGCAGATGCAGCTGCTCCAGAAGCTCTGCCCGAAGTGGGGCGGCAGCTGGGAGGCCGCGCACGGCTTCGCCTGGGACGCCACCGTGAACGCACCCGCGGGCAGCCCCAACGGAGCCCTGGTCGCGATCGCGCAGATGGAGCAGTGGCTGGAGCTGGACGGCGACCCTGCGCGCGAGGCGTACCTGCGCGAACCCGCCCGGCAGAGCCGGCTGCGGGACGCCGCCGCCCGGTCCGTCCTGCACCCGGACGCCCGCCCCGACGACCCGCAGGCCGTCGGCGCGCACAGCGCCTTCGCGGCCGCGCACTCCGTGGCGGGCCGCCACGCCGAGGCCGCAGCGCACTTCCGCGCCCTCGGCGACCACGCCCACGAGTTCCCCTGGGGCTACGTCAAGGGCGACTACGAGGCCGCGTTCGTCCGTCACCGCAAGCTCGCCCTGGCCAAGGGCTAGGGGGCCAACCCATGAACAGCGACACCGACTCCAACACCGACACCAACACCGGCACCGGCACCGACCACGTCGTCGACGGCATCCGCCACACCACCGTGGGCGGCATCCGCACGGTCCTCGCCCCGCGCTCCGGCCCGGTCACCGCCGGGCTGCTCTTCCGGGTCGGCCGCGCCGACGAGACCCTCGCCACCAGCGGCATCACCCACCTCGTCGAGCACCTCGCGCTGCACCGGCACGGCCTGGGCGACCTGCACTACAACGGCGCCACCGCCGCGGTCTACACCCACTTCCACGTCTCCGGCACCCCGGCCGACGTGGTCGAGTACCTGAACGGCGTCTGCGCCGCCCTGCGCGACCTGCCGACGGAGCGGCTGGAGACCGAGAAGGAGATCCTGCGCACCGAGGCCGCCGGGCGCTCCCGCGGCCCCGGCCACGGCATGCCGCTGTGGCGCTACGGCGCCCGCGGCCACGGCCTGCTCAGCTACGCCGAGGCCGGCCTGCCCCGGCTCACCGCGCACGCCGTCCGCGAATGGGCCCGGACCCGCTTCACCACCGAGAACGCGGTCCTGTGGATCACCAGCGACACCGTTCCCGAGGGCCTGGACCTGACCCTGGCGGCCGGTGCGTGGCAGGAGCTGCCGGAGGTCACCTCCGCGCTCCCGGCCACCCCCGCGTACTACCACGGCGAGGAGGGCGGGACCGTGCTGAGCGCCGTCGTCCCGCGCTCCACCGAGGCCATGCTGTTCTCCGAGGTGCTGGGCAAGGAGCTGTTCCGCGAGCTCCGCCAGAAGGGCGGCTACTCCTACACCGCCGAGGCCGACTACCAGCCCCGCGACCGCGACAGCGCGACCGTCGTGGCCTTCGCCGACGCGCTGCCCGAGAAGCGGGACGCGATGGTCGGCGCGTTCCTCGACGTGCTCGCGAAGCTGCGGGCGGGCCGGATCGAGCAGGCCGACCTGGAGTCCGTACGGACCACCGCGCTCGCCCGCTTCGAGGTGCCGGAGCTGGCCGCGCACCAGCTCCCCGGGCACGCCATGAACCTGCTCCTGGGCCACCGCAACCTCACCACGGCCGAGGCCGCGGCCGAGATCGAGGCCGTCACCGTCGAGGGCCTGCACCGGGTCGCGCGCGAGGTGTGGGCGGGCGCCCTGATGCAGGTGCCCGGCGGCCGGGGCGTGGACTGGGCGGGCCTCGCGGAGGCCCCGCAGCAGTCCACCGAGGTGGTCACCGGCCGGCGCTACGCCCTCCTGGGCGAGCAGAAGGCGACCCTGATCGTCGGCGGCGACGGCATCAGCCTGGTGGCGCCCGACCACCAGGTGACCATCCGCTACGCCGAGTGCGTCCTGCTGAACTCCTACCCGGACGGCGCCCGCTACCTCGTCGGCCAGGACGGTTTCACGCTCACCATCGAGCCCACCCTCTACGGCATCGGCGCGGCCCAGCTGGCCCCGCTGGACGCCGGGGTCCACCCCTCGGCGGTCATCTCGATGCCGCCGCGCGACCCGTCGCGGATCCCGCGGCCGGAGAGCGGCGCCCCGGCCTCCGGGACCGGGGCGCCGCCCGCCGGGCCCCGGCTCACCTGGGTGACGGTCGTGCTCTGGGTGCTCGGCGTGCCCGCCGTGGCGCTCGGCGTCCTCGCCGTGCTGGGCACCTACGTCGTGTTCCGCGACGCGGAGCGACTGAGCACCTCCGACTGGGCCGCCGCGGGGATCTTCTGGCTGTTCGCGGCGGTCTTCCTGGCGCCGTGGGGGGTCATGCTGCGCCGCCGCGCGAAGGGCCGCTACTGACGGGCCGGCCGCGCGCGAACGCCGCAGGGCCGCCACCCCGTTCGGGGTGGCGGCCCTGCGGCGTTCGGTCCGCGGTGCAGTGTCAGCGGCGGTGCTGGGAGTCCGCGACGGTGACCTCGACGCGCTGGAATTCCTTCAGCTCGCTGTAGCCGGTCGTGGCCATCGAGCGGCGCAGGGCGCCGAAGATGTTCATCGATCCGTCCGGGGAGTGCGACGGGCCGGTGAGGATCTCCTCGGTGGTGCCGACGGTGCCGAGGTCGACCTTCTTGCCGCGCGGCACGTCCTCGTGGACGGCCTCCATGCCCCAGTGGTGGCCCTTGCCGGGCGCGTCCGTGGCACGGGCGAGCGGGGAGCCCATCATGACCGCGTCGGCGCCGCAGGCGACGGCCTTCGGGATGTCGCCGGACCAGCCCACGCCGCCGTCGGCGATGACGTGCACGTAGCGGCCGCCGGACTCGTCCATGTAGTCGCGGCGGGCCGCGGCCACGTCGGCGACGGCGGTCGCCATCGGGACCTGGATGCCCAGCACGTTGCGGGTGGTGTGCGCGGCGCCGCCGCCGAAGCCCACCAGCACGCCGGCCGCGCCGGTGCGCATCAGGTGCAGGGCCGCGGTGTAGGTGGCGCAGCCGCCGACGATCACCGGGACGTCCAGCTCGTAGATGAACTGCTTCAGGTTCAGCGGTTCGGCGGCGCCGGAGACGTGCTCGGCGGAGACCGTGGTGCCGCGGATCACGAAGATGTCGACGCCCGCGTCCACGACCGCCTTGGAGAACTCGGCGGTGCGCTGCGGGGAGAGCGCGGCGGCGGTGACCACACCGGAGTCGCGCACCTCCTTGATGCGCTGCTTGATCAGGTCGGCCTGGATCGGCGCCTGGTAGATCTCCTGGAGGCGGCGGGTGGCCGACTCCTCGTCCAGCGCGGCGATCTCGTCGAGCAGCGGCTGCGGGTCCTCGTACCGGGTCCACAGACCCTCGAGGTTGAGCACACCCAGACCGCCCAGCTCGCCGATGCGGATGGCGGTCTGCGGGGAGACCACCGAGTCCATCGGAGCGGCCAGGAACGGAAGCTCGAAGCGGTAGGCGTCGATCTGCCAGGCGATCGAGACCTCCTTCGGGTCTCGCGTACGGCGGCTGGGGACGATGGCGATGTCATCGAACGCGTACGCCCTGCGGCCGCGCTTGCCGCGCCCGATCTCGATCTCAGTCACGTGTGGTGGCCTTTCCTCTGGGTCTGCCCGTCCAGTATCCCCGACCGGCGGCGGGCCGCGTTTCGGTGACCGCTGTACGGACGCTGTACGGACGTCGGACGGAGCTGTACGGGCGCACGGGAAGGGGGCGGGTCCGCCGTGCGGACCCGCCCCCTTCGCGTACGTCGCCCCGCTCAGCCCTTGCGGGAGTAGTTCGGCGCTTCCACCGTCATCTGGATGTCGTGCGGGTGGCTCTCCTTGAGCCCCGCCGAGGTGATCCGCACGAAACGGCCCCGGTCCTGGAGCTCCGGCACCGTGCGGCCGCCGACGTAGAACATCGACTGGCGCAGGCCGCCGACCAGCTGGTGCACGACGGCGGAGAGCGGGCCGCGGTACGGCACCTGCCCCTCGATGCCCTCGGGGATCAGCTTGTCGTCGCCGCCGACGCCCTCCTGGAAGTAGCGGTCCTTGGAGAAGGACTTGCGGTCGCCGCGCGACTGCATCGCGCCGAGCGAGCCCATGCCGCGGTACGACTTGAACTGCTTGCCGTTGATGAAGAGCAGCTCGCCCGGAGACTCCTCGCAGCCCGCGAGCAGCGAACCGAGCATCACCGTGTCGGCGCCCGCGACCAGGGCCTTCGCGATGTCGCCGGAGTACTGCAGGCCGCCGTCGCCGATGACCGGGACGCCCGCGGCCTTGGCGGCGAGGGCGGCCTCGTAGATCGCGGTGACCTGCGGGACGCCGATGCCGGCGACCACGCGGGTGGTGCAGATCGAACCGGGGCCGACACCGACCTTGATGCCGTCGCAGCCGGCGTCGATGAGCGCCTGGGCGCCGTCGCGGGTGGCGATGTTGCCGCCGATGACGTCGACCGTCGAGTTCGACTTGATCTTGGAGACCATGTCGCCGACGAGGCGGGAGTGGCCGTGGGCGGTGTCGACGACGATGAAGTCGGCGCCCGCCTCGATCAGGGCCTGGGCGCGCTCGTACGCGTCGCCCGCGACGCCGACGGCCGCGCCGACCAGCAGGCGGCCGTCCTTGTCCTTGGCGGCGTTCGGGTACTTCTCGGCCTTGACGAAGTCCTTGACCGTGATGAGGCCCTTGAGGATGCCGGCCTCGTCGACCAGCGGAAGCTTCTCGATCTTGTGGCGGCGCAGCAGCTCCATGGCGTCGACGCCGGTGATGCCGACCTTGCCCGTGACCAGCGGCATCGGGGTCATGACCTCGCGCACCTGGCGGGCGCGGTCCGACTCGAAGGCCATGTCGCGGTTGGTGACGATGCCGAGCAGCTTGCCCGCCGGGTCCGTGACCGGGACGCCGCTGATGCGGAACTTCGCGCACAGCTCGTCGGCCTCGCGCAGGGTCGCGTCGGGGTGCACCGTGATCGGGTCGGTGACCATGCCAGACTCGGAGCGCTTGACCAGGTCCACCTGGTTGGCCTGGTCGGCGATGGAGAGGTTGCGGTGCAGCACGCCGACGCCGCCCTGGCGGGCCATCGCGATGGCCATGCGGGACTCGGTGACCTTGTCCATCGCGGCGGACAGCAGCGGGACGTTGACCCGCACGTTCCGCGAAATGCGGGAAGAGGTGTCGATCTGGTCAGGCGCCATGTCCGACACGCCCGGCAGGAGCAGCACATCGTCGTAAGTGAGCCCCAGCGTGGCGAATTTGTCGGGCACTCCATCGGCGTTGACAGTCATGACACCTTCCCAGATGGTCTTGCTCAGCGCGGATGTCCATGCTAACGGGATCCCGGGGCGTCTCATTCCACGACCAAGATCGACAGAAAGATTCGTAGCTTCCTACGGACTTTTCGTCGAGCTTAGGCCGGGGCGCCGCAGCGGTCTACGGGAACGACGCGGCCGGCACCCGGCGCCTACGGCTCGGCGCCCGGCGCCCTACTGCTCGGCGAGGGCGCGCAGCCTGCTGAGCGCGCGGTGCTGGGCGACGCGGACCGCGCCCGGGGACATCCCGAGCATCTGGCCGGTCTCCTCCGCCGTCAGCCCGACGGCCACCCGCAGCACCAGCAGTTCGCGCTGGTTCTCGGGCAGATTGGCCAGCAGCTTCTTGGCCCAGGCCGCGTCGCTGCTGAGCAGCGCCCGCTCCTCGGGGCCGAGCGAGTCGTCCGGCCGCTCCGGCATCTCGTCGGAGGGCACGGCCGTGCTGCCGGGGTGCCGCATGGCGGCCCGCTGCAGGTCGGCGACCTTGTGCGCGGCGATCGCGAAGACGAACGCCTCGAAGGGCCGGCCGGTGTCGCGGTAGCGCGGCAGCGCCATCAGGACGGCGACGCAGACCTCCTGCGCCAGGTCCTCGACGAAGTGGCGAGCATCACCGGGCAGCCGCGAGAGCCGGGTGCGGCAGTAGCGGATGGCGAGGGGGTGCACGAAGGCGAGCAGGTCGTGGGTGGCCTGGCCGTCGCCCTCGACGGCACGGCGCACGAGCGCGCCGACGGCCCCGGCGCTGCCGCCATTGGCGGTGCCGGTCGGGCCCGTGGCCGCGGTGGACCCCTCGGCCTCGTCGTCGCGCATCGATCCATGGTGCCTTGGCGTCGGAGCATTCGCGCCGCCACGGCCCGCGTTGTGCATCGAAGCGTTATGAGCGGGTGCACCTGAAGTCATTGCCCGTGCCCTCCCCTCCCGCTCGGCCGAATGGTCCCGGTACCCGTGGCCACAGCTCCGAAAGTGCGGCCACACCATCAAGGATGCGGCATCGCGCCCGAAGCGACACGTCCCTCGGATTGTGCCTCGCGAATCCCGGGTCCGCACCGCATGCGACTGGACCCGATCGCGCGACCCCCGATTCCGTGCGGCGCCCCGCCCGTACCGACGGGCGGGACCACTGCGCGTCCGGCCCGCGAGGGGCCGGACCGCGTGCCGGATCCGCCGGCGCGGCCCGCGGGGCGGGGCGCGGCCGGGGACGTACCGACGGGCCCCGACGGGACCGGGCCGGAGGGTGCTAGCGGACCAGGCCCCAGCGGAAGCCGAGCGCCACGGCGTGCGCGCGGTCCGAGGCGCCGAGCTTCTTGAACAGCCTGCGGGCGTGGGTCTTGACCGTGTCCTCGGAGAGGAAGAGCTCGCGCCCGATCTCCGCGTTGGACCGGCCGTGGCTCATGCCCTCCAGGACCTGGATCTCGCGCGCGGTGAGCGTGGGCGCGGCGCCCATCTCGGCCGAGCGCAGCCGCCGGGGGGCGAGCCGCCAGGTCGGGTCGGCGAGCGCCTGGGTGACCGTGGCCCGCAGTTCGGCGCGCGAGGCGTCCTTGTGCAGATAGCCCCGGGCGCCGGCGGCGACCGCGAGGGCCACCCCGTCCAGGTCCTCGGCGACCGTCAGCATGATGATGCGGGCGCCCGGGTCGGCCGAGAGCAGCCGCCGGACGGTCTCGACACCGCCCAGCCCCGGCATCCGTACATCCATCAGAATCAGATCGGAGCGGTCGGCACCCCAGCGGCGGAGGACTTCCTCGCCGTTGGCAGCCGTCGTCACACGCTCGACGCCGGGCACGGTGGCAACCGCGCGACGGAGCGCCTCTCGGGCAAGCGGGGAGTCGTCGCAGACGAGGACGGATGTCATGACCGCCCTCCGCAGCTGCTGATGCGCGTCACCTTGAGCCTCCAGGCTGGTACGTATCGTCACCGTTGCGGTCGATGCTCCCGGACACCTGTCCGAGAACTTCTTGGTTCAACCGCCTTCGCACTCTCAACGACGGTCACTCGAAAGAGTTACGGGTCGGACGGACACCTTCGGCACTCTACGTGAGGTGGCGAACACGGCGCGGACGCCACGAGTCGCATGTCCTCCATCTGGAGCTATGCCCTATTTGGCGGCTTTCCTTCCGTTTGGCATGTGTCTGAGGCTAGATTCCCAATGAGTCATATTTACATCTACTACGACAGTAGATGTGGAGACATGGACCACATCCGCCTCAGTACCGGCACCAAGAGGACTACCCATGGCAGATTTCTCCCGCCTCCCCGGACCGAACGCCGACCTGTGGGACTGGCAGCTGCTCGCCGCCTGCCGCGGGGTCGACAGCTCCCTCTTCTTCCACCCGGAAGGCGAGCGGGGCGCGGCCAGGAGCGCGCGCGAGACCTCGGCTAAAGAGGTCTGCATGCGATGCCCGGTGCGTTCGGAATGCGCAGCGCACGCACTCGCCGTCCGCGAGCCCTACGGGGTGTGGGGCGGCCTGACCGAGGACGAACGCGAAGAGCTGATGGGACGGGCCCGACACCGGCTCATCCCGGCCACCAGCGTGACGGGGGCCGCCGTGTCGGGGCCGACCGTCAGGCACTGAGTCACCCCTCCGGCCCACCCCGGTCCACCCGACAGGACGAAACGCCCGAAGGAACGTTTCTTCGATTCCGTCGGTTCCGCCGGATCCTCCGACCGCCACCGCCACCGCCACCGACCCAGGGGGACTGCCGACCGCCGTCGGCACGACCGCCATCACCGGGCCGTCACCCGTCCGGCCGTACGACCGTACGACCGTCAGCGGGTGGCGGCCCGCTCCAACTGGTCCAGGGTCGCCGCCACCGCGGGGACCCGGGCCAGGTCCGCCAGCGTGAGCGCCACGACCTCCCGCTCCACGGCCGGCTCCAGCACCAGCGCGGCCACGCCCTTGGCCCGTACGGACTCCACCGCCAGCTCGGGCAGCACCGCCACGCCCAGCCCCGCGCCCACCAGGCCGACCACGGCCGGGTAGTCGTCGGTGGCGAAGTCGATCCGCGGGGTGAATCCCGCGGCCTCGCAGACGTCGACCAGATGGCGGCGACAGCGCGGGCAGCCCGCGATCCAGGGCTCCTCGGCCAGTTCCGCCATGCCCACCCGGGCCGCGCCCGCCAGCCGGTGCCCCTCGGGCACCAGCCCGACCAGCCGGTCCGTGAGCAGCGGGCGGACGACCAGGTCGTCCCACTCGGCCGCCGTCCCGTCCGGTGCGGCGCCCGCGTAGCGGAAGGCCAGGGCCACGTCGCAGTCGCCCTCGCGCAGCATCTCCACCGAGCGCGGCGGCTCCGCCTCGACCAGCGAGATCCGGGTGCCGGGGTGCTCGGCGCGCATCGCGGCCAGCGCGGTCGGCACCAGCGTGGAGCTGCCGCTGGGGAAGGAGACCAGCCGGACCCGGCCCGCGCGCAGGCCCGCGATGGCCGCGACCTCCTCCTCGGCCGCGGTCAGCCCGGCGAGGATGCCCGCCGCGTGGCGCACCAGTGCCTCCCCCGCCTGGGTCAGCCGCATCTCGCGGCCGGCCCGGATGAGCAGGGGGGTGCCCGCGGACTGTTCCAGCGCCTTCATCTGCTGGGAGACGGCGGGCTGGGTACAGCCCAGTTCGCGGGCGGCGGCGGAGAAGGAACCCGTACCGGCCACGGCGCGCAGGACTCGGAGATGACGTGCCTCGATCACCCTTCGAGCATAAGCCTTGCTTTGGAGCCGCCGCCAATAATCATGGACGGCTTTGAGGGTGCTCGGTTAGCGTGCCTCCATGGAGCTGATTTCCCTCAACGTGGGCCGCGCGAAGGTCGTCGACTACGCGGACGAAGGCGTGACCGGTAGCGACAAGCGGCCGGTGGCCGGGCCGCTGCGCGTCTTCGCGCCCGGCCCCAAGGGCGTCGGCGCCAGCGGCGTCGAGGGCGACGCCGTCTGCGACCTGCGCCACCACGGCGGCGACCACCAGGCGGTCTACGCGTACGCGCGCGAGGACCTGGACTGGTGGGAGGGCGAGCTGGGCCGGTCGCTGCCCAACGGGATCTTCGGCGAGAACTTCACCACCGCGGGACTCGACGTGAACGGTGCGCTGGTGGGCGAGCGGTGGCGGGTCGGCGCGGACCTGGTCCTCGAAGTGGCCTCCGCCCGGATCCCGTGCCGGACCTTCCAGGGGTTCCTGGAGGAGGAGAGCTGGGTCAAGCGCTTCACCCGGGAGGTCCGTCCGGGCGCGTACCTGCGGGTGATCGAAGGGGGCTCGGTCTCCCCGGGCGACCCGATCGAGGTCGTCCACCGGCCGGACCACGAGGTGAGCGTCGGCTTCTGGTTCCGCGCCTTCACCACCGAGCGCGCGCTGCTCCCGCGGGCACTGGCGGCGGGCGACGCGCTGGAGCCCAAGGCGCGGGACGCGATCCACGCCTACACGGCGAAGTACGGCACCGGGGGCGGCGGCACCCGGGGCTGACGGCCCCCGCGGCCGGCGCCGGCGCCGCGACCCGGTGGACATTCGCGGTCGCGGCGCTAGGTTGCGCCTATGACGACTGCGTTGATCACAGGATCCACGGCGGGCATCGGCGCCGCCTTCGCACGCAAGCTCGCCGCCCAGGGGCACAACCTGGTGTTGGTGGCGCGCGACACCAAGCGGCTCGGCGAGCAGGCGACCGAGCTGCACGACCGGCACGGCATCGAGGCCGAAGTGCTGAGCGCCGACCTCTCCACCGAGGAGGGCATCACGGCGGTCGAGCAGCGCCTGGCCGACCTCAAGCACCCGGTGGACCTGCTGGTCAACAACGCGGGCTTCGGCAACAAGGGCCGGTACCTGGAAGTCCCGATGGCCGACGAGCTGACCATGATCAAGGTGCACATCGAGGCCGTCCTGCGGCTGACCTCGGCGGCGACGGAGTCGATGCGCACGCGCGGCCGCGGCGGCGTGGTCAACGTGGCCTCCGTGGCCGCGTTCCTGCCGCGCGGGACGTACGGGGCGAGCAAGGCCTGGGTCGTGCAGTTCACCCAGGGCGCGGCGAAGGACCTGGCCGACTCCGGGGTCCGGCTGATGGCCCTGTGCCCCGGCTTCGTCCGTACGGAATTCCACGAGCGGGCCGGGATGGGCACCGACAACATCCCCAACTGGATGTGGCTGGACGCGGACAAACTGGTCGCCGCGGCGCTGGCCGACCTGGCGCGCGGGCGGACGGTGTCGATCCCGGACCCCCGCTACAAGGCGCTGATGAGCGTGGTGAAGCTGGCCCCGCGGGGGCTCCTGGGTGGGATGTCCTCGCGCACGGGCCGCAAGTACGGCCCCCAGTGACTGGCGGGTAAACCACCCAATTAGCGCAATTCTCCCTAAACTGGACGTGTCCCGTTCCCACTGGGAGGCGACGCGATGACATTCGTACAGGTAATCGATTATGAGACCAAGCGGTTCGACGAGATGAACGCCCTCATCGACCGCTACGCGGAACAGACCGCCGGCAGGCGCACGGTCACCCACACCCTGATCGGCAGGGACCGCGACTCGGGCACCCACTACGTGGACCTGGTCGAATTCCCCTCCTACGAGGAGGCCATGAGGAACTCTCAACTTCCGGAGACGGACCGGATGTTCCAGGAGATGGTGGCCCTCTGCGACGGCATGCCCAAGTTCATGAACCTCGACGTGGTGCGCGACGAGTACCTCAACAAGCTCGTCGCGAACCGGATCTTCGAGGACGTGGCCGTCAAGGGCGACTTCGACGTCATCGACGAGTGCGTGGCGGTCGGTTTCATCAGCCACGACATGATGGACACCGAGGGCCTGGGCAACGGCCGGGACGGCATGCGGCGCACGATCGGCATGTGGCGCGAGGCCTTCGACTTCACCTTCGACAGGACGCGCCAGATCGCCGAGGGGGACTGCGTCACCACCCTGTGGGACTGGCGCGGCACCCACCGCGGCGAGTTCATGGGGGTCGCACCGACCGGCAAGGACGTCACGATGTCGGGTTGTACGACGATCCGGATCGAGAACGGCCAGATCGCGGAGGACTGGTGGTACTACGACGCACCGGGACTGATGCGCCAGCTGGGCATGTGAGACGGAGAAAGCCCCGTTCCGGAGGAACGGGGCTTTCCCATGTGCCCGTGGGCGGGCGCGCCGGCGGGCCGGCGCGCTACCGACCAGGTCAGTGGCTGTGGCCGTGGCCGCCGTGACCGGCGTCGCCCTCGTCCTCGGCCGGCTTCTCGACGACCAGGGTCTCGGTCGTGAGCAGCAGGGAGGCGATGGAGGCGGCGTTCTCCAGGGCGGAGCGGGTGACCTTGACCGGGTCGATGACGCCGGCCTTGACCAGGTCGCCGTACTCGCCGGTGGCGGCGTTGAAGCCCTGGCCCTTGTCGAGCTCGGCGACCTTCGCGGTGATGACGTAGCCCTCGAGGCCCGCGTTCTCCGCGATCCAGCGCAGCGGCTCGACGGCGGCGCGACGGACGACCGAGACGCCGGTGGCCTCGTCGCCGGTCAGGTCGAGGTTGCCCTCCAGGACCTTGACGGCGTGGACGAGCGCGGAGCCACCGCCGGAGACGATGCCCTCCTCGACCGCGGCGCGGGTCGCCGAGATGGCGTCCTCGAGGCGGTGCTTCTTCTCCTTGAGCTCCACCTCGGTGGCGGCGCCGACCTTGATGACGCAGACGCCACCGGCGAGCTTCGCCAGGCGCTCCTGCAGCTTCTCGCGGTCCCAGTCCGAGTCCGTGGACTCGATCTCGGCCTTGATCTGGTTGACGCGACCGAGCACGTCGTCGCTGCTGCCGCCACCGTCGACGACGACCGTGTCGTCCTTGGTGATCGTGACGCGGCGGGCGGAGCCCAGTACGTCCAGGCCGGCCTGGTCGAGCTTGAGGCCGACCTCTTCGGCGATGACGGTGGCGCCGGTGAGGGCGGCCATGTCCTGGAGCATCGCCTTGCGGCGGTCACCGAAGCCGGGGGCCTTGACGGCCACGGCGTTGAAGGTGCCACGGATCTTGTTGACGACGAGGGTGGAGAGCGCCTCGCCCTCGACGTCCTCGGCGATGATCAGCAGCGGGCGGGAGCCGCCACCCTGGATGACCTTCTCCAGCAGCGGGAGCAGGTCCTGGATGGAGGAGATCTTGCCCTGGTTGATCAGGATGTAGGGGTCCTCGAGGACGGCCTCCATACGCTCCTGGTCGGAGACCATGTACGGCGAGAGGTAGCCCTTGTCGAAGGCCATGCCCTCGGTGAACTCCAGCTCCAGGCCGAAGGTGTTGGACTCCTCGACGGTGATGACACCGTCCTTGCCGACCTTGTCCATCGCCTCGGCGATGAGCTCGCCGACCTGGGTGTCCTGCGCGGAGAGCGCGGCCACGGCGGCGATGTCGGACTTGTCCTCGATCGGGCGGGCGGTCTCCAGCAGCTCGGCGGAGACGGCCTTGACCGCCGCGTCGATGCCCTTCTTCAGGGCGGCCGGGGAGGCGCCGGCGGCGACGTTGCGCAGACCCTCGCGGACCAGCGCCTGGGCCAGCACGGTGGCGGTGGTGGTGCCGTCACCCGCGATGTCGTTGGTCTTGGTCGCCACCTCCTTCACGAGCTGGGCACCGAGGTTCTCGTACGGGTCGTCGAGCTCGACCTCGCGCGCGATGGTGACACCGTCGTTGGTGATGGTGGGAGCGCCGAACTTCTTGTCGATGACGACGTTGCGGCCCTTGGGGCCGATCGTCACCTTGACCGTGTCGGCAAGCTTGTTGACACCGCGCTCCAGAGCGCGACGGGCGTCCTCGTCAAACTTAAGAATCTTCGGCATGGGAGCGGTTCAGCCCTCTCGTTGCGATCCCCGGCCGCTCACCGCGACCGCCTTGAACGAACTACGCCCCTCGCCGCCCGGCATCAGCAGGGGTGACCAGGGGCGTAGCTCAAAGCAAAACTGGAGAAGTGACTTACTTCTCGACGATCGCGAGCACGTCGCGGGCCGAGAGGACGAGGTATTCCTCGCCGTTGTACTTCACTTCGGTGCCGCCGTACTTGCTGTACAGGACGACGTCGCCGACGGTGACGTCCAGCGGAAGACGCTGGCCGTCCTCGAAGCGACCCGGACCCACGGCGAGGACGACGCCCTCCTGGGGCTTCTCCTTCGCGGTGTCCGGGATGACCAGGCCGGAAGCCGTGGTCTGCTCGGCGTCGAGCGGCTGGACCACAATGCGGTCCTCAAGCGGCTTGATGGCAACCTTGGAGCTGGTGGTCGTCACGATCCGGTCTCCCCCTTCGGAGATCTCACGGGGTTAACTGTTTGGGGTGGCGACCAGGTGGTTCCGTCGTCGCGGGTGCCGGACCTGCCTGTCGCTGTGTTGGCACTCACCAGTGGCGAGTGCCAGGCCCGAGACTATTCCGGCGATTAGCACTCGGTCAAGCGGAGTGCCAATTTCTCGCCTCCGGTGTTGTCCGCGCCCGGTGTGTGACGCTTGGGACGTGCGCATTCTCGTGGTCGAAGACGAAGAGGGGCTGGCCGAGTCCCTCCGGCGCGGCCTGTCCGCCGAGGGCCACTGGGTCGAGGTCGCGCACGACGGCCACCGCGGCCTGGAGCTCGCGCTCAGCGGCGGTCCCTACGACGTGGTCCTGCTGGACCTGATGCTGCCCGGGCTCAGCGGGTACGAGATCTGCACGCGGATGCGCGCCCACGGCGACGCGACCCCGGTGCTGATGCTCACCGCCAAGGACGGCGAGTACGACGAGGCCGAGGGCCTGGACTCCGGCGCCGACGACTACCTGACCAAGCCGTTCTCCTTCGTCGTCCTGTGCGCCCGCGTCCGGGCGCTGGCCCGGCGGGCCGGGGCCCCCGGGCGCGCCGCCACCCTCCAGGCCGGCGACCTCTTCCTCGACCCCGAGGCCCGCCGCTGCCGCCGGGGCACCCGGGACATCGAGCTGACCGCCCGCGAGCTGGGCGTGCTGGCCTGCCTGATGGAGAACCCGGGACGGGCCGTGGCCAAGCAGGAGATCCTCGACGAGGTCTGGTGCTCCCCCGGCGGCTCCGCGGGCATCGACCCGAACATCGTCGAGGTGTACGTCTCCTCGCTGCGCAAGAAGATCGACGCCCCCTTCGGGCGCCGCTCCATCCGCACCGTCCACGGCACCGGCTACCGGATGGCCCCCGACGGTGGTTAGGCCATCTCGTCGCGGGCCCGGCACGGTCCGCAGGAGACGGCCCAGCAGCGTCCGGGCCCGCGCGGCGCTGGCCGCCGCGCTCGCGATGGCGGCCGTGCTGGCCGTGGGCGGGATCTGGCTCTACTACCTGCTGCGCGCCAACCTGCTGGACAACACCAACGGCCGCACCGAACTGGCCGCCCGCAAGGTGGCGGCCCAGCTCGACACCCGGACCCTGCCCGCGGGGCGGCTGCCGGCCCCCGAGAGCGGGGTGGACCTGGTGCTCGTCCTGGACTCCGCCGGCACGGTGGCCGCCGCCAGCGGGGATCCGGGGCGGCTGCCCGCCGAGCTGGCGGGGCTGCGGCCGGCCGCCGGGGCGGATTCGCGCGCGGTCGTCCTGCCGCCGCCCGCCCCCGGGAGCGGCGAGCGGCGCGCGGTGGTCGTGGTCCGCTCCCCCGGGCCGCCCGGGGCCGTCGGCGCCGTTGACGCACCGCACTACGTCTACGCGATGACCGTCCTCGGGGACGTGGACGGCGCCACCCGTTCCGTCGCCTACGGGATGCTGGGCGGCGCGCCCCCGCTGATCGCCTTCGCCGCCGCGCTCGCCTGGTGGGTCGCGGGGCTGGCGCTGCGTCCGGTCACCGCGATCGGCGACGCCCTGGCCTCGGTCACCGCGAGCGAGCTGGACCGGCGGGTGCCCGACCCCGGCGGGGCGGACGAGATCGCGCGCCTCGCCCGGACCGTGAACGACACCCTGGACCGGCTGGAGCGCTCGGACGCCCGCCAGCGCCAGTTCACCGCCGATGCCTCGCACGAGCTGCGCAATCCGCTGGCCGCCGTGCGGTCCCGGCTGGAGGTGGCGTTGGAGGAGCCCGACCGGGAGTCGGTCGCGGCCGCCCTGGCCGACACCGAGCGGCTCCAGCGGATCGCGGCCGACCTGCTGCTGCTGGCCCGGCTCGACGGGCGGCCCGCGCCGCGCACCGAGCCGGTGGACCTGGCGCTGCTGGCCGCGGAGGACGCGGCCCGGCGGCGCGCGCCGCGGGTGCGGCTGCGGGTGGTGGCGGGGGCGCCCGTACCGGCGGTCGGGGATCCGGCGCGGCTGGAGCGGGCGCTGGCCAACCTGGTGGACAACGCGCTGCGGCACGCTCGTACCGAGGTGGTCGTACGGGCGTACGCGCGCGGTGGCTGGAACGTGCTGGAGGTCACCGACGACGGTCCGGGGATCCCGGCGGCGGACCGGGACCGGGTCTTCGAGCGGTTCGTCCGGCTGGACCCGGACCGGGGCCGGGCCAGTGGCGGCACCGGGCTGGGCCTGGCCATCGCCCGGGAGATCGCCCGCTCGCACGGCGGCGAGGTGAGCGCGGCGGCCCCGGCGGACGGGGGCGGGGCGCGCCTGGTGCTGCGGCTGCCGGCCGGGTCCTGAAGGGGTCTTCAGAACCCTCAGGTTTCCTTCAGCGACCGGCCCCCAGCATCGGATGGCATGAGTGCGCATCGCAGGAAGACGGGTCAGGGCACCCGGGGGGCACGGGGGCCGCACCGGCGGATCGGGCGCGCGCTGCTGGTCACCGGCTGCGCGCTGGCCGTGCTGGCGGGGGCCACGGGCTGGTACCTCTACGACGACCTGGCGGGCAGCATCGGCAGCTCCAAGGCGTTGGAGGGGGCGGAGAAGTCGCAGGCCGGGGACCTGAACATCCTGTTGATGGGGCTGGACAGCCGTCGGGACCAGAACGGCGAGCCGCTGCCCGACTCGGTCCTCGACAAGCTGCACGCCGGCAGTTCCGACATCGGCGGCTACAACACGAACACCCTGATCCTCCTGCACGTGCCGGCCGACGGCGGCAGGGCGAAGGCCTTCTCCATCCCGCGCGACGACTTCGTGACGATGCACGGGGTGCCCGGGGACACGGGCAAGCAGAAGATCAAGGAGGCCTACGGGCGGGCGAAGGCGAAGCGCGAGGAGCAGTTGTCCGGCCAGGGGGTCAAGGACGGCCGGCAGCTGGAGCGGGAGGGGCGCGAGGCGGGGCGCAAGGCCTCGCTCGACACGGTGCGGGCGTTCCTGGGCGTGCCGATCGACCACTTCGCCGAGCTGAACCTGGCCGGTTTCTACCACGTGGCGGACGCCCTGGGCGGCGTACCGGTGTGCCTGAACAAGGCGGTCAAGGACAAGAACTCCGGCGCGGACTTCCCGGCCGGGCGACAGACCCTGAACGGGCAGCAGTCCCTGGCCTTCGTGCGCCAGCGGATGGGTCTGGACGGCGGCGACCTGGACCGGACGCGGCGCCAGCAGGCGTTCTTGGCCGGGGCGACGAAGAAGCTGAACGACGCGGGGACCTTTACGGATCCGGTGAAACTGCTCAAGCTGATCAACACGGCCAAGCAGGACGTGGTGACCGATGAGGGCTGGGACCTGATGTCCTTCGTCAAGCAGGCGAAGAACCTGTCCGGCGGCAATGTGGAATTCACGACACTGCCCATCGAGAGGTTCGGAAGCAACCATGGGACCGACATCAACGTCGTAGACGATATGAAGATAAAGCGCCTCATCACCGAGCAGATAGGGCCCAGGGCGACCGCGAGCCCGAGTGCACCGGGTGGCGCTGCCTCGTCACCGGGTGCCGGGACCGCGGGTTCGACCCCACCGGTCGCGCCCCCGCCGACCACGGACGAGAGGAAGCCCGCCATCGACGGCGGCGGCATCCCGTGCGTGGACTGAACCCGAGTACGACGTCGGGCGCCCGCCGTCGTACGGAAGCCCTGCTGCTGGTCCTGGTCGTCGCCATCACCGTCTTCGGGCACGTGAGCGCGAGCCTGGCGATGAACGACCAGCTGCCCTCCAACCTCACCGGCTTCGCGGTCAGCATGACGCTGCTCTCGCTGGTGGGGCACCTCGGCGTGCGCCGGTTCGCCGCCTACGCCGATCCGCTGATCCTGCCGCTGGCGATGCTGCTCACCGGGCTGGGGCTGGTGCTGCTGCACCGGCTGGACCAGGCGTACATCGAGCGGTACAAAGCGTCGGCGGTCGCGCCCGGGCAGCTGATCTGGTCGGTGGTCGGCGTCGCGGCCTGTCTGGGCGTGGTCGCGCTCTTGCGCGACCACCGGCTGCTCCAGCGGTTCATCTACATCACGATGGTCGTCTCGCTGGTGCTGCTGATCGCGCCCGCGTTCTTCGGCGCGGACACGTACGGCGCGAAGCGGTGGATCATCCTCTTCGGGATGTCGCTCCAGCCGGGCGAGTTCGTGAAGATCATGATCGCGGTGTTCTTCGCGGGCTATCTGGTCCTGCACCGCGACACCCTGGCCCTGGCCGGGCGCAAGTTCCTGGGCATGCGGCTGCCGCCGATGCGCCAGCTCGGCCCGATCATCACGGTGTGGATCGTCTCCCTGCTGGTGCTCGTCTTCGAGCGCGACCTCGGCACCTCGCTGATCTTCTTCGGCGTCTTCGTGGTGATGCTCTACGTCGCCACCGAGCGCACCAGCTGGATCATCTGCGGCGGCCTCATGGCCGCCCTCGGCGCCTTCGTCGTGGGGACGACCCAGCCGCACGTGAAGGGCCGCGTGGCCGCCTGGCTGGACCCGCTGTCGTACTACCACAACCCCCGGCCGGCGGGCATCGTCTCCGACCAGTCGGCGCAGGCGCTGTTCAGCTTCGGCACCGGCGGGGTCTCCGGCACCGGGCTCGGCATGGGCCACCCCGAGCTGCTCGGCTTCGCGGGGCGCAGCGACTTCATCCTGACCACGGTCGGCGAGGAGCTGGGCCTGGCCGGGGTGATGGCGGTGCTGATCATCTACGGGCTGCTGGCCCAGCGGGGGCTGCGGATGGCGCTCGGCGCCCGCGACCCCTTCGGCAAGCTGCTGGCGGTCGGTCTCGCCTCCGCGCTGGCGCTCCAGGTGTTCGTGGTCGCGGGCGGGGTGACCGGGCTGATCCCGCTCACCGGAAAGGCGCTGCCGTTCCTGGCGAGCGGCGGTTCGTCGCTGCTGGCCAACTGGATCATGATCGGGTTGCTGATCAGGATCAGCGACAGCGCGGAACGTCAGCGGGAGGCGGACTCCCAGCCGATGTCGGAGCCCCCGGCCACGCTGGCGGCGTAGGGCCCGTCGTGGTTCAGCCGCGGTCGAAGACGTGCACCCGGCCCACCTGGACGAAGCCCCGGCGCGCGTACCAGTGCCGGGGCCAGTCGGCCTCGTCTGCGGTGAGGAAGCGCGTGCCGCAGCCGGCGTCGGCGGCCACGTTCAGGGCCGCGGTGAGGACGGCGTCGCCGTAGCCGCGGCCCAGCTGCGCCCCGTCGGTCATCAGGTCCTCGATCTGTGCGGTGCCCGCGGCCGGGGCGAGGTAGAGGTCGCACCAGGCGGCGACCTCCCCCTCGGCGCCGCGGGCGCCCAGGAAGCGCACGTCGGCGGCGCCGCGCAGCCGGGCCCGGCGCCGGGCCACGAGCTGGTCCAGCTCCGCCGCGTCGGCCTTCGGGAGGAACCCGCGCCAGCGACGGGCGAGCGGCTCGCGGAAGGCGGCCAGGTCCACCTCCCCGGCGGCGGGCACCCCGGCGGCGGCGGCCGGCACGGGTCCGGTGTGCCGCAGGACGACCAGGGTCACGTGGGCGTAGCCGGCCCGGACCATGGCCGGGGCCGCGGCGGCTCCGACCGCCTCGTCCAGGACGCTGACCAGCCGGAAGGGCAGGTGCCCGAGCGCCTCGTCGGCGAGGGCGGGTAGCGCCTCGGGATCCAGGGCGGCGGGGTCGTCGATGACGAGCTGGTTGTCGGCCCGGGAGTGGTGGAAGGTGTCGTCGAGCGCCGCGAAACCGCCCGCCAGGTCGACCGTACGCTCCGCCTGCCTGCGGGCGAAGCCGGACAGGAAGGCGGTGATCTGCTGCGTTTCGGGTACGGGTCCGCTCATGAACGCACCCTAACCAGCGCCCGACCCCGCCCGCCCGGCCTTTTCGGCCCCGGCCCGCAGGTCGTGCCGCGGGCGGATCAGAGGTAGTCCTCCAGGCGCCCGATCTTGTAGCCCTGCTCCTGTATGCGCTGGAGCATCCGGGTCGTCATCTCGATCTCCGTCGCACCCTTGAGCTCGGCCGGGCCGCGGAAGTGGGCGAGGACGATGTCACCGGGCTTCAGGGCGTCGCCCTCGGCGTACTGGAAGTTGTTGATCTGCATCGAGGCCTGCCACAGGACCACGTACGAGATCCCGCACTCCGAGGCGGCGCGCAGGGTGTCGTCGTTGTAGTTGCCGTACGGCGGGCGGAAGAGGGGCGGTTTGGCGCCGAAGCGCTTCTCCAGGCGTTCCTGCTGACCGCATATCTCCTTCTTCTGCGCCGCGAAGGACAGCGTGCGCAGGTTCGGGTGGGTCAGCGTGTGGTTGTTTATCGTGCTGTGCGAGCCGTTGTCGCGGAGCGACTGGAAGTGCCCGTAGTCCGACGAGGCGATGTTGTCCGTCAGGAACATGCTGATCGGCAGTTTGAGGTCGGCCGCCATCTTCAGGAACTCGGGGTTCTTCTCCGCGCCGTCGTCGAAGGTCAGGAAGACGGTCTTCTCCCCGGCGGGCACGGGTATCCGGTTCACCACGGGTATCTTGCCCGGCCCGGCCTTCGGGAGCTGCGGCTTCTGCGCGGGCTTCGCCGCGAATTCCAGTGGCTTGGCGAGGCCCCACCGCTTGTGGGCGTCGTTCGCGGAGGCGCTCGCGGAGGGCGCGGGGGACGGCTTGGCGCTGCCGCCTCCCGGGCCCGTGCCGTCCGTCGCGGTTCCCTGCGACGCCTGCGCCGTCTTGCGGCCGAGCCGCTCGATGGGGTCCACGCTGTTCCCGCACCCCGAAAGGGACAGCGCGAGCGCGCCGGCCGCCAGCGTTCCGGCCGTCAACCGGCGCGCGATGCTCACAAGTAATCCTCCAAGCGGGCCACGGCGTATCCCTTCGCCGTGACGGTCTTCATCACCTGGCGGATCATGTCAGGCATCGTGCCCTTCCAGTCCTCCCGCCCCCGGAAGTGCGTGAGGATGATGTCGCCGGGGTGCAGGTCCTTGTCCTCTTCCCGGTAGTCCATTCTGTCCGTGAACGCCTCGGCGTTCCAGATCGGAACGGACTTCACTCCGCACGACTTCGCCGCGCGCAGCGTGTCCTGGTTGTAGTTGCCGTACGGCGGGCGGAAGAGGGTCGGCCGCTTGCCGAACTCCTTCTGGATGGTGTCCTGCATGCCGCAGATCTCCTGGCGCTGCTTCTCGTAGGAGAGGGCGGGCAGGTAGCGGTGGTTGAGCGTGTGGTTGTTGATGGAGACGCCCTCGGACTGCATCTGCTTGAAGTACGCGTAGTTGTCGCGCACCAGGTAGTCGCTGAGGAACGCCGTGTACGGGAGCTTCAGCTCCTGCATCATCTTCAGGAACTCGGGGTCCTTCTCGGCCCCGTCGTCGATCGTCAGGAAGACGACCTTGTCCTCGGTGGGCACGGTCGTGAAGACCGGCGGGAGCTCGTCGCCGTCCTCCACCTCGAAGCCCTTGCGGAAGGTGATCTCCGGCTTGGTCTTCGGCGCCGCGGGCGCGGCGAGCGGCGCCTGGGCCAGCCCCCACTTCTTGGCGGCGAGGGCCCGTGCCTGCTGGAGCTGCTGGGCGCTGACCGCGGGGCCGCCCTGGGCGCCGCTGCGGCCGGTCTCCGCCTTCTTGTCCTTCACCGCGGGGGCGGACCCGGTCGAGCCGCAGGCCGTCCCGAGGGCGGCGACCAGCAGCGCGGCCAGCGCCACCCCGTACCGGCCGCGCGTGCCCGCGACTCGGTGACCCATACGCGCCTTATTTCCGTTTTTTCCTACTAGCTGCATAGCTGCGCATCCTGGCACCCGGCCCCCGCCCTCCCGCGGCGACACCGCGACCGGCGGCGGACGATCCATCGAGTGGCCCAAACTGTCCGACAATGAAGCGGTGAACCCCGAAGACTTCGCCGCCCTGCTCGCCCCCGAGGGCCGCGCCCTGCTCGACTCGCTGCGCGACTACGACCCGGCCCAGGAGCTGGCCGTGGCCACCCGGCTGCGCCGCGAACACCCCGCCGAGCTGGTCTCCGCCGCCCTCGGGCAGGCCCGGCTGCGCCAGCGCGCGGTGGTGAAGTTCGGGGCCGAGGACGCGTACCGGATGTACTTCACGCCCGGCGGCGGCGAGATGGCCACCCGGGCGGCCGTGGCGACGTACCGCGCCGAGCGGATCGCCGCGCTCGGCGTACGGTCGGTCGCCGACCTGTGCTGCGGCATCGGCGGGGACGCGCTGGCGCTGGCCCGCGCCGGGATCCGGGTGCTCGCCGTGGACCGGGACCCGCTGACCGTCGCCGTCGCCCGCGCGAACGCCGAGGCGCTGGGGCTGGCCGACCTGATCGAGGTCGTGGAGGCCGATGTCACCGAGGTCGACACCGCCGGCTACGACGCCGTCTTCCTCGACCCGGCGCGGCGCGGCGGGCGCGGGCGGATCTTCGACCCCGAGGGGTACTCGCCGCCGCTGTCCTGGGCCGTAGAGACCGCCCGCGCGGCGAAGTACGCGGCCATCAAGATCGCCCCCGGGATCCCGCACGAGGCCGTCCCGGCCGAGGCCGAGGCCGAGTGGATCTCCGACGGAGGGGACGTGAAGGAGGCCGTGCTCTGGTTCGGGACCTCGCCCGGCACGATCCGCGCGACCCTGCTCCCCGGGCCGCGCACGCTGCGCACCGAGGACCCGCTGCCCGACCCGGAGGCCGGACCGGTGGGCCGCTACCTCTACGAACCGGACGGCGCGGTCATCCGCGCCCACCTCGTCGCCGAGGTCGCCGAGCAGCTCGACGGGCGGCTGATCGACCCGACCATCGCCTACATCACCGCCGACGAG
Source organism: Streptomyces sp. NPDC098789 (assembly GCF_044759975.1). NCBI lineage: Bacteria > Bacillati > Actinomycetota > Actinomycetes > Kitasatosporales > Streptomycetaceae > Streptomyces > Streptomyces sp. NPDC098789. The sequence goes on from NZ_JBIWAJ010000011.1 coordinate 236,183, forward strand.
CTGCGCGCGACGCCGTACGCCACCGCCTACGAGATCACCGACGTGCTGCCCTTCGGCCTCAAGAAGCTCAAGGCCCTGCTGCGCGAGCGCGGAGTGGGCATCCTGACCGTCAAGAAGCGAGGCTCCGCGATCGAACCGGAAGAGCTGCGCCGCAAGGTCAAACCGCAGGGGCCGAACTCCGCGACGGTCATCCTGACCCGAGTGGCGGGCGCTCCTTCGATGCTGATCGGCGCTCCTGCGCCGGTACCGACGCCCCGGGGGTGACGGCGGCGCCCTCGACCGGGCCCGCCCCGGGCGGCGCGGCCGGCGGGCGCCGGAGCGGGTGGAAGGCCCGCAGGGCCCACCGGTAGTGCGCGGCCGCCTTGCCCGCGCCCAACAGCCCGGTGATCCACAGGATCATCCCGAGGCCCATCAGGGAGGCCACCTCGCCGTAGGTCTCCGAGCCGGGTCGGGCGGCGCTCGCGCTCCCGAAGGTCACCCACAGCCCGAGCGCGCACAGGACCAGCGAGGACAGCAGCCACGCCAGGCTCCGCCCGGGCATCCGCAGCCGGGCGTCGTTGACCGGATCGCGGTCCGACTCGGCCCACGCGGAGAGCAGTTGGCGCACCCGGCGGTCCCGCTTGACGCCCCACACGAACCAGAAGCCGGCCGGTACGAGGACCCCCGCGCCCAGGACCAGGAAGACGACGCCGACGAACTGCTCGGTCAGGCCGCCCTCTTCGAAGGCCATCAGCGCCATGCCGACGAAGGACCAGCCGAGGGCGAAGACGGCGCTGACCGCCCAGAGCAGCAGCAGCCGCCCCGTGCCCAGGCTCAGCCGCTCCAACTCCCCCAGGTAGCGGGCCCGGTCGGCCCGGACGGCGTGGGCGTCCAGCCATGCGCGCAGGTGCGCGGGCGGCGGTGGTGGCGGCAGGTCACTGCGGGGCATGCGCATGACGATAGCGGCACTCCGGAACGGTCCGGGCCCGGGCCGGGTGCGGGCCGTGTCCGGGTCCGGCCCGGTCCGGCCGCCGATCAGCCGCCGGTCCGCTCCACGGACTCGAAGCGCCACCGGTGCACCGGCCGGGCGATCAGGTCGGCGGCCGGTTCGGGCAGCTCGGGCAGCGCCTCCGCGCCGCCGCCCGCACCGTCACCCACCTCCCACCAGGTGATGACCAGGACCCGGTCCTGCGCCGCCCGGAACACCTCGCGGCGCACCGGTTCACGGGCGAGCACCTGCGAACGGGCCCATTCCAGCAGCTCGTTGCCCCGGCCGTCGGCGGCCCGGGCCTCCCACATCACGGCCACGGTGGTGCTCATGAGTACAGGTTGTCCTTGCTCAGCTCGTGCACGTGATCGTGGTCGTGCGCGTGGCCGTGCCCGTGCGCGTGCCCGTGCCCGTCCCCGTCGCCGTGCTCGTGCGACGTACCGGGCACGTGCGGTTCGGTCACCGGCAGCGAGGAGTCCGCCGAGAGGTCCCAGTCCGAGGCCGGCCGGTTCCGCTTGACCATCTCCGCGCCCAGCGCCGCCACCATCGCGCCGTTGTCCGTGCACAGCTTCGGCCGCGGCACCCGCAGCACGATCCCGGCGTCGTCGCAGCGCTCCTGCGCCAGCGAGCGCAGCCGCGAGTTGGCGGCCACGCCGCCGCCGATCATCAGGTGGTCGACGCCCTCGTCCTTGCAGGCGCGGATCGCCTTGCGCGTCAGCACGTCCACCACGGCCTCCTGGAAGGACGCGGCCACATCGCGCACCGGCACCTCCTCGCCGGCCTTGCGCTTCGCCTCGATCCAGCGCGCCACGGCGGTCTTGAGCCCGGAGAAGGAGAAGTCGTACGCGGCGTCGCGCGGCCCGGTCAGCCCGCGCGGGAAGTTGATCGCCTTCGGGTCGCCCTCGCGCGCGAGCCGGTCGATGACCGGACCGCCCGGGAAGCCCAGCTGGAGCACCCGCGCGATCTTGTCGAAGGCCTCGCCCGCCGCGTCGTCGATGGTCGCGCCCAGCGGCCGTACGTCGCTGGTGATGTCCGGGGCCAGCAGCAGCGAGGAGTGCCCGCCGGAGACCAGCAGGGCCATCGTGGGCTCCGGCAGCGGGCCGTGCTCCAGCTGGTCCACGCAAATGTGGGAGGCCAGGTGGTTCACGCCGTAGAGCGGCTTGCCGAGCGCGTAGGCGTAGGCCTTCGCCGCCGATACGCCGACCAGCAGCGCCCCGGCCAGACCGGGGCCCGCGGTCACGGCGATGCCGTCGAGGTCGCGGGCGCTGACCCCGGCCTCCTTCAGGGCGCGCTCGATGGTCGGGACCATCGCTTCCAGGTGCGCGCGCGAGGCCACCTCGGGCACGACCCCGCCGAAGCGCGCGTGCTCGTCCACGCTGGAGGCGATCGCGTCGGCGAGGAGCGTGGTGCCGCGCACCACGCCGACACCGGTTTCGTCGCAGGACGTCTCGATGCCGAGGACGAGCGGTTCGTCAGCCATGGGATTCACCTTGAACTGGTCCGTCCACGGGGACGGAACGTGCGGGATCGGAGAGTCGCATCACGAGCGCGTCGATGTTGCCGGGCTGGTAGTAGCCGCGCCGGAAGCCGATCGGCTCGAAGCCGAAGCGCTCGTAGAGCCGCTGGGCGCGGGTGTTGTCCACCCGCACCTCCAGCAGCACTTCGGCGCATTCGAAGGCGGTGGCGGCGCCGAGCAGATCGGTGAGCAGCCGGGCGCCGAGCCCGGTCCCCCACTGATCGCGGGCCGCCGCGATGGTCTGTACGTCGCCCAGGTCGCCGACGGCGGCGAGCCCGGCGTAGCCGACCAGGCGGCCGCCGTCCGCCTCCTCGGCGACCACGTAGCGGCGGGTGGCCAGCGGCCCGCGGGCGTGCGCCAACTCGGACCAGAACATCCCCGCGGACCAGGCGTCCTCGGGGAAGAGCTCCTGCTCCAGCTCCAGCACGGACCCGATGTCCCACCAGCGCATCTCGCGCAGCAGGACGGCCGGGGCGGGCGGCGCGGTCGGGGCCGTCACTGGGGTGTGACCACCTTGTAGTTCTTGGGCACCTGGGCGTCGGGGCGGCGCAGGTACAGCGGGGTCGGCGGGAGGAACTCCGCCCCCGCCGCCAGCCGCTCCGCGGCCAGCGCGGCCAGTGCGCCGGCCGACTGGTGCTCGGGGCCGCGCGCGTCCGGGAAGTGGTCGGGGTAGAGCAGCGCGCCCGCGCCCACCACGGGCAGTCCGGCGAGCTGCTCGGCGATGTCGGCCGGGCGGTCCACGGCGGGCTCGGTGACCCGGGTGCGCGGGTCCTCGTAGCGGGCCCAGTACACCTCCTTGCGGCGGGCGTCGGTGGCCACCACGAAGGGGCCCTCGATCCCGGTGTCCCGGGCGGCGTAGGCCAGCCCGTCCAGGGTGCACAGACCGTGCACCGGCACGCCGAGGACGGAGGCGAAGGTGGAGGCGGTGACGAGGCCGACGCGCAGCCCGGTGTACGGGCCGGGGCCCACGCCCACGACGATGCCGGTCACGGCGTCGAGCTTCAGCCCGGCTTCGGCGAGGACCTTGTCCACGGAGGGCAGCAACAGCTCCCCGTGGCGGCGGGCGTCGACCTGGTGGGTCTCGGCGACGACGGACTCACCGTCGTGCAGGGCGACGGTGACGGCGGGCGTGGCGGTATCTACAGCGAGCAAGAGCACGCGAACAGCCTACGACTCCGCGGCCCGGGCCCCTTGCGGCCGGTCGAGCGGCGGCCCGGCTGCTACCGTCAGCGCGGGTGTACCAGCGGGAACCACCGAGCGGTGGATCCCCGCGGGGGCCCTCGGGAAACCGGGGGACCCGAAGGCAGCGGAGAGGTGGAGCAAGGTGGCACGCAGCAGCTCGGGAATCGTGGCCGGGCTCACCGCCGCGGCACTGGCAACGGTCGGTTTCCTCGGCTACCAGGCGTCGGCGAGCGCTCCGGCCCGCCCGGCACCGGCCGCCCAGCAGCCGGCCCCCTCCACCGCGCCGAGCCAGTCCACCGCACCAGAGGCCCCGGGCAAGCCGGGTCCGGTCCCGGCCGATTCGGGCAAGGGCGTGCGCGTCGTCTACTCCGTGTCCCAGAAGCGGGTCTGGCTGGTGGGCGGGGACGGCGTGGAGACGAAGTCCTTCTCGGTGATGCCGAGCACGGTGCACCCCAAGACCGGCAGCTACTCGGTCGACACGCGCCAGGGCGCGGTCACCGGATCCGACGGCGCCGCGGTCGAGCACATCGTGCGGTTCGCGACGACCGACGGGGTCGTGATCGGTTTCAGCGCCCGCAAGGACGGCGCGACGCCGGAGCCGGACGCGACGAAGAAGACCGGCGGCATCCGCATGACGCGGGCCGACGGCGACGCGATGTGGAACTTCGCCACGATCGGCACGCGGGTCAACGTCGTCGCGTGACGGCGCGCGCGGCTCCTGCGGGACGACCGCCGGATTGACCCGAACGGGTGACACACGGACGACTCAGGCCGCTTCGGACTCCGGAGCGGCCTGCGTGCGTACGGGCGCGGGCGCGGGTGCGGACGCGGCCGGCCGCGCGGGCGGGGTCGACACGGCGGCGGCGGCGAGACAGGACGCGAGCAGCGCGCCCATCGAGGGCCCGGGCGCGGCCGCGGACGCCCCGGACGGGCGGGGAACACGCTGTGCTGCCGACATGGCTGCCTCCTGGGCGCTCGACCGACGTCGAAGTTAGGTATACCTAACCAGCTCTCGGTACCATGTCATCACGCCGCCCACCATCAGCGCAACATTTTGCCGACACCTTGTCGGTACCCGTCGGAACGTTGTCGGAACGTCCAGCCGCGCCCCAAAGCGAACGGCCCGGCCCGCACGCCCCGAAAGGGAACGCCCGAACCGGGCCGCGAGGCCCACCGCAGCGGACCTAGCGCTGTGACCGGAAAGGTTCACCGCGTCGCGGCGCCCGGCACGGCACCTCGCGGCGTTGTCGGCCCACTCAAGTACGTCCGGTACGAGCCGTGGCCCTCCGTCTTGCGATGCACCGCACCGGACACCGCGACCCGGCAAACCTTTCCGGCCACAGCACTAGTGCGCCCCCAGCGCCGCGATCCCCGCATCCGCCCAGCGCGCGCCCACCCCGTACACCGACACCTGGCGCACGTCGTCGAGGACCTCCTCGTGGCCGACAGCGCGCGCGATCACCACGTGCAACCGGTCGTCGGAGAGCTCCTCCACCTTGCCGTCGCCCCATTCGACGACGACCACGGACTCGGGCAGCGAGACGTCGAGGTCCAGGTCCTCCATCTCGTCCAGCCCGCCGCCGAGCCGGTACGCGTCCACGTGGACCAGCGCCGGACCGTCGCCCAGCGGCGGGTGCACCCGGGCGATCACGAAGGTCGGCGAGGTCACGGCCCCGCGCACGCCGAGGCCCTCGCCGAGGCCCCGCGTCAGGGTGGTCTTGCCCGCACCGAGCTCACCGGTCAGCAGGACGAGGTCGCCGGGGCGCAGCAGCGCGGCCAGCTCGCGGCCCAGGTCCCGCATGGCTTCGGGGGAATCGATCGTGATCAGAGCACGGCCGGTCGCGGCCTCAGCCGCCCGGTCGTGCGGTGCTTGCAGCGGTGCTTCCATGCCCGCCAACGTTAGTCGCTGCCGGGACCGCACCCGTGCGCGCGAGGAGGTCGGTCAGCAGTGCGGTGACGGTCTCCGGGCGCTCCAGCATCATCAGGTGGCCGGTCTCCTCCAGGACCACCAGCTCCGCGTCCGGCAGCTCGGCGGCGATCGCCACGCTGTGCTCGGGCGGAGTGATCATGTCGCGGTCCCCGGCGATCACGGTGACCGGGAGGTCCGCGAAGTGCTGGAGGGCGGCCGTCTTGTCGTGCAGCATGATCGCCGGGAAGAACTCGGCGACCACGTCGATCGGGGTCGCCTCGATCAGCCGCTCGGCGAAGCGCGCCACGTCCGGGTCCACGTCCGGCGAGCCGAACGAGTACCGCTTGATCATGCCCGCGAAGAGGTCCGCGGTGGCCCGACGCCCCTTCTCCACCAGCTCGACCTGCGAGCACAGCGCGCGCAGCACCCCCGGCAGCACCCGGCGCACCGCGCTGACCCCGACCGAGGGGAGCCCGTACGTCACCTCGCCGAGCCGGCCGCTGGAGGTGCCCACGAGCGCCACGCCGACCACCCGGTCGCGCACCAGCTCGGGGTACTGGGCCGCCAGCGCCATGATCGTCATGCCGCCCATGGAGTGGCCCACGAGGACCAGCGGCCCCTCGGGCGCGGCCGCGTCGATGACGGCCTTGAGGTCGCGGCCGAGCTGGTCGATGGTGACCGGTTCGCCGTCCGCCTGCGCGAGGCCGCGCGCGGAGCGGCCGTGGCTGCGCTGGTCCCAGTACACGGCGCGGACCACTCCGCGCAGCGCGGCGCGCTGGAAGTGCCAGGAGTCCTGGGCGAGGCAGTAGCCGTGGCAGAAGACGACGGTGGCGGCCGGAGCGGGCTTGCGGCGCAGGCGGCGGCGCTTGGCGCCGTCCTCGGGGAGCTCGTCGCTCTCGTAGTGGAGCAGCGTGCCGTCCTCGGCGCGGCACGTGCCCTCGGCGCCGCGCAGGGTGCCGTAGGGGCCCGACGCGTCGAGCGCGAGGCGCGCCTTCGCCCGGATCCCACGGCCGACCGTGAGCCGCTCGACGGCCACTCCGGCCGCCGCACCCGCCGCCACGACGCCGATCGCGGCGCCCGCCCAGCCCGCCTTTCGCCAGTTCTCGCTCACGCCGACCTCACTCAGCCATGAAACCCAGACGTACCGGACAAACAGCCATTCAGCCTGACACAGAAACCACCCATGCGGATCATCGGATCACACATGGAGATGCACCCGGGGCACCCGGGACCCGATCCGCGTGACGATCTCGTAGGCGATCGTCCCCGCGGCCCGCGCCCAGTCCTCCGCGGTCGGCTCGCCCGCGTCGCCCGGGCCGAAGATGACGGCCTCGTCGCCGGAGCGCACGTCCGCGCCGGGCCCGAGGTCCACCACGAACTGGTCCATGGCCACCCGCCCGGCCACCGTCCGCACCGCGCCGCCGACCAGCACCGGGCCGGTGCCCGAGGCGTGCCGCGGGATGCCGTCGGCGTACCCGGCCGGGATCAGGGCGAGCCGCGTGTCGCACAGCGTCGTGTAGTGGTGCCCGTAGCTGACGCCGTGGCCGCCCGGCACGTCCTTGACCAGCGCCACCGAGGCCTTGAGCGTCATCGCGGGGCGCAGCCCGAGCTGGGCGGAGGTGCCCAGCTCCGGAGCGGGCGAGACCCCGTAGACGGCGATCCCGCAGCGCACCAGGTCGAAGTGGCTCTCGGGGAGCGTCAGCGTGGCCGGGGAATTGGCGATGTGCCGGACCTCGGGCTCCAGGCCCTCCTTCTGCGCGTAGCCGACCATCTCGCGGAAGGCGGTCAGCTGGAGCTGGATGGAGGGGTGGCCGGGCTCGTCGGCGCACGCGAAGTGCGACCACAGGCCGGTGACCTCGACGGTGCCCTCGGCCTCGGCGGCGACGGCGGCGCCGACCAGTTCGGCCCAGTCGGCGGGCTGGCAGCCGTTGCGGCCGAGGCCGGTGTCGGCCTTGAGCTGGATCCTGGCCGTACGCCCGGTGGCGCGGGCGGCCGCCCGTACCTCTTCCAGGGCCCACAGCCCGCTCACGGCGACGTCCACGTCGCGCTCGACGGCCTCCTGCCACGGGCCGCCCGGGGTCCACAGCCAGCACATGACCCGGCCCTCGATGCCCGCGTCGCGCAGGGCGAAGGCCTCCTGCGGGGTCGCCGTACCGAGCCAGGTCGCGCCCGCCTCCTGGGCAGCCCTGGCACAGGCCACGGCCCCGTGACCATAGGCGTCCGACTTGACGACGGCCATCAGCTCGGCCCGGGGTGCCCGTTCGCGCAATGCGCGCACGTTCCCCCGTACGGCGTCAAGATCGATCTCGGCGTGTACGCGCGGCGGTGTCTCGTTCATCGCCGCAAGTGTCTCAGAACCCCACCAGCGCCCCGCTCAAGCACCCAAGCCCCCCACACCTTGACCAGGTCTCCCACCCCCGCGGCCCGGTCCACGGTCGGAACGGCGACCCGTAGGCGCGTCCCCGCCCGGCGCGGCCCACGGTCGGAACGGGGACCCGTAGGCGCGTCCCCGCAGGACGAGCGGTCCCCACCGGCCGGGCTCCCGACCCCGCGGCGCGGGCCGTGGTCGGGACGGGGACCCGTAGGGGCGTCCCCGCAGGACGAGCGGTCCCCACTGGCCGCCCCATCCGACTCCCCGCGGCCGCGAGCCGAGGAGACGCCCCTACGGGTCCCCGGCACGACCGCGGCCCGCGCCCACCCCAGCCCGTCCGGCGCTTGAGGACCCACCGCAGGCCCCACGGACCCGCACCGACCGCCGGAGGCAACCGGCGTCAGGACGGACCGGAACCCTCCGGGAGCGAAACATCCCGCCAAGCCCCCGGCACCGCCTCCGCCACCCCGTGCGCCAACACCGGCCCCCCCGCCGCCGCCCGCCGCCCCGCCAGCCCGTGCAGGTACGCCGCCACCGCCCCCGCGTCCACCGCCCCCAGCCCCGCCGCCAACAACGCCCCCGCCACCCCCGACAACACGTCACCACTGCCCGCGGTGGCCAACCAGGGCGTCCCCGTGGCGTTCACCCGCACCGGCCCCGCCCCAGGCCCCGCACCCGCGACCAACGTCGTCGACCCCTTCAGCAGCACAGCGACCCCGTACCGCTCCGCCAACTCCCGCACGGAAGCCAACCGCGCCCCCTCCACCTCCGCACGCCCCACCCCCAGCAGCGCCGCCGCCTCCCCCGCGTGCGGGGTCAGCAGCACCGGCCGCGGGTGCGCCCGCAGCGCCGCGGGATCCAGCCCCCGCAGCCCGTCCGCGTCCACCAGCACCGCCACCCCGTCCGCCGCCGCACCCGCCAGCAGCTCCGCGACCTCGCCCTCGCGCCCCGACCCCAACCCCGGCCCCACCACCCAGGACTGCACCCGGCCGCGCCCGACCAGCGTCTCGGGGTACCGCGCCAGCACCATCTCCGCCGCGCGCGCGGGCCCGACGTACCGCACGGCCCCCGCCCCGCCCCGCAGCGCGCCCGCGACGGACAGCACCGCCGCGCCCGGATACTGCTCCGACCCGGCGACGACGCCCACGACCCCGCGCCGGTACTTGTCGCTCTCCGCCGTGGGTACGGGCAGCAGCGCGCCCACGTCGGCGTGCTGGAGGGCCTGCGCCACGGCGGTGTCCGGCAGCGTCAGCCCGATCTCCACCAACCGCACCACCCCGGCCCGCTCGGCCCCGGGGTCGATCAGCAGCCCCGGCTTGTACGCCCCGAACGTCACGGTGACGTCGGCCCGTACGGCCGCCCCCGCGACCTCTCCGGTGTCCGCGTCCACCCCGCTCGGCAGGTCCACCGCGACCACCCGCGCACCCCGGGGCACCTGCGCCACCAGCGCGGCCGCCGCCGGACGCAGCCCCCCGCGCCCGCCGATGCCCAGCAGCCCGTCCACGACCAGGTCCACCCGCTCCGGCACGCGCTCGGCCCGCCGGCCCCCGGCGGCCCGCAGCGCGGCCAGTCCGCCCGCGTGCGCCCGCTCGGGGTCCAGGAGCACGGCCGTCACCCCCGCGCCCCTGCGCGCCAGGCGCGCGCCCGCGTAGAGCGCGTCACCACCGTTGTCCCCGGTCCCCACGAGCAGCGCCACGCGCGCCCCGTACACCCGCCCGAGCAGTCCGGCGCAGACGGCGGCCAGTCCCGCGGCCGCCCGCTGCATCAGGGCCCCTTCGGGCAGCCGCGCCATCAGCTGGTGCTCGGCGGCCCGTACGGTCTCCACGCTGTAAGCAGTACGCATGGCACCAGCGTGCCCGATCCCCCGTCACCCGGACGGCGAACGACCGCCCTCACCCCACGGCGATCACCCCACGGCGGTCACCCCTCGGCGATCACGACGGCCGAGGCCACCCCCGCGTCGTGGCTGAGCGAGACGTGCAAGGAGCGCACGCCGAGCGCCTGCGCCCGCGCCGCCACCGTCCCGGACACCCGCAGCCGCGGCTGCCCGGTCGGCTCGACGTACACCTCGGCATCGGTCCAGAGCATCCCGGCGGGCGCGCCGAGCGCCTTGGCCAGGGCCTCCTTCGCGGCGAACCGGGCGGCGAGCGAGGCGGGTCCGCGCCGCTCGCCGCTGGGCAGGTTCAACTCCGTCTCGACGAAGAGCCGTTGCGCCAGCCTGGGCGTACGCTCCAGCGACGCCGCGAACCTGTCGATCGCGGCCACGTCGATCCCCACACCGATGATCACTTCTACGAACTCGCTTCGCTCACTCCACCGTCACGGACTTGGCGAGGTTACGCGGCTGGTCCACCTCGTTGCCCCGCGCCGTCGCCAGCTCGCACGCGAACACCTGCAACGGCACCGTCGCCACCAGCGGCTGGAGCAGCGTCGGCGTGGCCGGGATCCGGATCAGGTGGTCGGCGTACGGGACCACCGCGTCGTCGCCCTCCTCCGCGATCACGATCGTGCGCGCCCCGCGGGCCCGGATCTCCTGGATGTTCGACACGATCTTGTCGTGGAGCACCGAACGGCCCTTCGGCGACGGCACCACGACCACCACCGGCACGTCCTTCTCGATCAGCGCGATCGGCCCGTGCTTGAGCTCCCCCGCCGCGAAGCCCTCGGCGTGCATGTACGCCAGCTCCTTGAGCTTGAGCGCGCCCTCCAGCGCCACCGGGTAGCCGACGTGCCGCCCGAGGAAGAGCACCGTGTTCTTGTCCGCGAGCGAGCGGGCCAGCTCCCGGACCGGCTCCATGGTCTCCAGTACGGCGTCCACCGCGCCCGCGATGTCGGACAGTTCGCGGATCACCGCCCGGATCTCGTCGCCCCACTTCGTGCCGCGCACCTGGCCGAGGTACAGCGCGACCAGGTAGCAGGCGACCAGCTGGGTCAAGAACGCCTTCGTCGAGGCGACGGCCACCTCGGGACCCGCGTGCGTGTACAGGACGGCGTCGGACTCGCGGGGGATCGTCGAGCCGTTCGTGTTGCAGACGGCCAGCACCTTCGCGCCCTGCTCCCGGGCGTGGCGCAGCGCCATCAGCGTGTCCATCGTCTCGCCGGACTGCGAGATGGCGATGACGAGGGTGCGCTGGTCGAGGATCGGGTCCCGGTAGCGGAACTCGCTCGCCAGCTCCGTCTCGCACGGGATCCGCGTCCAGTGCTCGATGGCCAGCTTCGCGATCATGCCCGCGTGGTACGCCGTACCGCAGGCGACGATGACGACCTTGTCGACCTCGCGCAGGACGGAGGCGGGGATGCGGACCTCGTCCAGGGTGAGCGAGCCGCTCGCGTCGATCCGGCCGAGGAGGGTGTCGGCGACGGCCTTCGGCTGCTCGGCGATCTCCTTGAGCATGAAGTAGTCGTAGCCGCCCTTCTCCGCGGCCGAGGCGTCCCAGTCGACGTGATAGGCGCGCACGGAGGCGGCCGAGCCGTCGAAGTTGGTCACCGAGACCCCGTCGCGGCGCAGCTCGACGACCTGGTCCTGCCCCAGCTCGATCGCGGACCGGGTGTGGGCGATGAACGCGGCCACGTCCGAGGCGAGGAAGTTCTCGCCCTCTCCCACGCCCACCACCAGCGGGGAGTTCCGGCGCGCGCCGACCACCACGTCCGGGGCGTCCGCGTGCACCGCGACCAGGGTGAACGCGCCCTCCAGCAGCCGGCACACGCGGCGCATGGCCTCGGCCAGGTCGCCGCCCGCCTCGGCGAACCGCTCGGCCAGCAGGTGGGCGACGACCTCGGTGTCCGTCTCGGACTCCAGCCGGTGCCCACGGTCCGTCAGTTCGGCCCGCAGCGCGGCGAAGTTCTCGATGATGCCGTTGTGCACGACGGCCACGCGCCCGGCGTTGTCCAGGTGCGGGTGGGCGTTGAGGTCGGTGGGCCCGCCGTGGGTCGCCCACCGGGTGTGCCCGAGTCCCGTGGAACCGGCCGGCATCGGGTGCCCGACCAGTTCCTTCTCCAGATTGACCAGCTTGCCGGCCTTCTTGACGGAGGTCAGGCCCCCGTCGGCGAGCACGGCGACACCCGCCGAGTCGTACCCCCGGTACTCCAACCGCTTGAGTCCGGCGATGACCACATCGAGCGCAGATTGCGCTCCCACGTAACCCACGATTCCGCACATAGGCGGCACCCTACGCCGCGGCCGGTGCGCATTCCGGTACCCGAACCGGACGAAAAACCCGCCCCGGCGAAAGCGCCGGGGCGGGATTGACGTCGTACGGACGACGGCCGACGGGCGGCCGGGATTTCGAGCCGAGGTCAGCCGAGCTTCTTGACCTGCGTGTCGACGACGACCTTCGCCGCCTCGGCGTTCCCGCCGAAGGAGATCGTGTAGAGCGCCGCGAGGGTGTTGTCCTTGCGGACCACGACGAGCTGGGTGGGGGTCTTGTCGCCGTCCAGCTCCCGCTCGACGGTGAAGGACACGGCTTCGTCACCGGCGGTCACCGCGGGGCCCGGGGCGATCTTGGTGACCTTGCCCGTGTCGGCCTCCTTGGCTCCGGGGAAGCCCGCGGCGCACGCCGTGCCCGCCGCCTTCACCGCGGCGAAGGCCTCCTGGGCGCCGTTGCCCTCGTAGGAGTTGAGGGCGTCCATCGTGGCCGTCACCTTGAGGGCGTCCGTGATGGCCTTGAGCTTCTCCTCGGCGGAGGCGTCCGCAGCCGGGGCCTTCGGCTTGCCAGTGACCTTGGTCGCAACGTTGGCCGCGACCTTGCCCGGCCCGCTGCCCGCCATCACCAGGGCCAGCGGCTGGCACTCGGTCTTGGTGGTCGTGTAGGCCGCGGTGGCCTCCTGGAGCTCGGTCGCCGTGGCCTCCTTGACGACGTGCTCCGCGAGGTCCGCCTGGGTGACCAGGAGCCCCTTCAGCTCGGCGGCCGTCTTCGCCTTGGCGGCCGGGTCGGCGGCCGGCGCGGACGGTGCGGCCGAGGTGCCGCCGTCCTTCGACTCGTCCTTCGCCGCCTTGTCCGATCCGCAGGCGGTGACGAGCAGCGCCAGCGACACGGCCGAAGCGGTCAGCACGGAACGACGGACGAGGGTGGAACGCACGATGAATCTCCCCTATGACTCAATGGCTCGCCGCGGCAGGACGCAGCAGAGCGCTGCGCAGAGCACAGCCCGAGTAATGTACGAGTAAATTCGCACTGGCGTACTGCAATATCCGGTCGCGGCCGAAAATCGTGATCACCGCGAGACCCGTCCGGACCTGCCGGACCTGACCGACTCCGGCGCGCTTCTCGACGGGCTTCTCGACCCACACCGCCACCGCCCCGCCGCCCGGGCCCCTGGAGCCGCGGTCGATTTCGGCGGCAACCGGCCAGGATCAGTGCCCACGTGACCGACCACACCACCCACAACCGTCCCGGACCCCCGACAATGGCGTTGTGATCACTTCGCCGCCACGAAGCACCACGGACCCCGCAGCGGACCTCCCCGCGGCCCCCGGCGCGGACCCCACCGCCGCCACCGCCGCCACCAGCACCGCTCCGGAGCCGGCCGGCTGCCCGGCCCCCGGCACCGCGACCGAGCGCACCGAGCGCACCGACCGGCCGGACCGGCACGAGCGGCCCGCGCACCGCCGGGCGGACGCCTCGCCGTACGTCGACCTCACCCGGGCCGAGTGGAGCGCCCTGCGCGAGCGCACCCCGCTGCCGCTCACCGCGGACGAGCTGGAACGGCTGCGCGGCCTCGGGGACGTGATCGACCTGGACGAGGTCCGCGACGTCTACCTGCCGCTCTCGCGGCTGCTCAACCTGTACGTCGGCGCCACCAGCAACCTGCGCGGCACCCTGAACACCTTCCTCGGCGACGCGGGCAACGGCCACGGCGCCCAGCGGGGCACGCCCTTCGTCATAGGGGTCGCCGGTTCCGTGGCCGTCGGCAAGTCCACCGTGGCCCGTCTGCTCCAGGCGCTGCTCGCCCGCTGGCCCGAGCACCCGCGCGTCGAGCTGGTCACCACGGACGGCTTCCTCTATCCGATGAAGGAGCTCCAGCGCCGCGGCCTGACCGCCCGCAAGGGTTTCCCCGAGTCCTACGACCGCCGCGCGCTCACCCGCTTCGTCGCCGACATCAAGGCCGGCAAGGACGAGGTCACGGCCCCGGTCTACTCGCACCTCATCTACGACATCGTCCCGGGCGAGCAGCTCGTCGTGCGCCGCCCCGACATCCTGATCGTCGAGGGCCTGAACGTCCTGCAGCCCGCGCTGCCCGGCAAGGACGGCCGCACCCGGGTGGCCCTCGCCGACTACTTCGACTTCAGCGTGTACGTGGACGCGCGCCCCGAGGACATCGAGCGCTGGTACCTGGGCCGCTTCCGCAAGCTGCGCGAGACCGCCTTCCAGAATCCTTTCTCCTACTTCCGCAAGTACACCCAGGTCTCCGAGGAGGAGGCGCTGGACTACGCGCGGACCATGTGGCGGACGATCAACCGGCCCAACCTGCTGGAGAACGTCGCCCCCACCCGCGGCCGCGCCACCCTCGTCGTCCGCAAGGGCCCCGACCACAAGGTGCAGAAGCTGAGCCTGCGCAAGCTCTGAAAGCCCCGCAGGCCCCGCACGCCCCGGATGCCCCGCACGCCCCGGATGCCCTGACAGCACCGGCAGCCCCGGCAGCCCCGGGGCCGGCCCCCCGCCCGCTAACCTGCCGGGATGCTGCACGTACGCATGATCACCCCGGCCCGCCTCACCGACGAGGTGGTCGCGCTCGTCCGGCGGACGGTCGGCACCACCCACCTGGCCGTGCTCGCGGGCGCCGCCCTCGATCCGGCCGGCGACCTGGTGCTGTGCGACGTGGCCCGGGAGTCCGCCGACGAGTTGCTGGTGGAGCTGCGCGCGCTCGGCCTCGACGACGTCGGCTCGATCACGGTCGAGGGGATCGACCTGACGCTCTCGCGCAGCGCCGACCGGGCCGAGCGGGAGGCCCCGGGCGAGGGCGCCGACGCGGTGATCTGGGAGCAGTTGACCGAGGCGACCCACGAGGAGTCCACCCTCTCGATCACCTACCTGGCCTTCCTCGCCCTCGCGACGATGATCGCGGCCTGCGGGGTGGTCCTGGACAACGCGATCCTGATCGTGGGCGCGATGGCGGTGGGCCCGGAGTTCGGCCCGCTCGCCGGGGTGTGCACGGGCCTGGTCCAGCGGGCGCCCCGACTGGCCGCCCGCTGCCTGATCGCCCTGCTCGTGGGCTTCGCCGTCGCGATGGCGGCCACGACCCTCTTCAGCCTGGCGATGGACGCGCTGGGCCAGTTCGACCGCGCCATGCTCGACGATCCGCGCCCGAACACCAGCTTCATCTGGCAGCCGGACCCGTTCTCCTTCGTCGTCGCGGTGCTCGCGGGCGTGGCGGGCGTCCTGTCCCTGACCTCGGCCAAGTCGGGCGCGCTGGTCGGGGTCGCGATCTCGGTGACCACCGTCCCGGCGGCGGCGAACGCCGCGGTGGCCCTGGGCTACGGCGAGTTCGCCCAGATGTGGGGCTCCGCCGAGCAGCTGCTGCTGAACCTCGCCGGGATCATGGTCGCGGGCACGCTGACCCTCACCGCCCAGAAACTGCTGTGGCGCACCCAGCAGGGCCGGATGCTCCGGCCGCCGGGTGCGCCACAGAAAAGTGCGCGACGGAATTCCTAGGACGACCTGGCCCAGGGCGGAACAGCCCTAGCCCAGGGCGGACTTCACGACGTCGGCGAGGCGGCCCGCGATCGCGCGCGCCTGCTCGATGTCGGCGGCCTCCACCATCACCCGAACGAGCGGCTCCGTACCGGACGGACGCAGCAGCACCCGGCCGGTGGTGCCCAGTTCGCGCTCGGCCTCGGCCACCGCGGCGGCCAGCTCGGCGGAGGTGCCGACCCGCGTGCGGTCCACGTCGGGGACGTTGACCAGGACCTGCGGCAGCCGCCGCATCACCCCGGCCAGCTCGGCCAGGGTCCGACCGGTCGCGGCGATCCGAGCGGCCAGCATCAGGCCGGTCAGGGTGCCGTCGCCGGTGGTGGCGTGGTCGAGGATGATCACGTGGCCGGACTGCTCGCCGCCGAGCGCGTAGCCGTGCTCCTTCATCGACTCCAGCACGTAGCGGTCGCCGACACCGGTCTGCACGACCTGGATGCCCTCGCCCTCCATGGCCAGCTTGAAGCCGAGGTTCGACATCACGGTGGCGACCACGGTGTTCTCGCGCAGGTGGCCCGCCTCGCGCATGGCCAGCGCCAGGACGGCGAGGATCTGGTCCCCGTCGACCTCGTTGCCCTCGGCGTCCACGGCCAGGCAGCGGTCCGCGTCGCCGTCGTGCGCGATGCCGAGGTGCGCGCCGTGCTCGACCACGGCCGCCTTGAGCAGGCCGAGGTGGGTGGAGCCGCAGCCGTCGTTGATGTTGAGGCCGTTGGGCTCGGTGCCGATCGTGATGATCTCGGCGCCCGCGCGGGTGAAGGCCTCGGGCGAGACGTGGGCGGCCGCGCCGTGCGCCTCGTCCAGGACGACCTTGAGCCCGTCCAGGCGGTTCGGCAGGACGCCGATCAGGTGGGCGACGTAGCGGTCGAAGCCCTCGGTGTAGTCGGAGACGCGGCCGACGCCGGAGCCGGTGGGCCGGTCCCAGGGAGCGCCGGTGCGGTGCTCGTAGTAGACGGACTCGATCCGGTCCTCCAGCTCGTCGGCGAGCTTGTGGCCGCCGCGCGCGAAGAACTTGACGCCGTTGTCGGGCATGGCGTTGTGACTGGCGGAGAGCATCACGCCGAGGTCGGCGCCCAGCGCCCCGGTGAGATACGCCACCGCCGGGGTGGGCAGCACACCGACGCGCAGGACGTCCACGCCCGCGCTCGCGAGGCCGGCGACGACCGCGGCCTCCAGGAACTCGCCCGAGGCACGGGGGTCACGGCCGACGACGGCGGTCGCGCGGTGTCCCTCGAAGGTGCCCGCTTCCGCGAGGACATGGGCTGCCGCGACGGAGAGGCCGAGCGCGAGCTCGGCCGTCAGATCCGCATTGGCGACACCGCGTACACCGTCTGTGCCGAAGAGTCGTCCCATGTTGTCCTCCGAGGTTTCGCGTTGCGCGCAGTGACCGCTTGTGACAGTTATTTGCCGCTTGTGGCGGTAAACGAACCGCCCCGACAGCACAGAGTGTGCCGCCGGGGCGGGATCGTGCAGACCAGCAGGCGCAGATTAACGCTTGCTGTACTGCGGGGCCTTACGGGCCTTCTTGAGACCGGCCTTCTTGCGCTCGACCGCACGGTCGTCACGCGAGAGGAAGCCGGCCTTCTTGAGCGCGGCGCGGTTGTTGTCCACGTCCGCCTCGTTCAGCGCACGGGCCACGCCGAGGCGCAGGGCGCCGGCCTGACCGGAAACGCCGCCACCCGAGATGCGGGCGATGACGTCGTAGCGGTTGTCGAGCTCGAGCACCTTGAAGGGCTCGTTGACTTCCTGCTGGTGCACCTTGTTGGGGAAGTAGTCCTCAAGGGTGCGACCGTTGATCTTCCACTTGCCGGTGCCCGGAACGATCCGGACGCGGGCGATGGCGTTCTTGCGACGGCCCAGGCCGGCGGCCGGCTGCGGGTCGCCGAAGCGGCCGGCGAGCGACTCGGAGGTGTAGTCACCCTCCGGAACGTCCGCAGACTCGGTGGTGTACTCCTCGACAGCGCCTTCGAACTCTTCGTCGATGACAGTCTCGGTGGTGGTCTCGGCCACGATGCTCCTCAGAATTTTCTACGTCTTAGGGGGTGTGGCCGGAACTACTGCGCGACCTGGGTGATCTCGAACGGCACCGGCTGCTGGGCAGCGTGGGGGTGCACCTCGCCCGAGTAGACCTTCAGCTTCGAGAGCATCTGGCGGCCCAGGGTGTTCTTGGGGATCATGCCCTTGACGGCCTTCTCGACGGCCTTCTCCGGGTTGTTCGCCAGGAGGTCGTCGTAGCGGACCGAACGCAGACCGCCCGGGAAGCCAGAGTGGCGGTACGCCATCTTCTGGGTCGCCTTGTTGCCGGACAGGTGAACCTTGTCGGCGTTGATGATGATGACGAAGTCGCCCATGTCCATGTGGGGGGCGTAAGTCGGCTTGTGCTTGCCGCGGAGCAGGTTCGCGGCCTGGGTCGCCAGACGGCCGAGGACAATGTCCCGGGCGTCAATGACGTGCCAGACGCGCGAGATGTCGCCGGGCTTGGGGCTGTACGTACGCACGGTCGTAGCCTTCGCTTCTTCAGTGATGGGTATTCCCATATGGCGTGAGACCTTGGGAACGGGTCCTGACAAGGCCACCACGGACGATCACGACAGCCCTGGTCCACAACGGGGACGCAACCCGTGTGTACCGCTGGTCATCGGCCCGGTGGACCGGCGTAAGGGCCCTTTCACGTGAGAATGAACAAGCCAATACGCATAACGAACCAGCAGGATACCCGTGATGCCCCGGACGGGTCAAAACGCCGAACGAGCTCCTGCATCCGCAGGCTCGTCGGCGCGAGCGCGACCGGGCACGGCTCCTGCCGTTCGTACGTCATCCAGGTTAACCCGAGTCGGAGCCGTACACCTCCGCATCAGCGTGATCGCGAGCACGCCCAGGGTGAAGAAGTCCTTGAAGGCGCGCCGCTTGTGCTCCAGCTCAGCGGGCCACGGCACCCCCGCGACCTGCGGTCCGATACCCACCCAGAACCAGGGAGAACGCACCATCGAGTCCTCCCGCACCACCGACGCCAGCAGCAGCGGGAGCACCACCAGCAGGTAGTGGTCGAAGGACGGCCGCGACACCAGGAATGCGGCGAGCATCACCATGCAGCCCGTCTCCGCCAGCCGCATCTGACCGGTGTCCCGGTCGTCCGTACGGCGCCACCTGCACCAGACCGCCCAGAGCCCGCCCAGGGCGCCCGCGAACGCCACCAGCACCGCCAGCGGCTGCGGCACCCCCAACCGCGGCAGCACGGCGATCGGCGAGGCGTCCCAGGGCAGCGCGTAGGCGTCCTGCCCCTGGAGCAGGAACGGCAGCGTCTTGGTGAAGAACAGGCTCGGGCTCGGCATCATCAGGGCCCCGGCCAGCGAGAGCCCCAGCGGCACCAGGACCGCGATCGCCAGCCCCCGCCACTGCCGCGCCAGCAGGAACAACAGCCCCACCGGCACCAGCATCGGCTTGCACGCGATCGCGAGCCCCACCACCAGCCCGGCCGCCGCCCACGACCTGCGGTGCGCGAGGAGCAGCGCGAGCGGCAGGGCGGCGGCCGAGATCGCCGTCCAGTTCCCGATCATCACCAGGTTCGCGTACGGCTTGTAACCGATGGCGAAGAGCGCGAAACCGCCCACCGCGAAGCGGGAGCGCAGCGGCACCGAGAACAGCTTCAGCGCCGCCCACCAGCCCAGCGCCAGCAGCCCCGACATCACCACCGGCAGCACCCAGCGCAGCACCGGCATCGGCAGCAGCGCCTCCGGCACCGCCATCAGCACCGCGCTGGGCAGGTACAGGAAGCGCTTGTCCTCGTACGGGGAACCGCCCGACAGCAGGGTGTCCGCGGCCTTCACCACGAAGGCGTTGTCCGAGCCCCAGTTGTCCCGCAGGCTCATCGACACGGCGATGCCCAGCACGACGGTCAGGGAGACGGCCTTCCACGACCGCGGTGCCGGTCGCAGCAGCCAGTCGACGGCCCGGTTCGCGGAGCCCCACTTGTCCCACTTCATGAGCCAGATGCTAGGCCGCAGGCCCACAACGCCTCCCCCTCGACTCGCACGGGGGCGGTCTTCCCCCTCAGCGCTTCCGGTCGACCCTACGTTCGTCCCACACGGGTTCCTGAGTCTCCCGTACAACACCGTCCGAACCGAAGACCAAATAACGGTCAAAAGTACGGGCGAACCAGCGGTCGTGCGTGACGCACAGCACAGTGCCGTCGTAGCTCTCCAGGCCCTCCTGGAGCGCCTCGGCCGACTCCAGGTCCAGGTTGTCCGTCGGCTCGTCCAGCAGCAGCGCGGTGGTGCCGGCCAGCTCCAGGAGGAGGATCTGGAAGCGTGCCTGCTGCCCGCCGGAGAGCTTCTCGAAGGGCTGCTCGCCCTGTCGCTCCAGCTCGTAGCGGCGCAGCGCGCCCATCGCCTGGCCCAGCGGCTTCGCCGCCTCCGTCCACAGGATGTCGACCAGGGTGCGACCGAAGAGCTCGGGGTGCGCGTGCGTCTGCGCGAAGTGGCCCGGGGCCACCCGCGCGCCCAGCTTCCACGTACCCGTGTGCTTGACGTCCTCGCCCGCCAGCAGCCGCAGGAAGTGCGACTTGCCCGAGCCGTTCGAGCCCAGCACCGCGACCCGCTCGCCGTAGAAGACCTCCAGCGAGAACGGCTTCATCAGGCCGGTCAGCTCCAGGTTCTCCACCGTGACCGCGCGCACGCCGGTCCGGCCGCCCTTGAGCCGCATCTTGATGTCCTGCTCGCGCGGCGGCTCCGGCGGCGGTCCGGCCTCCTCGAACTTCTGGAAGCGGGTCTGCATCGCCCGGTAGCGCGAGGCCATGTCGGGGCTGATCGCGGCCTGGTTGCGCAGGCGCAGCACCAGGGCCTTCAGCCGCGCGTGCTCCTCGTCCCAACGCCGCTTGAGCTCCTCGAAGCGCGCGAAGCGCTCCTTGCGCGCCTGGTGGTAGGTGTCGAAGCCGGCGCCGTGCACCCAGACGTCCGAGCCCATCGGGCTCGCCTCCAGGCTGACGATCTTCTCCGCGCCCCGGGTCAACAGCTCCCGGTCGTGCGACACGAACAGCACGGTCTTGCGGGTGGCCTTGAGCTGCTCCTCCAGCCACCGCTTGCCGGGCACGTCCAGGTAGTTGTCCGGCTCGTCGAGGAGCAGCACCTCGTCCGGACCGCGCAGCAGCGCCTCCAGCACGAGCCGCTTCTGCTCACCGCCCGACAGCGTGCGCACCTCGCGGAACTGCGCGCTGTCGTACGGGATCGACAGCGCGGCCATCGTGCAGACGTCCCACAGGGTCTCCGCCTCGTAGCCCTGGACGTCCGCCCAGTCGCTCAGCGCCTGTGCGTAGGCCATCTGCGCGGCCTCGTCGTCGACCGTCAGGATCAGGTGCTCGGCCCGGTCGACGGCCTTCGCCGCCTCCCGGATCCGCGGCTGTGCCACCGAGACCAGCAGGTCGCGAACGGTGGTCTCGTCCCGGACCGAGCCGACGAACTGCGACATCACGCCGAGCCCGCCGGTGACGACGACCCCGCCGCCGTGCGGCCGGAGCTCGCCGGAGATCAGCTTCAGCAGGGTGGTCTTACCGGCTCCGTTCGCCCCGACCAGGGCGACCACGGAACCCTCCCCCACCCGGAAGGAGACGTCGGGAAGCAGGACCCGCCCGTCGGGAAGGTAATACTCCAGATGACTCGCTTCGAGATGTCCCATGTCGGGCATTGTCCCGGTCCGCCCACCATCCGCCCAAACGGATTAGCAGCAGCCCGATCCCGGCAGCGTCCGCACGTTGCGCGCCTCCTTGCTCCGCGCGGCGAGCAGCTCGTCCGCCGGGTAGCCGACCTCTTCGAGGGTCAGCCCGTGCGGACGTACGACGTGCACCGAGGAATCGCGCACCGCGGCCCCCAGCACCTTCCCCGGCCACTCCACCGGCCGGTGCCCGTCGCCGACGTGCAGCAGCGCCCCCACCAGGGACCGCACCATGTTGTGGCAGAAGGCGTCGGCGCGCACGGTCGCGGTCACGATCCCCTCCGCGTCCCGCACCCAGCTGAGCTGCTGGAGCGTACGGATGGTCGTCGCGCCCTCGCGCTTCTTGCAGTAGGCGGCGAAATCGTGCTCGCCGAGCAGCGGCCGCGCGGCCTCGTTCATGGCGTCCACGTCCAGCGGCCAGGAGTGCCACAGCACGTGCCCGCGGCGCAGCGGGTCCACCCCGGCCGTGTGGTCGGCCACGCGGTAGGCGTACCGGCGCCAGATGGCCGAGAAGCGCGCGTTGAAGCCCGCGGGGGCCTCGGCGACCTTCCACACCCGGATGTCGTGCGGCAGCCGCCCCGCGAGCCGGCGCAGCAGCTTGTCGTGGTGCTCGGCCCACACCTCCTCGGCCACGTCGAACTGGGCGACCTGGCCGCGCGCGTGGACGCCCGCGTCCGTACGCCCGGCCACGGTCAGCTCGACCGGGTCCGGCAGCCGCATGACGGTCGTCAGGGCCGACTCCAGCTCGCCCTGCACGGTCCGCAGCGTCCGCTGCTTCGCCCAGCCGGAGAAGTCCTTGCCGTCGTAGCTCAGGTCCAGCCGCACCCGGACGTGCCCGGGCTCCACCTCGTCACTCACGTGACCGATCCTCTCAGCTGCTGCGTCGTTCCAAAGAAATGCAGAACGGGCCCGCCCCGGGAAGGGGCGGGCCCGTTCAGAGCCGTTCAAGCAAGCGAGATCCCGGAGGATCAGGCCTCCTTGGTCTCCTCGGCGGGGGTCTCGACGGCCTCGGCCTTGGCCTCCGCCTCCTTGACCGCGCGCTTCGTGGCGGCCTCGGCCTCACCGGTGGCGACCTGCGCCACGGTCAGGGCCTCGACCAGCTCGATGACAGCCATCGGGGCGTTGTCGCCACGACGGTTGCCGATCTTGGTGATGCGCGTGTAACCACCGGGGCGGTTCTCGTAGCGCGGGGCGATCTCGGTGAAGAGCGTGTGCACGATGCTCTTGTCCGTGATCGTCTGCAGCACCAGGCGACGGTTGTGGATGTCGCCCTTCTTGGCCTTGGTGACCAGACGCTCGGCGTAGGGACGCAGGCGGCGGGCCTTGGCCTCGGTGGTGGTGATGCGGCCGTGCTCGAAGAGCGCCTTCGCGAGGTTCGCGAGGAGGTGCTTCTCGTGCGCGGCGCTGCCGCCCAGACGGGCACCCTTTGCGGGACGCGGCATGGTCTTACTCCTTCATATCTGCACCGGCCGTGTCAGGTACCGGTGTCAGTTCCCCCGGGGCGGACGCCCCGGGAAAGTTCTAGTACTGCTCGGTCTCGACGAAGCCGGCGTCGGCGTCGTCGTCCGCGCCGAAGGCGTCGGCAGCGGCGGTCGGGTCGAATCCGGGCGGGCTGTCCTTGAGGGCCAGGCCCATGCCGGCCAGCTTCGCCTTGACCTCGTCGATCGACTTCGCACCGAAGTTGCGGATGTCGAGCAGGTCGGCCTCGGAGCGGGCCACGAGCTCGCCCACCGAGTGGATGCCCTCGCGCTTGAGGCAGTTGTACGAGCGGACCGTGAGCTCCAGCTCCTCGATCGGCAGCGCCAGATCGGCGGCCAGGGCCGCGTCCGTCGGCGAGGGGCCCATGTCGATGCCCTCGGCGTCGATGTTGAGCTCGCGGGCCAGACCGAACAGCTCGACCAGGGTCTTACCGGCGGACGCCATGGCGTCGCGCGGGCGCATGGCCTGCTTGGTCTCGACGTCGACGATGAGCTTGTCGAAGTCGGTGCGCTGCTCGACTCGGGTCGCCTCGACCTTGTAGGTGACCTTCAGCACGGGGCTGTAGATGGAGTCGATCGGGATGCGACCGATCTCCTGGCCGACCTGCTTGTTCTGGACGGCGGAGACGTAGCCGCGACCGCGCTCGACGGTCAGCTCCATCTCCAGCTTGCCCTTGCCGTTGAGCGTGGCGAGGACCAGGTCCGGGTTGTGCACCTCGACACCGGCCGGGGGCGCGATGTCGGCGGCGGTGACCAGGCCGGGACCCTGCTTGCGCAGGTACATCACGACGGGCTCGTCGTGCTCCGAGGAGACGACCAGCTGCTTGATGTTGAGGATGAGGTCGGTGACGTCTTCCTTGACACCCGGCACGGTGGTGAACTCGTGCAGGACGCCGTCCACGCGGATGCTGGTGACAGCGGCACCCGGGATCGAGGACAGGAGCGTGCGGCGGAGCGAGTTGCCGAGGGTGTAACCGAAGCCCGGCTCGAGCGGCTCGATCACGAACCGCGAGCGGTACTCGTCGACGACCTCTTCGGTCAGCGACGGACGCTGAGCGATAAGCATGTGTGTGTTCCTTCAGTCGTGGACGCCCACTATTTGACGTCCTACGGGCACTACGTACAGCAAGGGTACGGGCGGCACGTCCCCCGGAGGGGTCGTGCCGCCCGGAACCTCAAGAGCACACGACGTACGCGTTCACGTACGTCGAGCGCGCTGCGTCAGACGCGGCGGCGCGGATCATCCCCGCGGAAGCGGGGTCGAGCGCCGCCCCGGATCAGACGCGGCGACGCTTCGGCGGGCGGCAACCGTTGTGCGGGGTGGGGGTGACGTCCTGGATCGAGCCGACCTCGAGGCCAGTGGCCTGGAGGGAGCGGATCGCGGTCTCGCGGCCGGAGCCCGGACCCTTGACGAAGACGTCGACCTTGCGCATGCCGTGCTCCTGCGCGCGACGGGCGGCCGACTCAGCGGCCATCTGCGCGGCGAAGGGGGTGGACTTGCGCGAGCCCTTGAAGCCGACGTGGCCGGCGGAGGCCCAAGAGATCACGTTGCCCGCGGGGTCCGTGATCGAAACGATGGTGTTGTTGAACGTGCTCTTGATGTGGGCGTGCCCATGAGCGACGTTCTTCTTTTCCTTGCGGCGCACCTTCTTGGCAGCGCCCTGACGACCCTTGGGGGGCATCTATATCTCCTACGGGAGGTGGTCGGTCCTACAGCGAAGACCGCTGAGTAAGCGTCCGGCTGAGGACTACTTCTTGCCCGGCTTCTTCTTACCGGCGATCGCGCGACGCGGGCCCTTGCGGGTACGAGCGTTCGTGCTGGTGCGCTGACCGTGCACGGGCAGGCCACGACGGTGACGGATGCCCTGGTAGCACTGGATCTCGACCTTGCGGCGGATGTCAGCCTGGATCTCGCGGCGGAGGTCACCCTCGGTGCGGAGGTTGGCGTCCACGTACTCGCGGATCTTGACCAGGTCCTCTTCGGCCAGGTCACGAACGCGGGTGTCGGGGTTCACACCGGTGGCCGCAAGGATTTCCTTGGACCGGGTGCGACCGACACCGAAGACGTAGGTAAGTGCGATCTCCACACGCTTTTCGCGCGGGATGTCAACACCGGAAACGCGTGCCATTCAATGGCTCCTGTGTGTTCGGGGGTCTTCCGCAAAACCACTCCCGACCGCCGACCACACCTGATGGGTGGTGGTACGCCCGAGTCCCCGGCCCCCGCCGGAGGTGCCGCCGGCCCCTCTCAGGGCTGGGCGGGTTCTGCGTATGTACGTTTTCTTACGTCGCGCGAAGAACTGCGGAAGGCAGGTCGGTCGGCGTGCGTCAGCCCTGGCGCTGCTTGTGGCGCAGGTTGTCGCAGATGACCATGACCCGACCGTGACGGCGGATCACCTTGCACTTGTCGCAGATCTTCTTGACGCTCGGCTTGACCTTCATGTTGGTGAGGTTCTCCGGGTCAGTGCCACCACCCGCACCAGGACGGATGTCCGGGCAGGAGTGAAGACAAGATCTACTTGTATCGGTAGACGATCCGGCCACGCGTCAGGTCGTACGGAGACAGCTCCACAACGACCCGGTCATCCGGCAGGATGCGGATGTAGTGCATCCGCATCTTTCCGCTGATGTGCGCGAGGACCTTGTGACCGTTCTGGAGTTCCACCTTGAACATCGCGTTCGGGAGGGACTCGATCACGGTGCCCTCGATTTCGATGGCACCTTGCTTCTTGGCCACGCTTCGCCTTTCGAATCGGCTACCTTGATCAGCTCCGCGCCCATGCAGGGCATGGAAATGCACGAGAGCCGACGAGTCAGTCTACGTCAGGGCACCCAGAAAGACGAATCCGGAAAGTGTGCCCCGTAGTCTAGATCATTAACCGAGGGGATCGGGAGCCGTGGCGACTCCGTACTCCGCCAGCTTCGCCTTGCCGCAGTCCGGCGAGGTCAGGACGATGGGGCCGGCCTCGGTCAGCGCGATGGAGTGCTCCCAGTGGGAGGACCAGGTTCCGTCGGTCGTGATGACGGTCCAGTCGTCCGCCAGGACCTCCGTCTGCGCGGTGCCCAGGGAGACCATGGGCTCGATCGCCAGGCAGACGCCCGGGACCAGCTTGATCCCCTTGCCCCGCTTGCGCGAGACGTAGTTCAGCAGGTGGGGGTCCATGTGCATCTCGGACCCGATGCCGTGGCCGCCGTAGTCCTCGATGATCCCGAACTTGCCGAGGCTGTGCTCACCGGTGGTCGGCCGCGGCTGGCGCTTGATGTAGGTCTCGATCGCCTTGGAGATGTCCACGAGGCGGTTGCCGAGCTTCATGGCGGCGATGCCCGCCCACATGGACTCCTCGGTCACCCGGGACAGCTCCACCAACTCCGGCGCGTGCCCGGTGCCCACGAAGGCCGTGTAGGCGGCGTCGCCGTGCCAGCCGTCGATGATCGCGCCCGCGTCGATCGAGATGATGTCGCCGTCCTTGAGGACGGTCTTGTCGTCCGGGATGCCGTGGACGACGACCTCGTTGACCGAGGTGCAGATGGTCGCGGGGAACCCGCCGTAGCCGAGGAAGTTCGACTTCGCTCCGGCGTCGGCGATCACCTTGCGCGCGACCATGTCCAGGTCCCGCGTCGTGGCGCCCGGCACGGCCGCCTCACGGGTGGCGGCGTGAATGGCGGCGACGACCAGTCCGGCCTCCCGCATCTTCGCGATCTGCTCGGGGGTCTTCAGCTGGACCATGAACGTGCCTTCCACCTTCGGGTCGGGATCGTCGATCGGGTTCTTACAACAGTACGGCCGCGGTGCCCAGTGGACACCGCGGCCGGTACGTGTGGAGCGGGAACTACTTCTTCAGGGCGTCCATCGCGCGCTGCGTGACGTCCTTGACCTCGCCGAGGGCGGGGATCGTCACGAGCAGGCCCTGGGCCTTGTAGAAGTCGATGATCGGCTCGGTCTGCGTGTGGTAGACGTCGAGGCGGTTGCGCACCGTGGCCTCGGAGTCGTCCTCGCGCAGGTAGAGCTCGCCACCGCACACGTCGCACACGCCCGCGACCTTCGACGGGGCGTAGTCGACGTGGAAGATGTGCTTGTTGTCGTTGCGGCAGGTCCGACGACCGGCGATCCGCTTCACGACCTCGTCCTCCTCGACCTCCAGGTCGAGGACGGCGTCGAGCTTGATGCCCTGTGCCTTGAGGATCACGTCCAGCGCCTCGGCCTGGGAGACGTTGCGCGGGAAGCCGTCGAGCAGGAAGCCGTTCTCGGCGTCCGGCTGCTCCATCCGGTCCTTGGCCATGTCGATCGTGACCTCGTCGGGAACGAGGTCGCCCTTCGACATGTAGGCCTGCGCACGCTGGCCCAGCTCGGTCTTCTGGCTGATGTTCGCGCGGAACAGGTCGCCCGTGGAGATGTGCGGGATGGACAGGGTCTCGGCAAGCACGGTGGCCTGCGTTCCCTTGCCCGCACCAGGAGGTCCGACGAGGACGATACGCATCAGCGGAGGAACCCTTCGTAATTGCGCTGCTGGAGCTGGCTCTCGATCTGCTTCACGGTCTCCAGACCCACACCCACGATGATCAGGATGCTCGTCCCGCCGAACGGGAAGTTCTGGTTCGCGCCGAAGCCGGCCAACGCCATCGTCGGCACAAGAGCGATGAGTCCCAGGTACAGCGACCCCGGCCAGGTGATCCGGTTGAGCACGTAGCTCAGGTACTCGGCGGTGGGTCGGCCTGCCCGGATGCCCGGGATGAACCCACCATACTTCTTCATGTTGTCTGCAACTTCCTCGGGGTTGAACGAGATCGCCACATAGAAGAATGCGAAGAACACGATCAGGAGGAAGTAGGCCGCGATGTAGTACGGGTGGTCGCCCTTGACGAAGTGCTGCTGGATCCAGGTGGCCCAGCCCGCCTTCGAGCCGCTGAACTGGACGATCAGGGCCGGGATGTAGAGCAGCGACGAGGCGAAGATGACGGGGATGACGCCCGCCTGGTTCACCTTGAGCGGGATGTAGGTCGAGGTGCCGCCGTACGCACGACGCCCGATCATCCGCTTCGCGTACTGCACCGGGATCCGGCGTTGCGCCTGCTCGACGAAGACCACGAGGGCCACCATCGCGAGGCCGACCAGGATGACCACGCCGAACTCGACCCAGCCACCGGCGATCTTGCCCTGGAGCTTGATGGTCCACAGGGCGCTGACGAAGCCCGCGGCGATCGAGATGAACATGAGGATCGACATGCCGTTGCCGATGCCGCGGTCGGTGATGAGCTCACCGAGCCACATGACGACGCAGGTACCGGCGGTCATGGTGATCACCATGGTGACCATGGTGAAGATCGAACGGTCCGGGACGATCTTGCTGGCGACCTGGCAGCCCTGGAACAGGGCGCCGCTCTTGGCGGTGGCGACGAGGCCGGTGCCTTGGAGGATCGCGAGTGCGACCGTCAGATAGCGCGTGTACTGAGTGATCTTCGCCGTGCCGGACTGACCCTCTTTTTTGAGGTTCTCCAGCTTCGGGATGACCACGGTCAGCAGCTGCAGGATGATGCTCGCCGTGATGTAGGGCATGATGCCGAGCGCGAAGATCGTGATCTGCAGCAGCGCACCGCCGCTGAACATGTTGACGAGGCCGAAGAGGCTGTTGCTGCTGCCTGCGGCCTGGACACAGATCTGAACGTTCTTGTAGCTCACGCCGGGTACCGGGATATGGGACCCGAGCCGGAACAGCACGATGATGCCGAGCGTGAAGAGCAGCTTCTTGCGCAGGTCGGGCGTCTTGAACGCCCGGGCGAACGCGGTGAGCACGGTGCCTCCTGCGACCCCCGCGCTACTGCGTCAGAGGTGACGGTCTGAGGGATCGACGAATAAGACAAAGCAAAGGTGCAGGCCACCATACCGGCGAGATGGCCCGCCTAGGAACGACCAACCGGGGATGCCCCATATGTGAGGCATCCCCGGTCGGGTTTCTAGCTATAAATCACTGGGTTCGTCTTAGACGAGCTCGGTGACGGTGCCGCCAGCGGCAGCGATCTTCTCCTTGGCGGAGCCGGAGACGGCGTCAACCGAAACCTGCAGCGCCACGGAGATCTCGCCCTGGCCCAGGACCTTGACGAGGCAGTTCTTGCGAACCGCGCCCTTGGCGACCAGGTCGGCCACCGTGACGTCTCCACCCTCGGGGTAGAGAGCGCCGAGCTTGTCCAGGTTCACGACCTGGAACTCGGTGCGGAACGGGTTCTTGAAGCCCTTGAGCTTCGGCAGGCGCATGTGGAGGGGCATCTGCCCGCCCTCGAAGCGCTGCGGGATCTGGTAACGGGCCTTCTGGCCCTTCGTACCACGACCGGCCGTCTTACCCTTCGACGCCTCACCACGACCGACACGGGTCTTCGCGGTCTTGGCGCCGGGGGCGGGACGGAGGTTGTGGGCCTTCAGCGGGCTGTTTTCAGCCATGTTAGTCAACCTCCTCAACCGTCACGAGGTGGCGGACGGTCTGCACCATTCCGCGGAACTCGGGGCGGTCCTCCTTGACGACGACGTCGTTCAGGCGCTTGAGCCCGAGCGAACGCAGCGTGTCGCGGTGGTTCTGCTTGCTACCGATGTACGACTTCGTCTGCGTGATCTTGAGACGGGCCATTACGCACCCGCTCCCGCAGCACGTGCACGCAGGAGGGCCGCGGGGGCGACGTCCTCGAGGGGCAGACCACGGCGAGCCGCGATCTCCTCGGGACGCTGCAGGCCCTTGAGGGCCGCCACGGTCGCGTGCACGATGTTGATCGCGTTGGAAGAGCCGAGCGACTTCGACAGGATGTCGTGAACGCCGGCGCACTCCAGAACGGCGCGCACCGGGCCACCGGCGATAACACCGGTACCAGGGGACGCCGGCTTCAGCAGCACGACGCCCGCAGCGCGCTCGCCCGTGATCGGGTGAGGAATGGTGCCCTGGATGCGGGGAACCTTGAAGAAGGACTTCTTCGCTTCCTCGACACCCTTGGCGATGGCCGCGGGAACTTCCTTGGCCTTGCCGTAACCGACACCTACAGTGCCGTCACCGTCGCCCACCACGACCAGCGCGGTGAAGCTGAAGCGGCGACCACCCTTGACAACCTTGGCGACGCGGTTGATCGCGACAACGCGCTCAACGTAAGCGGTCTTCTCGGCGGCAGGGCCACCGTCGCGACCCTTCCGGTCCCGCCGCTCGCCGCCACCGGCACCGCTTCCGCGGCGCTGGGGTCCAGCCATTGGATTACCTCTCTCTGTTACGTCCGTTAGTCCCGGAACCGGGGCTTAGAACTTCAGCCCGGCTTCGCGGGCGGCGTCAGCCAGAGCGGCAATGCGCCCGGCGTATCGGTTGCCACCGCGGTCGAACACGACGGTCTCGACACCCGCAGCCTTGGCACGCTCGGCGACGAGCGCGCCGACAGCCTGGGCCTGAGCGCTCTTGTCGCCTTCGCCACCGCGGATCGAAGCGTCCAGGGTCGACGCGGACGCCAGGGTGTGACCCTGGAGGTCGTCGATGACCTGAGCAACGATGTTGCGGTTGGAACGCGTCACGACGAGGCGCGGACGCTCCGCCGTACCCGAGACGTTCTTGCGGATGCGGATGTGGCGGCGAGCCTTGGCGGCACGCTTGTACGCGTCGCCCTTGGCGATCTTCACACCGTATGCCATGGCTACTTACCAGCCTTTCCGACCTTGCGGCGGATGACTTCGCCGGCGTACTTGACACCCTTGGCCTTGTACGGGTCGGGCTTCCGCAGCTTGCGGATGTTGGCGGCGACCTCGCCGACCTTCTGCTTGTCGATGCCCTCGACCGTGAACTTGGTGGGCGACTCGACCTTGAAGGAGATGCCCTCGGGCGCCTCGATCAGGATCGGGTGGCTGTAACCAAGCTGGAACTCCAGGTTGGAGCCCTTCGCGGCGACGCGGTAACCGACACCGCTGATCTCGAGCGCCTTCACGTAACCCGCGGTCACGCCGGTGATCATGTTCGCCACCAGCGTGCGGGACAGGCCGTGCAGGGCCTTGTTCTGACGCTCGTCGTTGGGGCGCGTGACGGTGAGGACACCGTCCTCGCCCTTAACGACACCGATGGGCGACGCGACGGTGTGCGAGAGGGTGCCCTTGGGGCCCTTCACGGCTACCGTGCTGCCATCGATGGTGACGTCCACACCGGCGGGAACCTGGATGGGGAGCTTGCCGATTCGCGACATTGCTTTTCCTCCGTTCCCGACTACCAGACGTAGGCGAGGACTTCCCCACCTACGCCCTTCTTGCCTGCCTGCTGGCCGGTGAGCAGACCGTGGGACGTGGAGATGATCGCCACGCCCAGGCCGCCGAGCACCTTCGGCAGGTTGGTGGACTTCGCGTACACGCGCAGACCGGGCTTCGAGATCCGCTTGATGCCCGCGATGGAGCGCTCACGGTTCGGCCCGAACTTCAGCTCGAGGACGAGGTTCTTGCCGACCTCGGCGTCCTCGACCTTCCAGCCGGTGATGAAACCCTCTTGCTTGAGGATCTCCGCGATGTGCGACTTGATCTTGCTGTGCGGCATCACGACAGAGTCGTGGTACGCCGAGTTAGCGTTACGCAGACGAGTCAACATGTCTGCGATCGGGTCAGTCATGGTCATGAATCGGCCTTCGGCCTCTCTCGCCGGGGTTTCCTGTATGCGCCATCCCTCTCCCCACTCAGTGGCGGGACGGGTGCGGTGCGGGGACCTACGGCGTAGTAAGTCGTTATGGACGGCAGGCGCCCAACCCCACAAGCCTACGGCATGCGGAGCGGGGCACCCACCGGCCAGATGCTTACCGAGAGTCTCCGGTGATTCCCAAGTCCCTAGGGACTGAGGGAATTACCAGGAGCTCTTGGTCACGCCCGGCAGCTCGCCACGGTGAGCCATCTCACGAAGGCAGACGCGGCACAGGCCGAACTTGCGGTACACGGAGTGGGGACGACCGCAGCGCTGGCAGCGGGTGTACGCACGCACACCGAACTTGGGCTTGCGGGCAGCCTTCGCGATGAGAGCCTTCTTCGCCATCTCGCTTACGCCTCCTTGAAGGGGAAGCCGAGGTGACGGAGGAGCGCGCGGCCCTCGTCGTCGTTGGTCGCCGTGGTGACCACGGTGATGTCCATACCCCGGGTACGGTCGATCTTGTCCTGGTCGATCTCGTGGAACATGACCTGCTCGGTGAGACCGAAGGTGTAGTTGCCACGGCCGTCGAACTGCTTCGGCGACAGACCACGGAAGTCACGGATACGCGGCAGCGCGAGCGACAGCGTACGGTCCAGGAACTCCCACATGCGGTCACCGCGGAGGGTGACGTGGCAGCCGATCGGCTGACCCTCGCGCAGCTTGAACTGCGCGATGGACTTGCGGGCCTTCGTGACGGCCGGCTTCTGACCGGTGATCGTCGTCAGGTCCTTGATGGCACCGTCGATCAGCTTCGAGTCACGGGCGGCGTCGCCGACACCCATGTTCACGACGATCTTGACGAGGCCGGGGATCTGCATGACGTTCTCGTAGGAGAACTCCTCACGCAGCTTGCCCGCGATGTCCTCGCGGTACTTCGTCTTGAGACGCGGAGTGGTAGCCATCAGATGTCCTCACCCGTCCGCTTGGCAACGCGGATCTTGTTGCCCTCGTCGTCGAAGCGGTATCCGACGCGGGTGACGACCTTCTGGCCGTCCTTCTCCACAACCAGCTGAACGTTGCTGACGTGGATCGGCGCCTCGGTGATCACGATGCCACCGGTCTGCGAACCACCAGCGGTCTGACCGGCCTTGGTGTGCTTCTTGACCCGGTTGACACCCTCGACCAGGACGCGGTTCTCAGTAGGGATGGCCACAATGACCTTGCCCTGCTTGCCCTTGTCCTTACCGGTGATGACCTGAACCAGGTCGCCCTTCTTGATCTTCATGCTTACAGCACCTCCGGCGCGAGCGAGATGATCTTCATGAACTTCTTCTCGCGCAGCTCACGGCCCACCGGGCCGAAGATACGGGTGCCACGAGGGTCGCCGTCGTTCTTGAGAATGACAGCGGCGTTCTCGTCGAAGCGGATGTACGAGCCGTCCTGGCGGCGGCGCTCCTTGACGGTGCGAACGATGACAGCCTTGACGACGTCACCCTTCTTCACATTGCCGCCCGGGATAGCGTCCTTGACGGTGGCGACGATGACGTCGCCGATGCCCGCGTAGCGGCGACCCGAACCACCGAGAACACGGATGCAAAGGATTTCCTTGGCACCAGTGTTGTCGGCGATACGCAGTCGCGACTCCTGCTGGATCACGTCTATCTCCTGTGTGTCTGCCGGTTCCCGGCAGGGGCTTCGCGGTGCTCTTTCAAGCGGTGGAAGCCCCTACCGAGCCTGGCGGAACTGACCTGGGGGAAACCCCCCAGGCAATTTCCTTACTTGGCCTTCTCGAGGATCTCGACGATGCGCCAGCGCTTGCTCGCCGACAGCGGACGCGTCTCCATGATGATGACGCGGTCGCCGACGCCGGCAGCGTTCTGCTCGTCGTGAGCCTTGAGCTTGTTCGTACGGCGGATGACCTTGCCGTACAGCGCGTGCTTCACGCGGTCCTCGACAGCGACGACGACGGTCTTGTCCATCTTGTCGCTGACGACGAGACCCTCACGGGTCTTGCGGAAGCCGCGGGCAGTCGTCTCAGTCACGTTCTTCTCGCTCATCAGGCGCTCTCCACCGTCTCGATACCGAGCTCACGCTCGTGCATCAGGGTGTAGATGCGAGCGATGTCCTTACGGACGGACCTGAGCCGGCCGTTGTTCTCCAGCTGACCCGTGGCCGCCTGGAAGCGCAGCTTGAACAGCTCTTCCTTGGCCTCGCGCAGCTTGCCAACGAGCTCCTCGTTACCGAGCTCACGCAGCTCGGACGCCTTGGTTCCCGTCGCCATCACGACTCACCTGCCTCGCGCCGAACAATCCGGCACTTCATCGGAAGCTTGTGAGCAGCGCGGGTGAGCGCCTCACGAGCAATCTTCTCGTTCGGGTAGGACAGCTCGAACATGACCCGGCCCGGGTGCACGTTCGCGATCCACCACTCGGGAGAACCCTTACCGGAACCCATGCGGGTCTCGGCAGGCTTCTTCGTCAGGGGGCGGTCCGGGTAAATGTTGATCCAGACCTTGCCGCCACGCTTGATGTGGCGGGTCATCGCGATACGAGCCGCCTCGATCTGGCGGTTCGTCACGTAGGCCGGGGTGAGCGCCTGGATGCCGTACTCGCCGAACGAGACCTCAGTACCGCCCTTGGCCATACCGCGGCGCTTGGGGTGGTGCTGCTTGCGGTGCTTGACCCTACGAGGGATCAGCATGTCGGTCAGGCCTCCGTTCCGGTGCTCTCAGCCGGAGCGGCGGCAGCAGCCTCGGCCTTGGGGGCCTCGGCGCCGACAGCCTGCTGCGGCTTGCGGCCGCCACGGCCGCCACGCTCGCCACCACGACCACCACGGCCACCGGCCGGACGGTCGTTCGCGCCACCACGGGCCGGGCGGTTACCCGCACGGGCCGCAGCGTTCTCGGCGCGAACCTCGGCGATGTTCTTGACGTCGCCCTTGTAGATCCAGACCTTCACGCCGATACGGCCGAAGGTGGTCTTGGCCTCGAAGAAGCCGTAGTCCACGTTCGCGCGCAGCGTGTGCAGCGGCACACGACCCTCGCGGTAGAACTCGGACCGGCTCATCTCGGCGCCGCCGAGACGGCCACCACACTGGATCTTGATGCCCTTGGCGCCGGCCTTCATCGTGCCCTGCATGCTCTTACGCATGGCGCGACGGAAGGAAACGCGGGAGGACAGCTGCTCCGCAACGGCCTGAGCAACCAGCTGAGCGTCCATCTCGGGGTTCTTGACCTCGAGGATGTTCAGCTGGACCTGCTTGCCCGTGAGCTTCTCGAGGTCACCGCGGATGCGGTCGGCCTCGGCGCCACGGCGGCCGATGACGATGCCGGGACGAGCGGTGTGGATGTCCACACGCACGCGGTCACGGGTGCGCTCGATCTCAACCTTCGAGATGCCGGCGCGCTCCATGCCGGACGTCATCATCCTGCGGATGGCGACGTCTTCCTTGACGTAGTCCTTGTACAGCTTGTCGGCGTACCAACGCGACTTGAAGTCGGTGGTGATGCCGAGCCGGAACCCGTGCGGGTTTACCTTCTGGCCCATTACCGGGAACCTTCCTTGCTGCTGACGACCACGGTGATGTGGCTGGTCCGCTTGCGGATCCGGTAGGCACGGCCCTGAGCACGCGGACGGAACCGCTTCAGGGTCGGGCCCTCGTCCACGTACGCCGCGCTGATTACCAGCGAGGTGGCGTCCGTGTGGTCGTAGTTGTGAGCCGCGTTGGCAATGGCGCTGTCCAGCACCTTGCCAACGGGCACGCTCGCGGCCTGCGGGGCGAAACGCAGGACGGCCTGAGCCTCCGTGGCATCCATGCCACGGATAAGGTCCACCACTCGGCGGGCCTTCATGGGCGTGACGCGGATGTACCGCGCCTGGGCCCTGGCTTCCATGGTTGTCCCTTCGGTGTAAGTCATAGTCGTTACCACCCCGCCTTTAGCGGCGCTTCGACTTCCGGTCGTCCTTGACGTGGCCGCGGAAGGTGCGAGTCGGCGAGAACTCGCCGAGCTTGTGGCCGACCATCGACTCGGTGACGAACACCGGGACGTGGATCTTGCCGTTGTGCACCGCGATGGTGTGACCCAGCATGGCCGGGATGATCATCGAGCGACGGGACCAGGTCTTGATGACGTTCTTGGTACCAGCTTCGTTCTGTACGTCCACCTTCTTGATGAGGTGTCCGTCGACGAAGGGTCCCTTCTTGAGACTGCGCGGCATCTAAACCCGCTCCTAGCGCTTCTTGTTCGTCTTGCGGCGGCGGACGATGTACTTGCTCGAAGCCTTCTTCGGCGAGCGAGTACGACCCTCCTTCTGACCCCACGGGGAGACCGGGTGACGACCACCGGAGGTCTTACCCTCACCACCACCGTGCGGGTGGTCGACCGGGTTCATCGCGACACCGCGGACGGAGGGGCGAACGCCCTTCCAGCGCATACGGCCGGCCTTGCCCCAGTTGATGTTCGACTGCTCGGCGTTGCCGACCTCGCCGATCGTGGCGCGGCAGCGGACGTCGACCAGGCGAACCTCGCCCGACGGCATACGCAGGTGGGCGTACTGGCCCTCCTTCGCCAGCAGCTGCACGGAAGCACCGGCAGAACGGGCGAACTTGGCGCCACCACCGGGACGGAGCTCGATCGCGTGGATCGTGGTACCGACCGGGATGTTGCGGAGCGGGAGGTTGTTACCCGGCTTGATGTCGGCGCCAGGGCCGTTCTCAATCCGGTCGCCCTGGCTCAGCTTGGCCGGGGCGATGATGTAGCGCTTCTCGCCGTCTGCGTAGTGCAGGAGCGCGATGCGCGCGGTGCGGTTCGGGTCGTACTCGATGTGAGCGACCTTGGCCGGCACGCCGTCCTTGTCGTGACGACGGAAGTCGATCACGCGGTAGGCGCGCTTGTGGCCACCACCCTGGTGGCGAACAGTGATCCGACCGGTGTTGTTACGGCCGCCCTTGCTGTGCAGCGGGCGAACCAGCGACTTCTCCGGCGTGGACCGCGTGATCTCGACAAAGTCGGCGACGCTGGAGCCACGACGGCCCGGGGTCGTCGGCTTGTACTTGCGGATACCCATTTCTCAGTCCTCGTCCGATTCCGGACGACTAGACCCCCGTTAGGAGGCCTGGCCGCCGAAGATGTCGATTCGGTCGCCCTCAGCGAGGGTCACGATGGCGCGCTTGGTGTCAGCGCGCTTGCCGAAACCGGTCTTGGTGCGCTTGCGCTTACCCTGACGGTTGATCGTGTTGACCCCGGTGACCTTGACCGAGAAGACCGCTTCCACAGCCTGCTTGATCTGGGTCTTGTTCGAGCCCGGCGCGACGATGAACGTGTACTTGTTCTCGTCGAGCAGCGCGTAGCTCTTCTCCGAGACAACCGGCTTGATCAGCAGGTCGCGCGGGTCGTTGAAGGTCTTGCTGGTAACGGTCGCGTCAGACATTACGCGTCGCTCCCTTCGGTCTCGTCGGCCTTGGGGCCAGACACGAAGGACTCGAAAGCGGCCTGAGTGAAGACCACGTCATCAGAGACGATCACGTCGTACGTGTTCAGCTGGCCCGGCTCCAGGATGTGCACCTGGGGCAGGTTGCGGGCGGACAGCCACGCAGCCTCGTCGGCGCGGTCGACGACCAGGAGCAGGTTCTTGCGCTCCGAGATCTTGCCGAACAGCGTCTTGGCGGCCTTCGTGGAGGCGGCACCCTCGACCACGCCGGTGATGACGTGGATGCGGGAGTGACGCGCACGGTCCGACAGGGCACCGCGGAGAGCGGCGGCCTTCATCTTCTTCGGGGTCCGCTGCGAGTAGTCACGCGGCTGCGGGCCGTGGACGACGCCACCGCCGACGAACTGCGGAGCGCGGGTCGAACCCTGACGGGCGCGGCCGGTGCCCTTCTGGCGGTACGGCTTGCGGCCACCACCACGGACTTCGCCGCGACGCTTGGTCTTGTGCGTGCCCTGACGGGCAGCAGCCAGCTGAGCGACAACGACCTGGTGGATCAGCGGAACGCTGGTCTTGGCGTCGAAGATCTCCGCGGGGAGTTCAACGGTACCGGCCTTGTCGCCTGCCGGCGAAAGGATGTCAATGGTGCTCATTACCTCAAGCCCCCTTGGCCGCGGTACGGACCAGGACGAGGCCGCCGTTCGGACCGGGGACCGCACCCTTGATGAGGAGCAGACCCTTCTCCGCGTCAACCGCGTGGATGGTCAGGTTCTGGGTGGTGACGCGCTCGTTACCCATACGACCGGCCATGCGCATGCCCTTGAAGACACGCCCAGGGGTGGCGCAGCCACCGATCGAACCGGGGGAGCGGTGCTTGCGCTGGACGCCGTGACCGGCACCGAGGCCCTTGAAGTTGTGACGCTTCATGACACCGGCGAAGCCCTTGCCCTTGCTGTTGCCCGTGACGTCAACCTTGACGCCCGACTCGAACACAGCGGCGGTGATCTCCTGGCCGAGCGTGTACTCGCTGGCGTCGGAGGTGCGGAGCTCCACCAGGTGGCGGCGCGGGGTGACGTCGGCCTTGGCGAAGTGGCCCTTGAGGGGCTTGTTCACCTTGCGCGGGTCGATCTCGCCGAAGGCGATCTGGACCGACTCGTAGCCGTCGACATCGTTCTTACGGACCTGGGTAACGACGCAAGGTCCGGCCTTGACCACGGTCACCGGGACGACACGGTTGTTCTCGTCCCAGACCTGGGTCATGCCGAGCTTCTCGCCCAGGACGCCCTTGATCTGCTTTGCCATCTTCTCCGTGCCTCTCAGAGCTTGATCTCGATGTCAACGCCGGCCGGAAGGTCCAGGCGCATCAGCGAGTCAACGGTCTTGGGCGTCGGGTCGAGGATGTCGATCAGGCGCTTGTGCGTGCGCATCTCGAAGTGCTCGCGCGAGTCCTTGTACTTGTGCGGCGACTTGATGACGCAGTACACGTTCTTCTCAGTGGGCAGCGGCACCGGGCCCGCGACCGACGCACCAGTGCGCGTCACCGTCTCGACGATCTTCTTCGCCGAGGAATCGATGACCTCGTGGTCGTAGGCCTTGAGCCGGATGCGGATCTTCTGTCCCGCCATGGCTACTCCGTAGTCCTGTCTGTTGTGGAAACGCTCTGGCTCCCGGTCGGCTGCGGATTTCTCCGCAGCTCCTCCTCCGACCCACGCGGTCGGGCGTGTCGCACTCCCTCCAAAGAAATTTCCATAGGAAATTCCCTGCCAAGGGGGTGCGGTCCCAAGACCGCGCATCGGGGGAGAAACACCCACCGAGCGCCTGGCTTACTCCGTGCTGACACTTCCCAGAAGATTCCCGTACGTCCGCCCCAGTGCTGCCCCGGAGGGCAGATGAAGGCGACGAGTACTGTGGGACTCGCTTCCGGTCCTCCCGGCGGGAGGCGCGCAGCATCGGCACTCAGCCGAGCAACTTGAGTAGTCTGCCATACCCGACACGTATGGCGCCAATCGGGCGCAGAACAATACCCCGTCGCACTGCGTGGTCAAACCGCACCACGCAGCGCCGCGCCGTGGCCTGCCCGGGGCCCGTCCGAGGCCCGTCCGGGGCCTGCCGGGGCCGGGGTCAGGACCTGGAGACGGTCCCGCAGTCCTTCGGCAGCTCGTCCAGCGTCGCGCTCCGGTCGTACGGGTCCGTGACCGACCCGGTCGGGCTCGGCCCCGTACGCACGTCGGTGGCGAACCTCGGGTGCAGGTAGCCGCTCCCGTCCCGGGTGCAGTCGTCGTTGCCCGCGCTCTCCTTCCACTCCACGAGCTGCAGCGTGCCGTCGGTCGCCCGCCAGTGCTTCGGGTCGTGGTACGCCGTCGTCACGGTGCGCCGGACGATCGTGCGGGCCACCTCGTCGGAACCGCCCTTCGCCCGTACGACCGGGTAGACGAAGGTGTAGTCGGCGTGGACGAGGACCTCGCCCTCCGTGCCGCCCTCGACGGTCATCCGGCCCCGGGTCTTGACGACCCCGCCGTGGAAGCGGACCTCCGCCGGGTCGAAGCGGCTGAAGAGGAACAGGGGGTTGTCCTCCGTCGAGGGCTTCACCAGCGCCCGCTCCATGCGGTCCTTGACATCGCCCTGCAGCGGGTCCAGGAGGCCCAGGGCGACCTCGGGCCGTCCCCCGCCCAGGACCGCCGGGTCCAGGTTCGAGGCGATGAGCAGGTCCCGGGTGCGGGCCAGCAGGGACGCGACCTCTTCCTGGGGGATCCCGTTCACCGCGGTGGCGGGCGGCAGCTCGATGCCGGCGGCGCCGTCCGCCCACTGGAGGGCCGGGGAGCCGCGGAAGGGCTCCTTCAGGGTCGGCCGGTCCGGGTCCACCGGCCCCGGAGCCGCGGTCGGCCGTGCGGTCTCGCCGGGCAGCGGGGCGAAGCTCGCGGCCCGGCCGGACGCCTCCCGGTCCCCCTCCCCGGTCAGCTTGTCGACCAGCAGCTCGGGCCGCAGGGCGACCATCGCGAGCCCCGCGACGAAGACGATGGCCAAGGTGGCCTTGATCCGCCGCTTGGCCTTGCCCCGGCCCTGCATCTCCTGCCAGGCAGGCCCGGTCCGCCAGCCGGGCGGATCGGCGGGTACGGACCTGCCGCGGCGCCCGAACCGCCCGCGGGCGGCGGCGGCCCGCTGCTCGTCCTCGCGGCGCAGCCGCTCCGTCACCATCCGGGCCCGCGCCGAAGGCTCCTTGGGCGCCTCCCCGGTCCCCCGCTCGGCGTCCCGCACGAACCGCGCCCACTCGTCGTCGGACACGCCGGATCCGCTCCCGCCGTGGCTGTCGTCGTTTGTCATGCTCCACCCCCGTGATCTTTGTGAGCGGAGCCTCTCACAGCCCCTGACCAGCCCGAGGACGACCCCGGGGAACCCCCTGGCAGGACCAGCACCCGCAATGATCGATCCACCGGAGCGGCCTTCTACGCTGCCGTTTCGAGCGCGGGGGTGGGACATGAGCGGTGACGACGGTAACGACGCGTCGAAGGACCTGGCGGTGGATCCGGTGGCCGTCGAACAGGTGCTGAGCGGCTTGAGGGCGACGACGGCGGAGCTGGGCGAGATCGGCGGCATCCAGGCGTCCTCGGCGGGCGCTTCGTTCGGCGCGGGCTTCGGCGGCCTGGCCCTGACCGGCATGGAGGCGGGCCACCCGGCGCTCACCTCGGCCTTCGAGGACTTCTGCGGGCGCTGGGAGTGGGGGGTACGGGCACTCGTCCAGGGCAACCCGTACGAGCCGGACCTCGGCCCGGAGGCCGACCGTCGCGCCGCCGAGGACGTCGACGGCTACAACGCGGCGCTCGACGCCAAGGCGGACCCGCTCCCGCCGCGCCCCACGGGCTTCAGCGACCCGGGCGCGGAGGGGGTCAAGGCCGCGCACGACAAGCTGGCCGAGGCCCGTCGGCAGCGCGACGGCGCCTCCCGCACGGCGGTCACGGCCCTGGAGGCGGCGCGCGACGCGGCGCCACCGATGCCGTCGTTCGCTGAACAGCAGGTCAGCAACATGGCCCTGACCTCGCTCAACGCGGGCCACGTCGCGGGCGGCGTCATCAAGGGCACGGCGGGCCTGGTCAACTTCGTCCGTGCCCTGGACCCGCACGACCCATACAACCTCGCGCACCCCGCCGAATACCGGATGCGGCTGAACCAGACGGCCGCCGGACTGCTCGTCTCGGCGAACGACCCGCTCGCCACCGGCAAGGCGATGGTCGACGAATTCGCGAAGGATCCGGGCGAGGGCATCGGCAAGCTGATCCCCGAGATCATCGGAGCGAAGGGCGCGGGGCGGACTACCGCTGGTATTCAGCCGAACTTTCGAATCCTCCTAGCGCTCGGGCCGCTGGTTCGGTCCCACCTGGGCCTCCACCGTCGACCAGCGCCTGGAGATCGATACCGAGGGCGTGATCCTCGTCCGCGCGGACGGCAGCCTCCTCTCCTATCCGCACCCGGCGCCGGGGGTACCCGTACTCCCGGCCCTCGGACAACGCTGGCCCCTGACCCGCGACCCGGACGGCTGCTACACGTTCACCGACCCCGAGAGCGGCCAGGTGCGCCACTTCTCGCCCGAGGGCCTGCTGACCCAGCAGGACGACCGCTCGGGCGCGTGGATCTCGTACGCCTACGAGGAGACGACGGGTGCGCCGCTGCGCATCACCCACAGCGGCGGCTACGAGGTGACCCTGGCCTCGGCCGAAGGCCGAATAACCGGCCTGAGCACGGCGGGCACCGAGATCCTGCGCTTCGGCTACGACGAGCTGGGCCGGATCACGTCCTGGACCGACACCAACGAGCGTCGCTTCGACTACGTGTACGACGACCGTCACCGCTGCGTGGCCCAGTCCGGCGCCAACGGGCACCTGAACATCCGGTTCGCCTACGAGGACGGCCTGCCCGGAGAAAGCCTGACCACCCTCACGGACTCGCTGGGCCACCGCACGCGGTACGGGGTGGACGACCGGGCCCGGGTCGTGTCGGAAACGGATCCGACCGGCGCGACCACCCACTTCTCGCACGACCTCTGGGGTCGGCTCCTGTCCCGTACGGATCCGCTGGGGCACACCACCCGCTTCGAGTGGAGCGAGGAGGGGCGTCCGCTCGCGGTCATCCGTCCGGACGGCCGCGCGACGCGGGCGCAGTACGACGCCCGCGGCCTGCCGGTGAAGGTGCTGAACCCGGACGGCACGACGGTCCGCCAGACGTACGACGCGCGGGGCCGCCGGACCTCGGTCACCGGCACGTCCGGCGTCACGACCCGCTTCGCCCACGACGCGCGGGGCCACCTGTCGGCCGTGACGGACGCGCTGGACGCGACGACGACGGTGCGTTCGGACGCCGCGGGCCTGGTCGTGTCGACCACGGACCCGCTGGGCGCGACCACGACGTACGAGCGCGATGCCTTCGGCCGCCCGGTCGCGGTGACGGACCCCCTGGGCCGCACCACGCACCTCACGTGGAGCGTGGAGGGCCGCCTGCTGCGCCGCGCGTACGCGGACGGCAGCGCCGAGTCGTGGACGTACGACGGCGAGGGCAACTGCCTGACCCACACGGACGCGGCGGGCGGGGTGACGGTCTCCGAGTACGGGGACTTCGACCTGTTGGTGGCCCGTACCGGCCCGGACGGGGCCCGGTACGGGTTCGCGCACGATACGGAGCTGCGCCTGACGGGCGTGACCAACCCGCAGGGCCTGGTGTGGAGTTACCACTACGACCCGGCGGGCCGGCTCGCCTCGGAATCGGACTTCGACGGCCGCGCCCTGGCCTACGGCCACGACCCGGCGGGCCGGCTCGTCTCCCGCACGAACGCGCTGTCCGAGGTCACCCGCTACGAGCACAACGCCCTGGGCCAGGTCACGGAGAAGCGGACTCCGGCCGGCTCGACGGCGTACGAGTACGACGTATCGGACCAGCTGGCCTCGGTGACCTCACCGGATTCCACCCTCACCTGGCTGCGCGACCGCGCGGGCAGGATCCGCTCGGAGACGGTCGACGGCCGCACGCTGAGCTACGCGTACGACGCCCTGGGCCGCCGCAGCGCCCGTACGACGCCCAGTGGCGCACGGTCCGAGTGGACGTACGACGCGGCGGGGCGGAACACGGCCCTGACGACCTCCGGCCGCACCCTGACCTTCACCCACGACGCGGCGGGCCAGGAGCTGGCGCGCACGATCGGCGCCGTAACCCTCGCCCAGGAGTACGACTCCCACAGGAAGAACTCTCAACCCTGTACCACTACACGAACGAGAAAGGATACACCGGGATATTCGACAGTAAGGAATTGCGCGCCTCAATCAATGAGCACAACCCCAAGGACGCCAGGTTCGGTGACGGTCAATACTTGTCGGATATAGCTCCCGGCACGAAAACGTGTGGACAGCTATCCGCCGCATTCATCCGCGCACCCTGGGGTGGGGCGAGATTCACCCACTTCATCGAGGCCAACGTGAGCGACCTCGCCGTCATGCGTTCCGCAGAACGCCCTGACGTGTACGTCATCTTGAACGACGGACCACTGAGCATCGCCGGCCGGATCGTCCGACACGGAGAAAGCTAGACCATGGAATATTGGCGAGTTGAATGGCTGACCGGGGCGGACGAGGATCCGGCGACCATTTGGAGTGAAATCCGAGGCGATGGGTACGAAGCCCGCAAGGTGCATCGGTACCGAGACGGGAGATTCCTGCGCAGTGACGAGTACCACGAATCGCGAGAAATGGGCCTGAGCGAGGTCCCGGTCGGCGACATTGAAGAAATCAACAACCTGCCTGACTTCGCGGCCACATCGGTGACGCGGGAAGATTTCGAAGAAGCATGGCGAGACGCCGTCTGGTGCTCCCCCTAAGGGCTGTCCCGTAAATGATCTTCTCGCCGCCTCGGGCATGACGAACCGCCGTGCGGCCCGCTTGCCATCGTGAGGTTAGTTCGCCAGTAGGCCGCGACCAGCAGTGCCCGGCCCTCCAGCGGAAGACCCCACGGCCGGCCCTTGCGGACCGCATCCGCACCGTCGCGCCGCAGAACCGTTACCAACCTCCCGAAGGCGCGAGGGCTCAGCCCGGAGAACGGAGCTATTCAGGAAGATTCCGACGCCGTGATCACAAGCCATACCAAGATCGTTTCATGGGTGGCTGGTGACTCGGACTGCCTCTCAGCTGCCGCTCAGCGGAGACACCCACGTGGGGTCGTGTCGGGATCTCCTCGTGAGGTGGGCCAGGAGGTGCTCCGCCGCGAGGGAGGCAGTGTCTTGCGGCGCCCCGACTGCGGTCAGGGCGGCGATGAGACGTGCTGATGCTGTTTCCGGCACGTCCGGGTCGGTGAGGAGGGGAAGCAGCAGCAGGAGGCGGGTGGCTGGGTCCTGGACGCCTTCGTCCGCAAGGGACGGGCTGTCAGCGATCCGGATCAGTTCGTGCCATGTCAGCCCAGCGCCCGAGAAGTCTCCGTCCCAGCTGGCGACCTGCTCGGCGTTGCTTCTGCCTGGATGGGTGAGGAGGTAGTCGGTGCCGTAGTCGCCATCCAGGTTGCGGTAGATCACCACGGCTCCGGGGCCGTCTTCTGTCGGCACCCTGAACGCTGGCCAGCGCTCAGGATCGAAGAGGACCTCTGACAAGGCATCGACATCAGCGCCGTCCTCGCCGAACCACTCTGGAACCGGGCGCTCGGGACACCCCCCGTCGCCGCACATCACCAGGAGGTAGTTCGACCAGAAGCCCGGGTGGGCCAGTAGTGACTCGCCCGGCACCAACGGGCCGCCGACGTCGTATCCCTTGATCAGCACCCCTCGATCCTGTCACCAGCCACTGACACGGTCCGATCCGGGATCGGCAAGGGGGCGCCGTCCATATACGGGACAGCTCTTAGACGTCGTTTCCTTTGGCGTGATCGTTCGTTGCACCGTGCGTGACGGATCTGGTTGAGCGGCTCGTGCCGGACGAATTGTGGGTCCTGTTTCGGCGGGTGGTACCGCCAACGGAGGTCATACGCCCGCAGGGCGGCGGCCGGCGTCGAGCGGGTGACCGCGAAGCCT
The DNA here is from genome assembly GCF_044759975.1 of Streptomyces sp. NPDC098789. Taxonomy (NCBI): domain Bacteria; kingdom Bacillati; phylum Actinomycetota; class Actinomycetes; order Kitasatosporales; family Streptomycetaceae; genus Streptomyces; species Streptomyces sp. NPDC098789. Next base: position 281,073 of record NZ_JBIWAJ010000011.1, read on the forward strand.
TTGCCGCGATCGTCTTCGTGGCGACGTCGGGCTGCACTTGGCGGCAGCTGCCGCCGGTGTTCGGCCCGGCCTGGCAGACGGTCTACCGGCGCTTCGCCCAGTGGAGCCGGGCCCGTGTCTGGGCCCGGCTCCACCGTGTCATCCTCGACGAACTCGGCGCCCGCGGGGAACTCGACTGGTCGCGGTGCGCGATCGATTCGGTCAGTATGCGGGCTGCAAAAGGGGGCCTCTGACGGGACCGAATCCGACCGACCGAGGCAAGTTGGGATCGAAGATCCATCTGCTCACGGACCGGAACGGACTGCCGCTGTCGATGGGTATCTCCGGTGCGAACATGCACGACAGCCTCGGTCTTGAACCGCTCGTGCGGGGTATCCCGCCGATCCGGTCCCGGCGAGGGCCTCGCAGGCGGCGGCCCGGCAAGCTCCACGCAGACAAGGGCTACGACTACGACCACCTGCGGCGCTGGCTCCGTAAACGCGGCATCCGCCACCGCATCGCCCGCAAAGGAATCGAGTCCTCGCAACGACTGGGCCGCCACAGGTGGGTCGTCGAACGGACCGTGTCCTGGCTCGCCGGCTGCCGTCGGCTCCACCGCCCCTACGAGCGCAAGGCCGAACACTTCCTCGCCTTCGTCGGCATAGTCGCAGCCCTCATCTGCCACCGCAGACTCGTCCGTGTGGACGAGCAGGAACAGTCAGAGTGAGGCCCCGACACTGGCGACCCAGACACCGACCGGCATGATCTCCGGCTCAGTGCCGGTCTTCACCGAGACGCTCTGCACGTCATCCAGATCCGACCAGGCGATGCAGCCTCGCTCGCTGTCGGCCAGAAAGCCCTCGACGACCGGCCCGAGGTCGTCGGAAGTCACATAGGTACCGGTGAACGGCAACGCATCCGGGGGTACAGAACCGGTCGAGCACCGAAGCTGCCCGGCCTGTTCGTCGTGCCACACGTAGAACGTCGCCACGCCGGGAAAGCCCAGATCTCGAATGTGTTCCCGGATGGCAGCAGCAGTCCGTTCGAAGGCAGCCACCACCGCGGCGACGGACAACGAACTTCTGTCCTCGTCCGCAGGACTCAGCGACCAGGTGTTGGTCTCCCACTCCACCCGCCGATCAGCCGGCTCCAAGGCCAGGGGCTCTGCCGCCACCTCAGCAATCCACGTCAACAGCACCACAGCAGTATCCTGCACAGCTCGGCGCGAAAACCACCAAAAGAAACGACGTCTTAGGCCGCACCATGATCCTGCCACCGCGTAGCGGAGTGCCCCCCTATGAGTGCGGGCAAGCCTCTGTGCGGTGGCGGAGACCGAAGCTGACTCTCGTAGAAGTGGGTGCGGAGGGGTTAGGCGCCCGGCTGAGGGGCGCTTAGCGGGCTATCGCTCGTTCGCGCGCAGCGGCTTGCATGAGGGGTCGCGAATGTCGTGGGACCAGCTGGAGGGCTGGGCGCCGGACGCCGGGTGCGGGGTGAACTGGTGGTCGCCGGCCTTGATGGGGCGGTCGCAGCAAACGCAGATCCGGCCGGTGGCCGGCACCTCGGCGGTCACAGCTGCTCCAGGGTGCTCGGGGCCGCGGTGAACTCCAGGCCGTCGGCGCCACGGACGTACGCGGTCCGCGTGTACGTCTGCTCACCGGCGACCACGTCGACGCACTCCTCGACGACGGCCATCAGCCGGCCTTCGCGCAGCGATTTCGTGTCAACGCCCGGTTCAGGGCGGCCCGCCAGGCCGCGGGCTACCGGACCCAGCAGGAACTGGTCGATGCCCTGGCGGCCCGCGGGCTCCACATCGGCCTGCGCCAGGCCCGCCGGTACGAAGGGGAGAACCCGCCCCTGCCGAACCCGGAAGTACGTCAGGCGCTGGTCGACCTCCTCGGGCGCACCCTCGACGAACTCGGTTTCAACGTGCCGTCCGGTACCGGCCCCCTGCCCGCCAAGAGCCTCATCGCCCCCGCGAACCGCGGCCCGATCCGTACTCCCGGTCCGCCACAACCCGCCAGCGTCGGAGGCGACTTCCTCGCCGTCACCCGCGCCCACCGTCGCCTGTACTGGACGGTGACGCCCGCGATGCTGCACCCGGCCGTAGCCGCGCACGCCACCCTCGGCGGCCAACTGCTCGACGCGACCACCGGCCGCACCCGGCAGACGCTCGCGGCCTCCCTCGCGGAAAGCTGGCTCCTGGCCGGCCGCATCGAGTTCTTCGACCTCCGCGAACCCGACCGGGCGGGCGACACGTGGGTGCGCGCGCTCCAGGCAGCCGGGGAAGCCGACGACGCCCTGCTCGGCGCCGCGGTCCTCGCCCACATGGCGTTCATCCCCGGGTGGGCCGGGCAGCAAGCAGCTGCGACCGAGCGCATGGTGGCAGCCCGTACCTATGCCCGCCGCGTTCAAGGGCAATACGCAATTGATCGCCGGGCACCTGCCGCAAGCGCGCGAGACGCTGCTGCGCGTACTCGACGAACTGCCCGGGGACGCCGACAAGCGACGCACGGTCGTCCTCGGCGACCTCGGTGCGGTCGAGGCCGCTGCCGGACGCGCGGAGGACGCGGCCCGGTACGCCCTCCGCGCGTTGGAACTGCTGGAGACGCACTGGTACGCCACCGGGCTGGAGCGGGTCCGCGAGGTGCGGCGCGCACTCGGACCGTGGGAGCACGAGGAGTACGTGCGTGACCTCGACGACCGGCTCTACGCCTGGGGTGCGGTGGTCAGCGCAGTCGCCTGTTGAACTCGGCGATGCGGGGGGACAGCTCTGCGAGGCTCTCGATGCGGAACGTCGGCAGCTCGCGCGCCTCGGCGGTGTCCCACTGGATCGTGGCCCACGGGCCCCGGCGGACGAGCGCGGTGTGCATCCCCGCCTGCTTGCCGGGGCGGAGGTCGTTGTCGACGCGGTCGCCCACGTACAGGATCTCCGACGGCTCGGCGGGGACGACCGCGGTGACCCGCTCGAAGAACTCGGGGTCAGGCTTCGACGCGCCCCAATCGTCCGAGGTACCGATCAGGTCCACGTCCTTGGTGAACAACTCGCGCAGCAGTCCACCGGCGCGCACGGTCTGGTTCCCGGCGATGGCGAGCCAGAGTCCGTCCGCGCGGAGCCGGGCGAGCGCGGGCCGCACGTCCGGGTAGAGGTCGTCCTCGCCGAACCATTCCGGCTTGCCCGCGGCGACCCGCGCCTCCCGCTCGGTCGCCAGGTCGAAGCCGGGCTTGAACGACTCGAAGACCTCTCGATAGTCGCGGCCCTGTGCGATCACGGCCCCGAACATCGCTGCGAACGTGTGGCGCGGTACGCCGAGCCAGTCGGCCCACGTGCCGTACTCCCGGGTCTCGTCCACGAGGCACTCGCCGACGTCGAAAACCACAGCGCGAATCGTCATCGCCGCAGCGTAGTAATCAGGAAGGAGCCGTGCGCAGGCAGCCGCATCGCGGGTTTCCGCGTGGCGGTCAGGTTGGTTGTGTAAGGGGTTAGTACTGGGGAAGCGAAAGGCCTCCGCCAAGCCCCTCCAGCCTCCCGGCCGAGGGTGCGGCGGGGTGTAGCTCACATGGGTGAACGGCGCCAACTGGGCTGGCTTTCATGGGGGTTCGCTGGCATATGCTCGGCGCGACAAGTCCAGACATGCGTCGGCCCCCGGCGGGAGTGCAATCCCGGGCGGGGGCCTGACCAGCAAGGAAGTAGCGCTTCCCGATGGGTATTCAGAAGCTTAACGTGCGCCCGCGCGCCTCGTCCCGTAATGGCGACGGGAGTCCCCGGTACGGGGTCACCCACGTCAACATCCGGCACACCCGCCGCTTCACCGTGGTGGGCAACCACCTCGCCCAGCACGACGAGATGTCCCTGATCGGCATCGGCCTCGGCACGCACATCCAGTCACTGCCGGCCGGCACGCCCGTCGGCATCAAGGACCTCGCCGCGCGGTTCCCCGAGAGCGAGTACCGGATCGCCCGGGCGCTGCGGGAGCTGGAGGAGCACGGGTACCTGGAGCGCACCCGGGACCGGCTGCCCGGCGGGCAGGTGGTCACGCGGACCGTGTTCTACAACCGGCCCGGGTACGCCGTCCCCGAGGAGGAAGCCGGGCGGGGAGCAGGGCCGGAAGCGGAGCCCGTGGCGACCGAGCCCGTCGTGGCGGAGGACGCGGCGCCACCGGTGGCGGTCGCCACCCAGCTGCCGCCGCTCCCCCGGCCCGCCGGCCCGGCCAGCGCCGCGCGCAGGGACGCGGCCGAGCGGGTGCTCGTAGGGCTGCGCGGGGTGGATCCGCGGTTGCTGCTCGGGGAGCGGGACGTCGAGCGGCTCGCGCCCGCGGTCGAGGCCTGGCTGGAGCGCGGGGCCTCGCCGGACGCCGTGACCGCCGCGCTCACCCTCCACCTGCCGCCCCGCCCGCGGAACCCGGCCGGGCTGATCGCCTACCGGCTCACCACGCAGATTCCGCCCGAGAGGGTGGCTGGCTCAGACCGGGCGCCGATGCCCCCGGTGCTGCCGATGCAGACCTGCGAGCGGTGCGACCTGGCCTACCGCGGAGCGGAACCGGGCTGCTGCAAGGGATGTAGCTAGCTCCTGCGTATGCCTTCCGCGAGTTCGCCCGCCAGGGACCGTACGGCGGCCAGCCCGGACTCCAGGTCCGGGGCGTCGAGGAGGAGCTTGACGAAGGCCGAGCCGACGATCACGCCGTCCGCGAAGACCGCGACCTCCTTCGCCTGCACCGCGTTCGAGACACCCAGACCGA